>NZ_BAMV01000007.1 GCF_000963925.1 Acetobacter cibinongensis
CGAAGGTGTTGCGACGACCGGTTGAATCCGCCCTCTACAGGAAGGTACGCTCCATTACACAGGACACTGATGCAGAAGACCATGTGCAATCTGCGCTGATGCGTTTTCTGGAAAAAAAACCGGCAGATGTGGATAATAAGGAAGCTTATGTTGTGAGAAGTGCTGTCAATAAGGCAAGCAACTCACGGCGGCATAGAAGCATTGTGCAAATCCTTTCTATCCATAAAGACTATGATATTTTAGAAGAGGAAGCCTGCCCGAACCCGTTACCTGACGAAGTTTATTCTGCACGGCAGAGATTTGAAAAACTTCAAGAGGGTTATAACCAGTTACCCGAGAGAACCAGACAGATACTTTTTTTGCATCGTATCGAAAAAGTGCATTACAAAGATATTGCACTCCAATTAGGTATCAGTGAAAGCGCTGTCGAAAAGCATATTGCAAAAGCTCTCGTCTTTTTAAGCACATGGATTGAATAGTGACACACCACACGCCAGACCAACAGATACGGCAAGACGCTGCAGACTGGATAGTGCGGCTGCATGCGGAATATGTGTCAGAGCAGGATAAGGCCGCATTTTGTTCCTGGCTGGAAGAAGATCCCCGTCATGCCACTCTGTTTGAACGTGTCTCAGACAGTTGGGACCTGATTGCAGGTGTGGCCAAACCTGTGCCGCACTATTCTGCCCCGGCCTTAGTCAAAACACATCATACGCCCAATACCACCAAATTGCGCAGGCGTGCTTTGCTGCCATTACTGGTTGCTGGTGTAGGTGGGCTCATACTGTCTTACCCACGTAATTCTGTTGCGTCCCGCGTGCTGAAAACCGGTACAGGGCAGACACTCACCCATACACAATCCAATGGCGTAGAGTGGCGTCTGGACACGGATACCATTTTACTTCTCAATGAACAGACCATGACAAGCAGACTGCTACGGGGGCAGATCTGCCTTAACTGCCCTGAGGCGACACCCATAAAACTTATGGTTGGTAATTTGGAGGCGACCATACAAAAAGCAGGCCGTTTTGATGCAAGCCTGACAGATACCACCTGCGAACTTCTAGCTATTTCAGGCCAGTTTTCTATACAAAACACAGGAACTCTCCCTGCCGCACGCGTTATTACGCAGGGCGAACGGGTTGCTTTGGCGCAAAATAATACGTTGGTGACTGATAAGCCCAACATGCGTGACCGGGCATCATGGACGCAAGGTTATCTGGTATTCCACGACAGATCAGTTTTGGATATTTCAAAAAATATCAACCGCTACTCCAACAAGAAAATTAAAATTCTTTCCAAAGATATTGAAACAAAAAAAATGAATGGTGTTTATTACATTTCTCAAAATAAAGAGTTTTTGGAGATGCTTTCAACACTCCTCAAAATTCAAGTTCATGAAACTGAAAATGAATATCTGCTCTATGCCGTTTGATTGCTGACTTGAAACGCGGTGGTCTCTTCTGATTAAACCTCATCGGGTTCCGCCGTGCTGCTCAGCTTTTAATGCGCTTCTAGAGAACAGTAGTTTGTGAGACTTACATTAAATATGACTAGAGGGGGTAAAATTTTAACTCCCCCCCTAAAATTGGTTAGTCCTACGAAATTAGTTTATTCCTGCCTTACCAACCCTGTTCCGTTGGAAGCACGAACAGTTCTGCGACATCCATTCTATCCGGGGCTTTGAGGGCGAAGAGGATAGTTTCTGCAATATCGTCACCTTGCAGAAAAGTCATTGATTTTTCCAACTCGTCCATCTGCTGGCGGTAATTGGCGTCTGTAATCTGGTCATAGAGTTCTGACTTTACCGCACCCGGTTGAATGCAGGTTACCCGGATGGAGTGTTTGGGGCCAACCTCCATTCTCAGTCCGTCAGAAAATGCTGTAACAGCCGCTTTTGTCGCGCAATACACAGCAAGGCCCTTAAAGACTTTCCTCCCCGCGATAGAGGACATGTTGAATATATGGCCAGATTTCTGCTCTATCATGAGCGGGAGTGCGGCTGCGGTAGCATTGAGAACACCACTTATATTGACATCCACCATGCGCTGCCACTCATCCACTTTCAGGGCATCAACATCGGACAACGGCATAAGGCCCGCATTATTAACGAGCACGTCAATTCGGCCAAACTCCGCAATAAGTGTTTGTACGGCAGCTTTGCAGGATGCGAGGTCGGTCACGTCTGTTTGCAACGCCATGGCTTTCCCACCAGCATTGGTAATTTCAGTCACCAATGCCTCTAGCCTATCAGCTCGGCGGGCTGCCAACCCGACTTTCAGGCCTTCTGCGGCAAGTTTGCGTGCTGTTGCAGCCCCGATCCCGCTGGAAGCACCCGTAACCAGAGCAACTTTATCTGTAATCATCATAACTATTATGCCTCATGGTCTTTTTTGACGAAAAATAACCAGAGAATACTGACTTATCCGAACACTATCTGTCTTTTACTCTCTTGCTGAAACTATTGTTACTTTGCGCTAAACTTGTTTTCCAAGAGTAAGGAAAAGGGATATATCGTCATGCTGCCTTCACACCACTTTGCTGCACGCACGGCGGGCCTGACGCTGGAGCAGCATATTCCCGGCCAGAAAATTGTGCAGAGCACCGGAGAAGCGTGGAAAGAAGCAGAAGCACAGATATTCTGCCGCCCTGTTGAAGAAGAAGAGGTGCTGGTGCCTGCGGTTGCTGACCCGCTGCTTGTCTGGGTTCTTTCTGGCGAAGCAAAGATTGAGGAGCGCGAGCTATCTGGTCAGTGGCTACACAGTGACGCAAAAGCAGGCTGCTTTTTCCTCACTCAGACTGAAGCGCCCTACCTGATGCGTTGGAAGGCGAAACAGGACACCCCCTTTGAAGTGCTGCACTTGTACCTCGGGCTGCCTCTTGTAAACCGTGCGGCACGCTCTCTGGGGCTCACGCCCTCACGGTGCCGTATGCAGGATGTGTCTGGCGCGCGGGACACGTTCATAGCGGGAGTTCTGAGCGGTCTTGTGGCTGAAATACGCTCTGACACTCCAGACAACAGACTGTTCATCAATGGTCTTCTCGAAAGTCTGACAATTCATCTTTTACGCTGTTACGCCACTACGCAGTCTACCCCCACTGCAAAAGGGGTGCATTTGCCAGCATGGAAACTCCGTAAGGTACTGAGCTATATGGAAGAGCATCTGGCGTTACCTTTTGACCTGGATAGTCTTACAGCCCTGTGCGGCATGAGCCGTTTTCATTTTAGTCGGTCCTTCCACACAACAATGGGCCAAAGCCCTTCAAGTTGGTTTATACGTCGCCGGATTGAGCAGGCAGCCATATTATTGCGCCAGACCACTCTGTCAGTAATCGAGATTGCCTTGAGTGTCGGATACGAGAACCCAAGTCATTTTTCTAATGTTTTTCGCAAAATAATGGGTGTGACGCCGCGACATTACAGGAAGCGTCAAGAGCCATAAAACGATGCGGCTTTTGCCTTGTACTATCAGCCTTGCAGGAAAGTCAGGCTCCGTAGCAACCGACTGCATTGTGCCGTATCCAAAGGATGTATTAGAAAGACTATCCGCCCCTGATATAAAGGGATGTAGCAGCAGCTTACATGTCTGGAAATTTGTTATCTGTTATTTGTTACTAAAAATCAGGTGGGCTGCGGCACTGCTGTTGGTTGGTGGCATCGGCTGCATGCAGGTGGCTCGGGCCGCAACTGTACCAAGCTTTCAGTTTGGTGATGTTACCATCAAACCTTATGCCACAGAGCAGCTTGATATTGGTGGTTTTCCGCAGACCAGCCAGGCTGTGCCGGGTGTTGGCGTGCGGGCCGGACGTTTGCGGAACGGTGCACGCATTACCATTCATAACCAGATTGAACTTGGCGGTATATGGGACTTTGGCCCGGCGCCCGGTGGCCAAATGCGCCTGTTTGAAGGACAGGCCAGTTACGTTGGATTAAAACATTTTGTTTTTACAATCGGTATTTTCAAGCCCAGCTTTGGCCTTGAGTCCATGCAGGCTCAAGGGGATACAACATTTATAGAGCGCTCCAGCATTTCTACCATTACCCGTAATATTGCCGCTGGTATTGAACGGCAAGCTGTGCAGATAGAAGCACATGGTCAACGCTACCATGTAGCGCTTTCTGGCACGGCAGGCACGGCCGGACCGGGAGAGAATGGCAACCAGCGCGCCATTGTGTTCCGGCTTGTGGGGGTGCCAATCCGTATGAAAGATCTTTTAATTCATATTGGTTTTTCGGGCGAATGGGTGTTTCGTGCTGCGCACTCACCGGGTGAAAAACCAGGTATGGCCTTTTCCGATTACCCAGAAATGAATGTTGGTCTGACGTCAAAATATTTGAACACGGATAGACTTACGCTCAACAGCGTTGGCGCATTTGGTCTGGAAGCCGCTGCTGCCTGGAAGCGTTTTCTTTTTCAGGGTGAAGCCTATGACATTGTTGCCAAGAGGTCTGTAGAAAATGATACGCGCCACCTGAACTTTTCCGGGTGGTATGCGCAAACCAGCTATACGCTTATTGGCAAAGCACGCCAGTGGAAGTCCCGCGCGGCAGCGTTCTCATCTCCGGTATGTGATAAAAAGCAGGATGTGCTGTGCCATGGCAGTGGTGTACTGGAAGCTGCTGCACGCTATTCTGAAGCGAACCTGCATTCTGGCAGTATCAATGGAGGCCAACAAAAGGCGTGGTCCGCCACGCTGAACTGGTGGCCTGTCGATATTTTAAAAATTGCACTGCAATATGAGTATGGGACAATACAGGGCGGCCGAAAGCCGGAAAACTTTCATGCCATTTTGTCTATGATACAAATTAAGTTTTAAAAACTGAAGCTGTAGCGGTGCGGCTAAGACCCGAACCAGCCTTAACCGCTATCATAGCCCTTCCTCAGGTCATACGCTGTTTGACGTCAGGCCTGCCTGCAAAAGCTTTAGCTTACCAATGACTTGTGCACCTGTGATAAGGCGGGTGCATTCAAACTGGCGTGGCGTATTGGCGTGTCTGGGGCACCATAGGAAGTCATGGTGATCAAAGCGTAACTTGGGGTCATTCCAGCAGGAGTTGCAGGTATGCCAGTTAATAACGCGATACGGAGTTTCAAATTCGTTTGTCGGGTGGGTAAAACCTGAAATCATGACTATGGGCGTACCGGCAGACCAGGCCAGCCATGCCAGGCCGGAACTGTTGCCAATAAAAAAGGCCGCATGCTTCATCCATCTTGCCCGCTCGACCAACGGATGATTGCCTGTTAGATCCTCCACGCCATGAGGGATATGATTCCAGACAATACCAGTGCCATGAACGGGTTTTTGGTCAATACACACCACCCGGTAGCCCTGCCCTTTTAGCCAGGCAATAACTTCTGCCCAACCGGTGGGATTGTTCCAGTATTTGCACTGGGAAGAGGCCTGCACGGCAATGCAGACATAAGGTTCTGCAATTGGACGCCCTTCATCCGGGAAGGTAATTTTTGCTGGCTCTTCGGCCGGGCTAACACCCAGAATATAGGCTGCCGTTTTATGCAGCCCCACAAACCGGAAATCGGTTGGCTGCCAGTCACAGGCTGTATCGTCAAAAAAGAGACCGATATTGTAAGTGGCATATACGGTCTGGGCCAGTTTCTGCTCTACTACTTCTTCATGTGTGACAAACCTGATGTGAGGGTAAGCCGCTTCAAAAAGTGGGCGAATAAGGTTTGAGAGCGCACAGATGACGTGTGCCCCCCGCTGCTCTGTAAAGCGGGCGGCATAAGGCATCCAGGCCAGGGTGTCACCCAGTGTTCCTATAGGGAACTGGATCAGGACAGTCTTGCCTGTCGCATCATATTTATAAGAAAAAACCAGCTCCTCTGGGGTGCCTGTCCGCTCTTTCCAGACATCAATCTGGAAGCGGATAAACCAGCGCTTGCTGGACATGACAAAGCCTTCTGCAATACCGCTTTGTTCAAACAGAACATTCCCGGTATCCATGTCTTTCAGACGAATATGCCATGTGCACCCCGCTTCTGCCGGTAGACGCATGCGGCAGCCAGCGTTGAAGTCAAACGTTATACCGTGAGGGGCCTGTTGCGTTGGTGTTTCCCACGGCAGGGGGTACGGCTGCGGTTGAGCCTGCACTGGGGCTGTCTGCGCTGAGGATGTTTGTGGCGTATTTTCAGAAGTGGTGGGGGTGTCAGATGTGGCAGGCATGGAAAACTATGCTCCTGATATTTCTCTCGTTTCAAACAGGAAAATCAGGCCGTCCAAAGCTTTCATTTCACACATTATCCACACTGCATCGTCAAATTTGTTGGTGATTTTTTATCATATCAATAGGAAAACGAGTCAACTGCTAATGGCCGGCCCTAACTGTCAGGCATGTCTCGCTTCCAAAGAGGCATTATATTTTTTGAGAATGTAGGCTGTCACACAGCTAAACCCACGCACCTATACTGGGTATCTGGGCAAGCGGACACCCAAGGCTGTTGGCGTGAGGAGAGCATTAAAGGGAGCCAGCAGATGTAAATGCCGTGTGGTTTTTAATGCTGAACTAAACCGCACGGCTTATATGTTTGGGGCTACAATGGGTTTTGACACCGCACTGTAGCCCCAACATTATAAGTACCTTAGTCTAACTGAGGCCAGACGCGGAATCATTCCCACTCGATTGTACCGGGGGGTTTGGACGTGATGTCGTAGGTGACGCGGTTGATGCCGCGTACTTCGTTGACAATACGGCCTGCCACACGGTTTAGGAAATTGAAGTCGAAGGGATAGACTTCTGCTGTCATGCCATCCGTGCTTGTTACGGCGCGCAGGGCACAGGCCTGATCGTAAGTGCGGCCATCCCCCATGACGCCCACTGTCCGGACCGGCAACAACACCGCGAAGGCCTGCCAGATAGCATCGTACAGACCAGCAGCACGGATTTCTTCCAGAAAGACGGAGTCTACACGGCGCAGCAGGTCAAGTTTGTCCCGTGTGATGTCACCGGGGATACGGATGGCCAGACCTGGCCCTGGGAAGGGGTGACGGCCAACAATGACTTCAGGAATATCCAGTTCACGACCAAGGTCGCGCACTTCGTCCTTGAACAGTTCACGCAGTGGTTCCACCAGCTTCATGTTCATGCGTTCCGGCAGGCCGCCCACGTTATGGTGCGACTTGATGGTAACGGACGGGCCACCCGTGAAGCTGACGCTCTCAATAACGTCTGGATACAGCGTGCCCTGTGCCAGGAACTGCGCACCACCCAGCTTGCCAGCTTCTTCTTCAAACACTTCAACAAACAGACGACCAATGGTCTTGCGTTTAATTTCCGGGTCCGTCACGCCTTCAAGGGCTTTAAGGAAGATGTCTGACGCATCACGGTGCACAAGGCGAATGTTGAAGCGACCACGGAAGGTTTCCACAACCTCCTCGGCTTCACCAGCGCGCAGCATCCCGTGGTCAACAAAAATGCAGGTAAGCTGATCACCAATCGCTTCGTGAATCAGCACAGCCGCTACGGACGAATCGACCCCGCCGGACAGACCGCAAATGACGCGCCCTGTGCCAACCTGTTCCCGAATACGGGCTATTTCCATGTCACGGAAACCAGCCATGGTCCATGTACCAGAGCAGCCAGCAACATTATGGGTAAAGTTACGCAGCAGTGCGGCACCATGAGGCGTGTGCACAACTTCCGGATGGAACTGCACGCCATACAGACGGCGGCCTTCATCAGCGATGACGGCGTAGGGCGCACCTTCACTGACTGCTACAATGCGGAAGCCGGGGGGCAGTTCTGCCACGCGGTCACCATGGCTCATCCACACCTGCTCACGGCCGCCACGCGCCCATGCGCCACGGAACAGGGAGCAATCTTCCAGAATATCAACAAATGCGCGGCCAAATTCACGGTGGTCGGAGCTTTCAACGCGACCGCCAAGCTGCTGGCACATGGCCTGCTGGCCGTAGCAGATACCGAGTACGGGCACAGCCAGCTCAAACACGACTTCCGGAATACGTGGCGAGTCCGGGTTAGTTACACTGGCGGGGCCACCAGAGAGAATAATGCCGCGTGGCGCAAAACTGCGGATACGCTCTGCATCAGCCGTGAAAGGCCAGATTTCGCAATAGACACCACTTTCACGCACACGGCGCGCAATAAGCTGTGTGACCTGGCTGCCAAAATCCAGAATAAGGATCCGGTCCTGGTGCAGGATTTCTTCCAGCTTGGCGGAGGCTACGGGCGTCGTATTGTCAACGGGCATGGGCTACTGGTCTTTCTGGTCAGCGCCTGAGCGGCATATCAGGTCAAAACACTTATACCGCAAAAGCGCGGCGGAGTGTTAGACAGGCCATATAAAGCGGCTGCGGGCCGCCGTCACCCCACTATTATAAGGAGGGGTGCGTTGAGAGAGGCCAGGATACAGCCTTTATACCGCCCTTCTTGCAGCGCAGAGGATGGGGCATCACATAAAGCAGGCAAGAGGAGTGGAAAGAATGGTTGCTGTTTTTTCGGTGCTGGAAAACACTGTGGCAGGCCGCCTGAAGCAGGCTGCGGGGCTACTCTGTATAGGACTGCTCTGTGGTGCCGCCACCGCAGCCGATGATCCTTATGGAAACTGGACCGGCACACTTGTGGCAGACAAGGGGCATAACTGCCCGGTCAATGCACCCTCTGTCATGCAGATCATGCCGAAGCATATGCTGTTTGCACCGGAAGATGGTTCCCTGATTTTGCGCGGCAAGCCGGACAAGGCAACGCAACATTACCACGCGCAATTGCTGATGCAGGATGCAAACCACAAACCGCTTCCCATGGTTTTTGAAGCCCACCCGGTAGGAAATACCTTTGAAGGTGTGTACGGCACCCCGGAATGCAGAGCGCATATCACGCTGAAACGCCCGGAAAACCACGCTTTCCGGAATTTTGTGGGCAATGACTGACAAAAAAATTTAAGAAAATTGTAAAAAGGGGGTTGCCAGCCCCCCACGCCTGAACTAGAAACCGCCTCAAGGCGCACCCGTAGCTCAACTGGATAGAGCACCAGACTACGAATCTGGGGGTTAGGAGTTCGAGTCTCTTCGGGTGCACCACTTCCCTTTTTAAAATAAAAGCTTTTACGCTCTGAAGAAATTTTCTGTTTCTTGAGCGCTTTGTCCCATTGTGGCCTTAGTTGGCGCCTATTGTCTTACAAGTTTGTAACAATAGGACATGCCATGAAACATATCCTCCTTCTGACAGGTTTGGCTCTTGGGTTGGCTGGCGCTGCCACAGCCCATGCGGAGTCCGGCAAAAAGCAGGCGTCAGCTATGGATTTATCCAACTATGCTGCCGAAGTTGCCCAGAACCCCAAAAACGCCACCGCCTACCGCACCATGGCCGCATTACCTGATTGGGTAAAAACTGGCCGTGGCACATCCTCCCCCACACGGCCCATCACCATTTCCGGAAAACGCTATCTGGTTGGGCATATTTGCGAACCGCACAACTGCGCCCAGAACCAGATGGATGTGCTTTTTGCAGAAGATGGCAAAAAAGCATGGGGGCTTGTCTCTACCCATGTTGGCAAGACGCTCTACCAACTGCCTTTGGGTGACCCGGATGAAGCTCTGATGACGGCGCTGCTTGCCTCCTACCACGCGGAAAACCCGGACGAAGGCAAACCCTGAGCCCCGTAGCTGCGTCAGGCGCGTAAAGCCCAAGAGAAAACTTGGCTTTTTGCACACCACCCCCTACCCATAGGGGGTGGACTTGCCACACCCCTGACACCGCACGGAGCAAAACCCATGAGCAAAGACTGGGATTATCTGGAAAAAGGCACACCGCTCCCGCCAGGTGAGCAGGCACCAAGCACCGACGGCAACCCGGACAACGTTGCTGATACCATTTTTGAAGAGGCTGGCATTCCCGCCCCGAACTCCGGCAGTAAACGGTTTTTCTGGCCCGTAGTGGTGCCGGTTCTACTTGCCGGGGTATTTCTTGTTGCCGCGTTCTGGCTGTTTTTTGCCTTTCTGAACGTTCTTTAAGCCCCAAGATATTTTATCTCTCAGTGGGCCGGTGCTGCGGAGCCACTGGCACACCTGCGACCCTATGCCCCAAAGATGGCATGTTTTTGGCCGCCCCCTGCCCTGTGCGCGCAACGCCGCATAAGCTCTGGCGTTTAACACTCACATTGTGGTTATAACACGGTTAATCGCCCACCTTCCTGACGCTTTAGTCTGGAAGCCCCATGCCCCCACGCTGTGCCTGTTGCCTGACACGCAGAGCGAGTTTTGTAAGGACACAGGCTTATGCGACAAGACCGTACTGGTCGCCCTCCTGCGGAGTGGTGTGCCACGCCCAATGCCATGCGGCTGAACCGACTGGTGCGCATGTCCCGGCGTGATGTTCTGCTGGGTGGCTTAGGCCTTTCCGTAGCAGGGCTGCTGTCACCGGCACAGGCAGACACACAGGCTCCTGCGGAGAAAGATAGCGAGGTTGGCCGCTTTATGGCGGTCTCCCAACGCCTGACAGACCGGGATGTGCTGGACAGCCGCATTGGCACCGCCCTGTATGCAGGCATTGTGCATGCCAACCCCAACCGCGCGGCCAAGGTGCAGGCGCTCCACACGCTGCTTGAAGACAGCAAACCCGCCACCGCCGCGGACTTTGCCCGCGCAGCAGAACATGCAGACCCTGCCCTTAAAGACGTTATTCATGAAATTCTGACAGGCTGGTACCGGGGTGTGGCCGATAACAAGGTGGTGGTTTACCGCTCGGCCCTGATGTTCGACATCACCAAAGACGCCATCTACCCCAAAACCTATGCCGCAGGCGGTCCGTTCTACTGGACCAGCAAGCCGCCGGAAGTTGACCGCCCCACCGGCAGCCCGGCGCTTTCGCCCTCCCCGTTCGTTATCGAACCGACCTGAGACCGCAGGATTACCCAGCTTCATGTCTTCTGAACAGACCCTCTCTGCCGATGTCGTGATTGTAGGATCCGGCGTTGCAGGCAGCTCCATTGCCAATGAACTGGCACGCGCCGGTATTTCCGTTATTGTGCTGGAAGCAGGCCCCCGTGTGGACCGCCAGCACTTTGTGGACAATTTCCGCAATCTGGAAAACAAGCCGTCTTATCAGGGGCCTTTCCCGGCTGTGCCGTGGGCACGCCATCCGCCCAACCAGATGACGCCTAACGAGTATCTGCACACCACCGGCCCCAATGCTGAAGCCTACCAGCAGGTTTACCTGCGTATGATGGGTGGTACCACATGGCATTGGGCAGGCTGTGCATGGCGCTATCTGCCATCCGACTTTGAGCTAAAAACCCGTTATGGCCAAGGCCGTGACTGGGCCTTGAAGTATGATGACCTTGAGCCGTTTTATTATCAGGCTGAAGTGATGATGGGCGTGTGCGGTCCGGACCCGGCCAAGGAAGATCTTGGCTCCCCCCGCAAGCAGCCCTACCCTATGGATGCGTTGCCCATTTCCTACGCGGCGCAGCAGTTCCGCAAGCTTATTCAGGAAAAAACGCCTTACCGCGTGGTGCATGAACCGCAGGCCCGTAACACACGGCCCTATGATAACCGCCCCACCTGCGAAGGCCATAATAACTGCATGCCCATCTGCCCTATTGGGGCCATGTATAATGGCGGGTACTCCGTGTACCATGCAGAAGCTGCGGGCGCGAAGTTTATCCCCAATGCTGTGGTGTATAAAATTGAGCGGGACAGCGCCAACAAGCATGTGACCGCCGTGCATTACATGGACCCGGACAAAGGCTCCCACCGTGTAACCGGCAAGTATTTTGTTATTGCCGCCCACTGCATTGAAACCGCAAAACTGCTGCTGGTTTCAGCCGATGAACAAAGCCCCAATGGTGTTGCCAACAGTTCCGGTCATGTAGGCCGTAACATGATGGACCATACCGGCGTGCAGGTTACGTTCATTAGTGGTGACAAGGCGCTGTGGCCGGGCCGTGGGCCGCTTGAAACCAACGTGATTGACAACTTCCGTGATGGGGACTGGCGCAGCGAGCGCGGGGCTTATCTTGTGCATATGGTGGATGACAATCAGGTTGATCTTGCAACCCAGCTTGCTATTTCCAAAGGCTATGTGGGCAAGGAACTGGAAGAACAGATCCGGTATCTGGCAGCGCATACAGTGCGCCTGTTCAGCCATAACGAAGCCCTGCCGGACCCTGAAAACCGCCTGACCCTGAGCAAGACCAACAAGGACATTCTGGGCATTCCCCACCCCGAAGTGTTTTACAAACTGCCAGACTATACCGTTAAAAGCTGCGAACATACGCGCGGCCTGTTCAAGGACCTGATGGGCCTGATGCACGGTACGGATGCCCAATGGACCCCTGGCTACTTCCCGCAGGACCATCCCTCCGGCAGTACCATCATGGGTACGGACCCCAAGGATTCCGTAGTGGACGGCTTCTGCCGGACGCATGACCATGAGAACCTGTTTATTGCCAGCTCTTCGGTTTTCTCAACCGTAGGCACCGGCAACATTACCCTTACTGTTGCCGCTCTGGCCCTGCGCGTGGCCGATACGCTGAAAAAAGAGCTTGCTCATGCCTAAGCCGTCTCTCCCCCGCTTTTGTAAAAGCATTTACGCGCTGCTTGGCACCAGCGCACTTGTTGGTGCCGTGGCCATCGGGTCCGCCCATGCGCAGGATACGGCCCCCACAGCACCGGCGGCACCAACAGCCACCACTCCGGCCCCTGCGGCTGCCAGCACCCCAGCGCCGGTTGAGGATGCTGCCGCCTTGCAGGAACGCGGCGCCTATATTGCCACAGCGGCTGACTGTGTGGCCTGCCATACAAAACCCGGTGGCACACCGTTTGCTGGTGGACTGAAGATAAGCACCCCCATGGGGGATGTTATTTCCACCAACATAACCCCGGACCCGCAAAACGGGATTGGCAAATACACGGAGCAGGAATTTGATCAGGCTGTGCGCCACGGCGTGCGGCGTGATGGAGCGTATCTGTATCCAGTCATGCCGTATGTGTCTTACGCGGGCATGACAGACCAGGATGTGCACGCGCTCTATGCGTGGTTCATGCACAGCGTAAAACCTGTTGCCACCCAACCCAAACCGACCGAGCTGACCTTTCCGGCCAATGTGCGCAGCGCCATGGCGGCGTGGAACTTTGTCACCACAAAAGAGCAGCCGGAAACTGGGGATTCGGCAACCTATGATACCCAGCGCCGGGGCCGCTATCTGGCCACGGCACTGGAACATTGCGGCACCTGCCACACCCCCCGCAACTTCATGCTGAGTGAAAAGCAGGACCACTATCTGGCAGGCGGGTCATTGGGGGCATGGTATGCACCTAATGTAACGTCCTCCAAAACCAGTGGCATTGGGAACTGGACGGAAGACGGTCTGGTTACCTACTTGCGCACAGGCCGCCTGACGGGCCATGCACAGGCTGCTGGCCCCATGGGCGAAGCTGTTGAGCACAGCACCAGCCACCTGACGGATAAGGACCTGCACGCCCTTGCCGCCTATGTGCTGCAAGTACCGGCTATGGAAGATGACCTGGAACATCAGGCGCGTGAGAGCTTTGGCAAGGCGGTGGAAAACCCGGATATCCGCACCAAAGAACCCACCCGTATTGATGACCTGAGCGAAATGGATGGCCCGCATATTTACGATGCCAACTGCTCAGCCTGCCACGGGCACAATGGCGCGGGCACTGTGGACCAGTACGCGCCATCCCTGTTTGCCAACACCACTGTTGGCAGCGTGCGGCCTGACAACCTGATTATGACCATTCTGCACGGTGTGAACCGTAAAACGCAGGATGGCCACGCCGGGATGCCGGGTTTTGGCAGCACATCTGACGTGCAGCGCCTGAGCGATGCGGAGATTGCCAAACTGGTCAATTATCTGATGGCCACATATGGCAGCGGTGACCAGCATGTTACCGCAGAGAAGGTTGGAGAACTGCGCAAGGCCCAGTAACGGCCAGCGCTTTCCCGCTCCATGACTAAAAAACCCCCGGCTTGGGAAACTGGCCGGGGGTTTTTGTAGGCACTGTTAGCGACGGTGTTTCTGCACTGGCCTCTGCGACCACAATGCCGCCAGAAAAGACCCTGATATATTATGCCATATTGAGAAAACGGCACCCGGCAGTGCCGCCAGTGGGGAAAAGTAAAGCCGCCCCAATGTTGCCGCCAGACCGGAATTTTGCATGCCCACTTCCAGCGCCAGTGTGCGGCATACGCTTTCCTCAAACCCCAGCAGCCTGCCACCCCAGTAGCCCCCAAGCAGGCCAAGGGCGTTATGCAGCACCACACCCAGCAGCAGCACAGGCCCTGCTGCCGCGAGAGAGGGTTTTACCCCCGCGACAATACACCCAATAATCAGCAGGATAGAAACCATGGCCACCAGCGGCAACACAGGCTCCACCCGTTTGACCAGACGGGCACACAGTGTGTTGAGCACCACCCCCGCCAGCACAGGCAACGCCACCAGCGTGAGGATACTGTAGAACATTCCCCAGCTATCTACCGTGACGGTGGCGGCACTGTAAAACCGCGTGAGCAGCGGGGTAGCAATAATGCCTACCAGTGTTGAAAATGCACTGATGCTGACAGACAGCGCAACGTCACCTTTTGACAGAAAGATCATGACATTGGAGGCCGTGCCACTGGACACACAGCCTACCAGCACCATGCCAGTTGTGAGCGCCGGGGGCATGGCCAGCATATGGGCAATAAGCCACGCCCCAAACGGCATGACCAGATAATGCAGGGCTACTCCCGCCACCACAGGGGCAGGACGCCGCGCAATGCGGGCAAAATCCGCCGGGGTGAGAGACACCCCCATTGTAAACATGACAAAGGCCAGAAGCGGCATGATGGCCGGGGTTAAACCCAGAAAAAGATGCGGTGCTGCTATGGCGGCCCCAGACACCATAAGAGCCCATAGGGGGAAAAGCCGGGTTATCATGTGACCACTCATGCGCCAGAAAAAAACAGGTCAGCCCTTTACCACATAATCTGCCCGCACGGGGCACGGCATTATGCGGGCTGAATGTCCCACGGCACACAGGCGCCCTCTATCCAGCGGGTGGACACGCCATAAACATGCTGCACCATACCCTGCGTCAAAGCGACGGGCGGGCCGTCCAGTTGTACCTGCCCGTTTTGCAGCACCAGCAGACGGTCACAAAAACGGGTGGCCAGTAACAGGTCATGAATAACCAGCACAATACAGCGCCCCTGTGCCGCCACGGCACGGAACAGATGCATGACAGACAGCGCATGAGCGGGGTCCAGTGCGGCCAACACTTCATCGGCCAACAAAACGGGGGCCTGCGTAGCAAGGGCGCGGGCCAGCATAAGGCGGGCGTGCTCCCCGCCGGAAAGCTGATCTGCCTTGCGGTCAGAAAGCTCTGTCAGGCCTGTCAGCGCCAACGCCTCCGTAACGGCAGGGTGGTGCGCAGCGCCCTCTGTGCTCTCCCGGTAAGGCAGCCGCCCAAGGGAGACGACCTCCCTGACCGACATGGGCGGCACTTGCTCCTGCCCTTGTGGAATATAGGCCAGATACTGTGCCTTCTGCCGGGCAGAAAACGCAGCAAGCGGCTTACCATCCAGCAATACTGTCCCCTGTGCAGCCGTAAGCACATCTGCCATAGTTCTGAGCAGGGTGCTCTTACCCGCCCCATTCGGCCCAAGAAGCCCGGTCAATTGCCCAGCCTGAAACTGTGCCGAAACCCCATGCAGCACCGGCCGCGCACCGATATGGGAGGTAATGCCTTGCACGGACAGCATTAAAGACGCCCCTGTTTTCTGAACAGAATAACCCGATAGAAAAAGACTGGTGCACCGATAAGCGCCGTGACCACCCCTATTTGCAGTTCTTTGTGCGCGGCAGCCCCCCGCACCACAAGGTCGGACCCCAAAAGCAGCACAGCACCACCCAGAAACGCTGGCACCAGAAGGCAGGAGGGTCTGTGCCCCACCACGGGCCGCAAAATATGCGGTACGATAAGCCCTACAAAGCCGATTGCCCCCGCCACCGCCACGCAGGACCCCACGGCCAGAGCGGTACCAATAACAATGCGTAGTTGCACCCCTGTAACCCCGCGCACCTGAAACCCCATGGTCTGGGCGACATCCTCCCCCAATGTCAGGGCGTCCAACGCACGGGCGGCGGAGAATAGAAGCCCTCCGCCTACCACTACGCCCGGCAGGGCCAGTGTAACATCCAGCATGGTGCGGTCTGTCAAAGACCCCATAAGCCAGCGCATGATTTCAAAAATAGCATACGGGCTGGGCACCAGATTAAGCACCAGCGCTGTCAGGGCGGCTGTAAAACTGCTGAGGGCAGCGCCCGCCAGCAGCAACACCAGCGCCGTGCCGCGCCCTACCAGCAAAACCAGAAGTGTGGCGGCCACAAGAGCTCCGGCAAGACCACCCAAGGGCAAGATAGCCAGACCGTACTGCACCAGCCCTGTATAAAACACGCATACAGCGCCTAATGCCGCCCCGCCTGACACACCCAGCAGCCCAGGGTCTGCTAGTGGGTTGCGCAGGTAGCCTTGCAGCACAGCACCAGACAGCCCCAGACTTCCCCCCACCATGATGCCCAGAAGAACCCGTGGCAAACGCAGGCCCCCGAGAATAAGCGCACCCGCCGTAGGTTGGCCCGCCCACCACTCGCGCAAAGACTGCATGAAGGAGAAACTATGCTCCCCCCACAACAGGGAGAACGCTGCCAGCACCAGGATACCAACCAGCAGAACCGCATTAACAAGGCTGTAACGGGACATTATGGCCCTCCCCCCGCTGAATATAACAAGGCTGCTCTGGCTTTTTGTAGAATGGCAACGGCATCCAGCGTCTGGGGCAGACCGCAAAGCCACAAGGAGGCTGGCAGATCCACCCCATGTCTGCCGGAAAAAAACTGTGCCAAGACCGGGTTATCCAGCATGGCCTGCGCCAAAGACTGGCCTTGCCCGGACCGGTCACGTAC
The DNA here is from genome assembly GCF_000963925.1 of Acetobacter cibinongensis. Classification (GTDB taxonomy): domain Bacteria; phylum Pseudomonadota; class Alphaproteobacteria; order Acetobacterales; family Acetobacteraceae; genus Acetobacter; species Acetobacter cibinongensis. The sequence goes on from NZ_BAMV01000007.1 coordinate 16,947, forward strand.
CAGCAGGTCTGGCCGCCAGCCAAGCAGGGTTTCCAGCGGAATACGCCCCCCTTCAGGCAGATTGGCAATGGTGGACAGATTCTGTAACCCGGCATGGCGCAACACATCATCCGGCAGGGACGCACCACGCGCCACAAACCCGTTGGCCTCATACACAGCCGCAATGGGGTCCTGCTGTGACGGAATAAGAGCGAGCGCTGCCAGCCTGTCCTGAAAAGCAGTAACCAGACGTGCCCCGCGCTCCGGGTGGCCAACTGCTTTGGCCACCCGCATGATCTGGTCTGGTATCTCCGCCAGGTTGGAAACTGGCGGCAGGATCAGGACTTTTGCCCCTTCTTCCCGCGCAGCCTTGACCGCTACCCGCGCGGTAAAGCGGCCTGCCAGTACCATATCAGGCCGCGCGGCCAATACGTTTTCCGCCGTGGGTTCCTGCACGGGCATACCCTGAGCACTATGGCACAGCACGGAACTTGAGCAGTCCTGCACCAGCGGGGTAAGGGCCACAATATCCTGACGGTCCGCCAGCATAAGCGCCAGTTGGTCCGTGCAGAGATTAAGGGACGCCACGCGCGGCTGTGCCAGGGCTGCGGCAGCAAGCCACACACTGCACCCCGCAGCCATGCCCCATGTGGCACACCATGCTGGTGTAAAGCGGCGCATCAGTAACTCAACGTCACGCCGCCATAGCCTGCCCGGCCCGGCTGAAGGTAACCGATTGGTTCTTCATACTGCCGGTTGAGCAGGTTATCAGCCCGGGCAAATATGCTGATAATACGGTTGATTTTGTAAGTGGCGGCAAGGTCAATGGTAAAATAGCCGCGCCCTTTACCACAGGTGCTGCAATACGATGTGCCAATAACCGGCACATCCCGCCAACTGCTTGTGTAGAGAATATTGCCGGACAGGGTCAGGTCCGTAACCGGCTGCCATGTTGTGGTGAAGTTCAGCTTATGGTCCGGCCTGCGTTGCAGCAGCGTATGGCTGGTGGTGTCCCGCGCATGGGTCCAGGTATAATTCAGGGTGAAGTCAAGGGTTTTGAGGGGCTTCCAATCTGCAAAGGCTTCTACCCCATACATGCGGGCTCGCGCCACGTTGCCATAGGAATAATTGTAGATCTCATACCCATTTGGCGCGATATCTACCGAGCTGGTGGACTGAATAAGGTTTTTGACCTTGTTGTCATACCATGTTGCGCCAAAGCTGAGTGTGTCTTTCAGCAGTTTTTGCTCCACCCCGGCATCATACCCAATCAGCTTTTCTGCTCGCAGGTAGGGGTTGCCGGTCTGGGTGTAGTAAGAGCCAATCTGGCTGGCAAAAAGCTGATACAGGCTTGGGCCATGGAAACCAGACCCCGCACTGGCCTTGAGCACCGTACCTGTGCCGGGGATATGCACCGCAGGGGCAACGCGCCACGTGACGTAGTTGCCGTAACGGGAATTACTGTCATACCTTACATTGGCTGCACCATAGAGAATTTTGTGCCAGTTGCCCTCGTACTGGCCATATCCCGCAGTGGTGTCCATGCTGGCTTTGGTATGGTAGCCGGTGTCATACAGGGTGGCGGCGGTGTGGCTTGTATCAAATGTCTCGTGAAAATGCTCGGCGCCGACAAGCACTGTGCCGTACTCATGCAAGTTCACTGTGCCGTGCCAGTCTATCTTGAGACGGGAAGAGCGATAATAATCCGGCCCGGTGGAAGACAGGCCTGTCTGGCTCCAGCGGTTGCGGTTGGTCATGTATCCCAGCCCGATGACCTGATCCAGCAGCCCATCAAATGAGGTCAGGTGCGCTGTGCCGCGTACAATGGCCAGATTTGTAGTGTTCCGTTGCCTTACATCACCATCGCCATAGCTTTCGCTTTGCAGGTCATAGGCGGAGTAAGTGTGGTAATTGCTTTGAATAAGGCGGCTGGTCAGGCCAAGGTCAAAATTCCGCGTGACATCATACCCAAGGCGGATAGTGGCGGCGCGGTTATCGTTTCTGTTGGTTTTGCGGTGTTGCGCACGCGTGGCACCGTAATACTGCTCAATGTAGCGCGGAATGCTGTGGAAGCCGTCTATCCGGTAATGGCTGAGTTCCACATTATAATGAAAGCGCCCCTGACTGCCACGCGCCCCAATAACCTGATTAAACGTGCCATAGGAGCCACCCTCCAGCCGGACAAAGGGTTTCAGGCGGCCTTCTCCCTGCGCGGTTGTCATGTCTATGACACCGGCCATGGCATCTGCGCCGTACAGGCCGCTTTGTGGGCCGCGCAGAATTTCAATGCGGCCCAACCCATCTGTCATGAACTGCCCGGCGTCAAACGCGCCACTGGCGGAACTACCATCGTTAATATCCATGCCGTCCAGCCGGACCTTGACCTCGTTGGCATTGTTGCCGCGCATGAAGATAGAGGTTGTCGCCCCCATACCGCCAGAGCGCACAACATTCAGGCCCGGCTGCCGCATGAGAATATCCGGCAGGCTACGGCGTTGCTGGGTTTTGATCTGTTCTTCGGTAATAAGGGTGAGTGCCGTACCAATCTCATCCTGTCGGATGGGCCTGCGGGCAGCACTGACGGTTATCTGCTCGGAGGGGTCAGCCTCGGTATCGGCTTGGGCCGTGCCGGTACATACACCCAGAAAAGCCACACCGGACAAAAGAAGTTTACGCAACATGGTAAAAGACAACCTTGTGGTACAAAGCGTTGCCACGACAATGCCCACGCCACAGTCCTGACGCGCTGCCACAGCCCGCCTTGCCCGCAACCCGGTCCGCCAACACACCCCGATTGGCCCATTCCGTCTGCAACTCTGCATGATGGCAGGTTTCCTGGCTTGCGGCGTTACCGTCTGTACCTGCCTTCCCAGAGCGTGCGCCCCAGTGGCCTGACATATGCCAGCATACAGACCCATACCGCTTACAGTTGCGGGGACAGCCCGGGACTACACCGCACACGAACAAAGCGGCACCCGGTTCCCTTTTGCATCCTGCCTGTCTTGCGGAAGGGCAGGAACCATCATGCCAGCGATGTGCCGCCAAACATGACAGACTGTCAAGAAAAGTACCGCAGCTACACGGCTCATACCGGGCAAGGCAGGCCCTCTTGCGCAAAGGTTATGTTATATCATAATGTATAGTCTGATGCTGTGTTGAGGCCCCTCCCCGATGCACAGCCCGTTGCCTGACGAGGGAGAACGCCATGACAGCCCACACCAGACAGTCCAACGAACGCACCCCGCGTGCTGAGATATGGAAACGGTATGACGGCGATGACTGGGCCGCCTTTGAGCAGTTGCCTGCCGCCATCCGGCTACGCCTGCATGAACACGCCTATGATGCGTGGTCCGTCAACGCGCTCATGCTCTGGCGGCATTACAAGCGTATTTACGGGGCCACACCACGCGCAGAACGTGCCTTGATCCGGTATCTGGATTATTGCGAGCGGCTGGAACGCGGTGAATTTGCCACCCGCTATGCGGCCCGCTATGGCACAGACCTGCCGCATGATGCCGCGCAAAGCAGCATATTGCGGTACTGCCCGCCAACAGACCCACGCAAATGCGCCTGACCATGTTTTTTGCACCAAAAAACGGTTGTTTCTGATACACCCGAGGACACGTATTTCTCCTTGGGGTTGTTTTCATGGTCTTGCGGTCTTTCTTGCTTGCCTGTTCCGTTGCTCTTGTGCCGGTGGCCACCGCTCATGCGGCCACACCCAACGAGCAGGCAACAGCGCGTATTTTCAACACTGTACGCACTGACCCTGAACGCCTTGCCATGTTCATGCGGCAGTTCCCCAAAGGGGCAGACCTGCATAACCATCTGGTCGGGGCCATTTATGCGGAAAGCTATTTAAAATGGGCCGCGCAGGATGGATTGTGCATCAACACGGGCAGTAACCGTATTCTGCCCGAAGCCTGTGCAACGCCGGCCAAGCCAGATCAGGTGCCCGCAACAGCCCTGAGCCACAATGCGCAGGCCACAAACAGCCTGATTGATGCCCTGTCCATGCGTGATTTTGTGCCCACGGCACAGGACCGCTCCGGCCATGACCATTTTTTTGCAACCTTTGACAAATTTGGCCCTGCTGCTGAACGGCATAGCGGAGACAGTCTGGCAGAAGCCATGGAACGCGCCGCCCGTGACCATGTCAGCTATGTTGAGTTCATGATCTCCCCCGCTTTGGGCGGCATGATCGGGGCTGGCTTTAAACATCCTTTGCACAACGAAGATTTTTCTGCCGCCATGGATGGCTTGAAAGCGGAAATTCCCACCCTTGTCGCCGCCGCGCGCAAAGAAACCGATGCTATGGAGCAGCAGGCCCATGCAGTGCTGCACTGTGGCACGGCGGAGGCACGCCCCGGCTGCGCCGTAACCGTGCGCTACCTGTACCAGACCCTGCGTGTGCTGCCGCCGCAAGCCGTGTTTTCCCAGCTTTATGCAGGCTATGAAGTTGTAAAGGCAGATCCCCGCTTTGTGGGCGTAAACTTTGTATGCCCTGAAGATGATCTGGTCGCCATGCGGGATTATGACCTACATATGCGCATGTTCCACGCCCTGAACGCCGTGTACCCCGATGTAAAGCTGAGCCTGCATGCCGGGGAAATTACCCCCGGCCAGGTTCCACCTGAAGGGCTGGACCATCACATTCGCGCCGCCATGGATGAAGCAGGGGCCAAGCGTATTGGCCATGGCGTGGATGTAGCGTGGGAAAAAGACCCCGACCGCCTGTTGCAGGACATGGCGCGCAAGCAGGTGATGGTGGAAATTAACCTGACCAGTAACGATGTGATTTTGAACATCAAAGGCAAAGATCACCCGTTTGCGCTCTACCGGCGGGCAGGTGTACCCATGGCGCTTTCTACGGATGATGAAGGGGTATCCCGTGGTGATCTGACGCAGGAATATGTGCGTGCCGCTACCACATGGCCACTCTCTTATCAGGAGTTTAAAACGCTCTCACGCAATGGGCTGACCTATGCTTTTGTGCCGGGAGAAAGTCTGTGGCAGGGCACGACACTGAACCCGGCTTGCAAGACAGAAAATAGCAAGAGCTGCACAGATTTTCTGGCAAAAAATGAAAAAGCACGCCTGCAAATGGCTTTGGAAGAAAAATTCAGTAATTTTGAAGCTGAAACTGTCAAAAACCCGCTTTTTCAAAACTAACTCTATGCCCCCCTTGCTTTATACAGGGGGCGTCTGCCGCCAGCGCCGTGCCGCACGGGCAAAGGCGGTCTGGTCAGAATAACCCAGATGGCTTGCCAGTGCAGCCTTGCTCCACTGGCCGGACTTCAGGTGTTTTTCGGCCTCCTGATACCGGACGGCATCCAGAATATCCCTGAAACCTGCTTGGGTTTTCTCCAGTTCTCTTTGCAGTGTGCGCACGGAATATCCAAGCCTTGCTGCAATGCTCCCCACTGTGCAAGGCCCCTGCCCCATCTGCTGCTGGATCTCCGCTTTGACACGGCCTACCATATCGTGCGGTGCAGGCAGTTCGGCCATCATGCGGCGGGTCAGCTCTTCAAGATAGGCGCGAGCACGGTCTGGCTGGTCATGCACCGGGCGCTCAAAAGCTGTTCTTTCAAAAACAGCTTTGTAAAACGGCCTGTCAAATATAATCGGGCAGTCCGGCATGGCGCTGCAACTTTGGCCACCCGGCGCGGGGCACGCTGCCTCCACCCGCAATGGGGGCGTTTCAAGCCCCAAAGCAAGATGCGGCAGGCGCACCATGTTCACCAAAGCCCAAAGCTGCCCGGCATGACGTACAACGGCTGGCATGGAGCCATGGGGCTGAGACCACTCATACACAACCTCGGCCCTATAACGGGTTTTGCTGATGTTAACCGTAATGGCAGGATGAATAAGGCGGCTATACAGGCTCATCATCTGGTAGGCCTCGGACAAGCTGGCACTGTGGGCAACAAGTTGCCCCACCACCCCACAGTCCTGCAACGCTACATGCTGTGCCAGCACACTCCCTAACCGGGCATCCGCCCCGGTGCGGCGCACAAGGTCGGCCAGAACCTTACCATGCACCTGCACCCAGTTATGCGGGGCTTGCCCCGCACTCTGCGCTCTTATGGTCTGCTGGATGAGAGCGCACTCCCGCCGGGTTAAATACCCCGCCCGGATGGCCGCAGAGAGCAGCATGTCTGTAGCGATCATCATAATGGTGAGACCTATGATACGGAAACACAATCAGTTTGGCGTAAAATGTCAAATTATTGGCGCGTTATGTCAAATCAGGCCGTGACGAACATGCTTACATTTCGGCCTCTCTTCCCTCTATGAAAGCGTTTTTCATGGCTGAGCATACCCCATCACCCCAACGCTTTGGCACGACCCGCTTTTTTGCCAATCAGACATTTCATTTCCAAACCTTGCGAGTGTTGAACGACATTGCCGCAAATGGCGCGGACCTGAACGAGGTGCTGTTGACCATTGGCAGCATTGAGGAAGGGAATACTGACTGCTGGTACCAGAAATTTGCAGAACTGGCAGAGCGCACGCAAGCCCGCATTCCCGGCTGTATGGACCGGTTGAGTACGGCCTACGCCTGGTTACGGGCGCATAATTACTGGCGCACAGCAGAATTTTTACTGACCCCGCAGGACCCGCGCCGTCTTACCGCATGGGCCAACCAGATAGCCGCCTTTGACCAAGGACTGACTGTGGCTGGCGTGCCTTATACGCGCCTGTCTGTCCCGTATGAGGGGGCGTCCTTACGCGCCATTGTGTATTCAGGCCCGGAGGGATGGGAAAAGCGCCCGTTGATTGTGTGTTGCGGCGGATATGACTCTACTTTGGAGGAGCTCTATTTTGTGCTGGTCAAGGCCGCATATGATCGTGGCTATGGCGTTCTGACCTATGAAGGCCCCGGACAGGGGGCCGCCTTGCGGGTGCACGGGCTAACCTTTACCCCGGCGTGGGAAAAGCCAACCCGCGCCGTGCTGGATATGTTTGAGCAAACCTATTTTACCGCTGCCAAGACAATTCTGGTTGGCATGAGCATGGGGGGCTATCTGGCCCCACGCGCCGCAGCGTTTGAGCCACGCCTTGATGGCGTTGTAGCCTATGATGTGTTTTTTGATATGGGCAGCGTAGCCCAACGCTACGCCCAGAGCGCACAGACGGCTGAGGCCCGAAACAACCCGGATATTACATGGGCTATTGATAATGCCTTCTGGACGCTGGGGGTCAATACGCTTGATGCCGTGATTACAGCCTTGCAGCAGTACAGTCTGGCACCGGTTGCCGCCGCCATAACCTGCGATGTACTCACTCTGGTGGGGGAAAAAGACCATTTTATTCCCGCCTCTCAAGCGCAGGATTTTGAAGCCGCCTGCACCCACGCCCGCTCCTGCGAGACGGTTTATTACGACAGACCCTCCGGCGGCGCGGAGCACTGCCAGTTAGGTGCCCAGACATTATGGCACGCGACCTTTTTTGACTGGATGGCACGCAAGTTTTCATCATGATGCCCACGGCACAGCGGCCAGACGCTGTGCCAGATAGTCCAGCAGCACCGTAACCCGCAAAGGCCGCAGACTGCTGGGCGGCGTAACAAGGTAGAGGGCAATAGGGTCACTCTGCCAGTCAGGGTACAGCACCTGAAGCTGACCTTTCTGCACCGCATCCCACACCATGAACTGCGGTAGAACGGCATAACCCTGCCCAGCCAGCAGAGCGGGCAGAAAGGCCTCCGCATTATTGGCCCGCAGACGTGCGGTCTGGGCCAGAACATATGTTTCACCTGATGCATGGCTCAACTTGATGGTGCCGGGGGCTGGCGTGCTAGTGTACACAAACCCCTTATGCTGCATCAGGTCCCGTGGGTGTGGGCCTAACGGTGTACGCTGTGCCCAATGCGGTGTTGCCACCACCAGTAATCTGACCGTGCAGAGCTTGCGCGCCTTGAGCGAGGAATCTGCCAGTGCGGCGATGCGTAAGGCAAGGTCATGCCCTTCGGCCACAAGGTCTATCACGGCATCATTAAAGTCTATCGTCAGGTCAATTTCAGGATACTGGCTAAAAAAATCTGGCAAAAGTGGTGAAAGGTGCTGCACACCAAAGGTCATGGGGGCGGCCATTCTGACCACGCCAGCCGGGAGCAGCGTACCCGCACGGGCCAGGCTTTCCGCACTATAGGCCTCACTCAGCAGGCGGCTGGCATGACCCAGAACATGCCGCCCCGTTTCTGTCAGGGAAATCTGGCGGGAGGTCCGGCTGAAAAGCGCCACACCAAGCTGCCCTTCAAGCCGACTGACAGCTTTGGAAATAGTGGGTTTGGACAGGGCAAGCGCCTCTGCCGTTCTGGCAAAGGACCCGTGCTCCGCCACGCTGGCAAATATGGCCCATGCTTCAAGGTCCGGCAGTGTCATTGGTAAACTTTCGGAAACGGTGTGTTTCCTGTGTTTCTATATCTTTACGGAGGCTGACGCCTTACATTTTTCATCAACACCACCCGTCTTTATTCTACGAAAGGCTTGTATGATGATTGAGGTTCGACCTTTTGCGACACTGGGCCACGCCAACCACGGCTGGCTGGACGCAACATACCATTTCTCCTTCTCCCAGTATTTTGACCCAAAACGCATGCACTGGGGCACCGTGCGTGTGTGGAATGATGATATTATTGCCCCCGGCGGCGGCTTTCCTACCCACCCACATCAGGACATGGAAATTGTTACCTATGTGCGTGAAGGAGCCATTACGCATGAGGACAGTCTGGGCAACAAGGGCCGCACCGAGGCCGGGGATATACAGGTTATGTCCGCCGGCACAGGAATCCGGCATAGTGAATACAACCTTGAGGATACCCCGACCCGGTGCTTCCAGATCTGGATTTTGCCCGACCGGAAAGGTCGTAAACCATCATGGGGCACACGCCCTTTCCCCAAGGCAGACCGAAGCGGAAAATTTGTTGTTCTGGCCTCCGGCCACGCGGAGGATGAAGGGGCCCTGACCCTGAATACCGATGCCCGCCTGATGGCCGCAACACTCCCCGCTGGCCAGACCCTCACCTACAGTCTGGGCAAAGACCGTGTTGCGTATCTGGTTGTGGCCAAAGGGCGCATTACCATTGGCGACCAACAGGCCGGTGAGCGGGACGGCGTTGCTCTTGCGGAACTGGAAACCGTGTCCATCACGGCAACTGAGGACGCAGAACTTGTAATGGTGGAAACACCCTACCTCCCCACCGCATGAAGAAAAGGGGCTGAGAGCGTTCCTGCGCCCAGCCCCATCTTTCCTGCCAGCCTGAGAATGGCTGGACTATTACTGAAGGACCGGCTTGCCCAAAGCAGGGTCCGTCAGGCCGCTTTTGCCTGTTTCAACATGCCCGGCCAGACGGGTTTCAGACGCAGCATCCCCCTGCACACGCACTGTCACATCATACCACTGGGCACTTTTGCCCAAGGCAATGCTGTGCCGCACCGTGGCATGAGGTGCGAGCGTGAGCGCCTGTGCCGCGTAGCCATAAGCATTGTCATGCAGCGTGACGTGCTGCGCGTGTGCCGTAACATTATGCAGCACGACTGTCAGGCTGCCTGTGGCCCCTTGGTCCTGCGAGCCAACGCTCACGGTTTTATGCCGGGTCCGATGAAAATACCGCACAAACCCATTTGGCCCCATAATCGTGAAGCGCGAGGTCTGGCCTTCTGGCAGGGCAAAGCTGTCTTCCAGTGTTGCACCCGCCCCTACCGTATAACGGAACGGCTTTTCACTGGACTGTTCCCGATACACATAGAAACAGGCACCTGTGGTGCTGGTATTGTCGAACCGCAGGGTCAGGGTATCCGCCTTGCCGGGCACTTCGGTTACTGCCAGCACATAGGGCAGTGGGCGGGCCGGACGGGTGCCGGGTTCCTGCGTACCAATATCCTCATTCGTACTCTGGGTGGGGATGGCTGGGTCTGGCAGTTTGCAGGATAGGTCCACCTGCTGCCGGTAGTCTGAGGTATCGGGCAGATTGCCTTTCAGTCCCTGCTTGCGGGAGAAGTCAAACGCACTGACAAGGTCACCACACACAGACCGACGCCACGGGGTAATATTCTCTTCCCGCACGCCAAACCGTGCCTCGATGAACCTTAAAACTGATGTGTGGTCAAAGACTTCTGAGCACACATAACCGCCTGTGCTCCAGGGTGATAGGGCCAGCATGGGCACACGTGGGCCAAGGCCATACGGCAGGTTATCAACCTTGTAACGGTCAGGCTCATGCGGGGTGATGCGGTTATGAATTTCACCTGTCACATCCACCGTGCTTTTACCCGGCAGCACAGGGGTGGGCGGCTGCGGTGGAGGCACGTGGTCAAAATACCCATCGTTTTCATCATACATGACCAGCAGGACGGTTTTGGCCCAAACGTCCGGGTTGGCGGTCAAGGCGTTAAGTACGCGGGCAATATAGGTAGCCCCATAGCCGGGGGTCCAACGGGGGTGCTCGGAATAGGCAGCGGGTGGCAGAAGCCAGGAGACCTGTGGCAGCTTATCCGCCAGCACATCCTGGCGCAGGTCCGCTAGAGTGCGTTTGGTATTGGCACGCTGTTGCAGTGCAGACCCTTCCAGCGCATCTACAAAATTTTTAAAATTCATCAGCACATTGGTGCCGAAATTACCGTTCTCAACATCCGCTGGGGCAAGACCCTGCTGATAAATCTGCCAGCTTACGCCAGCGGCTTCCAGACGCTCCGGGTACGTGGTCCAGTTATACGGGGCTGGCACTTTGGGGTAGAAGGCACGGTCCACCCAGTCCACATTGTCCAGTGCGGGGCCACCACCTATGCCGTCTCCATCCACTGTACCGGTCATCAGGTAAAAGCGGTTGGGGTGTGTCTGGGTTGGGGTGGAGCAGAAATAATGGTCACACACGGTAAAGGCATCGGCCAGCGCGTAATGGTAGGGTATGTCCTCCCGCGCATAATAGGCCATGGTCATGTCTGTCTTGTGGCGGGGCCACTGGTCGTTCCAGCCTGCATTAATGGCTGCGTGTGTAGGGTACCAGTTATGGTCCAGGTCCAGCACGCACTGGGCACTGCTGACATGGGTGCGCAACTGGAACGGCATGATGCGCCCTGCCCCCGGCTGCTTACGCCACTGGGACCATACCGGCGTGCCATCCGGTGAGCGTACGGGGTGCCGGTCTGACACACCGCGCACACCACTCAGATGCCCGAAATAATGGTCGAACGAGCGGTTTTCCTGCATGAGCACTACAATATGCTCAACGTCTTCCAGTGTACCACTCCGGCGCTCCGCCGGGATGGCCAACGCCCGGTTGATGGAAGCCAAAAGGCCAGCCGTAACAAGCCCACTGCTTCCCTTAAGTAACCCTCTGCGCCCGATAACCGGCATAAATCCTCACTTTTACAAGACAGTAGATACAAAAAAGCCCCTCTCCTCCTTGTGGGAAGAGAGGGGCCTTTGCAAGCAGGATTTTTAGAAATCGCTGCTGATAGTTGCAAGGGCAGCAAACGGAGACGCAACACGATAGTAAGCTGTCTTGCCCGTAATGGTGCCACCATTGACGCCGGTTGAAGAGTTAGCAGCCACCACGGGTGAACTGACATAACCAAGATAACGATTGTTAGACAGGTTTTGCAGGTTCAAACGAATGATCGGGCTTTTGAAAATGCCCCATTTTGGAAAGCGATAGCCCATGTGAATGTTCATACGCAGATAACCTGGAATATGCTCATCGTTCATGAACGTGGAATACTGCTTGGCAGTATATTTCAGGTTAAAGCCAATAAAGCGTGGGCCGTCATCATAGTCCAGACCAAAAGCAACCATGTAAGACGGTGATTGTGGAGAGACTTTGCCCTTGGTGCGGGCATAGTCACTAATAACCGCGCCGTTAAGCGTACTGGTGCTGAGAATATTGCTGTCTGTTACCGCATGGAGATATTCAAAGGAAACATATGGACGCAGATGGTAAATAGGCCGCGTGCCAATTTCTGCATCCACACCATCAGAATGCGAACCACCAGCATTAATGTTTGTTGTAATCGTCTGGTTGTTCTCATTCAAAAGTGTCTGGCTGAACAGACGGTTTGTAAAGTTATAATGGAAGTATGTGATGGAGGTAGAGAGAAGGTCATCCTGATAACGCCAGCCAGCTTCTTCCGAAATTGAAATTTCGGGGTTCTGGTTCGGATTAGCCTGCGTGGAATATCTCTTTGTTATTTTGTTATAAGTGCCTGAATCGTATAGTGCATAGTTGGTCGGCATACGGAAATTGGTAGCAACCGATGCAAACAATTGGTTATGCGCGTCAATTTTATAACGGATAGCCGCTGTTGGCAGTGCCGTATTGTAGTTCGTGTTAACGTACTTCTGTGCACTTGTCTGTTCGAGACCGGGCAGATTATTTGTGCCACGGCGGCGCACGATAGAATATTTCAGACCCGCATCAATTGTCAGCTTATCATGGAACAGTGACAGGCTGTCGCCAATAAACGGCGTGTGCACTTCGGTCTGTGTCAAAGTGTCGCGGTATTGCGCTGTCTGACCGTTACTGAGGACAACATTATTATTGTCACCCCATAGGCCGCTTTCCGGCCGACCATCGTCACCTACCATGCTGTATGGTGAAGTCTGGTGCTGCTTTGAATATTCAAACCAGTAACCAACCATCAGACGGTTAGGTCCGGCTGTCCATGTCATTTTAGTCGTCGCACCAGGGCGATAGGTTTGGGTCAAAGAAGGATTATACAGCAGCGGACTACCTGCTGTGGTCTGCCCATTAATGCTACCTGGCAGCGTTGTTGGGCCATAAGGCATCTGGGACATGTTGGTGCCATAAGCACCACCGCCGTTACCGTAGCCATACCAGAAATAGGGCGTTTCAGTCAGGACAAGGTGATCCGTCAATTTGAAGGTAGACGGCATAGAAGCATAAATATTGGTGAAGGGGTTCATTCTTAATTTGTAGTAATTATTGTCCCCTTTGAAAAAGTTTTTGTCATAAACGGTGTTTGCTGGCTGACCTTTTGCAATCCCGCTGCTTCCAACAGGGTTGATAAAACCAGTTCCCCACTGTTTCCAACTTGCAAGACTAGTTGTCGGATAAGAGCTGTTGTTCAAAGAGTTGCCAATAACTGCAAGCGATACACGGTTACCATCGCCCCAGTCGTTCACGATTTTCATTTCGCCGTGCTTTTTGTCGTCCATACCCGGCCCGCGCCAGTGATCCTGACGGCCTTGAGAGTAGGAGAAATACGCACGCAGATTCGTGTTACCAAGATAGCCTGTATCGAAGCGCGCAAAGCCGCGTGTTGCGTTGTAAGACCCGTAGGTCATGTCAACATGGCCGCCCATCTTCTTTTTGGGGTCGATCATATACATGTCAACCACGCCGCCCGTTGCACTGATATGCGGGCTGTCAAGATCCGCAGAGCCTTGCGCCAGACGTACAGTCTTCAAATTCTCTGCGTCTGCAATTTCCTGTGCATATACGGCAAAATTCCCGATATCATTAATCGGGAAACCTTCAAGGGTAAAACCCATTTGGGAGCTGGTAAGCCCACGCACAGTAATATCACCGCCCGTCATGCCCAACGGATCTGTGTCTGACACGTTAGCGCCTGGCAACAGAGCGATAAGCTGGACTGGGTTCATACCCGGGTTCTGTTTTGCGATGTAATCGCGCGTTACGGCGGACACGGACTTGGGAGCATCTGTCGGGGTCATCAGACCGCCGCCAAAGGCGCGTCCTGTATCACCATCGCCCAGGTCATGGGTGTGCCCATGCACTTCCACTTTTTCGTCTTCTACTGCGTCTGTTGGGGAGGTAGCGCCCAACATGGAAGGAGCACTGGATGCAGTTTTCTCTTTCTGTTTTTCCTTCACCGGACGGTGTTTGGCAGCGACACCAGACGTTTTTTTGTCTGATGTTGTGTCGGCCATTGCCACCAAAGGTGAGGAGAGAACTGTGGAACAGATCAGGCAGGCCAAGACTGAGGTGTGCCGTTTAAAAAACATCCATTTTTCTTTCAGCATGGAGGCATGGGTGGGGAATTCATGCGCATCTTATTTAAATTTTTTTTGAATAAAAGGCATTCATAAATAATTCACAAAACTTTTCGGAGGAAATTTTGATGCGCCGTTTTTGTATCGTTACGTTCTAACTTTTGCTGTCATAGATTACATTTTTTGTTATATGATCGCTCCAGAAAAAACAGTTATTTCGCCCTTGTTTTAACGTTACGGGTAATTAATCAATGCAACTGTCTCGTTTTCGCCACACCGTTTTGAGCGCTGGAATAGCCCTTGGGCTTGTCGCGTCCTCTGCCCAGGCATTAGCATGGGGGCGTGAAGGCCATGCCGCCGTTGCCGCGCTGGCATGGAAGTATCTATCCCCTACCGTGCAGCAAAAAGTCACCACTCTGCTCCAGCAGGACAAGGACACACTGACCCCACCGGATCTGATGTCCCGCGCCTCCTGGGCCGATGCATGGCGGGCGGCAAACCACCCTGAGACAGGCATGTGGCACTTTGTCGATATTGAGCTGGACCACCCAGATATTGCTCAGGCCTGCTACAATTTTCCGGAGCAGGGCCAGACCGCAAGCACAGGTCCGGCAAAAGATTGTGTAGTCAATAAAATTTCTGCTTTTGAGAAAGAACTGTCTGACCCCGCAGCCCCTGCAGCAGAACGTATTCTTGCCCTGAAATATATTGTGCATTTTGTGGGCGACCTGCACCAGCCGCTGCACTCTGCCGATAACCACGACAAAGGCGGCAACTGCGTCCGCATTGCTCTGGGCGGCCCTCGTACAAGCAACCTGCATTCCTACTGGGATACGCAGGTTGTCTCTGAACTCTCCCCCAGTGCAGACAAACTAGCCGATTCTCTGTTTGAGGGTATCAGCTCCGCGGACAAGCAGAGCTGGCAGCAGGGCAGCCCCACTGACTGGGCGCAGGAAAGTTTTGCACTGGCACGGGATTATGCCTACCGCCTGCCCGTACACCCTGGTTGTGACCCGGATAGCGCCCCCATCACCCTGCCCGAAGGGTATGACGCGGCGGCCCAAAGTGTCGTGCGCCAACAGCTTATGAAGGCGGGTGTGCGGCTTGCCTTTATTCTCAATACAAGCCTGCAAGCTCCGGCTGAAACCTCAGCACACTAAAAGACACATAGGGCGGTGCAATGTGCACTCGCCCTACCCCCTCCTCAGATCTCGGCCCATTGCCGGACCAGATTATGATAGGTGGATGTCAGACCCAGCACGGCGGCGTGGTCATCAGGAAGCGCCTTTCGGGCCTCGATAATGGAGAGGTCAAAGTTATAGAGCAGTGCTCTCTTGCTATCGTCCTTCACCAGAGACTGCGTCCAGAAAAACGAGGCCCATCGGCTTCCCCGCGTGACGGGATTGACGGAGTGCAGACTGGTTGATGGATATACCACCATATGGCCCGCAGGGAGCTTCACGGTTTGCGTGCCATATGTATCCTGAATAACCAGTTCTCCCCCGTCATACTCTTCAGGGTCGCTGAGGAAGAGTGTGGTGGACACATCCGTCCGAATACGGAAACCTGTGCCCGGCAAGGCACGAATGGCGTTATCGACATGGGCATGAAACCGCATGCCTTCATCATACCGGTTGAACAGGGGCGGATAGACCCGTAAAGGCAGGGCCGCGCTGGTAAAAACCTGATTCCGCCCTAAAGCCTTCAGAACCAGTTGCCCCAGTTCCTTACTTTCGTCCGAGTGCTCTGGCACCTGAAGGTTGTATTTGGCCTTGGCTGACTGCTCCCCTGCCGTAACCTTGCCATCCACCCAGCCCGCTGCCTCCAGGAGTTTGCGGCAATAGGTCACCTCTTCTGGTGTCAAGACATCTGGTATGCACACGAGCATCTGCTTGGTTCCTTACACGGCTATGGGCAGCCTTTGAGTGCGCCAAGTGTAAAAGAGCCGTTGCCAACATGCAATTGCGTGTTGTTTGCATATATGCGGCAAAAAAAAACGCGGGGCACATACGCCCCGCGTTTTTCTGATACAAACCCTGTAAAGCCTTAGGGTGCCCTGCGGCCAAAGAAGAAGCTGATAATAAGCAGGACCACAAAAACAAAAACCAGAATTTTGGCAACGCCAGCAAAACTGGCCGCAGCCCCACCAAACCCGAACAATGACGCCACAAGCGCCAGAATCAGGAAAATAAGCACCCACCGTAAAATAGCCATAACGTCTTTCCTCACACCTTAGTGCCGGTTCCTTCATTCAAGGGAACGCTGGCGATTTTCGTATGGGTCTCTCAACGCGGGCTAGTCAAAAAGGTTCATCGTAAACTGTTATTAAAACAGAATGATATGCTGATCCGTTATTCTGAACCTGGGATAACATCGTACCCGGCACTGCCCGGTGCGGGACCACGCGGAGGGGCATTGCCAATGGTCACACTGACAAGCTGCCCGGACGTTGGGCCAAGTTCACGCGCATCAATAGCAGTCCCCAGTTCTCCGTTGGAGCCTGTCCCCACGGCGTAAAGCGTCTGGCCGGGTTTAAGCCATGCTTGCAGGCGTGCTGCTTCCCGCGGGGCGAGGTGAATAACGCTGTGGTCTTTAAGCACAACGCCAGCAATCTGGCCTTCCAGCGTATAAAGCGGGAGCCAGATTTCACCATGCAGGACAATATCCGGCCCGGTTATCATTTCAGGGGACTGCTGCTGGAGAGCAATAAAGCCGTCCTGCATGGTACGACCACGCGGGCTGGTAATACCAAAAGCCCGGATAAGGGCCAAAGAGCGCGCTTTTATCCCACGGATGGAAACGGTGTCTCCCGGCTTGATAAGCCCTGCAAGGGTGTGACCCTGCTCTGGTGAGACAAGAACCTGCGTGCCATCAGCCAGCACAAGCCCAAGAACACCACCGTGAGACGATGGCAGAAACTGCACCACCTTGCCACTGAACTGCGGCAGGCCGGACAGGTCATACACGCCAGAGGCCTGCTGCTCCGTAACCGTTTGATGGGCGGCAAAGGATGCCTGGGAGGAACCCTGCCGGGCAGCAGGGGCGGCAACCGCTGTAGAGGTGGCCAGCAGGAGAGCCGTAAAAGAGAACAGTGAGCGCATGGGTCAACCAATAAAGCCATCTGTGCCCGGCGTTTCGAGACTGCCGGACACGGATGTGTGGAACTTTACGCTATTGTTCGTGAATTATCCTGCGCCGACAAGCGCAGGATAAGCGTGTCAGTGGCGGAAGTGGCGCATACCAGTGAAGACCATGGCAATGCCTGCTGCATCTGCTGCGGCAATGACCTCATCATCCCGAATGGAACCACCGGGCTGAATAACAGCCGTAGCCCCGGCTGCCACAATGGTTTCCAGACCATCGGCAAACGGGAAGAATGCATCGGATGCTGCAACGGACCCTTGGGTCAGAGGTGCATCCAGCCCGGCAGCCTTTGCTGCTTCACCACTTTTGCTGGCAGCGATACGCGCGGAATCGACCCGGCTCATCTGCCCCGCACCAATGCCAACTGTTGCGTTGTTCTTGGTATAGACAATGGCGTTGGACTTCACATGCTTGGCCACACGGAAGGCAAATATCAGGTCTTCCATTTCCTGCGCGGTCGGGGCGCGCTTGGTCACAACCTTCAGGGACTCGGGTGTAATGCGCCCGTTGTCCCGTGTTTGCGCCAGAAAACCACCCGCAACGGAGCGTACCACCACACCAGCGGCTGTCGGGTCTGGCAGAGCGCCGGTCAGCAGCAGGCGCAGATTCTTTTTGCGCGCCAGCACAGCCTTTGCCTCTTCGTCCGCATCTGGCGCGACAATGACCTCAGTAAAGATGGTGGCAATCTGCTCAGCCGTTGCGGCGTCCAGAGTGCGGTTAAGAGCCACTATACCGCCAAAGGCGGAAACAGGGTCACACCGCAGGGCGCTGTGCCATGCTTCGGTCAGGGATGTGCCAACAGCAACGCCGCACGGGTTGGCATGTTTGACAATAACCACAGCGGGTTTGTCGAACTCAGCCACGGCTTCAAAAGCGGCGTCCGTGTCGTTAATGTTGTTGTACGACAGGGCCTTACCCTGAATCTGCTGAGCGGTCGCAACACCGGGGCGCGTGCTGCCATCGCGGTAGAAAGCGGCTTGCTGGTGCGGGTTTTCACCATAACGCAGGGTTTCTGCCCGCTTGCCTGCCAGCGCAAAGCGCTCAGGCAGGTCATCCTTTGCCTGTCCGGCAAACCATGCAGCAATGGCGGCATCATACGCAGCGGTCCGGGCATAGGCAGCCCCGGCATACGCACGGCGCTGTTCCAGTGTGCTGCCACCGTTGCCCAGTGCCTCAATAAGGCCAGCATACTGGTCCGTGTCTGTCAGAACCACCACATGGTCGTGGTTTTTGGCCGCAGCGCGGATAAGGGCTGGGCCGCCAATATCAATATTCTCAATGCAGTCTTCAGCGCCTGCGCCGGAGGCAACGGTTTTTTCAAACGGGTACAGATTGACCGCCACCAGATCGATCGGGGCAATGCCATGCTCTTCCATCTGGGCTGTGTGGGCAGGCAGGTCCCGACGGCCCAGAATGCCACCATGAATTTTGGGCACCAGCGTTTTAACGCGGCCATCCAGAATTTCTGGAAAACCGGTATGATCGGACACTTCCGTAACCGGCAACCCGGCATCCCGCAGAGCTTTGGCAGACCCGCCGGTGGACAGAATTTCCGCCCCATGCGCGACAAGCGCACGCCCAAGGTCAAGAAGCTGGGTTTTGTCTGAAACAGAAATAAGGGCGCGGCGCACAGGCAGCGGAGAGTGGCTCATGAACGGAGACCTTTCGCACGGCTAGAAAGCAGTAAAGCGGCTGCTTACCCAACCTGCCGTGCCAGAGCAACTGCCGCAAAGGCAGAGCTGGCCCCTTACCGGCGGGTAAACGTCCAGTAAAGAGGTTGACGGCCAGCCGCAATGGCTTTGGCTTCGTACCGTGTGGGGAACCAGCCTTCTGGCCGTTCCGTCACGGGAGCCGGGGCGTCAAAATACGGTTGGGCGGACATAACTTCCTCAACCCATGCCTGATAGGTCGGGTCATCGCTCGCCACGCGCCATACGGCACCGGGCTTGAGCACGCGGGCCACAAGCTCAACGTTGTGCGGATGCACAAAGCGGCGCTTGGCGTGACGCCCTTTGGGCCACGGGTCCGGGAACATCAGAAAGAGGCGGTCCACCGAGGCATCCGGCATGGCTTTAAGCAGAATGCGGGCATCATCATCCCACAGACGCAGCATGTCCGGGATAGGTGCGGTTGCTTCTTCTTCCACAGGCACAAGGCGCGTGAGAAGTGAGCACAGACCGTTATGAAAGACTTCTGAGGCAATATAGCCGACATCGGGGTGCGCATTGTGCTGCGCGTAGGAGTGCTCTCCTCCCCCAAAGCCGACTTCAAACCAGATTTGTGACGGCGTTTTACCAAAGCCGTCTGCTGGTGTGCCTGCCTTGTCTAGCGGAAAGCGCAGCCGTGGCAGCGCTTCTTCCAACAAACGCTCCTGACGAGGACGCAGCGGATGCCCGCGTTGCCGCCCATAAAGCCTTTCGGGCGGCGGCTTGACATCTGGTGCGCGTACGTCCTCCGTCATGATACGTGGCAGTCCCTTAAATTAGCGGTTAAGGGCGCTGCGCAGAGCGTTAACCAGGTCGGTACGCTCCCAGGTGAAGTTGTCACGGGCATCGTCTGGCGTACGACCGAAGTGACCATAGGCTGAAGTTTCAGCATAGATCGGGCGGTTGAGGCGCAGATGCTTACGGATACCGCGTGGCGTCAGGTCCATAACGTCCCGCAGGATGGCGCCCAGACGGGCTTCATCCACGTCCTTGCCGGTTTCATCCAGGTCCACATAGACAGACAGCGGATGAGACACGCCAATGGCGTAAGAAAGCTGGATGGTACAACGGTCAGCAAGACCGGCAGCCACAACGTTCTTGGCCAGATAGCGGCAGGCATAGGCTGCGGAGCGGTCAACCTTCGTGGGGTCTTTACCAGAGAAAGCACCGCCACCGTGAGGGGCTGCACCACCATAGGTATCCACAATGATTTTGCGCCCTGTCAGGCCGCAGTCGCCATCTGGACCGCCGATCACGAACACGCCCGTTGGGTTGACGTAGAATTCTTTATCTTCCGGCATCCAGCCTTCTGGCAGAATACCACGCACCACATCGCCAAGGCGTTCACGCAGATCTGCCTGATTGATACCAGCATCATGCTGCGTGGAGATCACGACAGAGGTTGCCTTAACCGGGCGACCATTGGCGTAATGCAGTGTCACCTGGCTTTTTGCGTCAGGCTGCAAGCCTGCCACGCGGGCATCGCCAGCACGACGCAGGTCACGCATAGTGTGCAGGATGCGGTGTGCATAATAGATTGGGGCTGGCATCAGGGTGTCGGTTTCGTTCGATGCGTAACCGAACATGATCCCCTGATCGCCTGCGCCTTCGTCCTTGTCGCCTGCGCTGTCAACGCCAACAGCAATGTCAGCAGACTGGGCATGCAGGTAATTGGAGGCATCAGCCTTACGCCAGGAGAAACCTTCCTGATCGTAGCCAATATCTTTCACGGCATCACGTGCGGCCTGAATCAGGCCTTCAGACGTGACGGAAGCGGGGCCACGGACCTCACCTGCCAGAATGATACGGTTGGTGGTGACCATGGTTTCACAGGCCACGCGTGCTTCCGGGTCTGCTGCAAGGTAGGCATCGAGAACAGTATCGCTGATCCGGTCCGCAACCTTGTCGGGATGACCTTCAGATACAGATTCTGAAGTGAACAGGAAATCGCCGTCTTTACGCATGATGGTGCCGTCTGCCCCACGCACTGTGAAATAGGAATTGTGAGCGCCGCCTTAATAAAAGGCGACGGAACCGTGTGGCGGAATAGTGGCCGCGGGTCAAGTGTATTGCGGCTATGCAGATGCATTTGGTCTGATACCCCGAGCATCTAGCACCGTATCTTAATGGTTCATTTCACCTGAATTATCCGCAAAATTCATGGTGGATTCAGTGTGTGGCCATAGTCTTTTTATTCACAGGCACAGATCGTAAATAATTATTGCTGTCATGCTTGCCATACCATACGAAAATGATTTTCTGATATTAGAACTCATTTATAACGAGATTTTAGAATGCCTCTTAAACATGCCTTATGGCGCATTGCTTCAACGCCTTCTGCACTATCAGAGGGCGTGCTTCCCAGTGAAGCTCTCTTAGAAAATATGATTGTTGCCGAACCAGCAATCTTATCCCGAGAATGGATGATTGTCGGCCGTCAGGAAGTTACGGGGTCGGGTGGCCGGATTGACCTGTTGGCCCTAGCGCCGGATGGCTCTCTCATTCTCATTGAGTTAAAACGTGACAAAACGCCCCGTGATGTTGTGGCTCAAGCTTTGGATTATGCGTGTTGGGCTTCTACTTTAAAGGCACAGGATCTGGAACGCATTTACAGCCGATTCACAAACCAGAATCTGGCTACGGCATTTGAAGCCCGGTTTAACACGCCTTTTGACGAAGAAACCGTTAATCAAAGCCATCAAATTGTGATTGTCGCTTCACGCCTTGATTCAGCAAGCGAACGGATTGTCAACTATCTTAACCAGCGGGACATTCCCATTAACGTGCTATTTTTTCAGGTTTTCGATACTGACCACGGCCAACTCTTAAGCCGATCATGGTTATTAGACCCTGTCGAGACTCAAACAGCGGCAGCAGTCAACGCCAAACCCGCACTTAAAGAACCGTGGAACGGTGAGTATTATGCGTGCTTTGGTCATGATGGCAGCAGAAACTGGGATGAAGCTAGGAAATATGGTTTTATTTCTGCCGGCGGGGGTGGCTGGTATAGTGGCACCCTAAACCTTCTGAAAGCGGGGGATCTGGTTTGGGTGCGTGTGCCTAAAGTAGGTTATGTGGGCGTTGGAAGAGTAAAAGGCAGCGCTCTTCCTGCTGATGAATTTATACTTCGTGATGAACAGGGCACTGAACGCCCCGCCCTAGAGATTCTGAAAGAAAGCTCTTACCACTCCCACCTGCTTGATGACCCAGATGGGCGTGAGGTGTTCGTTCCCATCCATTGGCTTGAAACCCGCCCCCTACAGGAGGCAGTCAATGAAACCGGTCTATTTGGCAACCAAAACACCGTATGTGCCCCGAAAACCCCAGCATGGCGCCATACGACAGACCGGCTGAAATCTTTTTTCCCGCAGTGGAACGCAAACAGCTAAAAGCTTCACGATACCGGCGGCAAACCCAGCACATGGTCCATACCGTAGTAACCGGGGGGCTGGGTGGCGGCCCATTGGGCGGCGCGTACGGCCCCGGCCGCAAAAATACGGCGGTCAAAGGCACGGTGGGTCAGGATGATCTGCTCATCCGCCGAGGTGAACATGACTTCGTGCTCCCCTACAATCTGGCCACCGCGCAAAGCCGCAAAGCCGATATCGCCGGTTTTGCGGGGGCCTGTATGGCCATCCCGCCCGCTGTCCCGCACATCCGCCAACTTGACACCGCGACCCTGGGCCACGGCCTCCCCAATGGCCAGAGCCGTGCCAGAAGGGGCATCCACTTTTTGACGGTGATGCATTTCTACAATTTCAGCATCATATGTCTGGGCTGGCAGGGTGCGCCCCATGATCTGGGCCAGACGCTGCACCAGCGTGACACCTGGCGAGAAGTTGGCGGCATGAACAACCACGATTGTCTTTGCCGCACCCTCAACAGCCTCCTGCTGCACGGCGGAAAGGCCGGTTGTTCCCAACACCCATGCTGTCCCTTGTGCGGCCAGTGCCTGAGCATGTGCCTCCGCCGTATCGGCATGGGTGAAGTCAATGACCACATCGCTCACGGCGGCCAGATCAGTAATATCCGCAAACACCGGGACGGATGCAGGCAGCCCCTTTACCGCTGCGGGGTTACGCGCCGTGCCGCCTGACAGGATTAGGCCGGCCGCAGCCACTTCTTCCACCAGCAACTGACCCACGCGGCCAGAAATACCGGCTATCCCTACCCGAAGATGCGACTGTGACATGCTGTTACCGCCCCTTACCCTACGTTACGTGCCCTAAAAGGGTTAGCAGCTCTTGTTTTCAAAGAAGTCCCGCACGCGGGCGAAGAACCCGCTGTGCTCCGGGCTGCCTTTAACGTTCTCGCCGGCTTCTTTCTCAAACTCTTCCAGCAGCTCGCGCTGGCGTTTGTTGAGGTGCTGCGGGGTTTCGACCGTAACCTGAATATACATATCGCCCCGTGCGCCAGAACGCAGGACCGAGAAGCCCTTGCCACGCAGCCGGAAATGCGCCCCGGTCTGGGTACCTGCCGGAATTTTAACCTTGGCACGGTTACCATCAATCACCGGCACTTCAATTTCCGTACCCAGCGCGGCCTGCCCCATACGCAGCGGCACGCGGCAATAAATATTGGCACCGTCACGCTGGAAGATCCCGTGCTCGGACACGGACACATGCACATACAGGTCACCCGGCGGTACGCCCTGAGCGCCAGCTTCCCCCTCACCTGTCACGCGGATGCGTGTTCCGTCTTCAATCCCAGCGGGAATCTGAACACTGATTGTACGTTCTTTTTCCACAGTTCCGGCACCATGGCAGGCCTTGCAGGGGTCTTTAACCGTTTTACCAGAGCCGTGGCAGGTGGGGCATGGGCGTTCTACAACAAAGAAGCCCTGTGCCGCCCGCACCTTGCCTGCGCCGTGACAGCTTGGGCAGACTGCAACACCTGCAGCCCCATCGTTAGAACCAGTGCCGTGGCAGGAGTCACACGCCACACGGGTGATGATGCGGACATCCTTCTTCACACCGGTGAAGGCTTCTTCCAGTGTTACATCCACATGGGTCTGGATATCATTACCGGTACGGGCCGCGCCACCACCACGGCGGCCGCCCATCATGTCTCCAAACATCTGCTCGAAAATATCGCCCAGACCACCAGCCCCGGCACCGCCAAAGCCGTTGAAGTCAAAGCCGCCGGGGCCACCGCCGCCACCGTTTTCAAACGCTGCATGACCAAAGCGGTCATAGGCTGCCCGTTTCTGCTCGTCTTTCAGGACGTCATAGGCCTGATTGACTTCCTTGAACTTGGCTTCAGCCGATTCATCACCGGGGTTGCGGTCCGGGTGATACTTCATGGCCATCTTACGATAGGCTTTTTTAAGGTCGTCTGCCGATGCTGTGCGGGAGACTTCAAGCGTTTCGTAGTAGTCAATCTGAATGGCCATGGGGGTCCTCGTGCAACGGGCTGCCTCTTAGCAAGCGCAGCCTATGTCTAGATATGACAAAGGCGTCCGCCTTACTGAGAAGCACGGACGCCAGAAAAAAAGAGTGCCTTGGCAAGGGGTTACCCCCCTGCCGCAGCTATAGTCGCGTCCTATCAGGACTTTTTGTCGTTAACGTCTTCGAAGTCGGCATCAACGATTTTTTCGTCGTTTGGCTTGGCGTCCGCACCACCGGCAGCAGCCGCACCTTCTTCAGCCTGACCAGCCTTATACACAGCTTCACCAATTTTCATGGCGGCCTGTGTCAGGCGTTCAGATGCTGTTTTGATTGCTTCAGCATCCGTGCCTTCAAGAGCTTTTTTGGTTTCAGCAATTGCTTCTTCCGCAGCCGTCTTGTCAGCAGCAGGCACTTTGTCGCCAGCTTCAGTCAGAGACTTTTCAACCTGGTTCACCAGGCTTTCTGCGTTGTTGCGTGCTTCAACCTGCTCGCGCTTGGCTTTATCAGCTTCAGCGTTAGCTTCAGCGTCTTTCACCATCTGCTCGATATCGCTGTCAGACAGACCGCCAGAAGCCTGGATCTTGATCTGCTGTTCTTTGCCGGTTGCCTTGTCTTTAGCAGACACGGACACAATGCCGTTGGCATCGATATCGAACGTCACTTCAATCTGCGGCACGCCACGGGGAGCCGGAGCAATACCTGTCAGGTCAAAGTTACCCAGCAGCTTGTTATCGGCTGCCATTTCACGCTCGCCCTGGAAGACCTTAATGGTCACAGCGCTCTGGTTGTCATCCGCCGTGGAGAAGGTCTGGCTCTTCTTGGTCGGGATTGTGGTGTTACGGTCGATCAGGCGGGTAAACACGCCACCCAGGGTTTCAATACCCAGAGACAGCGGAGTTACGTCCAGCAGCAGAACGTCTTTCACATCACCCTTCAGCACGGCACCCTGAATAGCGGCACCAATAGCCACCACTTCGTCCGGGTTCACGTTACGGGCAGGGTCTTTACCGAAGAAGTCTTTAACCGCGTCGATCACTTTTGGCATGCGGGTCATACCGCCAACCAGAATGACTTCATCGATTTCAGAAGCAGAAACGCCTGCGTCTTTCAGGGCAGCTTTGCAAGGCTCAAGCGTACGCTGGATCAGGTCATCAACAAGGCTTTCCAGCTTGGCGCGGGTCAGCTTGACCACAAGGTGCTTCGGACCGGAAGCATCTGCGGTGATGAACGGCAGGTTGATTTCTGTTTCCTTGGAAGAAGACAGTTCGATCTTGGCTTTTTCTGCTGCTTCCTTCAGACGCTGGAGAGCCAGCTTGTCGGAGCGCAGGTCAATACCCTGTTCGCGTTTGAATTCGTCTGCCAGGAAGCCGATGATGCGGTTATCAAAGTCTTCACCACCCAGGAACGTATCCCCGTTGGTGGATTTCACTTCGATCACGCCGTCAGAAATTTCCAGCACGGACACGTCAAACGTACCGCCACCAAGGTCATAAACTGCAACCGTACCGCCGCTTTTCTTTTCCATGCCGTAAGCAAGGGCAGCAGCCGTTGGTTCGTTGATGATACGCAGCACTTCCAGACCAGCAATGCGGCCTGCATCTTTGGTGGCCTGACGCTGGGCATCGTTAAAGTAAGCCGGAACCGTAATAACGGCCTGCGTTACTTTTTCACCAAGGTAAGCCTCGGCTGTTTCTTTCATCTTGCCGAGCACGAAAGCGGAAATCTGGGAAGGGGCATATTTTGTGCCGCGCGCTTCCACCCATGCATCCCCATTGTCACCTTTGACAATGGCGTAGGGCACCATTTCCTTGTCTTTCTGCACGGTAGCGTCATCAAAACGACGACCGATCAGACGCTTTACAGCATACAGCGTGTTGGTGGGGTTGGTAACGGCCTGGCGTTTTGCAGCCTGACCGACCAGCATTTCACCACCTTCAGTGAAAGCCACCATAGACGGCGTGGTGCGTGCACCTTCGCTGTTTTCAATAACCCGGTTTTCACTGCCTTCACGTACGGATACGCAGGAGTTGGTTGTACCAAGGTCAATACCAATAACTTTACTCATATCTTCATTCTCCTTCAGCGACCCAGCCTGGCCCGAAGCACCGGGCGGGGTCCTAATCTCTCTGCCGTACCCTTTAATGCGGGGCGGCGTGAGTGTTGAACCTGATGTATGGTGTGCCCCGGCGTGTTTCAAGTGCGGCGCAAGGGGTTGGCAACAAAATTATTACCCCACCATACGGTAAGTCTGTGCCGTGTTTACTCCGGCGCTTTTGCAACCACAACCATGGCTGGTTTGAGCAGGCGGCCATGCAGGGTCCAGGTTGGGGTCCAGGCTTGCATAACTGTGCCGGGCGTGTGGTCCGGGCTTGGCTGTTCTGCCATGGCCTGATGCAGGTTGGCGTCAAAAACCTTACCCTGCGGGTCGTCACACTTCACGCCGTGACGCTCCAGAATGGAGATGAAAGAGCGTTCCGTGCTTTCAATGCCTTCACGCATTTTGGTCAGCACGCTGTCTTCCCCTTCCTGCGCGGCAGGCAGGTTGTGCAAAGCGCGGCGCAGGTTTTCTGCGGCTTCCACAACGTCACGGGCAAATTTCTGCACCGCGTACTGGCGGGCATCATCCACATCACGCTTGGCGCGGGTGCGCAGGTTCTGGTTCTCGGCTTCGGCACGCAGCCATTTTTCCTTGAACTCAGCAGCTTCCTGCTCAAGCTTCTGGGCTGCATCCTCCGCCGGAGCGGCTGGGTCTGCGTGGTCTTCCGCTTCAGGAGCTACCGCGTCCTGAGGCTGGAAAATCTTTTCGGCGTCGGTCGGCTCAGCCGGCTGGGCGCCGTGTGTCTGGTCTGTGTCGTGGGTCATGCCCTATGAAGTAAGCAACACACCCAAAACCGACAAGACCCAGAGGGTCGTTCCTGTGTCGATTTTACACGACGCGCTACCCGTGCTTCAAAAACACAGGCAAGAGAAAAATTGCGCCCAGTGGCGTAAGCAAAGCAATGCGCGTATGCTAACAGGCTTGCGTTGATGGCGAGGAAGGACACGCACACAATGGTAGAGCGGACCAAGCAGACAATCGCGCTGGTTGACGATGACCGCAATATCCTGACCTCGGTACAAATGACTCTGGAAGCAGAAGGCTTTCAGGTGCGCACCTATACCGATGGCGAATCGGCCTTGCAGGGATTGACTGCCTACCCCGTCGATCTGGCCGTACTGGATGTCAAAATGCCCCGCATGGACGGTATGGAACTATTGCAGCGTTTGCGGGCACGCTCCCACCTGCCGGTTATCTTTCTGTCCTCCAAGGACGAGGAAGTAGACCAGTTGATGGGCCTGCGCCTTGGGGCGGATGATTATATTACCAAACCTTTCTCTCAACGGTTGCTGCTGGAGCGCATACGCGCCCTGCTGCGCCGGAACGAGGTAAGCCGGGCAGAAGCCAGCGGAACCCCTGTTGGGGGTGCACTGGTGCGTGGGTCTCTCTCCCTTGATGAACTCCGCCATAAATGCACCTGGAACGGGCAGGATGTCCCCCTGACCGTAACAGAGTTCCTGCTGGTCAAAACGCTGGCGATGCGCCCCGGCCTTGTGAAGTCCCGCGACCAGTTGATTGACGCCGCCTATGGTGACACCGTGTATGTGGATGACCGGACCATTGACAGCCACATCAAACGGGTTCGCAAAAAATTCCGGCAGGTGGACGATAACTTCAACCAGATTGAAACCCTGTACGGTATTGGCTACCGCTACCGCGAAGACTGAGCACCGGCCATGACCCGCCGGACCCGCATGTCTGTCTCCTCGTCACTGACCCGCCTGCGCAGCCTGCGCAGCCTGCGCAGACCGGGGCAGAGCACGCTGGAAGGCGGCGGAAAACCTCCGCTACCGCACGACCCCTCCCGCAAACGGCTTGTTTCCCCGCTCATGCGGCGCATCATGCTGGTTAATATCCTACCCTTGGCCCTGCTGGCCGTGACCATGCTGTTCCTCAACCAGTTCCGGAACAGTCTGCTGGCAACCGAGGTCACGGCCCTGCGTGAACAAGCCCGCATTTATGCCGGGGCCTTGGGGGAAAGCGCTGTGCGGAGCGGCAAGGGCCGCAACACAGACCCGGATGGCGGTTTCAAGCTGGAATCGTCTCCGGCAAGCCGGATGTTGCTCCGTCTGACGGAGCCAAGCCCGAGCGCCCATGCCCGCCTGTTTGCGCCCGATGGCCAATTGGTAGCAGATAATCTGGCTGACCTGCCGGGGGCAGTTATTCCTGCGGTTGGCGCACCGCCCCGCAAGGGAGACCACACGCCCCCCCGCTCCATGCACACTATTCCACTGGATGAACCGGGCTTTTTTGAACGGGCTTTGACGTGGATCTGGACGAACCATAACTCTGACATTGTCACTCTGGGCACAAACGAGGCCGATATTCCCGCCGACCCGGCCCACCCGACAGAGGCCCGTGGTCCGGATGTCCGCCCTCCCCCTGAAGCGCCGCCCTATATTCGCCGCACAGCCAATGGGCGGCTGATTATCACGGTGGCTGAACCTGTCATTCATGATGGGCATACCGTGGGGATTATCCAGTTGACCCGCACGGCCTCTCAGGTCGATCGGTCCGTTTTTGCCATCCGCTCCTCCATTCTGTCACTGTTTCTGATGGTGCTGATTATTACCGTGCTGCTGTCATGGTATCTGTCCCTCACCATTGCACGGCCTTTGCTGCGGCTGGCGACCTCCGCACAAGTTATGCGCGAATCCTCTGGCCGGACCGGCACGGTTCCTGCCCGCCTACTGGCAAGGCAAGATGAGATTGGCGATGTAGCGCGTGCCTTGCAGGCCAGTGCCCAGGCGCTGTGGAAACGCATGGACGCCATTGAACGCTTTGCTGCGGATGTAAGCCACGAGATCAAAAATCCGCTCTCATCCATCCGCTCAGCCATTGAGACGCTGCTGCGGATTGAAGACCTGAACCAGCAACGCCGCCTGCTCACCATCATCAATCAGGACGTGCGGCGGCTGGACCGGCTGATTACTGATATTTCTGACGCCAGCAGGCTGGACGCGGAAATGTCACGCGCCAAGGTGGAGCCTGTCTCCATCATGCCGCTCCTCTCGGTTCTGGCGGAAATCCATCAGGCTACCCGCAAGGAAGGCCAGCCTGAGATTGTGACGGAAGTTGAAGGGGATACGGCCGAAAACCCGCTGCGTGTTCTGGCGGTAGAAGATCGACTGGTGCAGGTTTTACGTAACCTGATTGGCAATGCCATCTCGTTCTCACCCCCCAATGGCCGCATTGTTCTGGAAGCAAGACCCGTAGGGAATATGGTGGAATTGGCGGTGAGCGATGAAGGGCCCGGCATTCCGCAAGCCAAGCTCGATTCCATTTTTGACCGTTTTTATTCAGAACGCCCAAAGAACGAGAATTTTGGCCAGCATTCTGGCCTTGGCCTGTCCATCAGCCGCCAGATTGTGGAGGCCCTGCATGGCACTATAGCGGTTGAAAACCGACACAATGCTCAGGGTGGTGTCGATGGAGCACGGTTTATTGTGCGGCTACCCCGCCTGCTGAGCCTGCCAGCTGCGTAAGGCAGCAGCGCTTAGTCAGCCTGCTCGTCGGCCTCTATGCAAAACTCAAACTCAATATCCGCATGGGGTGCGGGCAGAGCTTTGACCCATATGAGTGTGACCGAAGGGGCTATGCTGGAAAACATATGGCGCAGGATAGGCGCACAGGTGTGAAATTCTGCTGCATTGGCAATCAGATACACCACGCGGGTAACATCTGACAGGCTCAGCCCCTGCGCACGCAGCGCGGCAAGACCGTGATCGAGCGCCTCCTGGCATTGCTCTGCCATACTTTGCCCTTCCGGGGCGCCGGAGCGCAGACCTGTCAGCCTGAGCCCCCCGGAAACATGCTCTACCCGCCCTATGCCGCTGGAGTGCGCGCCATACTGAGACTGTGCCGGATTAACCATATTTAAAAAATGCACCCCACCTTGCCTGTTGCACACAGTAAAACTTGTTGTGTGCTGTTAACAATACCATGCCACGCCCCCTGTGTCATGCACAGGACGCAGCCACGCTCTGCCCAGTCAATAAACCACCGACATATTGCGTAACAGGGGGTGAGCCGAGCATACTGTGTCTGGCATTCACAGCAACAACACGTCCGGTCAGGTGGGACCCCCATGACACCCTATTGTATAACAGGCTCTGGAAAGGACATGTCCTGATGTGCGCGGCTGACCTTTATACCCCACGGCGCATCCTGCTTGTATCTGGTCTGTCCGGTGCCGGGAAATCTTCCATCCTGCGCATTCTGGAAGACCTTGATTACGAGGTGATTGATAACCCCCCGTTGGGTATGCTGGATGATATTGTGGCAAGGGCAGAGCAACCCATTGCCATTGGTGTGGACTCGCGCACCCGCGGGTTT
Source organism: Acetobacter cibinongensis (assembly GCF_000963925.1). Taxonomy (GTDB): domain Bacteria; phylum Pseudomonadota; class Alphaproteobacteria; order Acetobacterales; family Acetobacteraceae; genus Acetobacter; species Acetobacter cibinongensis. The sequence goes on from NZ_BAMV01000007.1 coordinate 47,573, forward strand.
GACCCATCTGCCGTGCTGGAAGCCGTGGCGCGGCTGCGCATTAATCCGGCCCTTGCTGTTGAGTTGATTTACGCCACAGCTGAAGAAAGCGTCCTGCTACGCCGCTATACCGCCACCCGCCGCCGCCACCCTCTGGCCGCACATGGCAGCGTAAAAGACGGCATTGACGATGAAATTGCTCTGACCGCCCCCCTGCGCACAGCGGCGGACTTGGTCATTGATACCTCTGACATGCCACCACCAGACCTGCGCCGGTTTGTGGAAAGCCGCTTCAGCCCCTGGCAGGCACGCTCTGGCCAGGGATTGACGGTCGCGCTGATGTCCTTTGCCTTCCCCGCCGGGCTACCGCGGGAGGCAGACATTGTGTTTGATGCCCGTTTTTTGCAAAACCCACATTATGACCCGCAACTGGCCCCAAAAACCGGGCTGGATGCTGATGTGGCAGAGTATGTTGCCAAAGACCCTGACTATCCGCAGTTCCTGAACCAGATTCACGCCATGCTGCAACTGGTGCTGCCCCGCTTTGTGCAGGAAGGTAAGAAATACGCCACTATTGCCATTGGGTGCTCAGGAGGGCGGCACCGGTCCGTCACCTTGGTAGAGGCCTTGGCAGAACGGCTCTCAGCGCCAGATGGCATGGGTCATTATAAAGGTTCTGGCCAGTGGCCTATCATGATCATGCATCGGGAACTGGCACGGCAGGGCCTGAGCGGTTGGCGCTGGGCACGGAAACCGGTTGATACCGCAAGTAGCTGAAGCTACTCGCGCGGCTCTGTTAGGGGTCGTTAGGGTTTAGTGCGGTTTGCCGCAACGGTGCGTGCACTTGATGCGCATAGAGCATTTTGCGGTCTTCTGGTGTCCAAGTGTGATGACAAGGCGTGCCCTGAAACACAGTGCCGAGGGTCCAGAGCAGTATTTACTTGGGTAAGGGACTGGCACACCCTCTCGTTTTACAAGCAGAATCGAAAGCCAGTGAGTATGGCGTGAGCCACCATCCTTTCACTCATCTGTCGATACAACAGAGCGGCACTAGAAAAGACTTTTCCACAAAACGTATTTTTCGGAAAAGATATCTGAAACACGAGGAAAAATTTTACGGCTTTGAAAAACAACAAAGCCGTAAAAATTCATAACAAAAAAAATAAGTTTTTAGATCTTATTTTTTAAATTCTGACGCTGGCACATCGGCTTTCACACCCCCGAAATGCGCCAGAATATAAGACGACAGCGCTGCAAGTTCATCCGCGGTGTAGCCCTTTTCAAAACTGGGCATAAACACTTTACCTTGGTCTGTTTCCAAACTTGTTCCTGTTAAAAGCACTTGGACGATATTGCTGGCCGCAGGGTCAGAAACACTATGTGCACCTGCTAGCGCAGCCCAGTCAGATTGACGGCCCAACCCATTTGCAAGGTGACAGCCTGCACATGCCTGAGCAAACAGCGCCTCTCCGCGTTTATAGGTGGTGGAGAGAGGGGCGTTTGCGGGTGGCATATCTTGCGCTACAGGGCCTTTGGCAATTGGCGCAATGCTCCGGAAATATGTCATCATGGCGGAAATGTCGCTGGGTGTCATATAACGCAGCCCGTGCTCAACGGCTTCTGCCATGGGGCCAGACGCGGCCCCTCTCCCCACAGCTTTGCCGGTGGACAGATAGGAGGAGAGTTGCTCATCCGTCCAGTCGCCCAGGCCATGCTCTTTGTCTGATGTCAGGTTATAGGCCTTCCACCCAACCTGAACGGCACCGGCATAAGCCTTGCTGCTTAAACCGTAGGTAAAGTTCCGGGGTGTATGGCACTGACTGCAATGACCAAGGGCTTCTGTAAGGTAAGCGCCACGGTTCCATTCTGGTGAGCGGTTGCTGTCGGGCTCGAAGCGTTTATTTGGGTTATTCAGCCAGTTCCAAAATACCATGCCCCATCTCTGGTTAAACGGAAAGACCAGCGTGTTCTGTGGTGTTTCTGCTTTTTCAGGGTGGAGACTGAACAGATACGCCTTGATGGCCAGAGCATCATCGTCACTCAACAAGGTGTAAGCTGTATACGGCATAACCGGGTATAAATGCTTGCCGCCACGGCCTACGCCTTCACGCAGGGCCTTCAGCCATTCTGCGTCTGTGTAACCGCCAATACCACTTTGCATATCAGGCGTAATATTAACCGCATAAACCGTGCCAAATGGCAGAGGGAAAGGCCGCCCCCCTGTCAGTTTCTTGCTATCTGGGGCAGTATGGCACGCTGCACAGTCAGCAGCCCGAAACAGATATTCTCCTTTTTCGATTATCTCGTTTTGATTGGGTGCCGATGTAGCAGCCGTCTGGCCAAAAGCCGTGTGGCTCCCTATTCCGGCAACAAGAGCGGTGAGTAGAGCGTAACGTAACAGCATTACACGGCATCCTTTCCAAATTGTTTGGCAAAGGGAATGCGGCGTAACCGTTTGCCCGTGGCAGCAAATAAGGCATTGGCCAGCGCTGGCGCTGCGGCAACTGTGCCGACCTCCCCAATCCCACCAATTTTTGCGTCTGCATTTGGCAGGATGTGGACATGAATGTCGGGCGCCTCACTCAGGCGCATCATGCGATAATTATGAAAATTTGACTGCTCAACACGTCCATTTTTCAAAGTGATTTCATTATAAAGTGCCATGGTAAAGCCAAAAATAAGACCACCCTGTATTTGGGACACAACACCATCGGGGAAAACAACCGGGCCACAATCAACCGCACTATGGGCGCTGAGGATGTGAATTTGACCGTCTTTCTCAACCTTGACCTCAACAACGGTCGCGGCCCACGTTTCAAACGAATAGTGCAGCGCCACGCCCATACCATGCCCGTCTGGCAGTGTTTTGCCCCAGCCTGACTGCTTTGCCACTTCATCAAGGAGTTTTATGGCACGCGGTTGGTGTGCTGCCAGTTTCTTGCGTAGGGCCAAAGGGTCCTGACCCGCTTTATGAGCAAGCTCATCAATCATGCTTTCCACCACAAAAACATTGTGGGTTGGCCCGACCCCGCGCCACCAGAGTGTAGTAAGGGCGTCTGGCTCATGCCTAACAAATTCCACCAACTGGTCTGGCATGGTATAGGGCGTTTCTGCGGCACCCTCCACGGCATCCGGGTCAAGCCCGTGGTCCATGTCAGACGGAGACCAGCGTGCGGAGACCGATGAGCCTGTTGTTCTGTGGTGCCAGCCGCTGATTGCGCCGTTGTTCGTTAGTCCGGCAGAAACCCGGTCATAGTAATAAGGGCGAAACTGGTCCTGCGTGATGTCTTCTTCCCGGGTCCAGATCAGCTTAACGGGATAGGACACCTGTTTTGCAAAACGTGCCGCCTGACCAATAGAGTTTGAATCAAGCCTTCTTCCAAACCCTCCACCAATAAGATGGTTATGGATAAAAACTTTCTCGAGTAGCAAGCCTGTTGCATCGGCCACTTCCTGTCTGGCACGGCCAGGAACCTGCGTACCTACCCATACATCCGCGCCATCGGGCCGGATATGTAATGTGGTATTAATAGGTTCCAGCGCTGCATGAGCCAGAAAGGGAAGTTCGTAAACAGCATTGACCCGTGTATGAGCATTCCGTAGCGCATTTTGTACGTTGCCGCGCTTTACGGCAGTGACACCAGACTGGTCTGATGCTTTTTTCATGTCGGCAATAATATCTTCAGTCGAGGTTGTGCTGTTCTTGCCGTAATCCCACTCAGGGCTGGCCATTTCCAACCCTTTTATGGCAGCCCACATATGGTCACCTATGACTGCTATGGCGTCTGGCAACGTCACAACCTCAACCACACCCGGGACAGCAAGGGCAGCCTGTTTGTTGTAGCCGGTAAGGTGACCACCTTTGACAGGACATGCCATGATGCGGCCGACCTTCATGTCCGGTATCTGTGCATCTATACCAAAGCGGGCAGACCCATTGGTCTTTGCTTTGGTATCAACCCTGCGGGGGCTTGTGCCGATAAGCGTAAAGTCAGCCGGTGATTTGAGAGTAATTTTTTCCGGAACTGGCTGATGGCTCGCAAGGTCTGCAAGCGCTCCGTAAGAAAGGCTTTGCCCGGTAGCCTGGTGGGTCACGCGGCCTTCATGCGCCTTGCAGCCTGCGGCTTCCACACCCCAACGCTGGGCTGCGGCGGCAATAAGCATCATACGGGCTGCGGCACCAGCTTCCCGCAAAGAGACCCAGCAATGACGCGTGGAGGACGAACCCCCGGTTTCTTCCTCGCTCGCCCCTTTATCAATATAGGCAGGGTCCGCCGGGGCGGCTTCAACCTGCACCTGATCCAGCCCGACCTCCAGCTCTTCCGCCAGAAGCATTGCAAGACCCGTGTAAATGCCCTGCCCCATTTCAGCATGAGACATGACAAGGATTATGGCCCCCTGTGAGGGAACACGGATAAAGGCATTGGGCTTAAAAAGACTGCCCGTTAACGCATCCTGCGCCTGCGCGGTTTGAATAAGCGGCAAACCGGGCAGAAAAGTTGGAAGCAGCAACCCGCCGCCAACACTCAATGCCCCCCCGATAAATGCGCGCCTTGATGGGGAGACGATTTTTGCTTTTTCAGACATCATGAGAAGCTGCTTTATGAATAGCTTTACGAATACGAACATAGGTGCCGCAACGGCAGATATTGCCCGCCATTGCGTCATCTATTTCCGCATCGCTGGGGTGCGGGGTTTTCTGTAACAGGGCTGTTGCTGTCATGATCTGTCCGGATTGACAGTAGCCGCACTGAATAACTTCCTCATCCAGCCACGCCTGTTGTACGCGAGCCCCTGCCTCTGTCTGGTTAATGGCTTCTATGGTCGTAATATCGCGTCCGGCTGCGGATTGTACGGTCAGAAGGCACGACCTGACAGGCTGTCCATCTACGTGCACGGTACAGGCACCGCATTGCGCAACCCCACACCCATATTTTGTACCCGTAAGATGCAAAATATCTCTTAAAATCCAGAGCACAGGCATATCGCCCGTCACATCTACCGTGTGAAGGGTGCCGTTTACCTTGAGATCAAACTTCATACGTGCAAGTCCACTATAAACAATGAAATATAGTTGTATTTATTATAGGCATTATTTAAAAAATTTAAAGCAGGAATTATTTTGATAATATTCGTAATCAATAACCAAACTATTTATAAAGTGTTAATTTATACTTTCTTCTGAAGCTAGCTTGACGAACTTCTGCCCGAGCGTTGTCCAACCTCGCGCCCATGACTGCGGAGCCTACGGCAGTGGGTTGTAGCCTCACTCTTTAGCGCCACAGACACCGGCAAGTCCCTTGCAACACCATGGGAGCCATTTTCTTCTTTCAGACCGCGACCATAGAAAAACTATCACCTGCAAACCGGCGCAAAAAAGAAATGCACCATTTTACAGGTGGCAAGACTTGAAAAATAAAAATATTTTTGTGATCCTTAAGCAGATAAGGCGCAGAACTTTTCCACTGCTTCTGCGTCTTTATTTGCGTTCAATTTTCCAGACACAAAATTGTTCGTATTGCATCATGCACACTGCTGCCCGGTGTTTAATCGTAGCCAAAAGGTGATTGTTTTTTCTTATGCCGCTTTCCGCAACCACACTGACGCAAGACCCTGTGGCGGTCTCCATTCAAAAGGAAATTACGCCCTACGTCTCCTCTTTCAGAGCGTGGTTGAGTTGGCTACCGGCCCCCATTGTGTCTCTGCTCGTGCTAGTTCTTGTCGGGCTGGTGGCGGGGTTGGTCAGCCGTCTGGTGACAGACCGCATCCTTATGCGCCTACCGGGCAGCAAGGGGGCGGTTGTACGGTCCTTCACCAAGGCGCTGCGGCGGCCCGTACGGCTGAGCATCATGATTCTGGCCATGGGTGTGGCACTGCCTGTGAGTGGCCTGCACAGCACCTTGCAGGATGGGGTGGGGCATCTGTTGCTCATCTCCTTCGTGGCGGTGATGGGCTACGGGATTCTCATGACCGTGCGCGTGATCTCGGACGCCTACCTGACCCGTTTTTCTGAAGCCGATCAGGAAGACGATATTCTGGCCCGCAAGCACGCCACCCAGTTCCGGCTCCTACGGCGTATGGCAGAAATTTTGATCTGTGTTCTGACCATCGGGGCGGAACTCATGTCTTTTGAACCGGTGCGGGAATACGGCCTCAGCCTTTTTGCCTCGGCTGGAGCGGCCTCTCTGATTGCCGGTCTGGCAGCACGGCCTATTCTGGCCAATCTGTTCGCCGGGGTTCAGATTGCCATGACACAACCCATCCGTATGGGAGACCTGATTGCTTTTGAGGGTGATTGGACATGGGTGGAGGAAATTACTTCCACCTACGTTGTGCTTCGGGCCTGGGACTGGCGGAGACGGATTGTGCCCATAGCCTATTTTCTGGACACGCCTTTTCAGAACTGGACTTATAATTCAGCCGAACTGATTGGCGCAGTCTTCCTGTATGTGGACTACCGCGCCCCCGTGGACAAGATACGCGCCAAATTGGAAGAAATTGTACGCGGTTGCCCACAGTGGACGGGAAAAGACTTCAGTGTGCAGGTGGTGGACTGCAACCAGCACATCGTGACCATTCGTATGACCGCCAGCGCACGCACCGCCATAAGAAGTTGGGATTTGCGCTGCGAAGTACGGGAAAAAATTATCCGCTGGATGTGTGAGGAATGCCCTGAAGCCCTGCCCCGCACCCGCTTTGCCATGACACCAGCAGAACAGAGTGCCACCCAGCCACCCCTTGCACAGCCAATACCGCCCGGTGCTGGCACCCCACCCGTTGGGCCGTTTGGGCCATTTGATACCCCGCCAGCCCTGAGCTCTTCCTACACGCCGTCTGCCCCCGGCATAGTTCAACAACCATAAAAAAATGGCAGCCCCTTAAAAAGAAAGCCGCCATTTGGAAAAACTCGGTCCTGCTACGCTGGCATGTTAGTCCTGCGTGATCTGGTCAAACACGCCGTGATCCGCAAAATGTTTCTTCTGCACAGCGGCCCAGCCCCCAAGGCTGGCGACGTCAAATGTCTCAACCTTCGGGAAAACGCTGGCAGTTTCTGCCGCTATGGCAGGATCAACTGGGCGGAAGTAATGCTTGGCGCCAATCCGCTGCCCGGTGGGAGAAAACAGGAAGTTGACGTAAGCCTGTGCCGCAGCCTGTGTGCCATGCTGTGCAACATTCTTGTCCACCACAGCAACGGGCGGTTCAGCCAGAATGGTCAGTTTGGGCACGACAATATCAAACCGATCCGGCCCAATATCCTTGGCGGCCAGCAGGGCCTCATCTTCCCACGCCAGCAGTACATCCCCCAAGCCGCGCTGGACAAAGCTGTTGGTAGCGCCGCGTGCGCCGGTGTCTAGCACAGGCACATGCTTGAATAACTGCTTGAGGTACGCACGCGCTGTGTCTTCAGACCCGCCAGGCTGGTGCAGCGCCCATCCCCATGCAGCCAGGTAATTCCACCGTGCGCCGCCAGACGTTTTGGGATTAGGCGTTACAACCTTGACGTCATCGCGGATCAAGTCAGACCAATCCTGAATATGTTTGGGGTTGCCCTTACGCACCAGAAAAACAATCGTGCTGGTATAAGGTGTTGAGTTATGGGGCAGGCGCTTTTGCCAGTCTGTTGCCAGAAGGCCGTGCTGAGCCAGCACATCAATATCATACGCCAGACCAAGCGTTACAATATCAGCCGGAGCCCCTTCCAACACGGAGCGGGCCTGTGCACCGGAGCCGCCGTTGGAGGTCCGTACAAATACGCTGCTACCAGCATGATCCTTGCTGTATGCAGCGGCAAAAGCCTTGTTGATTTCCGCATACAGCTCGCGCGTTGGGTCGTACGAGACGTTGAGCAGAGTGGCCGTATCCGCCAGTGCCTGCTGGTGCAGTGTAAACCCGGATGCCGCGCCGCCAGCAGCCAGCAGGGCTGCCGTTAAAACCTTACGCCGTGAGAAAAGACCAGACACGGTTTTGCCCCCTGTTCCATTCTGACACCCCGGCTGTTTGTAGGGTTAACGCCGGGATAGTGATTGCCTGTTAAATTCCACGCTATCACTCGCGTATTTTGCGTCAAGATAAAACACAAGTTTTTGTGTTTTTTTATGCCTTACTTTACCCCCATGTTTGGCCTCAGACCGTATCTCCTAACACCCAAAGCCGCGCACCCAACACACCGCAAACTCTTCTGCGGCCAAAAATACACACTCACTATGCACGAATGAGAATGTTAATTTTTGATCATTGCGGTTTGTTCTTGTTTGTGTATTTATTTTTATATCGTTTTTTATCGTATTTTATAGTGTTTGCAGGGTCTCCATGGTCGGCTTTCAGGCTTCAGCAGTTTCGCGGTTCTGTGTTCTTGCTTCTTCGTCTGCTGCGTGTCTGGCGGTTGCCTTACTGCGCCCGGCCATCGCACAAACAGCAGCGCCAGTAGCCCAGCCAGCACCGTCTGCCGTTGCTACCACAGGCACACCCGCCACCCCCGCCAAAGCGCGGGAGACCATTACCGTGCACGCCCCCCCTTTGCCCAACATTGTGCTGTACCCGCACGCCACACCAACCGGGCAGCCTATACGCACGACCGGCGCGCAAGGCCGAACCTCTGGCAGGCAATATGACTGGGGCGTATTCAACCGTGGCAACGGAGAGGCCGCGGGCTTTGGCCCGGTGGGGCAATATGGTGTTGCCCCATGGGCAGAAGACTGGAGCCGCCTGCGTGACAAAAGCAAACGGACAGACCCTCTGGACGTCCTTAAATTTATAGCTCTGAACGAAAACAAGACCATATGGCTCAGCTTTTCGGGTGAAACCCGCCTGCGTAACTGGTTTGAAAGCCGCCCCAATCTGGGCACACAGCACAATAATGATTCAGGACGTTTTGGCGTGCGCAACCTGTACGGCGCAGACCTACACCTTGGCGAGCATGTGCGCTTTTTTGGGCAATTAATTAATGCGGATGCCGGAGGCTGGAACTATTATGGATACGGCTCCACCTTCAGGAAACGGCTTGATGTCCAACAAGCTTTTGTAGAAACACGTTGGAACATGCTGGGGGCCAAAAGTGGCTTCATGTTCGGGCGGCAGCAATTTGTGGGTGCGCCTTCCTACATGCTTTACAGCCGGGAGACACCGAATGTTCCGCTCTCCTGGAACGGTTTTCGGGGGTATATGGTCTGGCCACGCTTCCGCATTGACGGGTGGGACTTTGTGCAGACAAACGATTCCTACACAAAAATGTTCCATGACACTGAAAACTATAATACCCGCCTGTATGGTTTTAACATGACGTGGGCCCCGCCAGATGGGCACTTTATGGGAGACAGAAGCTACTCATTTCTGGATGCTTTTTATGTTGGCTACAAACTTTCCGGGTCAGGTGGGGCAATAGCTGGCCCAAACAACACAAGCAATAATGGCTCCAATACGCGCAACAACTTTGGGGTACGCTGGCATGGGCTGGCCGGGCCATTTGAATTTTCATTAGGCGGCATCTGGCAGGGTGGGGTTTTCCGTTATGCCAAAACAGATCAGGCGCGCAACGTGAGCGGCTATGCCATCAATACGCTTGTTGGTTACCGTATTCCCAAAGATCGTTTCCATACCTTTATGGGTGTGCAGACAGACGTCTATTCCGGCGGCAACAAGGATAAGAAGAACGGTACAATCGGCACTTATATCTCTCCGTTTAATCCCCAGACCAATTATCTGGACACCACAACCTATATGACCGGCTCTAACCTGATTAGTGTTGCCCCACTTATACGCGCAACATTTTTCAAATCTGTCAGCTTACAGGTCAAATACCCGCTCTTCTGGCGGTATAGTACACAGGACCCCATTTACCGCTCATCAGGCTTTTATAAATTTGCCCATGATTTTGATGGCAAGTTTATTGGCATGGCACCGCAGGCGTCTCTTGCCTGGCAGATCACGCAACATCTGTCCTGGACGCAGTATGTGTCACGCTTCATGACCTCCAACGCCCTGAATAAAGCAGGTGGGTCCAGCGCGACCTATTACCAGTCCAACTTTGTGTTCAGGTTTTAAACCCGACCTTCAGGCGTGACCGGTCTGGCCTGTAAGCTGCACCGGATCCAGATTGATGGCGGCAAGAGCCTGCCGCCATTTGCCATCAAAATCCTGCCCAAACACAATCTCCGGTGTGGCGGGGGCTACCAGCCACGCATCCTGTTGCAGGATTTCTTCTTCCAATTGTCCAGCAGACCAACTGGCATGCCCCATAGCCAATAGCGCATTACGCGGGCCTGCCCCCTCCGCCAGAGTTTGCAGCACGGCAAGAGAGGCGCTGAGTGTTACGTCTGGCGTAATTGCCAGCCCGCCCTCACTTTCCCAATCGGAGGAATGCAGGACAAAACCGTGCGTTACGTCCAGCGGCCCCCCCGCACTCACCCCAATGCGCCGCACAGGCGGCACGGGCGTAATGTGCAACTGTTCCAGCAGTTCATCCAGACCGGGGGCAGGCAAACGCCGGTTGACGACAAACCCCATAGCCCCGCCATCAACCGTATGGGCGCACAGATAAATAACCGTGCAGGCAAATGGGGTGTCACCCAGGGCTGGAGACGCGACCAGAAGCTGGCCAGCGAGAGACGGAACCTGATCCGCCATACGGGAGGATGAAGTATAATGCCGAGAAGCCATAGGTCCGATATGCGACCGGCTTTGCGTTTTGGCAACCTTTGTCTGCTACGCTAGCCGATGGCCAGATACACACATAAGAGGCATACCGAGTGTGAGAGACACCTGCGCAAGGCACCTCCGCTCTGTTGAGAAATAAAAATTTGAACGTTTTTACAAATTTTTTATTCGGTTGTACTGTCGGCCCATCATAAGGGAACCATCATGAATAAACTGACCAAATTCCTGCACATCCTTGATAGCTACCACATTACAGAAGGCGATAAATTCCGCCTGAAGGATCATAACCCCAATGATGACGGGAATCTTGGTTTAACCAAGGAAGATGGGTCCGAGCTGCTGAAAGAGGTCAAGCATCGGTTACAGGACCTGCAGGAACTGCTTTACGCCAACCAGAAGCAGTCCGTGCTGATTATTCTGCAAGGCATGGATGCGGCTGGCAAGGACGGCACAATCAAGCACGTTATGTCCGGCGTTAACCCGCAAGGTGTGTCTGTTGCCTCCTTCAAGCAGCCCGGCCCGACAGACCTGCTACATGGCTTTTTATGGCGTATTCATGCTGCGGCCCCACAGGCCGGGCGCATCGTCATTTTTAACCGCAGCCAGTATGAAGATGTGCTGGTCACCCGCGTTCACCCTGAACTGCTAGACCGCGAACACCTGACCGGCCCTATTGATACGCCAGAATTCTGGGAAGGCCGCTACAAGGACATTCGCCACCTTGAGCATTACTTCTCCCGCCAAGGCACGCTGGTGCTGAAATTCTTTCTGAACATCTCCGCCGATGAACAGAAAGAACGCCTGCTCTCCCGTTTGGAAGAACCGGAAAAACGCTGGAAATTTTCTTCGTCTGACCTCAAGGAACGCGAATACTGGGACCAGTACCAGACAGCGTATGAGGATGCCATTCAGGCCACGGCTCGCCCCTACGCACCATGGATTATCGTGCCCGCCAACCACAAATGGTATGCGCGGCTGGTGGTCATTGGCACCATTATTCGTGCCCTGACACACCTGCAACTGCAACTCCCTCAGCCTGCGCCGGACGTTACCCAGCGGCTGGATGACTACCTTGCACGACTGAAAAACGAAAAATAAGGTCTCCCCGCAAAGTATCGGCCTGTTGCGGAACAGGCCGATGTTTCCTACAGACGCTTACCCCATGCCGTGGCTGTCCCAGCCGGTGGACCATGGCACCGTCAGAACAAAGGTTACTCCCCCTATGGTTGCCCCCGCCTTTTTACGCCCCCTGCTGGCTGCGGGCCTGCTTACGCTTACGGCTCTTCCTTACTCCGTAGCAGCACAGGCTGAACCCACCGCAACGGTTCCGGCAAGCTGCGATAACCGTGATTTTCTGGCAAAGCAGTTTGCATTTGAAAATGGCGGCTCCAAAGCGGATGTGCCGGTGCATATTTGCGGCACGGTGCTGGCAGTGAGCCCCAAAGCCAAGCGCACACGCAGCGGCTGGCATGGTTATTTTTATGTGGCTGTCACGCCTTCCATTTCCATCCGCATTGTCTCCGGTCTGGATGAAATGAAGGCTCCGAACTGGCCTTGGGTTGCAAAAGGCGATCAGGTGGAAGTTGTAGGCCGGTATTATTACGACTCCATCCGCCGTCAGGGCATCGACTGGACGCACCATGGCACAGGCTGGTCATGGCCCGTACCCGGTTATGTTACTGTAAATGGCCATAAATACGACTGAGCCATCACGCGACCCACCATAAAAAAAGGCCAGTCCGTATGGTGCGGACTGGCCTTTTTTGTTTCCCGCTGTTGGGGAGAGGCTGCCGTTACCCGGCTGCTTCTTCCTCACGTTTTGTGCTGCGCTCTTTACCAGCCCCGTCGGCCCGGTCGGGTGTGTTGCTTTCGATAATATCAAAGGTCAGCGCACCGTTTTTCAGACCGATCTTGACCGCGCCACCTTTGGTCAGCTTGCCAAACAGCAGTTCTTCCGCCAGCGGTTTCTTCAGTTCTTCCTGAATAACGCGGCCCAGTGGGCGTGCACCATACAGGCGGTCATACCCACGCTCTGCCAGCCACTCCTTGGCTGCGGAAGACAGTTCCAGCGTCACGTTGCGGTCTGCCAGTTGGGCTTCAAGCTGCAACACAAACTTCTCGACCACGCGGCCCACCGTTTCCGGCGTGAGGTTAGCGAACGGAATAATGGCATCCAGACGGTTGCGGAATTCCGGGGTGAACAGGCGTTTAATGGCCTCTTCATCCTCACCCACACGGGTGTCGCGCCCAAAGCCAATAGCCTCCTTGCTCAGGTCTGCCGCACCGGCGTTGGTGGTCATGATCAGAATGACGTTTCTGAAATCCACCGTTTTCCCGTTATGGTCCGTCAGGCGGCCGTGATCCATAACCTGCAACAGCACGTTATAAAGGTCTGGATGCGCTTTCTCAATTTCATCCAGCAGCAGAACCGCATGGGGGTGCTGGTCAATGGCATCGGTCAGCAGACCGCCCTGATCAAACCCGACATAACCGGGAGGTGCGCCCAAGAGACGGGAAATGGAGTGGCGCTCCATATATTCCGACATATCAAAGCGGATCAGCTCAATACCCAATGTTGCAGCCAGCTGACGCGCAACCTCGGTCTTACCAACCCCGGTGGGGCCGGAGAACAGATAGTTACCAATCGGCTTTTCAGGGTCACGCAGGCCTGCACGGGACAGTTTGATGGCGTCTGACAGGGTATGGATGGCCTTGTCCTGCCCAAACACCATGTTTTTCAGGTCACGGTCCAGCGCGCGCAGTACTTCCTTATCATCCGCCGAGACACTTTTGGGCGGAATGCGGGCAATACGCGCAATAATGTCCTCAACATCCTTCAGGTTCACGGTCTTGCGGCGTTTACCTTCTGGCAGAAGCATGCGGGAGGCCCCGACCTCATCAATCACGTCAATGGCTTTGTCGGGCAGTTTACGGTCATGGATATACTTGGCAGCCAGTTCCACCGCGCCACGAATAGCCTCTTCCGTGTACCGCACCTTGTGGTGTTTTTCGTAGCTGCTTTTCAGGCCACGCAGAATCTTCACCGCATCTTCAACTGACGGCTCAGGCACATCAATTTTCTGGAACCGGCGCACAAGCGCACGGTCTTTTTCAAAGTGCTGGCGGAACTCTTTGTACGTGGTCGAACCAATGCAGCGCAATGTGCCCGCAGCCAGAGCAGGCTTAAGCAGGTTGGAGGCATCCATCGCTCCACCAGAGGTAGAGCCAGCACCAATCACGGTATGAATTTCATCAATAAACAGGATGCCATTGCGGTCCTGATCCAGCTCGGTCACCACAGCTTTCAGGCGTTCTTCAAAATCCCCACGGTAACGGGTACCGGCCAGCAAGGCCCCCATGTCCAGAGAATAGATGGTGGCCTTCAGCAGCACTTCCGGCACATTGCCTTCAACAATGCGGCGGGCCAGGCCTTCGGCAATGGCTGTTTTACCTACGCCGGGGTCACCCACATACAGGGGGTTGTTCTTGGTGCGGCGGCACAGGATCTGGATCGTGCGTTCAACTTCCTTGTCCCGCCCAATGAGCGGATCAACCTTGCCTGCCTGTGCTTTGGCATTGAGGTTGACGCAGTAGGTGGAGAGCGCTTCCTGATTCTTCTGTGTGCGGGCTTCCCCGCGTTCGGGGTCTTCGCCTTTGTCAGGGCCGGACTCCGCATTGTTCTTGCCTGTGCCAGTCACCGGGCGGCGTGTGGAGCGGTCAGGCGCCTTGGCGATGCCGTGCGACAGGAAATTGACGGCATCCAGCCGGGTCATGTCCTGCAATTGCAGGAAATAGACCGCATGGCTTTCCCGCTCGGCAAACAGGGCAACAAGCACGTTGGCACCCGTCACTTCATCACGCCCTGTGGACTGTACATGAATGGCCGCACGCTGGATAACGCGCTGGAAGGCGGCCGTTGGTTTTGGCTCGGTCGGGCGTTCAGACGCCAGCCCGGCCAGATCTTTATCCAGAAAATTCGTCAGGTCTGTCCGCAGGCGGTCAAGGTCGACCCCGCAGGCACGAAACACCGTAACAGCATCAGCATCGTCCACCAGCGCCAGCAGCAGATGCTCCAGCGTTGCATATTCGTGGTGCCGTTCACCGGCTAAAATGAGAGCTTGATGTAGCGTCTGCTCCAGATTGCGTGACAACATGATGAGACGCTCCTTTCCCCGTTCTGCCAGAGTGTGGGCTAAGGATGCCTGCATACTCTGGTGGCCTGTTTTCATATTTGGCCGCTTTGAGAGGAATTGCGAGTCAGAAAGCGCGTAAAAATTGCGCTATGACGTTTTTTTTTCCTGAAGGCTCCGAAAAACTACAGATAACGCCAGCTTTCCCGCAAAGCAGGTGTTTACTCTTTTTCAATTGTGCATTGCAGCGGGTGCTGGTTCTGGCGTGCCAGGTCCATCACCTGCGTGACCTTTGTTTCCGCTACCTCATAGGTAAACACACCGCACACCCCTACCCCGCGCTTGTGCACGTTGAGCATGATGGACGTAGCCTCATCTCTGTTCTTGCTGAAAAATCGCTCAAGCACATGCACCACAAATTCCATGGGCGTGTAGTCATCGTTGAGCATCAACACTTTGTACATGGAGGGTTTGCGGGTCTTGGGGCGGGCTTTCACCACAACGCCGCTATCGCTCCCATCATCACCCGACTCCGTGCCACCACCCTGGCGGCGTGATGGACCATTGCCCGTGTGCAGAACAGTAAAAGAACGGGACGCCATCAGTACAGAACTCCGTTGCCAATTTTTAAGGAGATGATCCTATACCACAATATTGGCATGGCATCCCACTGATGGAAGGGGGCTTTGCGCCTGAATGGCAGAGTTATCAAGCCTTCTGGCGTGCAGATGCCTTATTCAGGCCACAAATCAGGCTGAGACAGGATGTGAAGAATACCGCGCAAGGATAAGGATTCTCTCCTTTTTTCACTGTTGCGGGCTTGCAATCTATGAGACGAGACTGACATTATCCTGAGAAACACAGGTGGGACGCGCAGTGGCACATACCGGCAAAGCAGGACGCAGAAAACACACCCCAACCCAGTCTGCTGAATATAAGCAGAACAGAAAGAGAACGTCCAGTCGAAAATGGATTGGGCTGCTGGCGGGTGTTGCGTTAGGCACCGTTGCGACCCAGCGTAACGCCCATGCGCAGTATGCAGGCCAGCTTAGTTCTATTGTGATGGACGCTAACACCGGTGCCGTTCTGTCCCAGACAGACCCGGACCTGCGCCGCTACCCTGCCAGCCTGACAAAACTGATGACGCTGTACCTGACGTTCTCGGCACTGCGTGCCGGGACGATCACGCTGGACCAGCTTGTGCCCGTCTCCATTCATGCAGCAACCATGGAGCCCTCCAAACTTGGGGTTGTGCCGGGTAGCCGCCTGACCGTGCAGCAGGCCATTCTGGCGCTGGTCACAAAGTCCGCCAACGATGCTGCCTGTGCCCTTGGTGAATTTCTGGGTGGCGGGAGCGAACCACAGTTTGCTGCCCTCATGACCCAGCAGGCCCGCGCGCTGGGTATGAGCCGCACCACCTTCCGCAATGCCTCCGGCCTGCCAGACCCGGACCAGCTTACCACGGCGCGTGACCTCGCCACACTGGGCAGACATCTGATCAATGACTTCCCGGAAGACTATCATTACTTCTCCACCGCTGCCTTCCGCTTTCATGGCCGGATGATCCCTAATCACAACCCCATGCTGAAAGCCTATGTGGGCGCGGACGGCATGAAAACCGGCTATACAGAAGAAGCAGGCCGCAACCTTGTGACATCCGCCCTGCGCAGTAATGTGCGGCTGGTTGGTGTTGTTATGGGCGCGTCCAGCAATGGCCAGCGGACTCTGGCCATGGCAGACCAGCTTGACCGTGGGTTTGATGCTGAGGGCGTTGCCCCGGTTGAACGGCCACTGGTTCTGGCACGCAACATCGTCCCTGCTCATCACCATGCAGGGCGTGTGATTGTTCTGGCGGCAGCCCATTCTCATGCGCCGCTGGAAGTGGCCGAAGCGCCCGTAGGCCGCCGTGGTGTGCACCATGTACGCGCCACACCAGTCGCCAACGGCCACCATCTCCGGCTTATTGGGGCAAAAGTGCATCCGGCTACAGCCAGCACCAGCAAGCATACGCTGCATAAAGCACACGCAACACGCAGCAGAACCTGATTTTATGACACTTTCCCCCGCTTCCTGCCCGGAAGCGGGTTGCCTTTAAGGCGGCTGCGTTCCATTTTGCTGTCTGGATAAGGGCAGCTTTAAAAATCGTGCCACAAGGTCTGGTGTGCCAAGAGCACCACCCCTCCCTGCTGATTTTTAAAGCTGCTCTACAGATCTGCAAAACGAATGGAGCACTCAGTATGGCTGGCAGACACGGTATTGTTCTGCATAACGAACACGACTTTCAGGGCCTGCGCGCCGCGGGCCAACTGGCAGCCGCCACGCTTGACATGATTACCCCTTACGTCAAACCCGGGGTAACGACAGAAGAACTCAACCAGATTATTCATGATTACACGCTGGCACACGGTGCTGTTCCAGCCCCGCTGAATTATCGTGGTTTCCCAAAATCCTGCTGCATTTCCATCAATCACGTGGTGTGTCACGGCATACCGGGGGAAAAGAAGCTTCAGGAAGGGGATATCGTCAATATTGACGTCACCTCCATTCTGGACGGGTGGTATGGTGATACCAGCCGCATGTTCACGGTAGGCAAGACCCCGGTTAAAGCCAACAAACTGATCAAAACAACCTATGACTGCCTGATGCGTGGCATTGATGTTGTACGCCCCGGCGCAACATTGGGGGATATTGGCCACGCCATTCAGGTACTGGCTGAACAGAACCGCTACTCCATTGTGCGGGACTTCTGTGGCCATGGCATTGGCCGGACCTTCCATGCTGAACCAACAGTGCTGCATTATGGCCGCCCTGGTGAAGGCATGAAGCTTCAGGCTGGTATGGTGTTTACCATTGAGCCAATGCTGAATATTGGCCGCGCGGATGTGAAAATTCTGGAAGATGAATGGACCGCCGTCACAAGGGATCGCTCCCTGTCCGCCCAGTTTGAACACATGCTGGGGGTTACGGAGACGGGATGTGAAATCTTCACCCTCTCTCCTGCTGGTTATCACTGCCCACCTTACCCCACCGAAGGCTAAAGCTGCATGACCTATCTGCCCTGCCCCGCCCTGCCCCGTAGCGCCTCGGTCCGGCGTTGTTCAGCACTGGTGCTGCTGGCCTGTGCCACTGTCTGGCTGCCTGTCAGCGCACAGGCCGCACAGCCAGCCTCCGCACCGGACCCGCTGGCTTACGGAAAAGAGCAGCCTAATGGTCTACCGCCATTGGCACCTACACCGGGCAAAAACGGCATGGCAGTTTCCGCACAGAAACTGGCTTCTGACGTTGGGGCAGATATTCTTGCCAAAGGTGGTAATGCCGCAGATGCCGCCGTGGCCATGGGGTATGCTCTGGCCGTGGTGTACCCCGCAGCCGGCAATATTGGCGGCGGCGGCTTTATGATGCTGCGCCAGCCCGGCAAACCCTCCATTTTTCTGGACTTCCGGGAAAAAGCGCCCTTAGCCGCCAAGGCAGACATGTATCTGGACGCGCAGGGCAATGTGCTGGCCGAGCAATCCGTCACCGGCTGGAAAGCCGTGGCGGTACCCGGCACTGTGGCCGGGCTGGACAAAGTGTTGCACCGCTGGGGCCATCTGTCCCGTAAGGCTGTTATGGCTCCGGCCATCAAGTTGGCGCGTGAGGGCTTTGTGCTTCAGGCCGGGGACGTGGAACTGCTGAACACCTCCACCGACGCCTTCCGTGCAAGCCCGGAGGCCAAGGCTATCTTCCTGCGGCCAGATGGCTCCCCTCTTCAGGTAGGGGACCGGCTGGTGCAGACCAATCTGGCCAACACCTTGCAACTGGTGGCGGACAAAGGGCCAGACGCCTTTTACAAAGGCCCGATTGCCAAAACCATTGTCGAGGCCTCCCGCAAGAATGGCGGGCTGCTGCAACTGGCAGATTTTGCACAGTACAAAACGCGCGAACTCACGCCGCTTAGCTGCCAGTATCGCGGATATCTGGTTGAAACCGCCCCCCCACCCAGCGGGGGCGGTATCGCGTTGTGCGAAATTCTGGACATTCTGTCCGGCTATGACATGCATGCTCTTGGCCTGCATACGGCACCGGCCTTGCAGCGCGAAATTGAGGCCATGCGCCACGCCTATTCTGACCGCCGCAGCCTGGGAGACCCGGCTTTTGTGCACAACCCAACCCGCCACCTGCTGGACCCCGCCTATGCCGAACAGGTGCGGGCACATATTCCCACTGATGTTGCCATACCCTCCGCAAGCCTGAGGGAAGGGGAAACAACACCGGAAAAGCACGAGACAACGCAGTTCTCGGTTATTGATAAAAACGGGCTGGCCATCTCCACCACCTACACGTTGAATGGCTGGTTTGGTGCCAAGGTGATTGCGGGCAATACCGGCTTCTTCCTGAATGACGAGATGGATGACTTCTCCGCCAAGCCAGGTGCGCCTAACATGTTTGGCATTGTTGGCAGCGCGGCCAATGCCATTGCGCCGGGTAAAACACCGCTTTCTTCCATGTCGCCCACCATTGTTTCCAAAGATGGCAAACCGGTTCTGGTAATTGGTAGCCCAGGTGGCTCGCGCATTCCCACCATTGTGCTGTCTGTTATTCTCAGTGTGGTAGATTATGGGCTGGACATCCAGCAGGCCATTGACCTGCCCCGCCTGCACCAGCAGTGGATGCCCGAAGCTGTGGAAATTGAATCCGGCGCGGTAGCGGCGGACGTGCAAAAAACCCTTGAGCACGAAGGCTACAGCTTCTCCCCTCATGCCCCGTGGGGTATGCCGGAGGGCATTTTGGTTGGTGGCCCCAAATTGGGCACCAAGGGCGATGCCCGCTATTATGGCGGCTTTGACAGGCGGCATGAAGGCGGCGGAGCTACAGGCGAATAAATGCCTGCCGGCCCGCGTATTCTGGTAAGCGCCTGCCTACTGGGGCAACCGGTGCGGTATGATGGCTCTGCCAAAACACTACAGCACCCGCTGTTACAGCACTGGCAGCAGAATGGGTGGGTTGTTTCCCTCTGCCCGGAACGGGCAGGCGGTATGCCCACACCCCGCCCCGCAGCAGAAATTGCCAACGGCCTGTCCGGCCGGGATGTGGTGGCAGGGCACGCACTGGTGCGTGACACAACGGGAGCGGATGTAACCGCCCCGTTTCTGGACGGCGCACAGGCCGCGCTAGCACTTGCACAGCAGGAAGGCTGCACGGTCGCCCTTCTGATAGACGGTAGCCCCTCCTGCGGGAGCCTGATGATTTATGATGGCTCTTTCACCGGACAGAAACAGGCTGGGGAAGGTGTGACAGCCGCCCTGCTACGCCAGAACGGCATTGCCGTTTTTGCCCCGGCTGACATTGAAAAGCTGGCTGCCTCTCTTTCGTCTTTCTGAAAGCCCGCTTGCATCTTCTGGCAAGAGGCGTAAGGCGATAGCCATGAAAAAGAGAGTGCGCCTTCTATTATTTTCCTTGTTGTTACTCACCCACGCGGCTGCGGCCCATGCCCAGACAACATCGCCGCTGGAGCAGCGCGTAGCAGCCCTTGCACGCGCCATTAACGGAAGTGGCAAATTACCGCTGGAAATTAGTCCCGGCACAAAAGTGGTGCAGTGCGAAACCACTGGCACGACATTGGTGATCGATATTGATGTCGGGCATGACTATGTGCTCAGGCGCACTGTCCAGACAGATTTGGCCCGCAGCGCCAAGGCGCTGGCCATGCCCAGCCTGTGCCGCAACGCGCTTTATGCGCCGCTTATCAAGGATGGCATGTCACTCCGTCTGGCATACCGAAACCCGGAAACAGCTACCACTTTCCTCTCCTATGTCATTACACCTCAAGAGTGTCTGACGGTCAGCCAAGCCCCGGATGACCCGGAACTAATCAGGAATTACCTGGAAGCGACCGTAAGGGCTGAGAAGAAATCTTTTCCTCTCACAATAGAGTTCATGACGTTTTTTGATGCTCAGGTCGTTGGCAACAGTATTCTCTACAAAATCCGCATTGCCGATGCTGATACAGTCACATTCATCAAAAACAAAAATAACACTGCTTCCATGCAGCGCATCTTGTGCAAGGCGCTGAACAAACCGACCCCCTTCAATCTGGATATCGGCACGCGGATTGAGTTGTACGACGCGCATAATATGCCGTTGAAAACCGTTCTGCTCTCACGGCAAACCTGCGGCGCACCGGCCATAACCAGTCAAAGCGCACAATAGCGGACGTGCCCTGCGGCAAGGAGCAGCTTGTTCTTAAAGACGGTCCAGAACGTGGGGGGTGCCCTCCGGGTCACGCACGGTCGTTGGTCCCTCCACATAGCCGGGGCCGAGGGGCACCTTGCCGTAGCCACCGGGAATATCCAGCACATAGGTAGGCCATGCCAGCCCCGTCACCCGCCCGCGCAGGCCTGCTAGCAGGCGCTGCCCCTCAACCACTGGCACATGAAAACGGGCTGTACCGGGGGCTGGGTCAAGCTGGTGCAGGTAATAGGGGCGCATCCGCACGGCAATCATGCTGCGGAAAAGGGCCTCAAGCGCTTCCTCCGTATCATTCACACCCCGCAGCAGGACAGACTGGCCCAAGAGCGGGATCCCCCTCCGCACAAGGCGCTTCAGACACGCCTGCGCAGCGGGCGACATTTCACGGACATGGTTGATATGGACGGCCATCCAGACAGACTTGTCAGACTCCAGAGCGTCCATCAGGGCTTCTGTCACACGCTCCGGAGCGGCCACTGGTACGCGGGTATGCAGCCGGATAGTGGTGACATGCGGCATGGCGGACAGCGCCGTCATAATATGCCCCAACCGGCGCGGGGAGAGCATGAGAGGGTCCCCGCCCGTTAAAATGACCTCCTGAATTTGCGGATGCGTACGAAGCCAGTTCAGAGCATTTTCCAGGGCTGCATCATCCAGCACACCGCCGTCCGGCCCTACATGCTCCCGCCGGAAGCAGAAGCGACAATAAAGCGGGCAGACCAGCAACGGCTTTAGCAAGGCCCGGTCTGCATAGCGGTGGACAATACCGGGCACAGGGGAAAGCGCGTTATCCCCTATGGGGTCTGAGCGTTCTGCTGCCGTAACCTGCAATTCATCGGGGGAAGGAATAACCTGTAGGCCTATGGGGTCAGTCGGCTGGTCTATCAGGTCAAGAAAGGCCGGAGGGATGGCTGTTGCATAATGCTGTGCCACCTCGGCCAGAGCCTCCTGCTGGCTGGCAGGCGCCAGACCGGCGGCGATAAGCTCCTCTGTCGTGCGGATCAGCTTACGGGTGGAATTTTGGGGCTTGACCGAATGAGACATGGCACGCCTCTACTCTCACCATGTCCAGTCCTGCAAGCACACACACCGCTTTATTTACCGCTCCCACCACGCCAGACCCCGACCATATACGGGACCGGCTGCCGTTTTTACATCGGCGCGGGCTCATGCAGCGCGGCATACGCGCCTTTCTGGAAGGGCACGGCTTTATGGAGGTGGAAACTCCCTACGCGGTGCCTGTGCCGGGAGAGGAGGTGCATCTCAGCCCCTTCCACACGGTGCGGAATACCCCACAGAGGGAGCAGGAGCCGCTGTTCCTGCATACCAGCCCGGAATTTGCCATGAAGCGCATTGTCGCCGCGACCGGGCTGCCCGTGTTCCAGTTTGCGCGGGTGTGGCGTAACGGGGAGCGCAGCGCCCTGCATGCGCCGGAATTTACCATGCTGGAATGGTACCACCCGCATCTGGGGCTGGACGGGCTGATGACTGAGACAGAAGCCCTGATCAAAGCTGTTCTTCCTCCCACGCTGGAAAGGCCCACTCTGGCCGGCCCATCCGTCACGCTTGATCTGACACAGCCTTTTGAACGCCTGACCATGACGGACGCCTTCCAGCGCCATGCGGGGCTGGACCTATTGCCGACTGAGGGCAATGCAGCCGCCTTGGCTGCGGCCGCACACTGTACGCTGCGGGAGGGAGAAACGTGGGAAGACCTGTTCTTCCGCCTGCTGCTGGAACGAATCGAACCTGCAATAGGCCGCACACGGCCTACGTTTTTGACCCACTGGCCTGCCAGCCAGGCAGCATTGGCAAAACGTGACCCGCAGGACCCCAGAGTCGCGCTGCGGTTTGAACTCTATGCCTCTGGCATGGAGCTTGCGAATGCGTTTGAGGAACTGACAGACCCGACCGAACAACGTGCCCGTTTTGAAGCAGACCGTGCCGCCCGCACGGCCCAGTACCCTCAGCGCCCTGACTGGCCGATTGACGAGCAGCTTCTGGCAGCCCTGCCCCACATGCCCCCGTGCTCAGGCATTGCACTGGGCTTTGACAGACTGGTCATGCTGGCCTGCGGCACGCCTTCCATAAACGATGTCTTGTGGATAAACGCTTAGTCTGCAAAATATATCCGTGATATTATGTTCTAGATGGCCCGGTGCCGTGCCGGGTCTGCATGTTTCATCCTGTCGGAATTTGGCCATGACATACAGAAAACTGTTTCTCTTGGTGAGCATGCTCTCTCTGGCGGCCTGTCAGGTCCCCACTGAAAAAGAACGTCGGGTGCTCGACTCCATGATCGGCAAGCAGGCTGTGGATGTTGTCCGCACGTACGGCGTACCCACGCGTGAATTCACGTCCGGCACTCATACCTTCCTGTCCTACATCAATCAGCAGACCGATTACACCAGCATGGGTGGCTGGGGGTATGGCGGCGGCTGGGGTTACGGTGGCTGGGGCGGCGGTTGGGGTGGTGGCTGGGGCGGACCCGGCTGGGGTGGCGGTTGGGGCTATGGCGGCCCATCCACCGGCACTGCCTACACCTACACCTGCCAGACCAATTTTGAACTTGTAAACGGAATTGTAACCGCATGGACCTTGCGGGGCGATGGATGCTGAGTCTGCCAAGCGTGATCTGCCGCACTTCCTGCCTTATGATCATGGCATGACTTTCTGGGAGACCTCCATGCGGCACCCCCGCGCCTCGGCTTTATCTGTGTTCATACCGGCTTTTGCGCGCTGCAAGCCGCTTGTGGTTTCCCCCGTTCTACTGGGTGCTGCTCTGGGACTGGCCGGGTGCCAGAGCCATGCGCGGCAGGATGTATACACGACCGCCAGTTCCACCTGCACTTACATGATGCCGACAGTCTCTGGCACCCGAACCTACGAACCCCGTAAGGTCGATGCATCAGACGATAAAAAATCGCCCGACAGTGCCATTGCCTACCCGGACCCTGAGACCCCGGCCTCCTGCGACCGGCCTTTGTCCGACACACTGCCCACCTCGATCGAGCTGGCGGACTACACCCGTGGTCTGACCGTGACCGGGCTGCTCCAGCTTTTGCAGCGCAGCGGGCCTTATACGGTGTTTGCCACCCCCAACTCAGCGCTGGAACATTATGACGCCCAGACGGGCGGCACCCTGATGGCCGAGCAAAATACCACTGCTCTCCAGCAACTGCTGGGGTACACCATTGTGCAGGGCAAATGGCCGCTGGACAAAATCAAGACGGCTGCGTTGAACTCCCCCACCCACTCCGTTGGTTTGCCAACCGTTCAGGGCCGCCAGCTCTCTGCGTGGGTGGACGCACCCACGGGTCAGGTAATTATCGGGAATGGTGAGGGCCAGACCTCCCGCCTCTGGGTTACCGGTATTCCGCAGTCCAACGGCGTGCTGTATTTTACGCAGTCTCTGGTTACACCGCCGGTTAAACCAGTGGTGACAGCCCAGAAAGCGCCCCATCCGCCGCGCGTTTTGAAAGCGCCTCGTACCCCGACCGCAAAAGCGGTTGTGCCAGCACACGCGGCCCCGCCCTCCGTTGCCGTAGTGCCGTCCGCAGCAACCCAGCCTTTGCCCGGTCACCGGTCCGCAGCACAGGGGCATGATAGCCTGACAACACCAACAGCCTTACAACTGCCCTGAGCATTGACCGTACAATCTGACTAAAAAAGGCCCGCCGGAGTGCTCTCCAGCGGGCCTTTTTCATGCTCTGACCCTGCCCGCACTATCGTTACGGGCAGAGAAGATAACAGTCTTAGAGGAGAGACTGAGCTTTGTTCAGAACCATGCTGCACAGCTTGGTTTTGAGTTCACCCTTAAGGTTGGCCAGAGAATACATCTGGTTATCCCCTGTCTGAAGCAAACCGTTCTGACCGGCTGCATAGGCGCTGGATGAGGTCACATCAGATTTCTGTGTCAGGTTGCTCAGCACGGATGTTGCCGTTGACTTGGCACCCTGCAGGGCATTGTTCTGCACGCAGTAGCCCAGAATACCGGCAATATTACCCGTGCTGCTGGAAGACAGGCTTGGCAACATGCTGCCAACCATGCTGGACCCGGCACTTTTGGCGCTGCTGGTCGCGGTGGACAGGGCATCTTTACCTAGGCTGCCCCAGCTTTGGGCCTGTGCTGCGTTTGCACCAACCAGACCAAACGCAAGCGCAAGCGCTGCAAATTTTTTCGTTGTAAGCATATGCCTCATCCTCAATCCGTAAGTGGGACGCCACAGCGGGCCATTGCCCCTGCGCCCATCTTTCAAAAAACCAAGAGAGTATATAGAAAAAGCCGGTGGCTGAACTATGGCCAAATACGGCCTGACCCGCGCGTTAAGCGGGTACTTGCCATGCTTCCGGCTTATCCCAGAATGAGGAACCGGGCAGAATGAAGTCCACCCCAGTTTGCGCAAACTGGGCAAGTTCAGCGGCTTCCGGCACATCGGCCACGGCGGGCAGTTCCATCATCATGCACCACCACTGCACTAGAGCAGCCAGACTTTCCGGCTCAGCATCTGTCAGGTTGTCATCTTCCTGACGGGGGCCGGTGGAGGCACTGAACAGCACGTAATCCGCGCCGCTTTCGCCCGCGCGCATGGCGGCGTCCCGGCTGGTGCCAACGGTTATACCCAGCTGCAGGTCATCCCCCAGCGCCTTGCGGATATCCCGCACACTGCCACCCGTAAAGGCGGCGGAAAGATGCACACCGTCACAGCCCGTCTTCTGGGCCAGAGCGGGACGGTCTTGCAGCATCAGGGCAATATCCTGCCCCTGCACAAGCGGCTGAACTGTTTTGATGATCTTGATAAGCTGTGCCTCTGGCGCATCGGCCAGCCGGAGCAGCACGGCAGCAGGGCACTGGCGTGCCAGACCCTGCGCCAGAACAGGCAAAAATGCCTCACCATCCTGCAGAATGGGGGTGGCGAGATAGAATTCAATTGCCGTCATAACGGCCCTCCCTCGCGGCCCATCCTGCGTTCACGTTTCCGTGTTTAGCTTTTAAAGATGGTGATGATTTTGTCCAGCAGGTCAAGTGCTTCAGCTTTCGGGCGCTGGAACACGTTACGACCGATGATGGAGCCAAAGCCGCCGCCATCCTGAATACCCTGAATGGTGCTCAGCAGGTTGTCCGTACCGGTTTTGTCACCACCGGAGAAGATAACGATACGGCGGCCAGCAAAGGAAGACTGCACGACGTGGCGGATACGGGCTGGCAGGGTGGAGATGTCAATATTGTTCTGCTCATAAGCAGCTTTGTTGGCATCCAGCGCCACCAGTTCCTGCGGGGGCTTCACTTTAATGATGTGGGCGCCACACAGCGCAGCCATATGGGCAGCATATGCACAAACGTCCACAGCGGTTTCTGCCGGTTTGTTCAGCAGCGGGCCGCGCGGGTAGCTCCACAGAATAACAGCCAGACCAGCTGCCTTGGCTTCAGAAGCCAGTTCGCGGAATTCTTCCATCTGCTCAAAGCAGTATTCAGAACCCGGATAAATGGTAAAGCCAATACCAGCACAGCCAAGGCGCAGGGCGTCAGCAACCGTGCCGGTGACGGCCTGGTCTTTTTCCGTTGCAAGGCTGTTGGAGCTGTTGCATTTCAGAATAAGCGGAATTTCGCTGGCATATTTGGCAGCGCCACATTCCAGCATGCCCAGAGGGGCTGCGTAACCGCTCAAACCAGCTTCAATAGCCAGTTCAAAATGATAATGTGGGTCATAGGCCGCAGGGTTTGCTGCAAAAGAACGGGCTGGCCCGTGCTCAAAACCCTGATCAACCGGGAGAATAACAAGCTTACCCGTGCCTGCCAGCTTACCGGCGTTCAGAAAGCGGGCGAGATTTGTTTTGGTTCCTGGACTGTCGCTCTCATACTGGTCAAGAATAGCTTTAACCTGGGGGGTAAGCGTCATTGAGAGATCCCTTCTCTAGCTTGTTTTCCGCTCTTACGTGGCGGGTTCACTGTTTTTGCAATAGCTCTGTGAGAAATGCGCGGCAAGGTGCGTTGCGTCAGATAATGGGGCTATAAGGTCAAATGATGGCGGACGCGTTATGAAAACGTGACCGCCGCGCTGCGTGTAAAGCGCCCGCACCGCCTGTGTTCCGGGGGAGTCGTTGTGCAATACAATCAGCCTTTGCTCATGCATGGCAGCCATCATGGCGTATCCTGCATTTCTGTCACAATCCAGTATGTGTGGAAAGCGGCAATTAGCCTGTCTTTCTATTGTCTTAATAAGGGTCTGCCACCACACGACACCCAGGTACCCCGCAGCACCGGGTGCTGAAATAAAGCCAAACGCCGCCTTACCCTGCTGCCAGAAAGGTACCCCCGCCTGCCGTGCCGCCTGACAGACTGCCATACCAGAGGCATAATCATGCAGTGTAAAGAGCCTGTCGGGGAGCGAAAAAAGTGACAAAACAGAAACGTTTTCCATAACCATGCTTGACGCAGCCGCGTTTGCGGGCGATTCCTCAAAAGACTGAAGGACAATGACTTAATGCAGGACCAGGCCGTGGCGCAGTCTTTACCAGACAAAAACGAACCAGCCGACACACAGGCTCAGACGACCCTGCCTGCCGAGCATGAAGACCCGTTAGCCCGCCTTGACCGGGCGTTGCAAAGAATCTCCTTTGCGCTGGAAAAAGGCAAGCACGCCCAGCAGCGTCAGAACTTTGATGCGCAGGAACTGGCCGCCAATGTAGACGCGCTGATAAGCCGAGTGCGGGACACGTTGGCCCAGACTGCTGGCACGGAAGAAACATGAGCATGGCCACAACCTCAATCCGTATTAACGGGCACAGCTATTCTGTCGGGTGCGAAAACGGGCAGGAGCGCCACCTTCAGGCCATGGCCTTGCTGGTAGAACGGAAAACCCAGCAGGTCCGGGCCATGGGCTTTACCGGAGAAAGCCATGTGCTGGTTCTGGCAGCCCTTCTGCTTGCTGATGAAATTCAGGACCTGTCCGCGCAGCTTCTGCCAGAGAGCACAAATCAGGCCGTGCAGGACGTAGAACGCATGCGCGCAGAGCAGGCCCTGGCCACCACACGACTTACTGATTTGGCCGAGAACGCAGAAGCTATTGCAGCATTGCTGGAGCGCGCCTACATAGAAGGTGCGGGGCTGCCCGACGCGTGAGACAAGTCACACCCCTGGGCCGATAAGCACTTCCTCGGGAGCTGGCTCTGTTGTGGCCCTGGTCACATTACCCGGCGCCCACCTGCACTAGCAGGTCCTGGAGGTTGAAAGTTCCACGGTCCATGGTGGCTCCGCACTCCCCTTCTTTTAAATCTGACCCTCCGGCAGTGGCGGAAGCCAAGCAGCAGGTTCGCGCCCGCTGCCTTGCTGCCCTGAAGGCGCATGACCCTGCGCTGGACGCTCAGTTATGCCAGCGGCTGACGGACACCCTGCTGGCGTTGCCCGCTGCCAGCATTGGGTGCGTATGGCCCCTGCCAAACGAGGCAGACCTGCGCCCCCTCTGCCACGCGTTGCATGCCGCCGGGCGCATTGTGGCTCTGCCGGAAACCCCTGTGCGCGGCCACCCCCTGACTTTTCGAGTCTGGCAGCCAGACTGCACCATGGTGCCAGGCCGGTTTGGCACACAGGTGCCGGAAGGCCCCGCCCTTGTGCCACAGGTTCTGCTGGTGCCGCTGGTCGGGTTTGACCGGGCCGGAAACAGGCTGGGCTATGGGGGGGGCTATTATGACCGCACTCTGGCGGCTCACCCACACATAACCGCAATTGGCTATGCTTTATCCGTGCAGGAGGTGGACCATATTCCCACCGGGCCGTATGACAGACCCCTCTCCTGCCTTGTGACGGAAAAGGAGAGGCTGGATTTTGGCTGAACGGACACACGGAAAGACAGGCGCGTGAGAATTTTATTTTTAGGTGACATTGTAGGTCGGTGCGGCCGTGAGGTTGTGCTCAGCCGCCTACCAACCCTCCGCGCCACCCTTGCCCTTGATCTGGTCATTGTAAACGCAGAAAACGCCAGCCATGGGTTTGGCCTGTCCCCCGGTATTGCAACAGACCTGCTCAACGGTGGGGTGGACGTGATTACTCTGGGCAACCATAGCTGGGACCGGCGGGACCTCATTCCCCACATCAGCGCAGCACCCCGTATTATCCGCCCCATCAACTTTCCACCCGGCTCACCGGGCAATGGCAGCGTGCAGGTTGAACTGGCTGATGGCCGTAAGGCACTGGTGGTCAACGCCATGGGACGCCTGTTCATGGACCCGCTGGACGACCCGTTCCGCTGTGTAACTGACCTGCTCACCCGCCACCGGCTTGGTGTGACCACGCAGGCCATTGTGGTGGATATTCATGCAGAAGCCACCAGTGAAAAATGGGCCTTTGGCAATGTGCTGGATGGCCGCGTTTCTCTGGTCGTGGGCACGCACACCCACACACCCACGGCAGACCACCGGATTCTGCCTGCTGGCACGGCTTTCCAGACCGATGCAGGCATGTGCGGTGACTATGACAGCGTGATAGGCATGACCAAGGAGCCAGCCATGGCGCGCTTTATCCGCAAAATGCCTGGGGAACGGCTGCAACCCGCTGAAGGCGATGCCACATTGTGCGGCATTATGGTGGAAACGGATGATGCAACGGGTCTGGCTCGTCGTCTTGCGCCGATACGGCAGGGTGGCCTGCTTTCCCAGACGCTGCCAGATTTTTGAGGGCAGGCCCGCTCTGTTTATGAGCGCTATCGCCACCCGCTCTTTATAAAAAAAACCGCCTTGGCTTGTGATGAACCAAGGCGGTTTTTATGTGTAACTGGTGTGCCCGCAGGCCTTGCGCCTACCAGACCAGGCGCGGCAGGCAGGCAACGGGGCGCAGACCTGCACCCTTGGCTTCTTCCGCCGCCAGAGCCGCGTTATCGCCTATCATTTCCTGATGGATGCCGCCCAGAATCCAGGCACCATCAATCCCGGCAACAGCCGCACCGCGCATATCTGTAGCCAGAGCATCCCCAATACCCAGAATGCGGTTTTGCGGGACATCCAGCATGCTAAACACGGGAGCGTAAACATCTGGATAAGGCTTGCCTATCCACTTCACATTGCCGCCTTCCTGCTCGTAAAACGAGGCTAATGCCCCAGCGCAGATCATGCGGCGGCCGCCTTTGACCACAACCATATCCGGGTTAGCACATAGCATGGGCAGACCGCGCTCCAGCCCCGCGCGCAATTCCGGCAAGTAGGGGTCAACCGAGTCCGTTCCACGTTCAGCATCCGGACCGGTATTGAGGATAAACTGCGCTTCAGAGGCATCCTGCACGCGGTCAAGCGCCAGCCCGTCATACAACCCAAGGTCGTGCGTGCCGCCAACATGCAGCACTTTCTGGCCAAGGCGGGCAAACCAGGGATCTGTCCGCTCCTGCAAAAGCGTGCGGACCAGTTCTCCGCTGGTCATGACACCATCATGCAGGTCACGGCTGACGCCAAAATGCTCAAGCTGCGTTGCCACAACTTCAGCCGGGCGCGGGGCATTGGACAACATGACCACACGCTTGCCCGCAGCGCGCAGGGCCTTCAGGCACTCAATTGCGCCGGGATAGGGCTGCACGCCATCATGCACCGTGCCCCATAGGTCGATAATATAACCATCATACTGGTCGGCCAGCGGGGCCAGCCCCGTCAGGGCCTGCATATCAAAAGGCGTGGTGCTCATGACAGCGCTGTCCCTCGGATATCATCCAATGTTTCAATGCCCTCACGCCGCATGATCTCAAGCATTTCCCGCTTCAGGCGGCTGACAAGAGCGGGGCCTTCATAGGCAAAGGCGCTGTACACCTGCACCAGATCAGCCCCCAGCCGGATGCGCTCAAGCACATCCGCGCCGGATTCAATGCCGCCGCAGCCCACAAGCGCCATGCGGCCCGCAGCAACCTGTGCCACCAGCTTCAGCATATCCGCAGCACGGCTACGGAGTGGACGGCCTGACAGGCCACCGCTTTCCGTCCGGTACGCACTGCGCAAACTGTCAGGGCGTGCCAGCGTGGTGTTGGAGACAATAAACCCCTGCGCGCCCCCGGCAATGGCTGCTTCTACAATCGGCCCTACGGCATCATGCTCAAGGTCGGGTGCCAATTTGACCAGAAGCGGCGGCCGCTCTGGGTGGCGCTCTGCAATAGCGTCCAGAATACCCTTGAGGCGGGCGGAGTCCTGCAAGCCACGCAGGCCCGGCGTGTTAGGGGAGGACACATTGAGCACAATGTAGTTCACATACGGCTTCACGCGGCCAACAAGTGCCGGATAATCCCGCTCCGGGTCCGAGCCGGTTTTGTTGATTCCCAGATTAGCACCCACCGGTGCCCCTGCCCCACCACCACGGCCCGACGGCAGCGTGCGGTGCAACCGGGCCAGACGCACCGCAAAGCGGTCTATGCCCTGATTGTTAAAGCCCATACGGTTGATAACCGCACGGTCTTCCTCCAGCCGGAACAGGCGTGGTTTGGGGTTACCCAGCTGCGGGCGCGGCGTGACAGTCCCAGCCTCCACAAAACCAAACCCAAGCTGTGCCAGCGGGCGCACCGCACGGGCATTTTTGTCAAACCCGGCGGCGATGCCAATGGGGTTGGAAAAACGCAGCCCCAAAGCGCGGGTAGACAGCGCCGGGTCATCAACCGGGCGCTTAACCGGGACGGACAGACCGAGCATGAGCGCATCTATCGCCATCTCATGAGCGGTTTCAGGATCGAGTTTCCGCAGGAGCGGGAGGGAGAGGGATGCAAGGGAAGACATACACTGTGTCTGCCCCATGCGGTGGCACAAGAAAAGAAGAAATTCCACCTATGCGACAGACACAGGCGGGGTGATCATTTTTATATTGCAAATGAGAATTGTTCTCATTTAAAAGAGGATCATCACAGTTTGAGAGGATGAGGGCCTTTGCCCCTCAGGAATGCGCCATGACACGTTCACCTGTTTACCTGACAGACCTTGCCTGTAGCGAACGGCTGACACTCTGGACCATTCGCCGCCTTGCCGGTGAGGCCCCGTCCCGCACGCCATCCGCCTGTGGCCGACAGCTTGGGGTATTTCTCCCCTGCTTCCGGCAGGAGTTTCTGGCCGTCTCCATGGCATTTCAGGATGCTCTGACCCATATGGCAGCGCTGGAAATCCCGTCTCTGGATATTCGCTCAGGCAGTTCTCTGGCCATCACGCCTACAGAATACAGCCTCCTACTGGCAACAGAAGCTGCCCAGAACGAACGTGAGGGAGACGTGCAAAGCCTGCTACACCAGCTTATTCCCTTCCCGTCCCTGCTGGCGGGGCTGACATCCGCCATTACAACATTGGGCGCGTGTCTGGCAGGGGCTGGTTACTGGTTGTCCCACCATGCCATTACGGCATTGGCGCGGCCTGTCCTGTGGGGAAGCACCTCTGCCAGAGTGCGGCCACGCACCACATCCGCCGCAGCACTTTCCCTCAGCCGGTGGCATGATCTGGATGTTAACAATACGCGTATGGTCTGGCCCGCAGGCCTTCGCGCCACTGAAGATGCTCCTATGCAACCAGCAGCCTATACACACTAAAGACACACTAAAGCCAAAGACCAGTCTGGTCGCGCACGCAAAGACTTTTTCCGGACGGCCAAGACACGCATTCATGGGGCGGCAAGCGTGCTGCGTGAAAGCCTGCCTCCCAATAGGGGGATGGATCTACAGAACAGGTAGTTTTGTGATAGGCTGGCCACCATGAGCCAGCCTGTGCGCCGCATTATTCACATTGATATGGATGCGTTCTATGCCTCTGTAGAGCAAAGGGACAACCCGTCCGTGCGGGGGCTTCCAGTTGCTGTTGGCCGTAGCCAGGAACGGGGAGTCGTGGCCGCTGCCAGTTACGAGGCCCGCAAATTTGGCGTGCGCTCTGCCATGCCATCCGTCGTGGCCAAACGTAAATGCCCGGCGCTTGTGTTTGTGCCGCCCCGGTTTGAGGTCTATCGGGCCGTCTCCCAGCAGATTCATGCCATTTTTGCGCGCTATACGCCGCTCATCCAGCCGCTCTCCTTGGATGAAGCTTATCTGGACGTCACAGCCCCTTTACTGCCCCGGCCTTCTGCCACCGCCATTGCACAGGAAATCCGGGCGGCCATTCTGGCGGAAACGGGGCTGACGGCCTCTGCCGGTATTTCTTACAACAAATTTCTGGCCAAACTGGCGTCTGACTACCGTAAGCCAAACGGGCAATATGTTATTCCCCCCGGTGCCGGTGAGGCCTTTGTGGCACCACTGCCCGTTTCCTCTTTCCATGGCATTGGCCCAGCAACTGCCGCCCGCATGACAGCACTTGGCATTTACACAGGCGCAGACCTGCGCACACAACCGCTTGCCGTGCTCAACCGCCATTTTGGCAAAGCAGCGTCCTTTTATTACGGCATTGCGCGTGGTGTGGATGAGCGGCCCGTTGAAGTGGACAGGCCCAGAAAATCTTTGGGCAAGGAGACGACTTTTGGCCGTGATATCCGCGCCGAGGCGGACCTGCATACCGCATTGCAGACTCTTGCAGAAAACGTGTGGGCGGCCTGCACAAAACGCCAGATTTCCGGGCGGACGGTTACACTAAAGCTCAAATATGATGACTTTACACAGCTTACCCGCAGCACATCCCTGACCAGCCTTGTGCGGGGTGCCCCCCAGCTGGCGGAGACTGGCCGTTTTCTTCTAGCCCCCCTACTGCCGTTGCCTCGCAGTGTGCGCCTGCTGGGCCTGACCCTTTCAGCGCTGGATGATACGCAGAACCCCACAATCGAGACCCAACTCTCGCTGTTGGCAGATCTGTAAGTCAAAGAGCAAAAAATGGCGCAAGACTTGTTCTGCTTTTTCATTTGGTATTAAGAACACCTCACCAGAACACTTTGACTCTCATCCGGATTATTGTCTTTCCGCACTGAACTCGTTGTATTTTTCAAACAGGGTTTGAGACTTACAGCATGCGCTCCGCATGGCTTCCATAGCCTTGTGGAGTATTCCGCATAGGTACCTGCCTAGACGGAAAGACACTCCGCACCCAGTAAGGATGCCTGAATGCCTCAGTCTGCCCCTTCCTCTCCTGTTACGCAGCATAAGACCGGCAGCACACTGACGTCTGAAGGCTATCATCGCGGTCTTGGCAAACGTCAGATGCAAATGATCTCGATTGGCGGTGCTATTGGGACAGGGCTGTTTCTAGGGGCCGGGGCACGGTTGCAGCAGATTGGGCCATCACTGGCTCTGGTGTATCTGCTATGCGGTGTTTTTGCTTTTCTGATGCTGCGCGCAATGGGTGAGCTGGTCATGCACCGCCCGACAAGCGGCAGTTTTGTGTCCTACGCGCAGGAGTTCCTTGGCCCCAAGGCCTCTTACATTGCCGGGTCCATGGCGTTCATGAACTGGGCCATGGCGGGCATTGCCGATATTACGGCGGTAGCCCTTTACATGCATTTCTGGGGTACGTTTGACGCCGTGCCGCAATGGGTTTTTGCCTTGGTGGCCCTGCTGCTTATTACCGGCATGAACATGATTGGCGTGCGCTGGTTTGGGGAAATGGAATTCTGGTTTTCCATTATCAAGGTTGGGGCGCTGGTTGCATTTCTAATTGTCGGGTCTGCGGTACTGGGCCTGCGGATGCCCGTGGGCGGACAGATGCCGGGTTTTCACCTGATTAGCGAAAATGGCGGCATTTTTCCGCATGGTGTCTTACCAGCTCTGGTTCTGGTGCAGGGTGTGGTCTTTGCCTATGCGGCCATTGAACTGGTTGGTACCGCTGCCGGGGAGTGTGAGGACGTGGAAACCGTTCTCCCCAAAGCCATCAACACCGTTATGTGGCGCATTGCGCTGTTTTATGTTGGCACCATTACGTTGCTTGTTCTGCTGCTGCCCTGGAACAGCTACAAAGCGGGTGTGAGCCCGTTTGTGACATTTTTTGCCAATCTGGGTATTCCCGGCATCGACAGCATTATGAATATTGTTGTGCTGACCGCTGCCTTATCCAGCCTCAATTCCGGCCTTTATTCCACAGGCCGCATTTTGCGGGCACTTGCGCTGGATGGGTCCGCCCCACGTTATCTGACCCGCATGAACCGCAACGCCATACCCAGTGCCGCTATCCTCACAACTGTGTCCATTTATCTGGTGGGCGTGGTGCTGAACTATTTTCTGCCAGCCCAGATATTTGAGATTGTGCTGAATATTTCTTCAATTGGCATTCTGGGCACATGGACCTTTATTGTCCTGTGCCAGATCAAACTGCGGCAAGGCATTCAAGCAGGTAAAATACCTGCAACGTCCTTCCCCATGCCGGGTGCTCCGGTGACGGCATGGCTGACGCTGGCATTTTATGCAACTGTTTTAGTGATGATGGCATTTGACTACCCGAACGGCACATGGAGCTTCTGTGCTCTGCCAGTTATTGCCTGCCTGCTGGTTATTGGATGGAAGGTCTTCCGCCACACACCAGACCATGATGCGGTGCCACAGACAGTTCCTTCCATTCAGTTAACGGAAGACCTGCTGGAAGCCCCTGAGACCCGTAGAAAACCACGCTAACACGCTGCACCACCTTTCCACATCGGGCAGGCTGGCGCACAGCTACACCAACAGCCTTTAGGAAAGTTGCTCTCTCCATAAAGAAAAAGCCAGCCTTTACAGGCTGGCCTCATTCTCAAACACAGTAGCCGTGTTTTATGCCGTTTGGCTGCTACTCTTGCCAGCCTTTAGCGAAGAGGGCGCTTTTCCCGGAAACCGAAGCACACATAATGCATGAACGGACCGAAGGGGAATGCCTCAATATCAGGGTTCGCTTTAATATAAGCTGCACCATCAAAATGCGGGTTTGGATTACGGCCTTCATCCATACCATGCGTCAGAAAATGCTCGACCGGTTCAATACCTGCGTCACGCACATCAGGATACACGGACAAATACCACAGTCCGTCAAACGCAATAGCCGCCTCTGCTTCCGTGATGCTCACTGCAACAGCTTTTTCTGCGAACAGGTCCGCCTCATCCAGCAAGCCCGTAAAGTTTACGTCCAGTTCTTCTGGTTCGTGTGCAGGAGCAGCCTTGGTTACTTTCTTGACTGTACCGACACGACGAGCGGGACGTTCTGCCGCTACTTCTTTCGGTTTCGTAACGCGTTTTGCCCGCACTTTATCTTTACTCACTCGCCCTGTCATAATTCCACTCACCGTGTTGATTGCCTCGCTTTTCTTAGTAAATTCTTCTTCTGTTTGTCCAGCGCCTTTGCTCCTCTCAGCACAGTTTTATGCTTCATGCTTGGCATATTCTATAGAGTACCCAGCCGATATTGCGGGCCTGCCTTTGATAATCGTTACTCTAAAGCGTAATACTTTTAACATTAATATTAATGTACGGTTAAAAAAACACCCTGCACCTTGACCCACCAACTTGAAAAAGCGGCCAACAAAAAATAATGTGTAAAAAGCCTTTTTGTCGTCTCTGTTCCCTCCTACGATAGAGTGAACAGACCGACGATTTCACTGCTGCAAGACATCAGAATTTTATAAGGCTCGTAATGACAACGCTGACATCCTGGAACACAAAAGATATCCGGACGATTCTTGAGTCAGGCCAGTTCAATACAGAGTTCTATACCAGCACCTACCCGGAGACACAGACAACTGGGCTGGATCCGATTATTCATTATGTGCTGTTCGGGTGCCGTGAGAAGAAGAACCCTAACGAGTTCTTTAACACGGAAATCTATAAAAATCTCTTTCATGCTGTCATTAAGAAAGAAGAAAATCCCTTTGCTCATTATTTAAGAAACAATGAGAGCACTCATTTTTTCGAAAAGGGTCTATTGCAGAACTATTCCCATGATATGCTCACGAAATGCTATACCAAATTCAAGGAATATTCGTTTTTCAGCCCCGATTACTACAGAACTGTCAATCCTACTTTAAAATTCTCAGGCATATCCCCTACCCGCCACGCGTTATTATATGGCATTGGAGAAGGGCGGGATATTTTGTGCCCTTACAATATGGCTCAGTATTTTGGCCGGGAATGCAAAAAACCTACGGCCTATAAACCCGACACAACCCGCACTGTTGGCCAGCTGCCGCAAACAGTGGGAGTTTTTTACCACTCGGCTGGCAATTCCTTTATTCATGAACTTGCCGAACTGCTTCAGGACTATCTCAGCCAAGCAGGCCTGACTGCACACCTCATGACAGAAAAAACACCTCTTTCAGATAAGCCTGATCTTTGTATTTTCTGTGCGCCGCATGAATTCTTCTTTCTGGAAGGCAGCGAACACTGGAAACAGGACCATATTCTTGAACAGGCCATCATGTTCAATACAGAGCAACCCCAGACGCTCTGGTTTACACGCGGGCTGATTTACTGCCTGATGTCTGCTGGTGTTATAGATATCTGTGTGCAGAACCTTCAGGCCTTTGCAGATATCGGGCTGAATGTCTTTCATTTTGACCCAATCCCCAAAGTGCAGAAAGCCCGCCTGAAACCCGCAGATAAAACACATCCTTTTTTTCGTGTGCTGCCAGACGCCGCGCAAAGCGGTTCTACGCCGCTCAAGCCCATTGCGGAGCGCGCTATTGATGTCAGCTTTTTTGGTAACAGCTCTGCCAACCGCGAGAAATTTTTTGCCCGTCAGGCCGCTTTCTTCTCCGACTATACCTGCTTTCTGTACTACCGAAAAACCGACGGGCCGCTCACCACAGAGGGCCAATATGACATATTGGCGCGCCTACCCCGTTATGTGGCTGAGAACTCAAAAATTTTCCTGAACGTACACCGGGACGATAACCATTTTTTTGAATGGCACCGCATTGCCCGTCAAGGCATGGCCTCCGGCGCTGTTGTTGTGACCGAAGAGTGCTTCCCCCATCCTCTCTATAAAAATGGAGAGCATTACTTGGTCGAGTCCGGTCGCCATATGCCCAATCTGATTGAATGGCTCCTGAACACACCGGACGGGGAGAAGGAAAGCAGGCGAATACAAAAGAACGCCTTTAGAATTTTTGCCAATACATCACTCAGGCAGACCAAAAACCATGACCTGCTTTGCTATATCTCTTCTGTGTGGAGTGCTACGCCATGACCCTTAACCCTTGGGATCCACCAGCCGAGTGTGTTTTTCAGCATAAAAAGAAAGGCCGTGTACCAGCAGACCTCATCAGCATTTGCGTGACCAATTATAACTATACGCAGTTTATTCTGGAATGCCTGAACTCTCTGGTGGACCAGACGCATGATGCCCTTGACCTGATTATTGTAGATGACGCCTCCACAGACCCCGAGACACAGGCCACCCTCCTCCCGTGGCTGGAAGAGCATAAAGACCGTTTTTACCGCGTATCGTTTCTGGTGAACCCCTATAATCAGGGTCCCTCTTTTTCACGCAATGTCGCGTTTGAGTATGCTCTGGGTGAGAGTGTGTTCATTATGGATGCGGATAACTCTCTGTATCCCACAGCGCTGGCCAAGCATTACGATGCCCTGACGCGTGGTAAATTTCCCGCTGTTTATTGCCAGTTAGAAGAGTTTGGAGACAGGACAGGCATAGGCCGGGCAGACATGTGGGACACGGCCCTTATGCGTAAAGCCAATTATATTGATGTCATGGCGCTTGTCCGCAGGGATGTGTGGCAGCGCCTTGGTGGCTTTTCTCATATTGAAGACGGATGGGAAGACTACGATTTTTGGATGAAGTTTATTGATAACGGACTAGAGCCGGGATACCTGCCGGAAATTCTCTGTCGTTACCGCGTGCATGATTCCTCCCGCACAGCGCGGGAGGCGCTGATTGCTCATGAACGCCTTGAACTGATTATGGCTTTCCGCCACCCGGCTCCAAAAGCATAAGCACCGCAGTGTTTGCGGGCTAACCCTTTTCGGCCAGAGCTTTCTTGGGCTGCTTTGCCGCGAGAGGCAGCTTTACGCGAGCGCACAGCCCGTGCGGTTGTGCTGCACCCAAAGTCAGTTGCCCCCTGTTGCGGGTAATAATGGCATCTGCAATGGAAAGCCCAAGCCCCAAACCTCCATCCAGAGAGCGGGCCGGATCCAGCCGGGAAAAGGGCAAACGTGCTTTTTCCAGAAGATGTGCCGGAATACCCGGCCCGTTATCGCAAATATCTATCACCGCATACTGACCATCACTCCCAAGAGTGATCTCCACTTCCTTTCCGTATTTCAGGCCGTTTTCAATCAGATTACTGAGCGCCCGCTCCAGAGCCGTCGGCTGGCAGACGCAGGTTTGATAAACAGGGCCTTTATAGGCAATGTTATGCCCCACAACACTGAATTCATGGCACAAGGCTTCAAGCTGGGAAGCCAGGTCAATCTCTTGCGCGCTTTCAGCATCGGTCTGTTCACGCAGAAAATGGAGTGCGCCATTCAGCATTTTTTTCATAAGTGTAAGGTCATGCTTCATAGCTGCGGGAGAGGCCTCTTCTCCCCCAAGCTCCAGCCTTATGAACAGACGCGTCAGTGGTGTGCGCAGGTCGTGCCCAATAGCAATCAACATCCGTGTCCGCTCCTCGGTAGAGGCAGCAATGCGCGCCTGCATTCTATTGAAAGCGTGCGTGAGACGGCGGACCTCGGTAGGACCTTGCTGGGGCAACGGTTCAGGCGTGCTGTCATAACCGAAAGCGTCTGCCTGAATAGCAATGTTTCGCAAGGGCCTGCTGATGTGCCAGATACTCCAGAACGTCAGCGCCAGTGTAATGGTCACCAGAAACAGTAAGGAAATTGTCAGCGGCATTGTCCACCGCATCATATGGCCAAAATGATGGGGGTGCCGATCAAACACAATCACACTGATATTGTCATGCGGCAGAAAGAGAGAGGCCAGCAGACCATCCCCAACCTGTGGCGCACAGCTTTGGGCATGGATTGGGTATGGTCCCAAATTGCCGCGATACACCAGCATGTTGCGAATAAAGGTTGCCATATGGTCTGTTGGCACGTGCTGACAGGCAGCATCCTTGCCAATGACAAATGTTACCTCTGCACCTGACATTTTGTCCGCCATGGTCGCTCTGACCTCTGGCGGTGCAGCCTGAAGGGCCTGAATTCCGGTCTCAACAGCAAGAATATTTGTGAAGGGCCCGGGCGGCAGAGGGGGAGGCACCAAGGGACGAAACGCATATAGCAGCAGGGAGGTAACCCCAAGCGTGATGAACATGCATAAGGAGACCAGCGCAACCATCTGCCCATAAATGGTGCGTGGAAAAAAATGCCGCCTTTTGCTCATTATTTTGTATCATCGGGATCAAAAACATAGCCGCCGCCCCGAATGGTTCGGATGAGTTCAAGCTGGCGTCCTTCATGAGACAGCTTGCGCCGCAAACGGCTGACCAGAAGATCAATGGCGCGGGAGTCCACATTTTTTTCGTCCCCACGGATCAGGCTGAGCAGTTCCGTACGGTTAAAGACGTGGTGTGCATTCTGGCAAAGCGCCAGTAAAAGGTCTGTCTCGGACCCTGTCAGCGCAACCCGAATACCGGTCTTGCCATAAAGCGCACGCTTTGAGGGTTCAAAAACCCAGTTATCAAAACGATAGTGCTGCACGGCAGCGGATGCAGCAGGGGCTACTCTTTCAGACTGCGGCCGACGCAACACGGCACGGATGCGTGCGGCAAGCTCTTCCAGATCAAACGGTTTGGCTACGTAATCATCCGCCCCAAGATCAAGGCCGGAAATACGATCATGGATGTCACTTAACGCACTGACCATAATGATACGTGCTTCAGATGTCTGGCGCAGATGCTGGCAAAGAGCATAGCCATCTTCATCCGGCAGCATGATATCGAGCAAAGCGAGGTCAATGGAGTGGCTTTTCTGTAAGGTCTCGACGCCGGCAAGATTAAGCGCGGTGGAGACCGTGTAGCCCAGTTTTTGCAGAAACCTTTTGAGAAGACCGCAAATTTCAGGATCGTCTTCTACAATCAGGATATGTATATCTTGCTGCGGTTGTGTCACGGCCTCATACCCCTCGGGCAGTGTAGATGACGAACGGGAGATATGTGACACAGCTAGCAAAATCTCATTCCGACGTGCTTACTCTTTCTTCCCGAAACTCTATAAGTTTTTAGCGGAAAAACAAGAAAAAACCGGGCCCCCAACCAGAAGGCACCCGCCTTTTTCATGACGCTAGCGCTGGATTAGTTGTGGTCGTTTTGGTCATCGTGAGTGTTGGGTCCACGGCGGTCAGTGTTATCGCCTGTGGTGTTACGCTGGTCCCTGCCGTTATTGTCATTTTTGCGGTGTTCGCCATGACGGTTGCCGCGCCGATCAGTGGTATCTGACCCGTTCTTATTCCCATGACGGCCGGAGAAGTTCTGGCTTGACTCATTAGAGTCAGAGTTACCGTCCCTGCTGTCATTATGAGCGTGGCGGTGCGAATTTTCTTCCGCGTGAGAGACAACGGGAGCAACAAGACCTAGCGCTGCAACGAGAAGAACTGCTTTTTTGATCATGGTAAAACCCTTACCTGAAAAGGTGAGAAGACCAGTCCCCTCGCATTTATCCAGAACAGACCATAAGAACAAAAAAAACGACTGAATAGGGCAAGAGGGGTATTACCCTACATATATGTCAAACATGAAAAACAATGATATTCCGCAACAAATACACTCTTTTTCATATCTGCTATTTTTGAAAATTCTGCTGTGTCAGGAGACCATTTGCGTGCATTTCAGATGCCGCTGCAACGCGTAATCTGCCCGGTACAAATCCCGGATTTTCTCGTCCTGACTGGGTGTGAGTGCCATTGTAAAACGTTGGGTTGTATTGATTTTTTTAATCTCACACCCCGCCAGCGCAGGCACAAAACAGGACACCCTGTTTATGTGCTTTATATCAAACATCATCTGTACAGCCAGATCCCCATTCCGGTCCGTTACATACCAGTTCTGCGGGCGCAATACGTGGTCTAACTTATAAATGGAAGACGCACTCTCCACATACTCTATCATCAGGTCCAGCGTTGTCAGGTCTGCATAACGTGCCACAAAACTGGGGTGCAATGTCACATGGCTGCCCCCGCCATTGCGGATAAAATCATAGGCTGACAAAAAACGTTCAACAGGATCACGCCACAAAGCAAAGCTTGGGAGCGTGCTTATAATGTCGGGCGCATGAGTCTGGTAATACCGAATACTCTCATGCCGCATGGTACAGCCATACAAGCTATGCGAGAGCGCTGTACCCGCATTTTTGGGGACATGAATGAACAGGGCCCCCGCTTTACGGATCAGATCCAAACGCTCCAGTCGTTGCTTGCTCAATGGCACAGGAAGCCGCCAGTCCATATAACGTTCCTGCAGGTCACTATGCAGAGTAACCCCACAAAGCTGCTGCAATGTGCGTTTGCGGGTTTCCTGCAAGTGGTTACGAACATGGTGTAGGACTGAAGACATAAGGACTATCCCGAACAAACAAGGGAATAACAGGCACATGCTCACGCCTCTTCCTTTACATTAAATAAAGGAAAGGTAATTCATGCACGCCTGTAGTGTTATCCCACGATTTTTCGGGTTTATAGTGTTAGATGTATATTACTTGTTTTTATTTCATTTATGACAAAAACAGATCTATTCATATTATACAGAATATATTTCATTATAAACGCTAATTTCTTTTTGTCAGAATAAATACAAATGCTGCCGCATGTTTCCAACACCCCCGTGAGAGGAGCAGGCAGTTCTCTTTTTTGTATTTTTAAAGCGGTTGGCCGCGAGTATTGCCGCCATGTTTTACAGAGCCGCGAAGGGCCCTGAGCCCGGGCTTGACGCGTCAAGCCCGGTTAATCCCCACCCTATAAAGTGTGGGGAGAGGGTTAGTCTGTTACCAGGTGGGTGTCGGGCCTTTTACAATTTGCGCCATACCATCAGCACGCAACCATTTTTTGAAGGCCGCCTGAATGTCCTCAGCCTTTGCGCCGTAATATGCATTGGCCGCTTTATCGACCGTATCCAGCGGCAGGCCGAGATTTTCAAGGCCGAGATACTCACCGGCAATCGCCCCCAGACTGCTGCGCCGCAGCGGCAGGCCACGCAGCAAGGATGCTTTAGCCAAAGCCAGTTCATCCGCCGTAACAAGGTGATCCTGCATATCCTTCAGATCCTGCATGGCAGCAACACGAGCTTTGCCAACTTTATCCGGGTCTGCACCATAGGAAATATTGTAGCTGGCGCGCGTGCGGTTCCAGGAAAACTCACTGCCTACAGAGTAAACATACCCGCTCTTGACGCGCAGGTCCTTATACAGGCGGGAGGAAAAACCACCGCTACCCAGAATGGTATTTCCCAATGTCAGCATAAAGCGGTCCGGGTTGGTAACTTGCAGGCCCAGTGTTTGGGCCAGAACCACCTCATCCTGAACACTGCTTTTATCTGGCACGTTGGCGCGTGAAGGCTTGTTCAGCGGAACGGGGGCCAGTTCAACATCCGGCTTAGGACCTTCTGCTTTCCAGCCACCAAATTCTTTTTCAACAACAGCGCGGGCTTTTTCTGGTGTGATGTCCCCTGTCACAACAATTGTAGTCAGGTCCGGACGCCATACTTTCTGATAATACTTTATCACATCATCATGTGTTACATTCATGAAGCTTGCAGGGGTTGCTTCACGCAGCACGGGGTCTCCTTCCGGCACCAGGGCTGCTGATACAGCCCGGCTGAACAGATAGCCGGGTGACAGCAGGGTACCAGCCTGAGCGCGAGCCAACTGCGCACGCAGCACTTGGAACATCTGCTCAGGAAAGGCCGGGTGTAGTTCGTTCTCTGCCAGCAGAGCCACACCCTTTTCAAAATCCTGCGTTTGTGTTGCGACAGAGAAATCTCCGCCAGCATCTTCCCATGCCGGGATATCATCCAACGCCTTCTGGAAGGCCAGACGGTCGTGCTTGGTTGTGCCAAACGCAAACAGTTCTTCTGTTAAGCTGCTGACACCTTCTTTGCCTTTAGGCTGCTGCAAGCTGGCGTTGCGGCGTATTGTGCCGGTCAGTTGCACGGTGTGACTGACATGTGAAGGCCATACAATCAGCTTCAGTCCGTTGGGTAAGGTGCTGACGGTTGGCAGAGGAGTGGGAACAGGTTTTTCCAGTGTGGAAAGCGCTTTTTCCGCCCAGTCTGGCAACACAACAGGCTTGTCCGAGGTCGAGGCAAATGATTCAGCGCCCCCAAACCCTTTACCGGCCACCGGCTTGCCCGAACTTTCCGGGGTAAGCACGGCTGTGACGGCGTGTGCCGGGTCCAGCAAAGTTGCCGCCAGTTTGTTTACGGCCTCTGGTGTAACAGCCTCATAGGCTGCCACGGCATCTCCCGGTGAGTCCAGGTCACGGAATGTCAGAGCATCAGACCAGATACTGGCAAGATCACTCACAGAGTTTGCAGAAAACTGCAATTGTGCAATCTCGCGCTTTTTGGCGGCTTCCACCAGTTCTGCCGGAACCCCATTTTTGCGGATGTTTTCAAGAACGGCCTTCAAGTCCGCAAGCGTTTTTGCAGAATCACCGCCTTTGGGGAATGCAGCCAGGGCCAAGCCAAAACCGGCACGTTTTTTTGGCATATATTCAAAGCCAGCCATAAGGGCCTTGCCTTGCGGCACCAGCTCAAACAAAGCGCCACGCTGGCTTTCCAAAACATCTGACAGAATATCAGCTATTGCAAAATCCTGCGCTGCTTTTCCGGGCATGGGATAGGCCACCGCAGCAAAGCCAACCGCGTAGTCCGTTGGCAAGGCAAGTGTACGCGCAGGGGTGGGTTGTGGTGTAATGTTACGGCGTTCCGGCAAAGGTTTGCGCGGAACGGCCCCAAATGCGTCCCGAACCTGCTCCAACGCTGTAACAGGGTTTATATCCCCTGAAATAACCAGCACAGCGTTATTAGGGGCATACCATTTATCGTAAAACCCTTTGAGCAGGGCAGAGTCTGTTTTGTC
The DNA here is from genome assembly GCF_000963925.1 of Acetobacter cibinongensis. Taxonomy (GTDB): domain Bacteria; phylum Pseudomonadota; class Alphaproteobacteria; order Acetobacterales; family Acetobacteraceae; genus Acetobacter; species Acetobacter cibinongensis. Next base: position 92,469 of record NZ_BAMV01000007.1, read on the forward strand.
AAAGGAGGGGCGTGTGCCAAGCGCATCATGCTCATACGGTGTGCCAGCAAACAGAATGGACTGAAGTTGCTCCACATATCTATAGCCGGGGCTGGACAAGTCACGTGAGACTTCCTGCTCTATCGCACCGCGCTCTTTGTCCCAATCTGCCTTGCTCAGGGTTAGGCCGCTCATCCGCAGGGCCTCAATCTTGAGCAGTACAGGCAGATCCCGCGCTTGGGCTGTATAGAAATAGCGTGTCACATCTTCTGTTGTGAAGGCATTATACCCGCCGCCCAGACGCGCCCCGATGGTGGCCAACTGGTCCTTATCCAGCCCTGTGCTGCCGCGGAACATCATATGTTCCAAAGCATGGGCGGTACCGGGGAAGCCCTCCGGCGCTTCAGCAGAACCAACCATGTAATTGACCTGTGTTGTGACAACAGGGGCCAGACGGTTGGGGATAATAACAACTTTCAGGCCATTGGGCAGTGTGGCCCGTACAACCTGCGCGCTGCTCAACGCAGCAGGAATCTGCGCGGATGGCGCTGCAGAAACAGGTGCAACCTGCTGGGCCTGTGCCGGAGCAACAGCGCAGAAAGAGGACAGTGCCGTACCTGCCAGCATGGCCGCGCCCAGCATGAAGGGCGCTATTTTGTGCCCCTTCCCATGCTGCCGGGAGCTTGCACCCTGCCCTGTTGTCTGTTCCGCTGCGCCATATGTCATTTTAAAATCCTGTGTTTTTTACTCAATGTAAATGGATATATCCGTGTGTATCCGGCACTCGCCCTAACGTGCCAGACCCGGCAGAGAGAGCTTTTTAGCCACGGCAGACAGTTGATGACGGCGCAGCTCTGAGCGTGCACGCGCGTCCTGGGTCATATAGTTCAACTGTATGGTGTAGCGTTGCCCAACAAACTGCCGGTGCCCATGCCATGTTGTAGGGCCATTGGGGAAGATAAGCAGCGTGCCATCTACTGGCTGCACTTCCTTGGTATAGTCTTCAATATCGTGCGGGCCGCGCAACAGGCGCAGGCAGCCTTCCTGCTTCTCCCACGTCTCACCCGACGGGTTGAGATAGAGCAGAATAGTGACACGCTTTGCCAGCGAGTCCGTATGGATACGGCCATCCTTCTCCCGCGTGCGGCCACGCATCGTGAGCATGGATGGCGCATTGTCCAGATTGAGGTTCAGTTTTTCAGCAATCAACTGCCTCAGTTTTGGCCCCTCCAGCTCTTTCACAAGGGCATGCACCAAGGGGGAGAGGGTAAGGGCAGACGGCGGGAAGGACCCACCGGCTGAAATATCTGGCATGGCTGCAAACAGACGGGCCAAATCTTCCTTACGGATGAAGTTGGGCACCACAATATGGGTGTAGGGGTCTGTACAGACAGGGGCGGCTGCCAGCGCCGCATAGTCGGGATAAAGTGTGGTGTCTGACGCTGTCATGGCTTTCTCTGTCCAGATAGTCTGTGTCAGCGCCACGGTAGAAGGGTTGTAAGGCAGGAACAAGGCCTGCCCGCCGGTACGCTACTTCTTTTCAGGAGATATGGCGCGGTAACAGGCGTTAGCTTGCGCAAATTTCCGCACGCCAGCAGGGAGTACGGTCAGACGTTCACTTTGTGCCAACATTGCACGCCCTTCAGCAGACCACTTGGCCAGCCCAACACTGGGGCTGCTGAAGCTACCGCTGACACGCACCGGAATATCCAGCGCAAAGCGGCCTGTTGTTTCGCTTTGCGTACTGAAAATCAGGTCAAACCATTTGCGGTTGATGTCAAACCGGGCATTGGCAGACAGCGTGCCGTCAGCCGTTTTAATGCGCAGCGGCAAGGCCTGCCCTGCGTTGTTCTGCATGCTGACAACAGCCAGAAGGCACTGTACAGGGGTTGTGCCATCCATCTTGTGAAACAGCATACCCAGATCTGCGGAAGCTGCCTTGATGACCTTACGGTCCAGCGCACCATTTTTCATGCTGACCGCTGCCGCCACGGTTGCGTGAGACATGGCTGCATTGAGGGTGGGCTGGGTCGCTTCTACCGTCATCTGCATATCAAGCCGCCCGCGCAGTGGCACGGACTGGAAACCCAGCGCACGCCGGAAAGTGTCTATATCCGCCCCTGTAAGAGCAGCCTGCCCCTGCACATGAGCATTGCCTTTTGCGGCGGCCTCTATTTTGCCAGACGCATTGAGTGTTGCGCCCAGATAGCCGACAGACAGAGTGTTGATGTTCATAACGCCCGGCATGACAGAGGCCATGAGCGTTGTGGAATTAAGACGATACACGTTGTAACGGATATCCTTGGCAATGACGCGCGCTTCCACCAGCGGGTCAGGCGCTGCAATCACCGTAAGCGGCAGGTCTGTTGCACTGTCGTTGCTGGGTGCGCCATTTTTTGCCAGAAAACCGTTCAGGTCCAGCTTGTCGAACGCAATATCCGCTTTCACATGGTCTGGCTGGCCCCGTGCGCCTTCTTTCAACTCAGCGAGGGTAATGGTCAGCGGATTCCCTTTCACACTGCCCTTGCCCTGCGTCAGACGCCACACATCAACAGAATGGACAAACTCCCCTTCCATCTGCATGGGGACAGTCAGTGGAACACTCATCCCGGCTATCGCCATCAGGGGGGCGGAGGTTGGTGTCTCAACTGTTACATGTCCTGCCAGCCCATCAGCATTGACGGGGTCTGTTGCCGAGCCGTCAAAGTGAATGGTCATGTCACCAGAGCGGATTGTGGCCTGCATACCGTAGGGTTTGCTGCTGTCTCGCAAATCTGCAAACGGTTGGAGCGTGGCCTCTATTTGCACCGGATTGGTGTTATAGGCACCATCTACCTTAAAGGTGACCGGACTGTTTGAGTCCTTGGTCTGGAGACCAACAGTCTTGAGTTCTGCCCGATAGTCCGTACCGTGTGAGGTACGATAAATGACATCGCCGTTGGTAATGGCAACATCCAGTGATGTTGGGTAACTGCTACGCTCCTGCGCAACCGGGAACGCTGGCATGGGGCTGGCCTGTGGCGGAAAGTGGGGTGTCAGCTCTTCCTTGGGCAAGGCTTTCGGGGTGGGAGCGGGCTGTGCCTCCTCACCCTGTTTTTTAAAGCGCCAGTTGGGTTTGTTCTGTGGGGTTCGTTCAACCAGAACATGCACACTATCGCCCGCAACATGGCGGACAATCATGGGGCCTTTGAACAGGGAGGCCAGCTTGACCTCGGCTGACAAATGGCCCACCCGCACCATATCCGGCTCGGTCCCGCCTTCAATATTTGCCACATGCACATCATCCAGTTGCACCTGCAACCATGATCCGGGCTTAACAGTCAGGCTGTGTATGGTGACAGGCCGCCCCAGCATGGCTGTAGCCCTGCGCCCCACAAATGGCCCAAGATTGACATGCCCTACTGCAAACCAGCCAACCAGAACGGAAGCCCCGGCCACTCCCAAAACGCCGCCTGCCGCACAAAGAAGCCAGAAACGGCGGGAGCGTTTATGACCGGTTGGGTTGGTTTGCATGCGTTCCACCATTATTTGTTTTTTAAACTGGCTGTCATCTTTTGTCTGGCATGGCATACAAGGTCTGTCCGCACAACCTTGCGCGTGCTGACAGCCCGGCAGACCAAGAGTTCACCACTGCAAAAAACAGGCCTGTCCCCAGAACAGGCAGGAACGAGACAGACTATTATGCGGTTTTTACCAAGTAGCGCACGGCTTTTATTCGGGGCTGGCACACCATGAGCGTTCCTTCATCCCAACAGGCACGTTCTGTGCTTGCCGCCATGATGGCCGGGGTCATGATTGCGTTTTCCCTATGGGTGGTCCGGCCTTTTCTGCCTTCAGCCATCTGGGCCATTACCATTGGTATTACAACATGGCCGCTTTTGCTGCATTTGCAAAAACTGTTGTGGGGTAGCCGTGCTCTTGCCGTCACTGTCACAACCGTATTTGCATTGCTTGTCTTTGTGCTCCCGTTCTGGTTGGCCACAACCACGGTAGTTGCCCATTCTACAGAATTGATAAGTCTGGGTGAAAACGCACTCACCTTCCGCGTGCCACCAGAACCCACATGGCTGGCTGACCTGCCTGGCATTGGGCCGCGCAGTGCCGCCCTGTGGCATAAGATAGAAAATGCCCGCCTGCCCCAACTGCTGGACCAGATCTCACCGGATGCCGGAAAAATTATTCAGTGGGCTTTAGGGTCTGTCGGCAGTTTTGGCGTGCTGGCACTCCAGTTTTTACTAACACTGATTATGATGGCGGTGCTGCACAGCAAAGGGGAAGCCGCAGCCGGGCTCATGCTGGATATTGGGTATGCGCTGGCAGGCCAACGCGGCAAGGACATGGTGCAACTGGCTGGCCGCACCGTGCGCGGTGTGGCCATAGGGGTGACTGTTACAGCATTAGTTGAAACCGCAGTGGGCGGTGTGGGAATGGAGCTAACCGGCATGCCCTGGGCCAGTGTGCTGATTGCCATTACCTTTATTGCCTGCCTGCTTCAGGCAGGGCCGGGTGTTACGCTTATTCCCGCTGTAATCTGGATGTTTTTCTTCAAAGATATTCTCAGCGCCATTATTCTGTTGTGCGTGACGGTGCTGACCATTGTTATTGATAACCTGCTACGCCCTTACCTTATTCGTAAGCAGGCCAATGTGCCGCTTATTTTGATTATGCTGGGCGTTATGGGCGGACTGGCCGGGTTTGGGCTGGTAGGTATTTTTATTGGCCCGGTTATTCTGTCCGTAACCTATACTCTGGTAAAAAGCTGGCTGGCGGAGACGCGGGCGGAAGACCCGCAAGCGCCCACGCCTTAAGAACAACAGCCAGCCGTTTACTGCAAACGGCTGGTTAGCCGCGGCTTTTGCCCCGGCCACCCCGCTTGGGTTTAGGGTCATACCCCCCACCGCCCGGCCCGAGTGGTCGAGGCACCTGATCCTTCTTTTTGCGCCGCGTGTTCCCGCCCGCAGCAGCCGGTTTTCCTGCCGTGGAGGCTGGGGCTGGCGGAGGCTCTATGCCCAGTTGCAAGGCCTCCAGCCGTTTAATTTCATCACGCAGGCGGGCCGCTGTTTCAAATTCAAGATCAATCGCCGCCTGACGCATCCGTTTTTCAAGGCCAGCAATAGCGGCATCCAGATCCTGCCCGACAAACTCCGTAACGCCCAGATCTTCATCTGGTGAAACAGTGACATAATCCTGCTCGAACACGGAGGAGACAATATCCCCAATGCTTTTCCGCACGCTGGTGGGGGTAATGCCGTGGGCGGTGTTCCACTCCATCTGCTTTTCACGCCTGCGGGCCGTCTCTTCTATCGCGTAGCGCAGGGAGTCCGTCATTTTATCTGCATAAAGCAGCACGCGGCCTTCCACGTTACGGGCGGCACGACCAATGGTCTGGATAAGAGACGTGCGGGAACGCAGGAAGCCTTCTTTATCGGCATCCAGAATGGCAACCAGCGAACATTCCGGAATATCCAGACCCTCACGCAGCAGGTTGATGCCAATAAGCACATCAAACGCACCTACGCGTAGGTCACGGATAATTTCTATCCGCTCCAACGTATCAACGTCAGAGTGCAGATACCGCACCTTGATCCCTGCCTCATCCAGATAATCGGTCAGGTCTTCGGCCATGCGTTTGGTCAGGGTAGTGACAAGCACACGCCCGCCACTGGCAATGGTTGTCCGACATTCTGCCAGAAGATCATCTACCTGATGCTCAACAGGCCGAATATCCGTTACCGGGTCAATCAGGCCAGTCGGGCGGATAACCTGCTCTGCAAAAACGCCTTGTGTGCGCTCCATTTCCCACGGGCCGGGGGTGGCGCTTACAAAAATACTCTGGGGGCGGAAAGTATCCCACTCCGCAAAGTTCAGGGGCCGATTATCAAGGCAGGAGGGCAGCCGGAAGCCAAATTCTGCCAGTGTTGATTTACGGGCATTATCCCCGCGTTCCATCCCGCCAATCTGCGGCACGGTAACGTGGCTCTCATCCACAATCAGCAGGGCGTCTTCGGGCAGATATTCAAACAGGGTGGGTGGTGGGTCACCGGGGTCCCGCCCGGACAGATAACGGGAGTAGTTTTCAATCCCTTTGCACACACCTGTGGTTTCTATCATTTCCAGATCAAAGGTGGTGCGCTGGTCCAGCCGCTCGGCTTCCAGCAGTTTGCCCTGTTCCGTAAAGCGGTCCAACTGCTGGCGAAGTTCCTGTTTAATGCCCTTTACGGCCTGATTAAGGGTGGGACGTGGTGTGACATAATGGCTGTTGGCGTAGATGGTGACTTCCTGAAGGTCTGCCGTTTTGTCACCTGTCAGGGGGTCAAATTCGGTAATACCATCAATCTCATCCCCAAACAGGGAGATACGCCATGCGCGGTCTTCATTCTGCACCGGGAAGATATCAATGGTCTCGCCCCTCACACGAAAGGTGCCACGCGTAAAGGCGGCGTCATTCCTGCGGTATTGTAGCTCAACCAGACCGCGCACAAGGCGGTCACGGTCCAGCTCACCGCCCAGTTCCACCTTCACCACCATGCGGGAATAGGTCTCGACCGAACCAATACCGTAAATGCAGGAGACAGAGGCCACGATAATCACATCGTTCCGCTCAAGTAGCGCCTGTGTGGCGGCATGACGCATTCGGTCAATCTGCTCGTTTATCTGGCTGTCTTTTTCAATAAACGTGTCGGAACGCGGTACATAGGCTTCCGGCTGGTAATAGTCATAATAGCTGACAAAATATTCAACCGCGTTATTAGGGAAAAACTGCTTCATTTCCCCATAAAGCTGTGCGGCGAGCGTTTTATTGGGGGCCAGAATAAGGGTTGGTTTTTGCGTGGCCTCAATAATCTTGGCCATTGTAAAGGTTTTGCCAGACCCGGTTACACCCAGCAAAACCTGATCCCGCTCACCGCTTTCCACCCCGGCCACCAGTTCCTTGATGGCATGGGGCTGGTCCCCTGCTGGCTCGTACTCTGACACCACTTCCATCTGGCGGAGTTTGGGTCTGGCACTCTGTTTTTCTGGCTGAAACAGGACAGGCGGTAACGCCGCCGCCTTCTCGCTCAGAGAGGACCGTTTGGGAGAAGCGGAGCGGGGCGTTGAGCGTGTGGCCATGGCTGCTAAGATGGTGCGGGAACAGGAGAACTGCAAGAGCCATCCTGCCTCCACACCGTGCTCTTCAAGGGTTTCAGCTACGGGTGGGCGGCGCCATGAATTCCGGGCCTACGGGGTCAGGAATGTCACGCGTCAGGATGGTATCAATAGCCGTCATATCCGCCTCTTCCAGCGTCCAGCCGAAGGCTTCATCCACCCCGCTGATCTGCTCGGGTTTTCTGGCACCCCAGAGGGCGATAGTTGGGCCACGGTCCAGCACCCACCTGATGGCCAGCGCCAACATGCTTTTTCCGTATTTGTCCGCAATGGCTTTCAGGTCTTCCACTGCCGTGAGGTACTGGCCAAAGCGGGGTTGCTGAAATTTGGGGTCTGTGCGGCGCAGGTCGTCCCCTTCAAACTGCCGGTCAGCCGTCATGCGGCCAGACAGCAGGCCACGGCAGAGCGGCCCATAAGCCAGAACAGCCAGACCGTGCTTGACGGCATAAGGCAAAATATCGGCCTCGATTTCCCGTTCAAACAGGTTGTAAGGCGGCTGAATGGTAGCAATGGGCGCAAATTTGCGGAATTCATCCATTTGCGCGGGCGAGAAGTTACTGACCCCCAACGCCTTGACCTTACCTGCCTTGACCAGCTTTTCCAGCGCACGGGCTGTGTCTTCCAGCGGGGTTTTGGTGTCTGGCCAATGGACCTGATACAGGTCAATACAGTCTGTGCGCAGACGGCGGAGAGAGTCTTCTATTTCCTGCTCTATGCGGGCCGGGCGGCTGTCCCGGAACACCTTTCCGTCCTGCCAGTTCAGAGCAACTTTTGTGGCCAGAATAACCTGATCCCGCTTGCCTTGCAGGGCACGGCCAATCACCTCTTCAGAATGACCAAACCCATAAACGGGCGCTGTATCTATGACGTTAATGCCCAGTTCCAGCGCCTTCTCTATCGTGCGGGCTGCGTTTGCATCATCTGGTCCGCCCCACATTGCCCCGCCAATGGCCCATGTTCCCAAGGCGATACGGGACGCGGGCTTGGACAAGCCGGAAATGGTGAGTGTTTCTGCCGTCATGATTTGGCACTCCTGAAACTGAGGTCCTGCACGCAAGTGCCACCGGCCTACTGGCCAGGTGTAGCCTGCGCGCTCATTATGACAGCCAATAAACCCTCTTGCGCCGGAGGGTTGCATATAAACGGCAGGACGCTGCTATACGCCCCCTCCCCTCTTGACGGGATAAAGCTTGGTTTTGCACTGTCTGACAATGGGTGATGCTGCTTCTTTCATGCCCCGTGTAGGGGTGCTTGCCGTGGTGCGACGTGCACGGTCTTTTCTACTTGTCCGGCGGGCCAAAGCGCCGGATGCAGGCTTGTGGGGCTTTCCCGGTGGTCGTGTGGAAGCGGGGGAGACATTACTGCACGCGGCGGCACGCGAACTGCATGAAGAAACAGGACTACAGGCCCGCGGCACTCATAACGCTGATATATTTGAAAGCCTGCATTATGCGCCTGATGGCACACTGACGTTTCACTACGTCATTATAGCCGTGCGCTGTGCGGAAATAGACCCCGGCACCCAAACCCTCTGCGCGGGCGATGATGCCTTGGAGGCACGCTGGTTTTCTTATGAAGACCTGCTCACCCTCGGCCCCCGCGCCAGCCAACGTGTTGCTGAACTGGCTACCAAAATTTTGCGGGATGAAGCGTAAGCACTTCATAGAGACTTAGAAAATTATAGTATTAGACAATAGTTTTTTATCCCGCAGCACCATAAACACTGCCGCTTGAAGGCTGTTCCTGAAATACAGAGCGGCGGTCTGGCAGGGCATGAGTGTTGGCTAAACAGGCTACTTTTCAAATAGCCCTTTAGGTTTTCTTGCCCGTGTGCACGTCTCACTAATGGAAAATACGCCGCTCTGCCCTCCGGGCACGGTTCTTCATGCTCAGAAAGACACCCAGAACAGCAGCGGCGTACAGCCCCCCCATAACACTCATGGAAAGAGGGAGGCCGGGGATAAGATAGGTTGGGTAATCACACGGCTTACCCGGCAGTAATGGCATGGAAGCCAGACGCTCAGCCATGGTAGTACCCGTAATTTGCGGCGCGTGGCATCCCGGCAGGGGGCTGGGCCACCACTGCCACTCCACACCCGCATGGCAGAATGCCAGCCCCAGAGAGGCCAGAAGAAGCGGCACGCTCAGCCATAGGATAGGCCCACCGGCCAGACCGGGCAGCAGGATATCCACCGCGCCAATCAGGATAAGAATACGCCACGGCCACCGCTCAACCAGACACAACTCGCACGGCATGATGTGCAGCACATGCTCCACCCACCAAGCCACAGCCAGCGCCAGCGCACCGGCAACCACAAGAAAAACCCCGATTTGACGATGTGCCAGCGCAGCTCTCACCCGCGTTCTACCCTTACCAACTGCTCAATAAAGTCCCGCGCCCAGCTTCCCGCCGTAACACGCCAGACGTCAGGCTTGAGCCGCTCCCAACGCTCCTGCCGCTCAGATTGCGTCATAGTCAGGGCTTTATGCAAGGCATCAGCAATTTCGTCTGCATCATGCGGGTTGACCAGCAGCGCGTCTTCCATCTCCGGGGCGGCCCCGGCAAAATGGGAAAGGATCAGCACGCCGGGGTCTTCCTCATCCTGAGCGGCTACATATTCCTTGGCCACAAGGTTCATGCCATCCCGCAGCGGTGTGACCAGCGCGACATCCGCCAGACGGTAAAACCCGGCTAACAGATGGCGCGGTACCGGGTGTGTAATGTAGCGGATGGGGGTCCAGTCAAAATCACCATACATGCCGTTGATGCGGCCTGCGGTTTCATCCAGATCCTGCTTGAGGCGGCGGTATTCCTCTACCGTCCCGCGTGAGACAGGGGCGATCTGGAGATACATCACCTTACCCTTGTGTTCGGGAAAGCGTTTGAGGAAGGCTTCATACCCATGAAAACGCTCTGGTATGCCCTTGGAATAATCCAGCCGGTCCACACCAATAACAAGGGGGCGGCCACGTAGGCTCTGTTGCAGGCGCTGGACATCAAAATCATCCTCACACGCCTTGGCCTGTGCGGCAAAACTTGCCGGGTCAATGCCTATGGGGAAAACCTGCCCGCGTGTTTGCACGCCACATTGTTCCAGCCCGTCATTCATATTGCGGGCATCGTCTTCCGTTTGCAGGCCTATGACATCGTAGGATTCCAGACTGTGCATCAGACGTTCCGCACCGGGAAGCGCCTTCATGAGGCTCCATGGCGGGAACGGAATATGCAGGAAAAAGCCAATGGGGTTGGTAATACCCACATCCCGCAACGCCTGACCGAGCGGGAACAAATGATAATCATGCACCCAGATAATATCATCTGGCCGCAATAGGGGGCGGAGTTGCTGTGCAAACAGGTGGTTGACGGTCAGATAGACCTCCCGGTCCTTTCGGGAATAGTCCATCAAACCCGCACGGTAATGGCACAGCGGCCACAAGATACCGTTGGAATATTTCTGGTAAAATCCGTCAAACTCGGCGTGGGTCAGGTCAATCGTTGCGTAAGTAACGTTATCAACCGTTTCTTCACTCGGTTTACGGTTGCTGGCCTCGGCCTCGGCAATCTGCTGGCCGGACCAGCCAAACCACAGGGCTTCCCCATGGCTCAGGGCATCCTGCAAGGCAACTGCCAAGCCGCCCGCAGGCTGTTGCCTGTCAGACGATGAGGGCACACGGTTAGAGACAACAACAAGACGACCCATTATTTAGCGCTCCGATTCAACCAGTGAGGCAACCCAGGCCCGGAACGCTGCGGGCGTGGGGAAGTCTGTTGGGATGCGCAGGCCCGCACCCCCCATACGTTTGGCAGCCGTTATGCCATCTTCATCCGTGACATCATCACCCACAAAAACTGGCTTACGCCCGGCAAAAGGGGCGGCCTCCATGAGCAGAGAGACGGCATAGCCTTTATCGATACCCGTGGGCCGGACTTCCCACGCCATTTTGGCGGCCTGAAGATGAAACGCGCCCTCTGCCTCACGCATCCATGCTTCTGCGGCGGCCTTCAGGGCTGGTCCGGCTTCCGGCGTGGCGCGGTAATGCAACACAAACCCGGCCTGTTTATGCTCAAGCCGCGTACCCGGCCATGTTTCCACCAAAGCGCGAGCCTCTTCCAGCCAATGCTGCGGCACTTTGGGCAAGGCAGCCCGTTCAATCGGCCCGCCGGGGCGATGGCGAATGGCAATGCCATGCTCACCGGCAACCGCAAACGGAATATCGCCAAGGAAATGGTCTATCTGGTCAATGGGGCGGCCGGAAATAACGGCCAGCGCATCCCCACACAAAACCCGTAACTGACGCAGGGTTTCCGCCAACCCGTCCGGCATGACCACGGCTTCTGGCGTGGGGGCGATATCAACCAGTGTTCCGTCAAAATCAAAGAGAAACGCCGCCTGATCCAGAGCAGGAATCTGAAAGCGGTATTCAGTATCAGAAACAGTACGGACCACGTGCACCTCGCCTAGGGTTAAGAGGGCCCTGTGGGCGGCCCCGGTAAGGGTGCGCCACAGGGCTTGAGCCAAAGGGTGCCGGAGCCGGTGGTTAAGAACAACCTGCCCAAAGGAGGACAGGCCATGCGCTGGCGTGGGGGCGCTGCCCCGTGCGAAGGCCTAAGCCCTGCCGCTGCGCTCCTTAATATTCACCACCATATTCAGGTGTTGCTGGTGCAGCCCCCTGTGGGGCACCTGCCCCGCCAGACGGAGTTGCACGGCCAGTTGCCCCTGCATCTCCTCCATAAGGGGAAGGGTCAGGCGCAGCTGGCTGCTTCAGCACGGGAACTGCCGGTGTTGGCAATGCCGGGGCCGCCGGGGCCACGTCTTCACCTTCACACCGCACCATGCGGACATCGTACACAGCGCTTTCAAACACGCCCAGACCCGGCTCTGCCGCCAGCATCCAGCCTTTGTACGTTGCCCCGTCAGGGTGTGTGTCGTGCAGTTCCAGCCACCCTGCGGCATCCGGAGACACTGTAACGGGCCGTTGCAGGCAACGACCCGGAGTAATGTCTAAACTCTTGAAATGCGCAGTCGTTCCAACAGGAATTTTCAGCACGTCAACATGCGCGTCCAACCGGTCGAGCACGCGCACCACGGCGACAGATTTGCCCTGCCAGCTATTGGCGGGATGAATGGCGGGAGGCGCCAGCGGCGTACCCGCCGCATATCCTACACCGCAGGACAGCCCGGCCCACATAAACGCTGCCAGACCGGCCTGCTGAAAAACGCCAGAAAACTTCATGCTGCCTGCCCCTTCTTGGGAGATGCGAGGGACGCGACAAGTGCCATCAGTGTGTCACGCATGGCCTGTTCATTCACCCCCATTAAAACTGCATCCTCAAACGCATCCCGCACCACATCGTGCAGTTCGGTCCAGTTTTCTTCCAGAACGCGCAGTTTTTCAGTGCAGGTTACGGGTTGCCCATCGTCCTGCACCCATAAGGTGGGAGTATCCATGCTGTTAATCTGCTCTCATTACATGGCCAGAGTATGGCTTAGGGCTGATCCGCTTTGGCTGGCGCTGGCGGGGCAGCGTTCTCTTTGCCTGCGGCGTCCTTGTTGGCGCGGGTCAGGGTGTCCGTCACGGAGAAAATGAATTTGCTGAGCAACTGCTCAAGGCTGATGGCCCCCTGGGTCTGGTTTAGCGCTGCACCAGGTTTCAGGTTGGTCTCATCCCCACCGGGGGAGAGGGCAATATACTTGCCGCCAAGCAGGCTATCACTGGTGATGATGGCGGCACTATCCGTTGGCAGTTTGATGTCTGGCCGCACGGTAAACGTGACTTCTGCTTTATAGGTCGCGGGGTTTACGCGTTCATCCGTTACCTGCCCTACGGTTACACCGGCAAGCCGTACATCGGACCCCACACCCAAGCCATCAATATGGGCAAAACTGGCATGTAAGGGGTAGCCGGTGCTGTCCGTCTTGCGCCCCTCACCCACAATGGCGGCAACCAGCATAAGAACAAGACCCAGAAGAACCACCACACCCGTGATGAGTTCCGCCATATTCCGCCGTGCTGGTGCCGTTGTTACTGAAGACATATGCCTGTGCACTCCCTGTGTCAGGACACACCTTTAGCAGGGAACGGGTTTCAGATCACGCCTCTGGTGTCCAAGATTCGTAATCTTGTGCCACGGGGCGTTTCTGGTGTGTATTATAAGGACTGCCAGGTGGCCTATAGGCCTGCGGTGTGCCGGTAAGGTTGGGCTGGTGCGGCAACTGCCACGGCTTACGTTCCTCTGCCGGAATGGGGGCATCCAGCGTGTGGTGCAGCCAGCCCCACCACTCTGCCGGTACGGCTGAGGGGTCTTCCCCTTTCAGGTAGATCACCCATCGCTCGGGCCGGTCCATCCCGCCGCCGCGCCGGGCGCGACCAGTCGATTCGTAATAACAGCGCCCCTGGCCATCCTGACCAACCAGACGCCCCTTGCGGCGGGTGTAAAGCCACGTTCCCAAATTTGCCATGACTCGAACCCTACAGCCGCTTGGCAGGTGCGGTCCATGCCTTTTCCGGCCCTGTCAGATCAACTGCGCTCGACCAGAACAGAAGTTATCCCCCATATCCTCATTATACTGACCATTGTATTCCGTTTGAGGCGCTCTGAACGGGTTACGCCGCCCCGCACCGGGGGAGTAAACTGCTCCCATGACAAGAGCCAGACGCCATTGGAGTGGTGTGCTCATGAGCACACTACAGGCCGCAGCAGACCCGGATGCGCCATGCCGCTCCGTAACGCTGCCCGCAGAGTGGGACGCCGAAGCTGCCGCCGCGCTGGCGCAGCTTGTTCCGGGAACCGAGTCCATTGACCTCGGGCGCACAGCATCACGCTGGGTGGACGCGCTGGCGCAGGATGACGCCATGGCGCGCTCTCTCACATGGCTGCTGCTTATGCGGCAGGCCGCCCCGACAGAGGGCGTGTGGTCCTGCGCGTTTGACCGCCCCCCAGGCTTTAGTGTGAATCTGGCGGCCTTTGTCACCCCCGGCGAAGGCTTTGGCGCAGAAACTTTTGTGGCAGCCCTCCGCCTGATCAGCCGCGTTTTACGTGAAACAGCCAGCATACGGGCTGACCAGCGTAATGGTGAGTTGCCACTACCCGGCCTGTTTACAGCCGTACCGCCCACCACGCCGCCCCAAACGGAGCCTGCTGGCGATGCACCGCCAGCCGCAGCTCTTGCAGGCAGCATTCTCCTGACCAATCTGGACGCCTGCCTGGCAGGCGTTGGTCTGGATTATGACAGTGAGGACGGACGCGCTGCCGCCTGCGCCATTGCCGCGCTGGCAACCCTGACCGCCCATTGCGGATGCGGGCCGGACACCCTTCCCCTTCCCCCCGTGCGCACGGTTCTGCCCGGACTGGGCGAGACATTGCGCACGGTCTGGAACGAGGCCGCCGTTGAAACAGAGACCCCTCTGGCCCTGATTGAGACCGGATTTTCCAGCTCCAGCGCTGTGGACGGGGTATTGGGGGTAGAAGCCTGCGGTCTGGCGCCAGTCTTCTCCCTTCTGCGGCCAGATGGTTCACTGGCCCAAAGCACATTGTGCAGGCTGGATGCCCGTGGGTTTACGGCTGAAACCGCGCTGGCCGCTGCGCTGGCGGGGGAAGACGTATTGCCTCTGCCCGGCGCCACCGCCCACATGGCCATGTACCGCGCCTTGAGCGGCTTTGTTGACCAGCTTCCCGCACGGCCGGACCCGGCAGCACAGCCCCTTAACCGCAAGCTGGAGCGCGGTATGCGCCGCGCCCTGCCACACCGGCATGGTGGCTTTACCCAGAAAACGACTATTGGCGGCCACCGCCTGTTCCTCCGCACCGGGGAATATGATGATGGCACGTTAGGCGAACTCTCCCTGACCCCTACGCGGGAGAGTTCCATGGTCAAAGGGTTGATGGACAGCTTTAGCGAGGCCGTCAGTATTGGCCTGCAATATGGCGCACCGCTTGAGGAATTTGTGAACAGCTTTGCCTATTCCTGCTTTGGCCCGGCTGGCACAGTGGAGGGAGACCCCGTAGCCACCTACGCAACCTCCATGCTGGATTACGCCTTCCGGGCGCTGTCGGAAGCCTATCTGGGCAATAAGCTGCCCGATGGCCCGCATGAAGACGAGCAAATGGAACCAGACCCACTGTTACCCCTTGATTTACCCGGCGATGAAGGCAACCCTCCATCCCGCACACGGGGCAGCCTGCGTCTGGTTGTCAGCTAACCTTATAGAACGCTGACACGGTGCCCCTGAACCAAGGAGAACCCTATGAGCACAACTCCCGACTCCCGCCTTGCCGCACTGGGCATCACGCTGCCAACACCAGCAGCCCCGGTTGCCAACTATGTGGCCTGCGTGCAGACCGGCTCACTTCTGGTCGTATCTGGCCAGTTACCCTTGGCTGATGGCAGCCTGTTTGCCACTGGCAAGCTGGGTGGCGCTGTTTCTGTTGAAACCGCGGTGGAAGCTGCGCGCTACAGCATGATTAACGTGATTGCGCAGGTTAAAGCCGCATTGGGTGGTGACCTGAGCCGCGTTAAGCGCGTTGTGCGTCTGGGTGGCTTTATTGCCTGCACCCCCGACTTTACGGCGCATGCAGCCGTCATGAACGGTGCGTCCGACCTAGCCGTTGCCGTATTTGGTGACGCTGGCCGCCATGCACGCTCAACCGTTGGCGTACCGTCTTTGCCGCTTGACGCTCCGGTTGAAGTGGAAGGATTGTTTGAGATCGCCTGAACTGCACCAAGGAATGACCCATGCCTGACTGGTCAATAAAGCTCCATGATGGCATTCATTCCCTAGGCCAGACAGCGTGGGATGCCTGCGCCGGAGCTGACAACCCGTTTGTCAGCTTTGCCTTTCTTTCCGCACTGGAAGACAGTGGTTCTGTCTCACGCCGGACAGGGTGGTTGCCCCAGTATGTGGCGCTCCATACCTCGGACGGCCAGCTAGCAGCTGTCTGCCCCGCGTATTTAAAAGGCCACTCCTGGGGCGAATATGTGTTCGATCAGGGGTGGGCGCGCGCGTTTGAGGCTGCGGGCGGCTCCTACTACCCCAAACTTCAGGTTGCCGTACCGTTTACGCCTGCCCCCGGCCCGCGCCTGCTTTTGCACCCGGAAGCCCCGCCCGAAACAGCGTCCGTACTGGCGGATGCCTTGCGGCAGCTCTGTGGGGATCTCCAGCTTTCTTCCGCGCATGTGACCTTCTGTACAGAGCAGGACAGTGCTTTACTGGCCCAGCGCGGCTGGCTGCCACGCCTTGGCGTGCAGTATCACTGGCATAATCAGGGCTATCAGACCTTTGATGATTTTCTGGCCGCCTTATCGTCCCGCAAACGCAAGGTTCTAAAACGCGAACGACGGGACGCCAACGCTGCTGGCCTGACCTTTGAGACCCTGCGTGGGCCAGAAGTTACCCGCGCAGACTGGGATGCCTTTTACCGATTTTACGAAAACACCATAGACCGCAAATGGGGCAGCGCTTACCTGACGCCCAGCTTTTTCCCGCTCCTGTCTGACCGGCTGGGGGACAAGGTCGTGTTGATGGTCGCGCGTAAGGAGGACCAGCCTGTTGCCGCCGCCCTCAACCTGCTGGGCGCAGACACGTTGTATGGCCGCAACTGGGGCTGCGTGGGAGACTGGCCGTTCCTGCATTTTGAATTGTGCTATTACCGCGCCATAGACTTTGCCATCAGCCACGGGCTGAAACGTGTTGAGGCTGGAGCGCAGGGTGAGCACAAAATCCAGCGCGGCTATATCCCCAGTCTGACGCATTCAGCGCACTGGCTGCAAAACCGCTCATTTTACGCAAGTGTTGCCAGTTTTCTGGAGCAAGAACGCGCCGCCATGCAGGCAGAGGTTACGGCTTTGAGCGAGCTTTCACCTTATAAGCAGGATACTGAGTAACGCTGCCCGGCATGCCCAACCATTGTCCCACCGGCTTTTTTTGCGTATGCCACGCCTAGCGTCCAGCCATCCTTAATCCCTCGTTTTGCCGGCAGCAGGAATGATGAGCACAACACCCTCCCTTTCTTCCGATCATCAGGCTTCTCTTATTGATGGCAAAGCCTTTGCCACCGCCCTGCGCGAACAGATCCGTGAGGATGTACGCTCCTTTCACGGCACGCATGGCGTAACGCCCGGTCTTGCCGTTATTCTGGTTGGCAATGACCCTGCCAGTGAAGTGTATGTCCGTAACAAGGCTATTCAGACCCACCATGCAGGCATGCGCTCCTTCATGCACATGCTGCCTGAGACCACGACAGAAGAAGAACTTCTGGCCCTGATTGAGCGCCTGAACAAAGACCCGGAAATTCACGGTATTCTGGTGCAACTCCCCCTTCCCAACGGGTTGGATGCCCGCCGCGTGACCAATGCCATCCGCCCGGAAAAAGATGTGGACGGCCTGGGTGAGATCAACGCGGGCCGTCTGGCCATTGGCCTGCCGGGGCTTGTGCCCTGTACGCCACTGGGGTGCCTGCTGCTGCTCAAGGACCAGTTGGGAGACATGCGCGGCCAGCACGCTGTGGTGATTGGCAGTTCAAACCTTGTTGGTAAGCCACTCGCTCTGCTGCTTCTGGCGGAAGGCTGCACAGTGTCCGTTGCTCATATTCACACGCGGGACACCGCTGCTCTGGCACGTCAGGCTGATATTCTGGTGGTCGCAACAGGGTGCAGTGGCCTTGTGCGGAAAGACTGGATCAAACCCGGCGCGACTGTCATTGACGTTGGCATTACCCGCGTTACCCTTCCCAACGGCAAAACCCGTCTGGTGGGGGATGTAGTGTTTGACGAAGCCGTGCAGGTTGCAGGGCGCATTACCCCCGTGCCCGGTGGCGTTGGCCCCATGACTATTGCCTGCCTGCTGAAAAATACCCTGACGGCAGCCAAACTTCTGGTGACCGGGAAAGCGGAATGAGCCTGACCCATCTTTCCGTCGAGCTTATTCCACGCACTGAAGAGGCGCTCCGTGATGATACGGCAGCGGTGAAAACCCTGCTGCCAGCCGCAGATATGCTCAACATTCCCGACCTTATGCGCTTTCCCCTGCGCAGTTGGGATGCTGCGGCTCTGCTCCAGCCGGTTTTCCTCTCTATTATACCGCATGTGCGGGCCATCGACATTGCGCCCAATGCCCCGTTGCCCGGTGCCACGCAGCCCGGGTTACAGGAAATACTCGTGGTGCATGGTGACCCTCCGGCAGATCTGTCCCACCGTACATACCCTAACAGTACGGAAAGCATTATTCGCCGGTATAAAAAGGAAGCACCGCACCTGCGCGTTTACGCAGCCTTTGACCCCTACCGCCGCGCACCATGGCGGGAGCTGGAAGATGTTGCCCGCAAGAAGGAAGCCGGAGCGGAGGGGTTTTTCACGCAGCCTGTGTTTGACCGCAAACTGTTTGACCTCTGCCGGGAATGGCTGCGGGATGAAACCGTGTTCTGGGGGCTGTCACCCGTTATTGGCCCCCGTTCCCGCTCTTACTGGGAGACGACAAACCACGTTGTCTTCCCAAAAGACTTCTCGCCCACGCTGGACGCCAATATTGCCTTTGCCCAGACCGTATTGCGTGAACTCTCCGGCAGTGAAGAAAAGGGCGCGGTTTATCTGATGCCCCTGCGGGTCAAACTGGAACACTACCTGCCACCTTTGCAGGACGTGTTGAACTAATTCAGTACGGAGGGCTTGCACAATGCGGCCCTCCACTACCCTCAAGTACCGCCCCACAAGAGAGGCAACCCAAGGCGGCAAAAGCGCATTAAGCGCTCTTCATGCTTTGGACGCTTTGTCTGCACCCTCGGCTTGGCAGTCTGTCTGCACTCTTTTTCCCAAATGCTGTGGTTTGTGATATAACAACAAACTGCCTGTTATGCCGCGTGACAGACGCGGAGATGAGAGAAAATCCACCGACAATGGGTTGATTTTATTCATTTTTTCGTAAATATGAATAAAATTCCATATCTTTTGGCTCTGATTAACGCTTTCTTTATGAATGTTCTGTAATGTTTTTTGTGTTGGCACTAAGTAAACGTCAGCATGCCGCAGCAGGCACAAATGTGGTACAGGGTCGCTGTTGAGGATCCGTCTCACATTCGTCGCCATGGTGGCAAAGCCTATTACCTAATCGTATGGTCCGACGACAGCAGGAGCGCTTTACAACATGGCTCACGGCACTTCCCCAGCAAGACCCTGGCTCAGAAACACCGCGTCTTCGTTGCCGCAGGAAGAACAAAAACCTGCTCAACGCCCTGCCCCTTCTGCGCCCAAGTCCTGGCAGACAGATGCTGCAGCACCTGTGGTCACAGACCGAGACACAGCCAATGCGCTGCGGGACCAACTGGCAGCACGGGCTGAGCAGGCTGGTGTTCCCTTAAAAACAGACGCGCCTGTTCTCACAGAAAATGCTGACCTGCACCTGGTAACGGACTCCGGGCACATCATCCGCAAGATACGGGAAGTGGATGGCAAGATTACCTTTATGGTGCCGCCGGGTGTTGAGTCAGTCTCTCTGGTCTCCCGCATCACCTATCTGGATGAGACAGCAGGGCTGACACAGAAAGGCCGGTCCCCACACGGGGTACTGGTTGGCGAGATTACGTTTTTTGAAGCAGGCCGGACACGGCCCATTACCGACCACCTGAAAACGGAAGGCCTGTCAGGCTGGGGTCGGGTGCAGGACAAGGCACGGTGGACCCAGGGGAAAGCCGCACTGCCACTCGCACACCGCCGCCCCAGAGCCATTGGTATGCTGGCCGTGCAACTGCGGGCTACAGGGGAATACGACATTACCCCAACCGCCGAGCGGATTTCCCCTATCCGCGCATAACACGACGCCCCTGCACGCTCTGGCATTCGTCAGGCATGAGGGGCGTTGTTTTAGTGGCCGTAGGTTGCTGTCAGCGTTGTAGAACCCAGTGTGTGATGATGCACCAGAAAGCCCACCATGGCAGGGCTGGAGTCTGGCGTTACATCCAAGGCCTCAACGTCCAGCGCATGTACCGTAAAAACGTAGCGGTGTGTCCGGCCCGGCGGGGGTGCAGCCCCACCGTAACCGGGCTGGCCAAAGTCCGTCCGTACCTGCACGGCATGGGCAGGCAGAGGTTCTTTGCCTGAACCAGCCCCTTCCGGCAGACTGGTCACCTGCGCCGGAATATTGGCCACAACCCAATGCCACCAGCCAGACCCTGTTGGGGCATCCGGGTCATACGCGGTCACCACAAAGCTTTTGGTGCCCTGCGGGACATCCTGCCACGCCAGAGCGGGGGACAAATTTTGCCCCGTCTGCCCCATGCCATTAAAGACCTGAGCCTGTGGCAGGGTCTCCCCATCCCGGAAGGCCGGGCTTGTGAGTGCAAAGGTCATGGTTCGCCCCCTTGTTAAGGATTACCAGTTACGGCTGATCAGCCAGAATTCTTCAGATGTGAGCGTGACAGCTTTCCCGGCATCGGAGTCTGCGGCGGCGCGGGCCAGTGCTTCAATGCGCTCGATCATGATGACTTTACGCTGGTGAGCTTCCGATGTTTCCTGCACGGATTTCAAGACCCCAAGCGAGGTCTGGGCAGCTTTGGCAACACGGTCTGCATCAAGAAGGGCATAAGACATACTGTTTAACTTTCTGTTTTATTCAGAGTGATGGACTGAATCTGGCGGTTGTGTGCCCGTTGTTCAAGTCCCGCAAGGTCTGGCCACCCCTGCGCGCTTTTTTTGAAGGCCACAACGGCTCAAAGGCCGCATATCCTCTGGCGTAGCGTCACCCGATTGCGTAAACCCGTCCAGCCATGAGCAATCGTACCGAAGATTTTGATTTCCACCTGCCCGAAGCCCTGATCGCGCAGGAACCCGCCCGCCCGCGTGAAAGCGCCCGCCTGCTGGATGTGCCCCTGCACGGCCCGTTCAGAGACCTGCATATTTCAGACCTTCCCGGCATTTTGCAGCGGGGCGATCTGCTTGTGGCCAATGACACAGCCGTCATACGCGCCCAGTTGCACGCCATGCGCGGGGAAGCCCATATTGGTATTACGCTGGACCGTATCCTGCCGGACACCACATGGCATGTGCTGCTTCGCAACGCCAAACGCGTTAAGGTTGGGGACACCCTGACCTTTGCCAACACCCCGCACACCGCCACCGTTGTGGCACGGGAAGAAGGCGGCGGTGGCATCCTGCGCTTTACTGCGGAAGGGGAGGATTTTGATGCCTTCCTGCTGCATGTGGGTGCTCTGGCCTTGCCGCCCTATATCCACCGCCCCCACGGCCCGACAGAGCAGGACGCGCGGGACTACGCCACCATTTTTGAAGACCATAAAGGCGCTGTGGCAGCCCCGACTGCCGGGCTGCATTTTACCCCCGCCCTGCTGGATGCGGTTGATGCCACAGGCGCTGACCGTTGCACCCTGACCCTGCATGTGGGCGCTGGCACCTTTCTGCCCGTGCGGGACGACGATATTTCCAAGCACCACATGCATGCTGAGCGCGGCATTATTACGCCAGAAGTCGCCGCACGGATAAATGCAACACGCAAGGCTGGTGGCCGTATTATTGCCGTTGGCACAACTAGCCTGCGCCTGCTGGAAAGTGCTGCGGACGAACACGGTGTAGTGCATCCGTTTAACGCCGAGACCTCCATTTTCATTCGCCCCGGCTACCAGTTCCGGGCGGTGGATATGCTGATGACCAATTTTCATCTGCCCCGCTCCACGCTGTTCATGCTGGTCAGCGCTTTTGCCGGACAAGCCAGAATGCGGCAGGCTTATGAGCACGCCGTGCAAACGGGTTACCGCTTTTATTCCTATGGGGACGCCTGCCTGCTGCGCTGCGCCCACAGCATTCATACCCCCAATCCCTCTACCGGAGCCACACCATGAGCCGCTTTCACTGGACCTGCGAAAGCACGGATGGCGCTGCCCGTGCAGGCACTCTGCACACGGCCCACGGCCCTGTTGCCACTCCCACTTTCATGCCTGTGGGCACAGTCGGCACCGTAAAAGCCATGACCATGGATGCCGTGCGCTCAACCGGCGCAGGAATAGTCCTGGGCAACACCTACCACCTGATGCTGCGCCCCGGCGCAGAGCGCGTGCAGCAGCTTGGCGGCCTGCACAAGTTTATGGACTGGTCTGGCCCGATCCTGACGGATTCCGGCGGATTTCAGGTCATGTCTCTCGGCCCGCTCCGCAAGCTGGATCAGGACGGCGTGACCTTCAAATCCCACATTGATGGTTCGACCCACCGGCTGACACCAGAAAGCTCAACCGACATTCAGCACAAGCTGGATGCCACCATCACCATGTGTTTTGACGAATGCCCGGCGCTCCCTGCCCCGGTTGAAACCATTGCCAAGTCCATGCGCCTGTCCATGAAGTGGGCAGAACGGTCCCGGCAGGCTTTTATACAACGCGAGGGTTATGGTCAGTTTGGGATTGTGCAAGGCGGCACCGAGGCTGACCTGCGCGCCGAAAGCGTGAAAGCCCTGACCGATATTGGGTTTGAAGGCTATGCCATTGGCGGCCTAGCCGTAGGGGAAGGACAGGAACTGATGTTCTCTACCCTCAACACCACCGTACCCCTCATGCCGCAGTCTGCCCCGCGTTACCTGATGGGCGTTGGCACGCCGGATGACCTGCTTGGCAGCGTCATGCGCGGTGTCGATATGTTTGACTGCGTCATGCCCACACGAGCAGGCCGCACGGCCCGCGCTTATACAGAACGCGGCACGCTCAACCTGCGCAATGCCCGCCATGCGGGGGATGCACGACCAATCTCACCCCACTGCGACTGTCTGGCCTGCACGCGCCATAGCCGCGCCTATTTGCATCACCTGTTCCGGGCCAATGAAATTCTCGGCCCCATGCTGCTGACATGGCACAATATTGCCTATTATCAACGCCTGATGCGCCAGATTCGGGAAGCGATTCTGGAAAAACGGTTGGAAGCTCTGGCTCTTCAACTCCGGGCGGAATGGGCTGCTGAAGACTGGAGCGAGGATGAAATGCCGCAGCCTGTTATTCCGCCCGTTCCCTAACGCCTGCATGTTGGGACAATAACCAACATCCTCACAGCGTTATTGTCCCCCAACTAGAAGGATATGGTACCGCGTGGCTGAAGCCCCCGCCCACCCACTGCACAAGCTGGCGGACCGCATACGGGATAAGGCGCTGGCTCTTGGTTTTGATGCCATTGGGTTCTGCCCCGCCACCCTTGGCCCGGAAGTGCGGGAGCGCCTGACGGACTTTCTGGCCAAAGGCTATCATGGAGACATGGGGTGGCTGGCAGACCGCACGACGCAACGCACACACCCTCAAGCCTTATGGCCGGAAGCTCGAAGTGTTATTGCGCTTGGTGTCTCCTACGCGCCGGAAGGCGATGCCCTTGCCACATTAGCCAAAACAGAGTGCGGCAACATATCCGTCTATGCGCGGCACCGGGATTATCATGACCTGATAAAAGGCATGCTGAAGCATCTGGCCCAGTTTGTCGTCAAGGAAGGGCAGACCACTCTCAGCGCGACCCGCACCGGGGAACCACCGCAGGTCAAAGTGTTTGTTGATACCGCCCCCGTTTCGGAAAAACCTCTGGCAGAACAAGCCGGGTTGGGCTGGCAGGGCAAACACACCAACCTGGTTTCTCGCAGCCACGGAAGCTGGCTGTTTCTGGGCGAAATTTACACCACACTTGAGTTGCCGCAGTCTGCGCCATCCGGCGGACAGTGCGGTAGCTGCACCCGCTGCCTGACCGCCTGCCCCACGCAAGCCTTCCCGGCCCCGTACCAGATGGATGCGCGACGCTGCATTTCCTACCTGACCATAGAACATGCAGGCCCCATCCCACACGCCCTGCGTGCTGCCATAGGCACGCATATCTATGGGTGTGATGATTGCCTGGCAGTCTGCCCCTGGAACCGGTTTGCCACCGTATCCCGCCAGATCAAACTCCAGCCGCGCCCTGACCTGATAGCTCCCGAACTGGCAGACCTTGTACAACTGGATGACACTGCCTTCCGGCAACGCTTTTCTGGCTCTCCCATCAAGCGCATTGGGCGTGACAGGTTTATCCGCAATGTACTGACGGCCATTGGCAATAGTGGCAGGCAGGAGCTCATACCGTTGGCCAGTGCCCTCTGCCACGACCCAAACCCGGTTGTAGCAGAAGCCGCAGAATGGGCTGTCACACGGCTGGAAGGCCGCACACCATGAGCGCGCATTTACGCAAACGCAGCCTGATTTTATCCGGCCACGATACCAGTGTGGCGCTGGAGCCTGAATTCTGGCAGGTGCTGGACACACTGGCCCAGCAAAAACGGCTCCCCCTGCCCACTTTGGTCGCCAAGATAGATGCCGCCCGCACCCCCACCCAATCACTCGCCTCTGCCTTGCGGGTTTATGCACTCAAGAGCCTGCTACCGCCCGAAAACGAACTTCCCTCGTCTTGATATAAAGTGACGCAAACAGCCTGCCTCTCTTTGCAGAAAATTATACTTTGTTTTTCAAAGTTATTTGTGTACGGTGATTTCGCGAGATTTTTTCACCCCCTCTTTGTGTGCAAAGGCTGCCCGCATGACCCAGACATCCCATACGCTTCAGCAGGACATCAGCTTCCTCCGCACTCTGGCGGAAGCCGGACAAAATGTGCCCCTGACCTGCGGCCCCTACCTGATTGTAGCCGGACTGGTTTTTAGCAGCGCCAGCACGCTGGCCTGGGCGGCCACACACAACGCTCTGGGTCTGACACCCCACGCCATTGTCTGGATTTTTGCCGCTGCCATGGCAGTGAACTGGGGCGCGACGTGGCTGCTTTCGACCAGACTACAGCCCCATGGCGCGGCGTCAGCCTCCAACCGTGCTCTTAAATGGGTCTGGTCCGGGATCGGGAGTTGTATTGCCACGGTTTTTCTGGCGGCACTTATTCTAGACTGGAAGTTCCAGAGCCCGCTGGCATGGGCCTTGTTCCCGGCTCTTGTGCTGGGCCTTTATGGTGCAGCATGGCAGGTGACAGCCCTGCTTTCCCGCCAGCGTTGGGTATGGTGTGTTGCGGTGGGAGCCTTTGCAGGCGCGCTCCTTGTTTCTGCCCTAAGCAACCAACCGTCTGTTTTTCTGGCTTATGCAGGCCTCCTGCTCCTGCTGTCCGTGTTGCCGGGCTGCATACTGGTCCGTAAACAGGCGGCAGGATGAGGAGCGCATGACCCTGTTTGATATTCACCAGATTGATGAGACCATCCACGGTCGGGTACGGTTAGGCATCATGGCGTTCCTTGCCGCGAGTGGTACAGCGGACTTTACCAGTCTGCGCAAACATCTGGCTGTTTCAGACGGCAACCTGTCCACTCACCTCAAAAAACTGGAAGACGCTGCCTATATCGCGCAGCACAAATCGTTTGCCGGACGCAAGCCACTGACCCAGATTGAATTAACCCCTCAGGGCCGCACAGCATTTCTGGCTTATCTGGAGGCCATGAGCCGCCTTGTGAGTGCGTCTGCGATGTAACCTAAGGTGTGCGTGCAATCCTTACTTGCAACCAAAAGGGCAGAGGAGAGTTGCCTTCTCATGGCGTGACTAATCTTGTTATAGTCTCGGGTATGAGGGCTGCGGCATAACCAGCCGTCCCGCAAAAACAGGTTGAAAACAGACAGTATGGCTATTTGGGGTAAGATATTTGGTGGGGTCGCCGGGTTTGCCATGGGGGGGCCTGTCGGAGCGGCTCTTGGCACAGCACTCGGCCACGCGGCGGATAAGGGCACGTTGCTTAACCCACCTGCGGGCGGGTGGAGTGACCGGTTTTCCGCCCGCGCCAACCCGGATCCGGCCGGCGCTGCAACGTTCATGGCCGCCAAACTTGCCGCCGCCATGGGCAAGAAAGAGCAGCTTTACGGCCTGAGCAGCGTTATTCTGTGCGCCAAACTTGCCAAATGTGATGCCCCCGTAAACCGGCGGGAGATTAACGCCTTCAAAGCCCGCTTCCGCGTGCCGGACGAAAACATGCGCGAACTGGGCCGCCTGTTTGACATGTCCCGTCAGCGCACGGATGACTTTGAGGGCTTTGCGCGCGAACTCGGCCATGCTTACGCCACCGAGAAACAACCCCTGGAAGACCTAATGGGCGTGCTGTTTGGTATCGCCCGTGCTGACCTGGCCCCCGACGAACCCCTGACCAAAGAGGAACTGCACTTCCTCCAGCGGGTGCATGCCCTGTTTGGCCTGAGCCGGGGTGCCTGGGAACGGGCTGAGCAGGGCCGTGCCCGCCCGTCCATGATGGAAGATGATGCCTATGTGATCATGGGTATCGAGTCGTCAGCGTCCAACGAGGAAATACGCGCGCACTGGAAAATGCTTGTGCGCCAGTATCACCCGGACGTGATGACAGCCCGTAACGCCTCTCCTGCCGAAATTGAGGCAGCATCTGCCAAAATTTCCCGCATCAACGCGGCATGGGACGTAATAAAACGCGACCGGGGGCTGTGAGCACCCCCGCCAACTGAAGCAGGACTTGGAAGCATTTTTTGCTTTCACGCCCAAAACGTGGCTTAACTGCGTCTTTCGCGCAACAAAACTGTAAAAATTGTCTTTTGTTATGAACCTTAAGGCCCTGACTGCGCTTATTTTTCTCTACCCTGTCAGCAACGCAGAGAAGCCCTGCATTGCTTAGTCTCGTTCTCGTGGTAGACAGTGCGGCAGGATACCTCCTGCCATAATGGTCAGGATGTTTAAGGATACGTGACAGGGTGAAGGTGAAGGCGGCAATGAATTCTGGACGGAACGGCACACGACTCCGCCCCTGTGGTCAGGCACATACTGCTCAGGCTCAGGAAGCCCCTTCGGCATCCCGCCGTTTTGCCAAGCGCCACGCTGTTTTTGCTCTCTCACTTCTGACCCTTGCCGGGTGCAGCAGCATCAAAGCGCCAGTCCCCACGGACCCGGACGCTCTTGAAGACTACAAACAGGCGAATGACCCCTATGAGCCGCTGAACCGTAAAATTTACGGTGTGATGATGAAGGCGGACAAATGGGCGCTCCGGCCTGTTGCCAAGGCCTATGTATGGGCTGTGCCGCACCCTGTGCGAAACGCCTTTGGCAACATGATCCTGACCATGAACGAGCCTTCGGCCTTCTTTAACGATGTTGGGGCAGGCAAACCCCGCCGCGCAGGCGATGCCTTCGTGCGCTGGTGCATCAATATGTCCGTTGGTGTTGGCGGCCTGATAGACGTTGCCAAAATGGCGGGTTACCCGCACCAGGATAACGATGCAGGCCTGACACTGGCTAACTGGGGCATTCCGTCTGGCCCCTACCTGTTCCTGCCCATGGGCCCCTCCTCCATCCGTGACGGAATCGGGTACGGGATTGATCAGGGGCTTTCCCCCTGGAACTATGTGCCGCGTGGTTACGGTCTCGTGAGTTTCAACTGGGCCTATAACATGCTTGGTGTAGTGCATGGCCGCTCAGAGCATCTGGATGAACTGGATGCCTTGCAGCGTGATGCGCTGGACCCGTATGCCACCATCCGCAGTGCCTATCAGCAACAGCGCAAAGCCCATGCTGAGGCCATTAAAAACGACCACCGGGCCACTGTGCCACTGTGGTACCATGTCAAGAATAGACAACAAGGGTAGCACTGACATGACTTTCTTTTCCGGCCGTCGCCTTTTTCTCGGCTCCCTTGCTCTCCTGTGTGCAGGCAGCCTTGCTGCGGCCCCCGCCCGTGCAGCACAGAACACCCATCAGTTTATTGAGAGCTTCGGCAAGCAGCTTGTTGCTATTGTAAACAGCCCGGTTCCTCTTTCTGAAAAGAAAGAAAAGGTTCTGCCGCTGATCCAGAAGAATGTGGATATTGACGCCATTGGCCGCTATTGCCTTGGCCGTTACTGGAAAACAGCAACACCACAGCAGCAGAAAGAATATCTGGGCCTGTTCAACCAGATTCTGGTGAGCGCCATTACAGACAAGCTGGGTGACTATCGTGGCGTCAGCTTCACCATTGGTGCCATCACCAAATCTGGCGATGACGATTCTGTTGAAGCAACCCTCCTCCGCCCACAGCAGCCCCCTGCCAGCATGCAATGGATTGTCAGTTCCGCCAGCGGCACAGACAAAGTTGTGGACGTTATTGGGGAAGGTGCCAGCCTGCGCCTGACACAGCGCCAGGACTACTCAGCCTACATTGCCCGCAATGGAGGGAATGTTGATGCGTTGATCAAGGCTCTGAAACACCAGATTGAGCATCACTCAGCCTCGGCTCAGTAACGGCCCACCCGTTTTATCCGGTTACAAAAAAGCACCCATACCGGGTGCTTTTTTTATGCCTACATACTCTGGTTACGGTTGGCGTTTGCTTTCATAAACCAGCATGGTCTGCCCCTCGCGCACAAAGCGCTCGCATTCCTGCATCCCTATGCCTTTTAGAATACTGCGGGATGCCAGATTGCTCTCCTTCGCCACAGCTATCACCCTGCGTATGCCTGCGTTGTGGGTAAAACTGAGCGCGGCGTTAGCAGCCTCCCGCGCAATGCCGCGCCCGCTTGCCCAAGGGTAGAGCGCAAAGCGCAAGCCAAAGCCGCGCCCGTCTGGTCGGTCATGAATACCGGTCATGCCCACAAACCGCCCTTGTTCATGAATGGTGAAGATACCAACACGGTGGCAGGCCCAGAAGGCGATATCATCCGCCATTTCTTTCTCTGCCTGCTGGCGGGTACAGACACCGCCCAACATCTGACCGAAGGCACCGCCATCAGCTTTCAGGCGCACCATGTCTTCCATATCCCGCCAACTCACCGGCCGGAGCGTGAGACGCCCTGTGTTGAGAGTGCGTGCATCAGTCATGAAAAGCCCTCCCGCTCAGGGGGGAAATACACAAAACCCTGCTCCGGTGAAGAGCAGGGTTTTGCAAAACAATAACTGGAACGACCAGAGAGAGATAAAGTGCTCTCCCAAGCCGTCAGCCAGACCTTAGCGTGCGATAGGGCGATAACGAATGCGGCCCGGCTCGGTTGCATCAGCACCAAGGCGGCGGCGTTTGTCTTCTTCATAAGCCTGGAAGTTACCCTCAAACCATTCGACGTGGGAATCCCCTTCGAAGGCCAGAATATGCGTTGCCAGACGGTCAAGGAACCAACGGTCATGGGTAATAACCACGGCACAACCGGGGAATTCAGCCAAGGCTTCTTCCAAGGCACGCAGGGTGTCCACGTCAAGGTCGTTGGTTGGTTCGTCAAGCAGCAGCACGTTGCTTTCCTGACGCAGCATTTTGGCCAGATGCACGCGGTTACGCTCACCACCGGACAGAATGCCAACCTTCTTCTGCTGGTCAGAGCCTTTGAAGTTAAAGGCCCCCACATACGCACGGGACGGCACTGAGCGCTTACCCAGATAGATCACATCCGTACCGCCGGAAATTTCTTCCCACACGGTCTTGTTGGGGTCCAGATCATCACGGGACTGGTCAACATAGCCCAGCTTGACGGTCTCACCAATTTTCAGCTCACCGGAATCCGGCTTTTCCGCACCCACAATCATTTTGAACAGGGTGGATTTACCAGCACCGTTCGGCCCGATCACCCCAACAATGCCACCCGGTGGCAGCTTGAAGTTCAGGTCATCAATCAGCAGGCGGTCCCCAAAGCCTTTGCACAGATGGTCGGCTTCAATAACCGTGCCACCCAAACGTGGGCCGGGTGCAATAACGATATCTGCCACGCCGTTCTGCTTTTCAGCACTGGCGGCCAGCATTTCTTCATAGCGGGCAATACGGGACTTGCTTTTGGCCTGACGGGCCTTGGGGCTGGAGCCAATCCACTCCTGCTCGGCAGCAAGGGCACGCTGGCGAGCACTTTCCTCTTTTTCTTCCTGAGCAAGACGCTTGCGCTTCTGTTCCAGCCAGGAGGAATAGTTGCCTTCAAACGGCAGACCACGGCCACGCTCGATTTCAAGAATCCAGTTGGTCACGTTATCCAGGAAGTAACGGTCATGGGTAATGACCATGACGGTGCCCTGATAGTCATGCAGGGTTTTTTCCAGCCAGGCCACGCTTTCTGCGTCAAGATGGTTGGTTGGTTCGTCAAGCAGCAGAATGTCTGGTTTTTCAATCAGCAGGCGGCACAGGGCCACACGGCGGCGCTCACCACCGGACAGTTTGTCAACCGGGCTGTCAGCAGGGGGGCAGCGTAGGGCGTCCAGCGCAATTTCAAGCTTGCGGTCCAGCTCCCAGCCATCGCCTGCATCAATTTTTTCCTGCAATTCGGCCTGTTCGGCCAGCAGGGCGTTCATTTCCTCGTCGCTCATGGGCTCGGCAAAACGCATGGAAATTTCGTTAAACCGGTCCAGCGCCTTTTTCAGCTCACCAAAGCCAAGGGCCACATTCTCCCCAACCGTCAGTTTGGGGTCAAGCTGGGGTTCCTGCTCCAGATAGCCAACCTTGACGCCTTCAGCCGCCCAAGCTTCACCGCCATATTCCTTATCAATCCCGGCAATAATTTTGAGCAGGGTTGATTTACCGGCACCGTTGACGCCGAGCACACCAATTTTAACGCCGGGCAGGAAGGAGAGCGTAATGCCCTTGAACACTTCGCGCCCGCCTGGATAGGACTTGGTGAGGTCCTTCATCACATAGACGTATTGATAGGATGCCATGAGATGAACCCCCGCAAATGAATGGTGGCGCGCCGTATAAGGACGTGAAAAGAAAAACCTGCGCCCGGCAGGACTTGAACCCGCAACCTAGCCGTTATGAGCGGCCCGCTCTAACCAATTGAGCTACAGGCGCACACAGGTAGGCCCTGATTTACGCAACCTGAGCCATTTGGCAAGGGTTAGAGCACGAAAATAACCAAAAAACCTTATAGCTGTTCCCGCTTGGCAAGAAGCACCGCTGTGGATAGGGTCTGACATCCGTATTTTTAGTGCTGGAGTACGTTATGGACGTATCAAAAATTTCCGCCGGTAAAGATGTACCATTTGACATCAATGTCGTTATTGAGATCCCGCAGGGGTCTTCCGTAAAATACGAAGTGGACAAAGACAGCGGGGCCATTTTTGTTGACCGCTTCCTGTTTACACCCATGGCCTACCCCACGGCTTACGGCTTCATTCCCGGCACGCTGGCCGCTGATGGTGACCCGACCGATGCACTGGTGCTGACCCCCGCCAACGTGGTGCCTGGCTCCGTTATCCGGTCACGCCCGATTGGCGTACTGAAGATGGAAGACGAATCCGGTCAGGACGAAAAAATCATCTGCGTCCCGCACGACAAGATCCACCCGCAGTTCAGCAAAGTGGAAAGCATTGCGGACCTGCCGGAAATCACGGTTAAGGCCATCGAACATTTCTTTACCCGCTACAAAGACCTTGAACCCGGCAAATGGGTCAAAGTAACCGGCTGGGGCACCCGCGAGGAAGCTGCAGACTTCATCCGCAGTGGTGTGGAAGCTGCCAAGAAGGCCTAAGCCTTCACTCAGCACACAAGATAAAGGCTACCAATACGGTAGCCTTTGCCTGCCTCTTTTTACAGAACAGTTCGGTCATTTTAAGCATTCATGCAGACCGAAGCCTGCCTTCTCCAAATTTATACCTTCAAAGTTACATTTTTATCGTCATCTTAAATTTTATTTGTGTATAAGTTGTAAGATATTAGGAGTGGTCGATGCTGCAATTTCATAAATCTGCTTTTTTATGGCGTTATCTCATATGTTCCGGTGTTGCAGCGCTTGCCCTGCACCCTCTTGCTTCCAAAACAGCCGCGGCCGAAACGGCTACATTTGCCCATTCCCGCCACCATAACGTTGAAATAGATTTTGCCGACCCGGCAGCCCGGTGCGCTGCGACCGACTTACACCTGAAAATGGCCATTACCCCGGAAAGCCATGACATTGGTGCTGTTGAGCAGCAGATCCATCTGGCCAACGCATTGGGCCGAAAGCTGGCAACAGACCACCAGTGCGCCGCCGTGCAGTCTGTAGATATTGCCGTCATTCAAAACGGATCTGAAGCCCGGCACCTTCAGGCCACCAAAGGCACCAACTGGCAGTTTGCCGAGGTTGCCGCGAGCCAGCCTGCTCCACAGGCCCAACCGTCCCCCCCACTTCCCCCTGTGCCTGATGCATTGGGTGCCGCAGCCGTAACTGTGCCCCCTGCCCCAGCAATTGATGCGCCCGCCCCCGCCGCAGTTCCGGCTCAGGCGCAGGACGCAGCGCCTCCGGCACCGCCACCACCACCTGTTGTTCTTCCTGAAGGATATATGGGCTTACTCGCCCTGCTGGTCCGCCATAACCCGGCGCTACTGGACAATGAAAACATTCAGGCCTGCTGGGCACGCCATGCTTTCCAGCGCGACTTTTTTGCCGCCCAAGGCAACGAATTCCGGAAACATGAGGTTGAGAACAGAGCTAGGACAGACCTGGCCCAGATCAGCCAGCAGATCCCGGCGGGCACCCTTCAAGCCAATCTGGCTGTGCGGCTTGGCGAGTATGACTTCAAACAGTCCTCCTTTCCGGTGGCACTCAATGGCAATGTTCTGACACTCTCCAGCACCTGCGATATGTCTGACACGACAGTTCCCGGTCAGGTTGGCCTGAAGCTGGGTGAAACTGCGCCAACATTCCGCCTGCCTATGCCTGCTGCCGAAGCAGAACAGTTCCTGAAACAGCGGACGCGCTTTGGCTTCATCAACCGCGAGATGATGGCCATTCTGACCTTCCATGTAGAAGACAGCCAACTGGGCAAGATGACGGATAGCACGCCACAGCCTGTTGCGCTGACGCATGTGAAAATCTACAGCGACACGGACAAAACCAGCCTTCTTGCTGACATTGGCCCAGACGCACTGGAAAACATGCGTAAGGCACAGGACGCCGCAAAAGCCGCCCAGCAGGCCAAGGAAGCTGCCCAGCAACAGGCTGAAAACCGGCGCAGAATGGCTGAACGCGTGCAGAATGCCAGCCGGTCTGAAAAACTGGCCATGTGGGTTGGCCAGAATACCCGTGGCTTTAATGCGCCAGACCTGGACACCATCCGGAATGTCCGCGCCAGAGCCATGATGCAGGGTGCCCCTGTGGATGCCATTCTGCTTGTTCAGGCGGACGGCAGTGGCCGCGCCCAAGTGCCAACCAAATGGCCGGGCAAACTGAACCTGACTACGCCCAAGGATCAGCCTGCCCTCTCCAGCGGCACATGGTATCTTGTGCAAGGGCCGGTCAGTGTTCCTGAGAAAGGGGACTTCCCCGCGGCTGAAATGACTGTGCAAACCCTTCATGCCTGCCAGCAGGACCAGTGCAAGGACGCGGAAGACCCACAGGCCCTTCTGGCCGCCCTTCAGCCCACCGTTACACCCTGAACCGGGTTTTTAGAACGCCGGTTTGCGGAACCTTTTTTTTTGCTCACGCCTTTTCCAATACGGGATCGCACCAATGAAATCTCTTCTGACATTTGACACGCTGATTACACCCAAATTCATCAAATTCTTTTTCTATGTTGGCGTGTTTTTCTGCATGCTGACTGGCTTTGGAACATTTATTTCCATTCTGCTCGGCTGCATTAATGGGGCACAGATGTCTGGCTCCTCTTCTGCTATGGGAGCTATTCTCGGCCTGATTCTCGGCGTTATCGCGGGCACCATTGTGACACTTGTGGGCATTGTTCTGGCCCGTGTTTCCAGTGAACTGACGTTGGTTATCTTCATGATCCGGGATGAGCTTGCCTGGCAGCGTGAAAACACGACCAAATCCTCTCTCTCCTAAGGCCGAACCCATGCAGTCTGGCACATACAGCACAGCGCCTCTGGCGCAGGGGAAGCCGGACCCGAACCTTCTGCTCCCCCCACTTTCCGCCCTTGCCCCTCCCGGCAAGCTGGCAGAGGCAGGCCCCGCTCAGGCTTTTGCCCCTATGGACACAGCGTCTGTTGATGGTGTGCTCAAGCGAGCAGAAGCCTTGTGGGGTGAACATGGTCCGCGCATCAAAAGCTCGACCAAGGCCACGGCGGACCAGCTTGGCAAGCTTGCCAGCACAGTCGTGCATCAGGGGGAAGATACCCTGCAAGGCCTGCGCACAACCATGGCAGACCCGGAAAAACGGTCTGGTTTATGGGCACGTTACCGCACTATATTTATAGGCGGTGGTATTGCCCTGATTGTGCTGGCAGGGGCCGGTTGGGGCGTGGCGCGCCACGAAGCCAGTACGATAGCTGATAAGAAAGTTCAGGAGTTTCTCAGTCAGTCTGGCCTGTCGCCTTATGTCAAATACGAGTCTGTCAGTGCATCGCCCTTCGGGTCTGTCACCCTGCACAATGTGCGGGTTCAGTCCTCCAGAGCGGGCACGCCGCCTCTCAAAATTGGCGCTCTGTCAGCCAGTGGTCTGTCATCTTCCAGCACACTGCCAAACTCTCTTGACCTGACAGCCAGCGACATTGATTGCCCACTGAATGATGTAGGAACCTATACAGGCGGCACGTTCCGGGGCGAAGGGCTGAGAACGCTGGGCTATACCCATGTTACGGGAAATGCCTCGCTTTCCTATACCCTTTCTGGGCAGACACTCCGCTTTGCCTCCCAGTCCGACTTTGACAAAATTGGTGGCTGGTCTGTCAATTTTGATCTTGGCGGGGTGCCTGTAGAGCAACTCAGGGCGGCCTCTAGCATGGCTCAGAACAACCCGGAAGAAAGCGTTCTGATGCTAATGCAACTGGCATCACAGTCTAATACTGCTGTGTTGAACAGTGCATCGCTTAAATTGGATAATTCCGGACTAATCCAGCGTGCGCAAGCCGTGCCAAATACACAGTTTCCGCAAACGGTGACTGTGCCTGAGTCCGCTTCTCCCTTGGACAAGTGGACCACACAGGGTGGCAAGCTGACCGTTACAGCGCAGCCGCAACAGCCGCTACCTGTCATGACGCAAGGGTTTTTGGGGCAACCTACTCTTAACCCTGCCTTTAACACCCTTCGCCAGTTTATTGCCGCAACCCATGCGGACGTAACGGCAAACTAAAAGACAGGGGCTGGTGTACGTAAAAAGCCAGCCCCCCTCTTTATTCTACTGTTAATCCAGTTCGATTGTAGAGTCCGGTTTTTTGCCTGACGTTGAGGCTGCTTTTTTAGCGGGCTGACGGGTTTTGACGTGTGGGCGCTGTACCGGAGCAGTTTCCGGAGCCTGCGCTGCATAGCCCGGCAGAACGTTATGGTAGGCAATCATGCACTGTACATACGTATTGTTATATTGCGTCTGAAGGCCATCCTGCTGGTTTTGGGAATAATAGGCCCCGCCGCCGCTGCCGCCCAACGCACCTGCGGCAGCACCAATACCAGCGCCTGCCCCGCCGCCAGCCGCAGCACCAAGGCCAGCACCCAGCGCAGTTGTGGCCAAAGCCCCGTAAATTGCTCTATGATTTTGATGTTCAGCCTGCCCACTAATGGCCTGAGAAGCCTGATTACGGCAAAACTGCTGCTCCTGCAGAAAGACATTATAGTCCTTACCAGGGCCGGGCAGAACCTGTGCAGTTGGTGCTGTTGGGGTTTCCGCACATGCGGCAAGAGAAAGCAGTGCTGCCAGAGGAATGAGGGCTTTAGTATTGAGCGACATTGATATCCTCGAATAAAATTTTACCTGTTGTTTTTACACTATATTCACGACCATACGAAGGCTTATATTCTACAAATATGGCGCTCTTCAAAATGACCAAACTATAAGTTTCCATCTACAATAGTCCCGGTATGGAACCGCTTCATACAGGCGCTGTTTTACACCTAAGCTATCGCTTTCAGTTTCATTACTCCGCTCCTTATGCCTGTCGTTTTTTATCTCACACCAT
The DNA here is from genome assembly GCF_000963925.1 of Acetobacter cibinongensis. Lineage (GTDB taxonomy): Bacteria > Pseudomonadota > Alphaproteobacteria > Acetobacterales > Acetobacteraceae > Acetobacter > Acetobacter cibinongensis. Next base: position 128,355 of record NZ_BAMV01000007.1, read on the forward strand.
GAGTATGAAATATGTTGCCAAAATACGCGCTTATCAAACCATGAAAATGAGCAGACATTTGGTCTGTTGTTGTTTTCAGGAGTAAGGCAGCTATGGCCGCTCATACCTCACATCCGGTTACCGGGCGCCAGCCTGTGCTGTTTGTTCCCCATGGCGGCGGCCCATGCTTTTTTATGGACTGGCCCATGACGTGGGACGCCATGGAGGCGTATTTACGCAACTTGCGCCACTGCCTACCCCAGACGCCAGACGCCATACTGGTTGTTTCCGGCCACTGGGAAAGTGCTGTTCCCACCCTGACAGCGGCCAAGGCACCTGGTCTGATTTACGATTATTCTGGCTTTCCACCGCACACCTACCAGTTGCGTTACCCTGCTCCCGGCTCCCCGGCGCTGGCACAGCAAACGGCTGATCTCCTCACACAAGCTGGTATTCCAAGCGCTACTGACCCTGCCAGAGGGCTGGACCATGGGGTGTTCATTCCTCTTATGGTGGCGTTTGAGGAAGCAACTATTCCGGTGGTCGAACTCTCCTTGCAGCACACTCTCGACCCCGCGCTTCATATCCGTATAGGGCAGACGCTCGCCCCTTTACGGGATCAGAACGTGCTGATTCTGGGCACAGGCATGAGCTACCATAACCTGCGGCACTTCATGACCGCAGACCCCACTACCAATGACGCCGCCCGTGCTTTTGATACGTGGCTGCTACATGCGGCCTGCCTACCGGAAGCCGAGCGTAACCAGAGTCTGACCCAATGGCAGGCAGCCCCCGCTGCCAAACTATGCCACCCGCGTGAAGAGCACCTTTTGCCTCTTATGGTTGTAGCGGGCGCTGCGGGCGCAGACCAAGGCCAACGCACCTATGCCGATACCGTTAACGGCAAGGCGCTTTCCGGTTTTGGGTTTGGCCTCTCCCCTTCTCCCACTGCGCCTATGGCCCAGCCTCGTGCCGTCAGTCCGGCTTGAGCACCATAGGCCGCCCTCCTCCCTTTCCGTTCACACAAACAAGGTCGTTTTCTTATGCTGAAGAAATTTCTAGTCCTCACACTCACTGCAACGGCACTAGCTGGCACGACATTGTCCGGCGCTCAGGCTGCCTCTTTTTCAGACGTGCAGAGCGGTAACTACGCCATTGAACCAACGCACACGCAGGTTCTGTTCTCTCTGCTGCATTTTGGTTTTACGCCTTACGTAGGCCTATTTTCCAACGCGAGCGGCACGCTGAAACTGGACACGGCCCATCCTGCTGCTTCCCGCCTGCAAGTCACTGTTCCGGTCAACAGCGTGCAGACCACCAGTGATAAACTGACAGCCGAACTCCAGCAGGCAGACTGGTTTGACGCAGCCCACTACCCTACCGCCACCTTTACCTCCTCTAAAATAACGCCAGATGGCAAAGGGGGCGCTACCATTACTGGTACCTTTACCCTGCATGGCATTACCAAACCCCTGACCCTGCATGCCACCTATGTTGGGTCTGGCGTAAACCCGATGGACAAAGCCTATACGGTTGGGTTTCAGGCCACCGGCGTTATCAAGCGCAGTGACTACGGCGTGAACAAATATGTGCCGGTTGTGGGTGATGATGTGACACTCACCCTTGCTGGCGCGTTTGAAAAGCAGCCCTGATTTCCGGCCCTTAACAAGGCTGCCCCTGCCTATGATGGAGGGGCAGCTCTGCCTGCACAGCCTGTAACCTGCTGAACAGACAGAAAAAATAACAAAAATGCATTTTTTTCGATAAAGCCTGTTGCCAAACAAAAAATCCCCGTTATAAGACGCGACATACCAACGCACATCACTGATGAGCGTCTGGACTGCGGGTGTAGCTCAGTTGGTTAGAGCGCCGGCCTGTCACGCCGGAGGTCGCGGGTTCGAGCCCCGTCACTCGCGCCACTTTCTCTCAAAAATCTAATTTTTACAGAGAAAGGGCGCGACCCCTCAGGGGGTTTCTCTTTCCCATACAATATTGCCCTCTGCACAGCGTCTCTTCTGACACGCCCCCTTGCAGGCCCTACGCAAAATGGCCCAGCACGAGCCGAGCCATTTTTCATAAGAACAAAGAAGAAAACGCAACGCTTAAACGTTGTTTCAAAAGTTCAGATCTGAGGTCTAGGCTGGGCCTTACCCTGACTGAACAGGTGGCTTTGTCGCCCCGACGCAATACCATCGGGGCAGAAGACACCACATTCAGGGGGGGGGTAAGGTACTTCAGACCAATTCAAGCCACTTTTGAAAAGAGGTTCTTAGTCACCCAGCGCAGCAGCACCCTGCAAGGCAACTGCTACGGCATGCACGGTGGCGGCAATACGCACAGAGGTCTGCACGGCTTCGGCACCCAGTGCTTCACGCACAATTTTCTCGTGGCTGGTTACACACAGGTCACACCCGTTGATGGCAGACACAGCCAGAGACCAGAGTTCAAAGTCTGCTTTTTCCACGCCGGGGCGGCCAATAACGCTCATGCGCAATTGCGCAGGCATTTTGCCGTAGTCACCGCCCGCCATATGCACAAAGCGATAGTAAATATTGTTCATGCCCATAATAGCAGCAGCCGCCTTGGCAGCGTTCAGGGCGTCTGGTGTCAGCTTGTCTGCAAATTCCGCCACAATGGCCTTGGTCACGTCATCGTTGCGGGATGCAATAGCAGAAGCCACAAAGGTACCAGCCAACTGCTGCGGAGTCAGGCTGACATCGTTTGCAAGAGAACCAAGGTTCAGGCGCAGGTCTTTTGCGTAGTCGGGAATACGGTCTTTCAGGGCATCCAGAGACATCTGATTATCCTTGCAAAATGAGAACGTGAAAAGCCACAGGCGTAATACCCGTGCCAAAATTCTGACACCACAAACGGCGCAGACAGCGATCCAGAAAAAATTGAGGTGCTACATCCTCTTGCCGTACGAACAAGGGCGTAGCGCAGGCAGGGTACGAGACCTTGCACAATGGTAAGCCCCTACTGTGCGGAGCTACCCTGCAAGGTGGCACACACCACCTTGCAGAAAGCCTGTACCGGACCTGCCGGTACAGGAAAGCCAACTGGCCTCAGACTTTAATAAAGTCGTCGCCCTGTTTCCAGTTGCAAGGGCACAGCTCGTCGCTCTGCAGGCCGTCCAGAATACGCACGATTTCCTGCGGGTTACGACCAACGGATAGGTCATTGACGGACACATGGCGGATGATGCCCTGTGGGTCGACCACAAACGTTGCACGCAGGGCAACGCCAGCGTCCTTCGCCATAACGCCCGTGCCTTCGGTCAGCTCACGCTTGATGTCTGCCAGCATCGGGATCTGAAGGCCCTTGAGGTCTTCATGGTGCAGGCGCCAGTTCAGGTGAACGAACTCGCTGTCGATGGACACGCCATACACAACGGCATCACGGTCTGCGAAGTCTTTTGCCAGCTTGCCGAAAGCCACGATTTCGGTCGGGCAAACAAACGTGAAGTCTTTTGGCCAGAAGAAAACAACTTTCCACTTACCAGCGTCAGACTTGTCAGAAATCTGAACAAACTCACCCTTAAGGCCTTCAGGGCCACCCGGAACGGCAGTGAGGTCAAAGCTTGGGAACTTATCACCAACGGTCAGCATAAGCTTGCTCCTTAGTATCAGGTTCAAAATACAACGTTGCCTGTGCATCGCTGCTTGTGAAACTCTATATGACGCGGCATGTTCATTTATGCCAATGAATATTTTATATCAAAACCATCGAAATCATCGATTACGATCTGAACCCCGCGTCAGGCCGTAAGTATCACCACAGTTTCGGCCTTCGGGCCTGATGTTTTTAAAGGTCTGACATGTTTCCCCTGCCCTCAGCACAGCAGTTGCGTTACCTGATAGCCCTTTCGGAACTGCGTCATTTCGGGCGGGCTGCCGCAGCATGTGCCGTCACACAATCCACCCTGTCGGCAGGCATCATGGCGCTGGAGCGCCAGTTGGATGCCCAGTTACTGGACCGCACAGTGGGCAAGAAGGTTGTTTTCACACCTTTGGGGCATGAAATTGCCCTCAAGGGCCGCCGGGCGCTGGAAGCACTGGAAGCTGTGCCGCAACTGGCGGCCGCAGCCCGCACACCGCTTACCGGCCCGCTCCGGCTGGGTATTATTCCTACAATCGGGCCTTTTCTGGTGGCCCCCATTGTCAAAACCATTCGGGCACGTTTTCCCCAGATCACCCTCTCCATCACTGAGGATACGACAGAGCATCTGCTGGAAAAACTAGCATTGGGGCGGCTGGATATTCTTGTGCTGGCCATGCCCTGCCTGTGCGACGGCACGGAAACTCTGCCCCTGTGGCGGGACCCGTTTCAGGTCATCATGCCTGATGGGCACCCTCTGGCGTCCCTGACGCATGTGCCCGTTGAGCGGCTGGAAGACCAGAGGATGATCATGATGGAAGACGGACATTGTCTGCGGGAACAAACACTGGCGGTCTGCCGTCAGGGCCGTGGGTGGGATAGCTCGGATGGAGAGGGCGACTCCACATTCACCGCAACCTCCCTCCATACCATGGCGGATATGGTTGAGCTGGGGCTGGGCATAGGGGTTGTGCCTGCACTGGCCACGGAAAACGGGCTGCTGGCCAGCCACAAGGTCATTACCCGCCCTCTCTCTGGTGGGCCAGTATGGCGCACAATCGGGCTGGCATGGCGGCCCCGCTCCCCCCGTGCGGCAGATTTCCATACTCTGGCGACTGCCTTTGCAGCACTCGCCCCACACCCGGAAGAAAGCTCCGTTGCAGCCAAAAGCCCACAATCAGGCCATTAAATACCGGAAAACAGCCTAAAACCGAAAGAAAATGGCGCTTTGCAGGCCGAAAACATTGACTCATATAAGCAGGCTCGGTATGTGCGCTCACAACTTGTTTCCACTTCATTGAGTATTGGCGGAGAATAACGGGCCATGAAAATCAGAAACAGCCTGAAATCGGCCAAGGTGCGCGATAAAGACTGCCGTGTAGTACGGCGTCGCGGCCGGGTTTATGTTATCAACAAAAAGAACCCCCGCATGAAAGCTCGTCAGGGCTAATCCATGCTTTCTCCGGCCCTCTTTGGCTGGCTGAAAACGCATGACATGTGCGCAACCCGTTTTTCTGCTTTGCAGGGAAGCGGGTTTTTGCGTTCTGGCACGCCACGCCCGTTTCTGGTGCTGGCAGGGGCCGTTCTGGTACTGAGTGGCGGCATTGCACCGCTTTCTTCCGGCATGGCAGAAACCCGGCCCCATCAAACACAGCACCCCAAGACTCCGCCCCATACGTCTCATAGCCTGACCCAGCACGCATCCCGCCCGGCTGGTCATGCTGCGGCTCCGGCAACGCCCCCCAGTGCCGAACCTGCACCGGCTGCACCTAAGGTGGACACTGCCCAGCCCGCTCCAACTGCCCAGAAACCCGCCACGCCTGCCAAAGCTGAAGACCAGATTGCCCAACTGTCGGACCAACTGGCCAAGGCAAAAACACCTGAACAGGCGCATGGGCTGGAGGCTGCGCTAGAGACTCTGCGCGCCGCAGACATTTCCCCCACCACGCAACTCCTCCTGCGCAGGGCCGAAAAAGATACTGCCAACAGCAAACCGGATGAGGCCGTGGAGGACCTGAGCGATGCCATCGCCCTGCAATCCGATAAAGCTATCCTGTGGCGCTCCCGTGCGCAGATGCGCCTTGTTGCGGGAGACCTGAATGGGGCTGTGCAGGATCTGGGAGCCGCCTTGCAACGCGACCCGCGCGATGCGCAAAGCTGGGCCTTGCTGGCAACGGTTGAGGAGCACCGCAAGGATGGCCCCGCAGCCCTGAAAGCCTGGCAGAAAGTTATGGCACTCAACCCTATGGCAGACCGCGCCCATAAAAGGCTGGATGCGCTGCACATCAAGGCTTACGGGCAACCAACCTGAGGCCCGTTAAAAAACGCCGGGAACAGTCCCGGCGTTTTGTACTCAGGCCTGTTGGTTTTCAATCAGACTTTTACGAATCTTCCGGCCCCGCTCAATGCGGTCCACAATATAGGCTTCATCCCCCCACCGGATGGCGCGGGCCATGGCCTGTGCGTCTTCCATAAAACGGGCCAGCATTTCCAGCAGGGCTTCACGGTTCAGAAGAAAAATATCGCGCCACATCGTCGGGTCTGACGCAGCAATACGCGTAAAGTCCCGGAAGCCTGATGCCGCAAAGTCCAGCACCTCGGAACGTGTTTCATCTGCCAGATCATCTGCTGTGCCGCAGATGGTAAATGCCAGCAGATGCGGTAGATGACTGACGATAGCGCAAACACGGTCATGGTGCGCGGGTGTCATGTCCCGCAGGCGGGCACCACAGCGCTCCCACAGTGTTCTTACCGCCTCTATTGCAGCATGTGGCGTAGCCTCCAGCGGCGTGAGCAGGCACCAGCGGTTTTCAAACAACGTGGCAAACCCGGCATCCGGGCCGGAAAACTCTGTTCCCGCCATAGGGTGCGCAGGCACATACGGGACATCTGGCCGCAAATACGGGCTGATGGCCTCAATGACCGAAACCTTGGTGGAACCCACTTCTGTCAGAATGGCACCCGGCTTCATAGCGGGCAGCACTGCTGCGGCAACAGGCCCCATGACACCCACGGGCACACACAGCATCACACAGTCTGCGCGTGCTGCGGCTTCTGCTGCGTTATCCGTAACTTCGTCCGCAATGCCCAGTTCTGCCACGCGGGCACAGACGGCGGGGTCTTTATCCACGGCGATAACATGGCGGGCCAGCCCCCCATACTCCTTGGCGCGCCGCAGGACGGAAGACCCAATCAGCCCTGGCCCAATAACAACGAGGGTCTCAAAAACGGGAGGAAGGTCTCTGGTGTCAGATGGTGTCTGCACGCTCTTATTCTTTCACCACGGAAGAGGTTGGCACATAAGCCGCATCTGGTGTCTGTACGGGTTCAGGCCGCGTGGTGGCCCGCAGACCCCGCATTTCCATAAACTGCCACAGCAGCAGGACAGGGATACCCAGCGCCAGCTCACGCCCCCGGCGCAACAGTGACAGCCCCAGCGAGACGGAGGACTCAAGCCCGAAGGCATGGCCGAGCGCAATATAGGCCCCCTCCTGCACACCAAGGCTACCCGGCACCAAAAACCCGACGGACATGATGGCGCAGGTCACACCTTCTACAGCAATGGCGTTAGGAAAGCTCAGGCCCGCGCCCATCAGGTTGGCAGCCAGCCACAGCATGGCGGCACTGCTGATCCAGCCCAGAAAATGGTAAAAAGCTGAGCCACAAATACGCAAGGGGTGGCTCCACACCGCCTCCATCCGTTCTTGCAGGTTTCCAGCACCGGTCAGCAGATTATCGTGCCACTGGGCTGCCAGACTGCTGGAAAACTTGCTCCCCAACCGGCGGAAGATGTGGCCACCGTTACGCTGGGTCCAGACAAAGCCTGCCGTTCCCACCATCAGGAACACAGCCCCGAAGATAACCGGCACCACAAACGGGCTGTTGCGCTGGTGCGCCACAAGAAAAGCCACACCCAGCAGCACAAAGGCCGTCTGGCCCATGACCTCGGTTGTAATATCCACAAGGTTGGCCGCAGTAGCCTCCGGCAGGTCCACCGCGCGAGAGTCGCGCTTATGAAAGCCGTGGCCAGAGCACGTTGCCCGTATGCCAATAACAATCCCCCCAAGTTGGGAGAAAGGCAGGCATGTGGCCGCTGCATCCCGCACCATGCGCGCACCCAGCAGGCGCAGATATCCAATCTCAGGCACGGCGGAATACCAGGCCAACCCCAGCACGCCATTCACGGCCAACTGGCAGCATACCATGAGAAGGAACCCGCCCAGACCAATACGCATGACAGCGTGCATGACAGAGCCAAAGCCACTCCAGGCAACGGCTGCAGTAATGGCCACCAGGCCGAGCAAAGTGAGAAAAATAGTAAGCTTTTTCAATGCCTAAGCTCTATCTCCCCAGGATGCCCCCTTTGGGCCTCCCAGCACCCTGCCTCTCGTTGGCGGACAGGGGGGGTATGTTCTTGTGTGACCGTCCACTTACACCAGCATAGGGTCTGGCGCCACCTTGGGCGGCAGGATAAAGAAGCAGACCATCTGTTCGGTCTCTGTACCGTGTTATTTCATACCCTTGTGGGAGCGCCCTTTCATGACCGCCCATACGCTTGTCACCGGTGCCACAGGTTTTGTTGGCTCTGCTGTAGCCCGCACCCTGCTGGAACGCGGACACTCCTTGAGGCTGATGGTGCGCGAAGGCAGTGACCGACGCAACATTGCCGACATCCCCGCCGAGCTGGTGGAAGGTGACCTCTCCCGCCCGGACACATTTGCGCGCGCCGTTGAAGGCTGCCGCTATGTGTTTCATGTGGCCGCAGACTACCGCCTGTGGGTGCCAGACCCAGCCCCCATGATGACCGCCAACGTGGAGGGCACGCGCCTGCTCATGCTGGCAGCCCAGAAGGCAGGCGTTGAACGCATTGTCTATTGCTCATCCGTGGCGGCCCTCGGCCTGGTTGGTGATGGCACCGTGTCTGATGAAAACACGCCCGTGCATGAACACGGGGTGATTGGCATTTACAAGCGCTCCAAATACCGGGCGGAGCAGGAGGTGCTGCGCCTTGTGAAGGAGCAGGGCTTGCCAGCGGTTATTGTTAACCCTTCCACCCCCGTTGGCCCCCGCGACATCAAACCCACCCCTACCGGGCAAATGATTCTGGATTGTGCTGCCGGACGTATGCCCGCTTATGTGGATACAGGCGTGAACATCGTACATGTGGATGATGTGGCAGAGGGCCATGCGCTGGCGCTGGAACGCGGCACCATTGGCGAGAAATATATTCTGGGTGGCCAGAACTATCTGCTGCGGGACCTGTTTGCCATGGTCTCTGAAATTGCCCATGTGCCCCCGCCGCGTATCAGCCTGCCCCAGAACGTGATCTGGCCGGTGGCTGTGGCCTCTGAGTGGCTGTCCCGCTCTTTTGGCTTCTCTCCGCGCGTCACGCGGGAAATGCTGGCTATGTCCCGCAAGAAAATGTTCTTCTCTTCAGACAAAGCCATGCAGGACCTGGGCTATGCGCCGCGCCCGGCCCGCAAGGCTGTTGAAGATGCCATCACATGGTTCCGTAATAACGGTATGCTGAAATAAGGAGTACGGCACATGCTGCTTGCTCTGGCCATTTTATCCGCAGTTATCTGGTTCGGGCTGATTTTCTTTCACGGAAAATTCTGGCAGGGGGGGCCGATTTTACAGCCCATCCCGCCCCAGACGCACACAGCCACTATAGCCCCGGAAGTAACGGTTGTTATTCCGGCACGGGATGAAGCGGCGTCCATAGAAACCGCCCTCTCCTCCCTGCTGATGCAGGAGTACCCCGGCAAACTTTCCCTTATTCTGGTCAATGACCGTAGCGAGGATGCAACCGGCGCCCTTGCCCGCGCCCTGCCCGACCCGCACAAGCGGCTGACCGTGCTGGACGGTGCGGACCCTGAAGCAGGGTGGAGCGGCAAGCTCTGGGCCGTCTCCCAAGGTGTGGCGGAAGCCAACCGCCAGAACGCCGGAACCGGCGGCTATATTCTGCTGACCGATGCAGATATCGTGCATGCTCCGGCCCACATTGCCACACTGGTTGCCAAAGCCCAGACAGACGCCCTGCATATGGTGTCTGAAATGGTGGAACTTCAGTGTGAAAGCCTGGCAGAGCGGGCTTTGGTACCCGCTTTTGTATTCTTTTTTGCCCTGCTCTACCCGTTTGCCAAGGTCAATAATCCGGCCAGCCGCACGGCGGGGGCCGCTGGTGGAACTATCCTGATCCGGCGGGACACTCTGGCTGAAATTGGGGGCATTGCCGCCCTCCGTGGCGCATTGATTGATGACTGTACGCTGGCCTCCTGCGTCAAGCAGACTGGCGGGCGGCTTTATCTGGGGCATTCCTGCCTGGCCAAATCCATCCGCCCTTACCCACGCGCGGCAGATGTCTGGAACATGATTGCCCGCACAGCTTATGTGCAGCTCCATTTCTCCGCCATTTTGCTGGTGCTGACCGTTCTGGCCATGCTGGTGGTCTGGGTGGCACCTGGCCTGCTGGCCCTGTTTGGCCATGGGGTTGTGCAATGGGTGGGGCTGGCAACATGGCTGACATCCATGGCCTCTTTCCTGCCGACCTTGCGGCGGTTCCGTATTTCCCCGCTTTGGGCGCTGGCACTACCGCTTGTGGCGCTTTTCTATACTGCGGCCACACTTGGCTCTGCCCTCAACCATTACCGGGGCCGGGGCGTAGTGTGGAAAAACCGTGCGTACCGGGATGCCATTCCCAATAGCGGCAAGCAGACTGTGGACACCCCTGCACGGGAGGCCGTATCTGATACCGCAGCCCCTCGCCGCTCCGGCCAGCAGTCCCGCAGGCCACACTAAAACTGACCTGCACTCAAAAAGGGGAGCCCCACTGGCTCCCCTTTTTTATAGTGACCAACCGAAGGGTGGTTAGTGGGTCAGGTCGTGTACGGTTGCATCCGGCGCGGCTTTCTTTACGGCCTCAATGCCGTGGTCACGCCCGGCCACACTCTCATATTGCTCGCTCGTGCCAATAACCTCGCCGTTGCGGGCCTTGAGGTTGAACATGGGTTTGCCAGACTTGGCATCCTTGCGCTCATAGCGAGCATCATCCGGCGCGTTCTGTTTGACGGACTCAATGCCGTGCTGGGCGCTGTCCTTCTTCGTATAGCCTTCGCTGGCAAGAATGATCTCGCCATTCCCTGCCTTCAGCCTGAAACGGTATTCACCAGCTTTGTCTTTATAAAGTTCAAACTTGGCCGCCATGATGCCCTTTTCCTCCATTCTGATAGGTGAGTAAGCCGGTACTCAACACGGTAATCATGTCAGAAATACGCATAAAAAACCGCAGAAAAAGACCGTATGCCGGTTCCCTGCACAAGGGCGCACCACCCGCCCCATACAGCCTTTGGTTTCCCGCCCGGCTTACGCGGTGGGGGAAACACCGCCATACCGGGCGGGAGTAGGCAGTTGCAAAAAGAGCGTGTAAAGGTCCGGGCTATGACAGCCCACCAGCCGAGAGACCACGCATGACCGAAACATCCTCCTCCGTCTGGGGCAAGGCCGATGTTTCCTCAGGCAAAGGCGCATCAGACGAGAACTTTCCCGTAGGCTCCTTTCTGCTCAGCAAGGAACTGCGGCCCCACGTGCACGCCTACTATGCCTATGCGCGTGTTATTGACGATATTGCGGACTGTGAAACCCTCAGCCCGGAAGACAAGATCACCCGTCTAAACGCCATGGAAGATGTCTTGCTTGGCAAGCGTGAGCCCATCATGCGCCCGGACGCCATGAGCGCTGCAACGCTCCGCACCTCCCTCATCAGCACCGGCGTGCCCTTTGAAACCGCTACGGACCTGCTGATCGCGTTTCGGGATGACTCCCACGGGGTAGACTACAAAACGTGGGACGACCTGCTGCGCTACTGCAAATACTCGGCTAACCCCGTAGGGCGCTTTCTGATCGACCTTCATAAGGAAACCCCGGAGTCCTACCCCGCGTCAGACGCGCTATGCACCTCCTTGCAAATTCTCAACCATTTGCAGGACTGCCAGAAGGACCTGCTGCGTCTGAAACGCTGCTACATGCCATCTGACCTGCTCCGGCTGGCCGGGGCAGACGTGTCAGACCTTGAGGCCGGGCGGACTTCCCCACGCCTGCGCCGGGTGTTTAACACGCTGCTGGATGGTGTGGACGTACTAAACCGTCAGGCCGCCAGCCTGCCCGGCCATATGAAGGACCGCCGCTTCCGTATGGAATGTGCCGCCATTGTGGCCCTTGCCCAGCGCCTGACCCTGCGCCTGCGCCGGCAGGACCCCCTTGCCAGCCGCGTAGCCCTGACCAAGCCGGATGTCCTCCATGCAGGGCTTGCGGCCCTGCGGGTATGGCCCTGACCTTTCCCCCACGGGTAAGTTCTGTAAAAAGACCCTCACTTCTTTTCATGATCCCCAACAGACAGGTGGAACGCGCGTGACAGCCGAAGATATTCAGACGCATGACCAGCCAACCCCTCTTGGCTGCAACCCGGCAGATCTGGCTTGGGTGGAAAGCACTGTAAAACAGGCCGGCACATCCTTTGCCGCCGGCATGCGTATTCTACCCCCCATGCGCCGTTATGGCATGTACGCCATTTACGCGTTCTGCCGCGTGGTGGATGATATTGCCGATGGCTCAGACCCCCTGCCCCAGCGCAAGGCGGAACTGGAAGAATGGCACGCCCGCATTGCCAGACTTTATGAAGGTGAGGCCCATGACCCGCTGGAGCGGGTGCTTATGGCCGCAATACGCTTCTTCTCCCTCCGTCAGGCTGATTTTGACGCGGTGATTGACGGCATGATCATGGATGCCGAGAACGCCATTGTCGCCCCGGATGAAAAAACGCTGGACCTGTATTGTGACCGCGTTGCCTCTGCCGTGGGCCGCCTGTCCGTCTATGTGTTTGGGGATAGTTCAGACAACGCGCAGAAGGTAGCTTACCATCTGGGCCGCGCCCTTCAGATCACCAATATCCTGCGCGATATTGCAGAAGACGCAGCCCGCGGCCGCCTGTATCTGCCAGCAGACCTGCTGAACCGCTTTCATGTGCCGCTTAACCCCATTCAGGCGCTGTCTGCGCCGGGGCTGGAAGATGTAGCCCGCATTCTGGCCGCACGTGCGCAGGACCACTTCCGTAAAGCTTTTGCCACCATGAAGCTGTGCACACCCAAAGCCATGCTGCCTGCCCGCATTATGGGGGCCAGTTACGAGTCCATTCTGGTAGCACTATGCAAACGGGGCTGGGCGCAGGAGGTTCTGCTGGCTCGGCCCAAGACCTCTGCCCTGAGCAAGGCCTACGCACTGGCATCCTCTTACATTCCGTAACCACCAGCGCAGGCGGCAAAAACAATGGCAGGAACACTGCATATTATTGGTGGCGGTATGGCGGGTCTGGCCGCCGCCGTTGAAGCGGCAGGCTGTGGCAAGCACATTATCCTGCATGAGGCCGGGCGGGCCTGTGGTGGCCGCGCCCGGTCTTATGAAGACCGCCAGCTTGGCTGCCGGATTGATAACGGCAACCACCTACTGCTTTCTGCCAATAAAACCGTGTTCCGCTACCTGGCCATGACAGGGGCTACAGACACCCTGACAGGCCCCGGCGCTCCCCTTTTCCCATTTGTGGACCTGAAGGAAGAGGCCCGGTGGACGCTGGACCTCTCCCGCGGCAAAGTGCCGTGGTGGGTGTTTCAGCCGCACAAGCGTGTGCCAGATATGCGCCTTGTTGAACTGCGCAGCCTGCAAAAGCTGATGGCCGCCACAGGGGACCAGACCGTTGCAGACTGCCTGTTGCCCGGCGCGTTTTCCCGCAGGTTGCTTGAACCTTTTGCCATTTCCGCCCTCAATACGTCCTGCGAGACAGGAAGCGCCGCCCTGCTAGGAGCGGTTGTGCGGGAATCCCTCTCTCAAGGGGGGAATGCCTGCCTGCCATGGTATGCCAAAGATGGCCTGTCCGAATCACTGGTGGACCCGGCTCTGGCGCATCTTGCCATCATGCAGGTGGAGGTCCGTACCCAAAGCCGTATTACCGCTCTGGACTGTGAGCGCGGGCGTGTTACGGCGCTGCACACTTCTGAAGGCGTACTCCCTGTCATGACGGAAGATGCCGTCATTCTGGCGGTGCCAGCACCCGTGGCCTCCAGCCTGCTGGCCGACCGTCTGCCCGGCTTTAGCGCGCCAGATGAGTTTGAGAGCATCCTCAACCTCCATTTCCGTCTGGATCAGGCCCCGCAACCGCTGGGCACTTTTGCCCAAAGCGGCTTTATGGGGCTGGTGGGGAGCATTGCGGAATGGGTGTTCCTGCGGAATGACATTCTGTCTGTCACCGTCAGTGCCGCCAACCGTTTTGCCACACAGGATCAGGACACTCTGGCCAGCACCATCTGGCATGACGTGCGCCGCGCCTGTGACCCGGTTTTGAAAACCGCCTTGCCTGCCACACCACCACACCAGCGTATTGTGTGGGAAAAACGGGCAACCTTTGCCGCCACCCCCGCCCAGAACCGTCTGCGCCCAGGTCCGGCAACGGCTCTGGTCAATCTTGCCCTTGCAGGGGACTGGACGGCAACAGGCCTGCCCGCCACATTGGAAGGCGCTATGCGCTCCGGGGTGCAGGCTGTCTATACTCTGGGGTTACGCCGCCCATCCTGAGGCAGAGCGGCACTCTCTCTTTTTGGCCGGTTTACACCATAACAGAAAGGACTATTCACTATGGCCGTTAATGGCAGCGCTCTTTCCGAAACACTCCTCTCCCGGGAAGAGTTGGACCGTGTGGTCAGCACCGCACAGGCCGCATTGGGCAAACGCCAGCAAAAAGACGGCCACTGGGTCTATGAGTTGGAGGCGGATGCCACCATCCCGTCCGAATATGTGCTGCTCGAGCATTATCTGGACCGGATTGATGACCCCCTCCAGCAGAAAATTGCCGCTTACCTCCGCCGCACCCAAAGCGAGGACCATGGCGGCTGGGCGCTGTACCATAACGGCAAGTTTGATCTTTCTGCCTCTGTCAAAGCCTATTTTGCCCTCAAGGCCACAGGCGAGGACATAAACGCCCCGCACATGCGCCGTGCGCGGGAAGCCATTTTGGACCACGGCGGCGCTGAGCGCTCCAACGTGTTCTGCCGCTGCCAGCTTGCTCTGTTTGGAGAAGTGCCCTGGCACGCAACACCGGTCATGCCCATTGAGCTGATGCTGCTGCCCCGCAAGGCCTTCTTTTCCGTCTGGAACATGTCCTACTGGTCGCGCACGGTTATAGCGCCGCTGCTGGTTCTGGCAGCGCTCAAGCCAAAAGCCATCAACCCCCGTGGCATTCACGTGCAGGAACTGTTTGTTACCAAGCCTGATGCCGTGAAAGACTGGATCCGTGGGCCATATCGCTCTGCCTGGGGCCGCATGTTCAAGGGGCTGGACACAGTGTTGCGCCCCCTTATCCCCCTTATTCCCGCCAAAACGCACCAGAAAGCCATCAAGGCGACCATAGACTTCATTGAACCCCGCCTGAATGGGGAAGATGGTCTGGGCGCAATTTACCCGGCCATGGCCAATGTGGTGATGATGTATCGTGCGCTGGGCGTGCCAGATACAGACCCGCGCGCCGTCACAGCCTGGAAAGCCGTGCAGAAGCTGCTGGTGATCAAGGAAGATGAAGCCTACTGCCAGCCGTGCGTGTCCCCTATCTGGGATACGGGCCTGTCAGGCCACGCCATGCTGGAAGCCGCGTCCGGCCCACAGGGCATTGCCCCGGAAGAAACCCTGGCAGAACTCCGCAAAGCCAGCGCATGGCTGCGTGAGAAGCAGATTCTCACCGTCAAGGGAGACTGGGCCATCAATAAGCCAGACCTGGCCCCCGGTGGGTGGGCCTTCCAGTACGGCAATGACCATTATCCGGACGTGGATGATACTGCCGTTGTGGGCATGTTGCTGCACCGTGAAGGCGACCCCGCCAACGCTGAAGCCCTTGAGCGGGCCCGCCAATGGATTATTGGCATGCAGAGCACCAACGGCGGTTGGGGTGCCTTTGATATTGATAACGACAAGGAAATTCTCAACCACATTCCGTTCTCTGACCACGGTGCCCTGCTGGACCCGCCCACGGCAGACGTAACCGCCCGCTGCATCTCCTTCCTGAAACAGCTTGGCCATGTAGAGGATCAGCCCGTCATTGACCGGGCCATTGCCTACCTGCGGGCCGAGCAGGAAGAGGATGGCTCCTGGTTTGGCCGCTGGGGCACCAACTATATTTACGGTACATGGTCCGTGCTGTGCGCCTTCAACGTTGCTGGCGTGTCACATGATGATCCGTCTGTTGTGCGTGCTGTAGAATGGCTGCGGTCCGTACAGCGTGAAGATGGCGGCTGGGGCGAAGGCTGTGAAACCTATGAAGGTGCTGCCCACGGCGTTTATAGTGAAAGCCTGCCATCCCAGACGGCTTGGGCTGCACTGGGCCTTATGGCTGCTGGCCGCCGGGATGACCCGGCTGTAGGCAAAGCCATGACATGGCTGGCCAGCCAGCAGGATGAACATGGGGAATGGCATGAAGACCCGTACAATGCCGTCGGCTTCCCCAAAGTGTTCTACCTGCGTTACCATGGTTACAAGCAGTTCTTCCCGCTCATGGCGCTGGCCCGCTACCGTAATCTGGAAAGCAGCAACAGCCGCCGTGTCGCCTTCGGGTTCTGAGCAGCATGACCCCAGCGCATAGTGCCCCGACAAAGCCGGGTATTCTGGTCGGGCTCAAAGCCGAGGCCAAATTCATCCGGCACATCTTCCCGCATGCGGCCATTGCCGCCAGCGGTGCCACACGCACCGGCGCACAACGGGAAGCAGCACGCCTTGCCGCTTGCGGAGCCGATTGCCTGCTTTCCTTCGGGTTGGCAGCAGGGCTGGACCCTGCATTGCCCGCAGGCACGCTGATTGTGCCAGAGGCCGTGCAGGCGTGGGGCACCCGCTACCGGTGTGACCCAACGCTACGCCATATTCTGGGGGGTACCCAGCCTGCCACGCTAGGGGGCACGCTGCTCCATAGTGACCATGTGGTCCTGACAGCAGAAGAAAAAGCCAGACTGTTTGCGGAGTCCGGGTGCGCTGCGCTGGATATGGAAAGTGGGTTTCTGGCCCGCACGGCGGAGGAAGCGGGGCTTCCCTTTGCAGTGCTGCGTGTGGTGTGTGACCCTGCCACCCGGACTCTACCCCCTGTTGCAGCCGCCGTGCTGTCTCCTGATGGTGGGTTGAATATCGGGGCTTTGGCCGGATCCTTACTCCGCAAGCCCACGCAAATTCCTGCCCTAATCGCCCTCGGGCGCGATGCAGGCAAAGCCCGCACCGCAATGCAGACCTTTCTGACGCAACAACGCACACTCCGCGCCTTTATCCGTCTGGCCGAGGGTTAAAAACCAGCCCACAGCGTATCAATACACGTCTTGATACGCTGGAGCCTGCGGCCTCAATGCCACCGGCACTGCTCCCATTACAGGCCATAAAATAGCCGGTTTGCAGGCTGTCTCTTCCCCGCGCACGTCCATGCCCCTGCTCGCAACAGCGCAGCCTCTCCAAGGGCACTCGGTAAAAATACCCGCTATTTCCCTCTCCCTAAAAGGACACCTTGAGCATTTTTTGCGCGCCCATTCGCTCTCAGCAGCACGGGCAATCCTGCGCATATTTTTTGTCAAAATTCCCGGCTAACTGCCTGCGTGTTTATATTGCTTTGCCGAAACAAATCGCATACTGTTTCGGTAAGACAACATTTCCATGCTTTGCTCCAGGCGCCCCAACGCCTTGTGTATAGGCAGCATTCTTCACGACTCTTGCGGGATTACTGAATGCCACATGCTCGTTCCCTCCCTCCTACAAGGCGGCAGCTTTTAACCCGCATTGGCACTCTGGCTGGCAGCGCAGCACTGTATCAGGCCATGACCGCCATGGGCCACGCCACCGGGACAGACTTCAAAGGCGCACCCGCCCTGAAAGGGGCTAAAAAAGGCACAAAAATTCTGGTGCTGGGTGCTGGGCTGTCCGGCATGCTCTCTGCCTATGAGCTCCGTAAGGCTGGCTATGATGTACAGATACTGGAATTCCAGACCCGCAGCGGCGGCCGTAACATCAGTCTGCGTGGTGGGGACAGCGTAACCGAACTTGGGGGTGCGACCCAGAAAGTTGGCTTTGCAGCGGGTAACTATATCAATCCCGGCCCATGGCGTATCCCGTACCATCATCAAGGCCTGTTGCACTATTGCCGTGAGTTTGGAGTAGAGCTGGAGCCCTTTGTGGAGCTCAACCACAATAGCTGGCTCCATTCCAGCGGTGCTTTCGGCGACAAGGCCGTGCGCTACCGCGAATTTGCGTCAGACTTCAACGGCTTTACCGCAGAGCTGCTTGCCAAAGCCATTGACCAGCACAAGCTGGATGACTTTGCCACAGCGGATGAACGTGACCACTTGCGCACAGCCATGAAGTCCTGGGGCGCATTGAACAAGGACTACGCTTACACCAAAGGCAACACCAGTTCTCTGCGCCGTGGTTTTGCCCGCCCACAAGGCGGCGGGATTGATGGCGCCCCCATCCCGTCTGACCCCTTTGCGCGGGAAGAAGTGCTCAAGTCCGGCCTGTGGACCTGGATGGCCTTTCACGAACGGCTGGATATGCAAACCACCATGTTCCAGCCTGTTGGCGGCATGGACCAGATTGGCAAGGGCTTCACACGTCAGGTCAAAGACCTGATTACGCTGAACTGCAAGGTCAGCGCCATCCACCAAAACGAGCATGGTGTCACCGTCACTTATAATGACATGGCCAATGGCGGAGCCGTGCGGCAGGCGCAGGCGGATTACTGTGTTTGCACCATTCCGCTGTCTGTGTTGTCCCAGCTGGACGTGCAGGTCAGTGATGGCATGAAGGCCGCCATTCAGGCTGTCCCTTACGCCTCTTCCGTTAAACTGGGGCTGGAATTCAAACGCCGCTTCTGGGAGGAAGATGACCAGATTTATGGTGGTATCAGCTTTACCGACCAACAGATCAGCCAGATCTCCTACCCCAGCCATGGCTATTTCTCCAAAGGTCCGGCTGTGCTGCTGGGTGGCTACATGTTCGGGCCTGCTGCCTATGACTTTGCGGGCATGACCCCGCAGGAGCGCATTGAACGTGGGCTGGCGCAGGGTTCGGCTATTCATCCGCAATACCGCAAAGAGTTTTCCAACGGCGTCAGCTTTGCCTGGAGTCGTGTTCCCTGGACGCTGGGTTGCTGCTCCATGTGGACAGAGGAAGCCCGTAAAACCCACTACAAAACCCTGTGCAGCATTGATAACCGCATCGTGCTGGCAGGCGAACATGCCTCCTACGTTGGCTGCTGGCAGGAAGGAGCCATCCTTTCCGCGCTGGATGCTGTAACCCGTCTGCACAAACGCACACTGGGAGCTGCCTGATGCGTCTTATTCCTAGCATTTCTGCTCTGGTTCTTGCCGGGGTGGTCTTCAGCCCCCTTACCCTACCCACCGCAGCCAAGGCCGATAGCGCCAGTGCGGTTGCAGGCAAAATGCAGGCGCTGCCTGATGGCGCTGCCGTTTATAAGCATATCTGCCAGAGCTGCCACATGGCGGATGGTAAAGGGGCTGAAGGAGCCGGGGCCCATTTCCCGGCGCTGGCTGGCAACCCCAAGCTCAAAGCGGCAGACTACCCCGCCTATGTTGTGCTGAACGGCTATGGCGGCATGCCGTGGTTCGCGGGCCTCTTGACTGACAAACAGGTTGCGGATGTGGTCAATTACATTCGCTCCCATTTTGGTAACAGCTACACGGATGCGCTCAAACCGGAAGATATTACGGACATGCGCCCCCATTTGAGTGTTGAGGAAGAATAACATGCAGTTTTCCAAACCCCTTCTGTGCGCTGGCCTGCTGGCTGGTGGTCTGCTTGCTGCACCGCTCGCTGCTCAGGCAGAAGACGGCATCATTCGTCATGGCGCAGGAGATTTTCCAATTTCCACAGCGGTTGAAGTCCCCGCTGGTGCCAGCACTGTTTACCTGAGCGGCATGGGTGCCCCGGTACAAAACACAGCCGCCGCCCCCAAAAGCCTGGAAGCCTATGGTGATACGCAAACCCAAACCCTTGCCTCCCTCAAACGCATTGAAGGGGAGCTGAACAAACTGCACCTCAGCATGAGCGATGTTGTGCAGATGCATATTTACATGGTGGCAGACCCCCGCACCAAGCAGCTTGATTTTCCGGGTATGATGAAGGCCTACACCCAGTATTTCGGCACCCCAAAGCAGCCCAACCTGCCTGTGCGTTCTGCCTTTGCGGTAGCCCAACTGGCCAACCCCGGCTGGCTGATTGAAATTGAAGTCACAGCAGTCCGCCCTCTCAAAAAGTAAGAGAGAGCTGTCAAAAAAAGCCCCGCCTCATGACCATGAGCGCGGGGCTTTTTTATGCAAGCGGCATGGAGCCTGCTTTAAGGCAGGGCTAAGCAGCCTTATTTGCCGTCCATTTGCTGAAGCTCGCTATCTGCATCTTTTCCCAAAAAGAAGTCTTCCGGGTCTTCTGGCACAGGAAGATGCAGCAGATAAAAACCTGCCAAAACTGCAACCACGCCCATGACTATGGGAAT
The DNA here is from genome assembly GCF_000963925.1 of Acetobacter cibinongensis. Lineage (GTDB taxonomy): Bacteria > Pseudomonadota > Alphaproteobacteria > Acetobacterales > Acetobacteraceae > Acetobacter > Acetobacter cibinongensis. Next base: position 148,504 of record NZ_BAMV01000007.1, read on the forward strand.
CCAGCGCAACACGGTAACGCGGGTACTGTCATACATGCTGCTGCCAATAACCATGGCCCAGCCGCTTACGCACAACAGGGCAAAGCCACCAACAAAACAAACCGTAATCCAGATCAGGCGACGGGTGTAAATCGAGGATGGTCCAGCCACAGCAAGCCCCCCAGCGTTATTGCTTGAAGGCCCGCGCTAGCACATTCTGGGTTTCCAGGGAAACAGGCAATGTAGAGTTTGTCAGCGGAACACCTTTCCAGCCTGCCCCAATGGCTGTGTAGAGGTTCACGGCATCACGCAGCCGCTCAAGCTTGGCCATTGCTTCCATGTTCTGGGCGTTCAAGGTCGTGCGCTCAGTTGTCAGCACTTCCAGAAAGCCGACAAGACCCGCACCATACAGCTTACGGGCACGCTCACTGGCAAGGGCGCTATCTTCTGCGGCCTTATGCAGTTGCTCGGCATATTCAATATCGTCATGCCAGGCTGCCATGGCATCTTCAACTTCCTTGAAGGCCGTCAGCACTGTCTGCCGATAACTCAACCGGGCAGCCTCAGCCGAGGCCTGAGCCGCGCGAATTTCCGCCGTCATCTTACCACCATGCATGATGGGCAGGCTGGCCATCATCAGGAACTGCCAGCTCATGGCATTCACCTGAAAGAGCTGGTACATGGCCGAGGCATTAGGATTGAAGGTCAGCGGAATAACAAAATGCGGGTACAGATTGGCAACAGCCACCCCTATCTGCGCCGTGGCCAGAGCATATTTCCGCTCCGCCATACGCACGTCCGGCCGGTTAGCCATGACAATGGAGGGCATGGTGGCGGGGAAAGCCGGAACAACAGGCAGCGGGCGCACAACCTTGAGTTGGTCTTCCAGCTCACCCGGCATTTTACCCAGCAAGACCGCAATGGCGTGTGTAACCTGTGACACACGGGTTTTCAGGGGTTCACGGGCTGCAATCTGGGCATCCAGCTCAGCCTGAGCCTGCGCTGTCTGCAAAGTGTTGCCCACACCTTCCAGATACAGCTTGTTGGACAGATCCACCCCTTCCTTCGCAACCCGAATATTGTTTGTGGCAATGCTGATCTGCAACTGCGTCACACGCAGCAGCATATAGTCGGATGCCAACTCGGACAGCAGCGTCATCAACAGGGCACGGCGGCCTTCAATGGAGGCTTCAACCGCCCGCTCGTGTGCTTCTACATCGCGGCGGATACGGCCGAATACATCCACTTCCCATGTCGCCATGGCCCCATACGTCATCATGGACGCCTGTGGCCGGTTGGATGGGTTACCGGGACGGATAGGCCAGTTGTCGATATTGATGGAGTAGCGAACATCCCCGCCGCCGATATTGGCATCCATCTGCGGATACCACTGGGAGGCAGAACGGTCCCGAATAGCACGCTCGGCAAGAATATGCTGGCCTGCAATCTGGAGGTCAAAGTTGCCGGCAATGGCCTGCTCAACAAGGCTTGTGAGCATGGGGTCGTTGAAGGACGCCCACCACTCCGTCATCTCCTTGTTGGTGCGTTCAATTTCTTCAGGCGTGGCGGTGTGTTCTTCCGCCGCTTCCTTAAAGCCTGCCGGCACTTTCATGCGGTCCGGCTGATAGTTCGGCCCGACGGTACAGGCAGACAGCAGCATGGACGATGCCATGAACAGCCCAAGGCGACGACGAAGATTCATTGTTGGCATCCTGCCGCGCTCAGAGGTGATCTTGCAGCCAGGTGGTCAGCTTACCGCGTCGGCCACGCGGCTCAGGCCCCACACTGACTGTTGCCGTCATACCCGCTGCCAGTGTGACGCTATCCGGCACATGGTCCAGATGAATACGGACCGGAATACGCTGTGCCAGACGCACCCAAGTAAAGATGGGGTTCACATCCTGTAGACCCAGCTTGTCGGGCGTTCCGTTAGTATCATTAATACCGCGGGCAATGCTGACAACATGCCCGGTCAGAATGGGTTTGTAGCCCATCAGCTTAACGCGGGCTTCATCACCAATATGCACGCCCCACATCTTGGTTTCTTCAAAATAGCCGTAAACCCAGTAGGAATCCGCATCAATCACAGCCATGCGGGCCTGCCCTGCCGGAGCATAGTCACCCACCCGCACGTTCAGGTTGGTCACATACCCATTGACTGGAGAATACAGCACAGAGCGTTGCAGGTTCAGCTTAGCCAGGTCGAGAGACGCCCTCGCCGCATCCACCGCCGCAATCTGGGTTGCAACATTAGAGTTAAAGACTTCCTGCTCTTCCGCTGACACAATGCCACCAAGGCCCATACGGCGGCGAGCGTCATTGCGCTTCAGTTTCAGGTCTTCCAATGCCCCATCCAGCCGTGCCTGCGCCTCACGGATTGCAAGGCGGAAGCGCACGGGGTCCAGCACATAAAGCGGGTCACCCTTATGCACGTACTGGTTATCCACCACCGGAATCTGCACCACAGTGCCGGGCACTTCAGGGGCTACATCCACAACGTACACGCGCACACGGCCATCGCGGGTCCATGGGGCAATCATGTACACGTTCCAGAGGGTTATCCCCAGAACAATGGCCATTGAAACGACCGCCAGGGTCAGGATCACTCGTATCAGGGTGCGCAGAAGGGGCATTGCAGAGACTCAAAAGCCTTTATGGAGGATCAGACGTACAGGATCAGCAGGCAGAAAATACAGACGTACAGCGAGACTTCGAACAAAGCGATGTGCCAGAACCAGCCCAGCACGCCACTCCACCACAGCACGAAGCGAACAAACATGGTCAACGGCAGTGCGGCCAGAGCGTACACCACCACAGGTGCCATAAAGACACCAAAGAGATTGAATTCCGTCAGCATGACGCCATTCTCGTTACACTCATAACCGCACACTCTCCCGCTCACCCAAGGCTGACTCTCTGGGTGAGGCTGCGGCCTGTTCAACACGATCAAAAATCTGGCAGCAGTCATCCATCTCTCTGGCGGTTACCTCAGCAGTCAGGCGTGCCGCAACCTGATCTGCTGCACGGCTGACCAGCGCTGCAATCTCACGTCCGGCATCGGTAATGCTGACAAGTTTAGACCGCCGGTCTTCTTCATCTGTCGCACGCACAATAAAGCCACGCTTCTCCAGCACGTCCAGCAGGCGTACCAGTGAAGGCGCTTCCAGAGAAAGCGACCGCGCCAGATCTGTCTGGCGGAGAGGAGACGCAGAGAGGTTCAGGTAATAGATGGGCCGCCATGTGGCGTCCGTCAGGCCAAACTCCCGTAAATCAGCATCAATCTCGCGTCGCCACACAGCGGCAAGACGCGCCAGCCGATGCCCGAAGGAGCGGCGGGTTTCTGCTATTGTTACAGGGTTGGGGTGAGGTTCCATTATGTGCCTATACTAGCAAGCATGCAAACTGTTTGCACACTCACAATTCAGGGACACATCATTTCCAGAAAAAAAGCCACCCTGCCAATGCAAAATTGGAATGGAACCCTATGGGCAAAGGCAGGGCTGTCTTAAAGATTAGTTTTTCTTGCCGCGCATGACATCCCACACCTTGCGGGTCCCGTGCCGACCAAGAGAGCTTGCAACCGTGGCAGTCACTGCTGCCATGGTCACGGACTCGCGCATCTGGTTCATGCAGCGGTTGCGGGCAATGCGGGCTTCCACCTCAGCCGTTGTCAGGTAAGACCGACGGCCAAAAAGCACGCAGATCAACGCCACAAAAAGGTCCAGCGCAAACACGGCAAACGCCGCTGTCACCGGACCCCAATGGAACGTGAAAAGGAAGAGTGCCCAAAGGAGCCCATGCCCGGAAACAAGAGCAAAAAAGCCAAACACAGCGGCAACCACCAGGAACGCAGCCTGGCGTCCGAGGCGGATAGCCATTTGCTGCATGAGGTTTGATTGGGCATGCAGGGCTGACCTGCCAAGTTCAAAAATACGCATGGACTCCGAGACTACCTTCGTTCAGATCGCATTAAGTGCTTAGCGTGAGAGCCGACCGAGGATAAAGCCCACAACACCGGAGATGGCGATGGAGACAAGAGAGGACGGAGCACGCGTCTGCTTGGAAATATCTTTGCGCGCATGATTGGCCAGTTCACGTGCATTGGCAACAGCCTGATCGGTCAAATTCTCGGCTTTACCGCCTGCGGTGGTGAGCGCAGGGACAATATGTTTGGTAATCAGGCGTTCCAGATGCGCTTTCACGGCTTCAATTTCATCACGAGCCGTTTCAGCAGCATTTTCACCAGCAGCTTTTACTTCCTTGATTTTATCAGAAGACATTTGAAAAATCCTATTCGCTCTCAAAAAGTGAAGATACCCTACTAACGGATTAATCAGGATACCGTTGCATGCATACAGCGCATGGCTTGCCGCCACTCGCACTTTCTAACTTCATGGCTCAGCCAGATGCGCCTGGCCTGACCGTGCGCGTTGCACAAGGCCATTGTGTGGCACTGCTGGGAATCGGGCCGGACCTGCAAGACTTTGCCCCTCTCACCCGTGCGCTGGCGGGTCATACGCCTGCCTATGGTGGCACAGTTTCAGCCGGCGGCGTTGATGTAACGCAAAAACCTGCGGGATCTCGCCAAATTGGTACGCTTGGTCCCCACACGCCGCTGTTTCCGCACCTTTCCGTCAACGAGAATATTTTATTCCCCCTCAAGGCGGCCGGGCGGCTCTCCGTATCAGAAATGCGTTACCGCACGTCAGAGACCTTGGCCCTGCTCGGGCTGGATGCGGTGCGGGACACGGCCCCGCGTGCCCTTACGGCTGAACAGACCTTCCGCGCACAGCTTGCCCGCCTGCTGGTCCTGCGCCCCGTTGCTGTGGTGCTGGAAACACCCTTTGCCGGGATGGACCATAGCAGCACCACGCGGCTGGTGGCTCTTCTTGAAAAACTGCAACGCGCCATCGGGCTGAGCACACTGCTGCTTACCCATAACAGAACCGAAGCCCTGTTGCTGGGGGACACAATTGGCATCATGCAGAATGGAGCACTACTCCAGCAGGGTACGGCTGCCACCCTGCTCCAACGCCCTTCCTGCGAGGCTGTGGCCGTTGCTTTTGGAGAAGCCAACAGCTTTACCGGCAAGGTCTTGATGCTGGAAGATGACTGCGCCGAACTGCGCCTTCCCTCCGGTGAAACAGTGGAAGCCATGGCCAACCCGGAACTGGAAGAAAACGATCTGGCCACAATTTGTGTGCAACCCGACCGGCTTTCCGTTCTGTTTCCGCGCAGCCCGGATGCTGCGGCAGATGAACCGGGCATGTTGCTCTGCTCTCTGGTCTCGGCCCGCCATATCGGCAACAGCATTCATATGCGCTTCCGCTTGCAGGATGGCGCGGAAATTATCGCCTACCGTCCCCCTGTTCACATGCCACGGGAACTGGAGCCGGGACGCCCCGCATTGATTGCCTGGCAAACAGCAAACGCTACAGCCTTCCCGATGGACCATAAATCAGGCTAGACTAGCAGCACGTTCAGGCTGCACGGTGTGAGGTCATCCTACTTTTGTCTCTGTTTCATGCTTTTACCCAGCGCACAGTGCCCCCGGCACCACGCGCTGCGCACACAGCACCAGCCCGCATCATGTGGGGGCTAGGCGCATTGGCGCTCGCCTGTATTACTGTCTCCGGCATGACAGCAGAGGTCCACGCCCGCACCTATCGGCACATCCGCCACAGCCCTGCCTCTCCTACCCTGAAGGTGCTGACTTTCGGCGGGGCCATTGCAGATGTGCAGCAGAAAGTGCTTTTTGCGCCCTACAGTCAGACAGAAAAACAAACCGTTGCCATGACTTTCTGGAACGGAGAGATTGACAGCCTGCGCAAGCAGGAAAACACCGCCCCTACCCGTTGGGCCGCTGTCATGATGGAAAACAGCGCCCTCCAGATCAGTTGCTCTCTGGGTCTGCTGGTGCGTGACCCCATGGACAGTTCCAGCAGCAGTTGTGGCCAACCTTCCGCTTCCATAGACTTCGCCATGGTGTGGGACCGCGCCGTGCTGGATAGTCCTCCCAACTGGAGCGACTTCTGGGACGTGGCGCGCCACCCCGGCCGCCGCAGCCTGCGGCGTGACCCCCGCACAACACTCGAGGTCGCTCTTTTAGCCGATGGCGTCCCGCCAGACGCCCTTTACCGCGTGTTGGATAGCCGCGAAGGGCTAGACCGCGCCTTCCGTAAGCTTGACCAGCTCCGCCCCTATATCGTCTGGTGGTCCACCCCGCAGGAAGCCGCCCGTATTCTCAAAAGTGGCGGCGCGCTGATGGGCTGTGCCCCTACAGGAGAAATCCTGAACCTGCCCCTTGCTGAGCGTTCACGCTTTGGCGTCTTCTGGGGCCAGCGTCTGGCTATTAACTATGCGTGGGGCGTGCCTAAAACAGTTGGCCAAGATAACACCGCATTAGCTTTGGTAGCCTGGCTTGAGCACCCCACCCAAAAGCAGGCCTTTGCCAACGCCTGGCCCTCGCTACCGTCCCTGACAGAAATCACATCAGGTACGGCTGACCTACAGCATGTTCCCCCGGCCATTGCGGTCAGTGATACGTTCTGGAGCACGCATCTGGCTGATATAAGCGCCCGCTTTGAGCGTTGGGCCGAAGAACCCTAAACCCGGAATACGGCCTGTGCCCTCACCTTTTTTCCTAATTTTGCATAGCGCACTCATGGCGCTGACCGGCATAGTGCTGGCTGCTGCGGTCTTAAGCGTGGCATTGCTGACACGCCAAGGCCAGAAACTCCATACTCTTCTCCTGTTGGTTGTTTTACCCGCTACAACCTTTGCCCTGCTGCTGCCTTTTCTGCTGACCGGCACTGGCACCAGACCTGTTCTTATAACGCTTTTACAAGGGGTGCTGATTGGGCCTGTGATCTCTCTAGCCCCCCTTACCCGCCTGAAAAATACGCCGGGGTCGTGGGCCGCCACAGCGCAGGAACTGGGGGCCGGGCGCAAAGCACGCTTCACGTTGCTGTGGCTGCCTCTGCTCGGCAATGCTCTGGCTGTCGGGCTTTTTCTGGCCCTGATTATCAGTCTGCTGGGAACATTTGCACTTATCAAGGCTTCTCTTCCCTGAAAGGGGCCGGTCGTTTACGATAGGCGGCATGACCAAAGCCCCTGCTCCTTTCTGGGAAACAACGCCACTCCACGAAATGTCACGCCCACAGTGGGAATCCCTCTGTGACGGATGTGGACGCTGTTGCCTGCACAAACTCCGCGATGAAGAAACGGATGCCATTCATTATACCTCCGTTGCCTGCCGCCTGCTGGACACATCCACCTGCCAATGCACAGACTACGCGCAACGTCACCGCAAGGTACAAGACTGCATCACGCTCACAGCCGAAATGATTCCAGAATTAGACTGGTTGCCGCCCGATTGTGCGTATCGCCGCCTTTCTGAGCATCGGGGCCTTCCTGAATGGCACCCTCTCATCACGGGCACGCAGGACAGTGTCTTTCAGTCCGGTGCTTCCGCTGCTGGCCGTTGCATCAGCGAACGTAAAGCTGGCGACCTGGAAGATTATCTGGTCGACTGGCCCAGCGAGCCCGCTTTTCCTCCACCGCATACGCCAGCACAACCGCCGCACATACGTCGTGTCCGCTCTAAAGCCAGTTAATCAAATTTTTGTTCTTATAAGGCATTATCCGAATTTTTCCGGGTATGCCTTATCCATAAGCTCACTCTATGCCTCACCCTGAAACACTGCAATTTGGTACTGTAACCGTGCCGTTGATATGGCGCGCATCCCCCCGAACGCGGCGCGTGTCCTTACGTCTTGACCCAAAAAAGCAAGCTCTGCTCATCACCTATCCACCAACCTACCCACTTCAGCATATTTTGGACTTTCTACAGAAACAGCAGAAATGGATTATTGCACGATTTGAAAAATTAAAGTCTCAGTCATTTTCTTTTTTAGATGGAAACACTATCCCCATCGCCGGAAAACTTTATACCATTCAGCATCAGCCACAGGGGCGCGGCGGCGCATGGCTGGATGGTGATACCCTTATAGTTACTGGCCAAAGTGATTTCATTGCCCGGCGTGTCACTGATTTTTTAAAACACCATGCCCGCATCCTTCTGACAGAAGAACTGCGGCACATTGCACAAGCAGCTAACCTCACCCCAAGCAAAGTAGATATTCGTGATACAGCTAGCCGCTGGGGTAGTTGCAACAGTGCCGGGCGCATCATGCTGTCCTGGCGGCTGGTAATGGCCCCACACCCTGTAAGGCACTATATCATTGCGCACGAACTCGCCCACCTGAAGCACATGAATCACAGTGCGAACTTCTGGTCCTATACTGATACTTTGACGCCACACCGCAAGCAGGCTGAAGCATGGCTCAAGCTTTATGGCACCAGTTTGCTAAGCGCACAGTAAAATCCCCCTTGCCCCAATGCGCCAGCGTGCTAAAAACCACCCCACTACAGCCTACCCAGACCAAAGCCCTACCCAAACGGACTTGGCCTGAAGCGAACTTGGCGGAATGGTAGACGCAGGAGACTTAAAATCTCCAGTCCGTAAGGGCGTGCGGGTTCGAGTCCCGCAGTTCGCACCACTCATAACATATTGATTTAATTGACTTTTATGGTCTTTCCACAACCATAAAAGCCGAACCTTCTACAATCGGCTTCTACAATGTGAGCCGTCTGTATGTTGATTCGTCTCCAATCCGGGTATCATTTCCGCAGGGCCGTTCCTTCACATATCCGTGATATTGTGGGTAAAAAGGAGCTATGGCTCTCCCTTGGCACTAACAAACGCGAGGTTGCCAAACCATATGCGTGTGCAGTTTTCGCAGAGACCGAAAGGCTGTTCCGTTCCGTAATGCACCTCAAGACAGAACTCAGCGAAGACGAAAACTTTATCAGAGATGAACTGCCTGAAGATGTGCGGGAACTCTTTGACCTGCTTATTCAGGACTATCAGCACAGGATTGCAGAACTCCAGACGCAATATGACCATCAGAAACTCAGGCATTCCATGGACAGTCTGGAACAGATGGAAAAACTGGAGAAAGCCAAAAATCTGACTGGCAAAAGTGTGCATCTGCTGGAGCGCACTGTCACAGACCTGAAAAAGACCAAAGCCACCCTTCCGGCCCTGACGGATATCCAAAGCCAGATTAAGGACATGAAAGCCTTTCTGGCTCCGAAGGAGAAACCTTCTCCCCTCTTTTCAGAAGCGATTAAAATTTTCCTGGAAAGCAAGGACACCACAGTCAAATCCACTGTGGTCAAATCCTACGAACGCACCTTCAAACGCTTTCTGGAAGTCTGTGGGGATAAACCCATGCGGGATTATACCGGGGCAGACGTTGGGCATTTCAAAGCCCTGATGGAACAGCTACCGGAAAGTTATGGCAAACAGCGCAACGACACCCGGACAGTTCAAGAATTTGTGGCAGATGCGAAGAAACGCAAGCTGGCCCGTATCTCTGGGAAATCCGTCAAGAACCATTTCACCAAGCTTTCCGGACTTTGGAAGCATTTCCTTCTGCGTGACCTTGTGGACCGTAACGTATTCACAGGTGGCTGGCAGTTTGACACCAAGTCCAAAACCAATCGTGTGCGCTGGAGTGATAACGACTTAAAGGCCATTGCTGGTCAGCCTTGGCAGTTTGGCACCATCAGCCATAAGACAGCCTCCATGATTGTGGGGATTGCGTCTTATACAGGGATGCGACTGGAAGAAATCTGTCGTTTAAGACCGCAGGACATTCAGGAGATTCAAGGTATTCCCTGCATTTTAGTGCAGGACCACCCTGCCCTGAAAGGAAAACCCTGGACGGAATGGAGTGCGAAGACAGAAGCCGGGAAACGTGTTGTTCCCATTTGCACAGCCTTGCAGGAAGCCGGTTTGCTTGACCTTGCACAAAGAGCCACGAACCAGAAGCGTCACTATCTGTTCCATGACATTGATTTTAAGGGGCAGGACAATAAGCGTTCTGCTCACTTCCAGCGAGACTTCAGCAAATTCAAATCACGTCTTGGCATTGGCAAGAGCGTGGTGTTCCATTCGTTCCGGCATAATGTTTCCACCAAACTCAGGAATATTCATGAGCATGGTGAAGGTGGCTTACGTGAATCCTGGATTGATGACTTTCTTGGACATGAAAGCCACGACAAGTCAGTCGGAAGCACTGTCTATTTCGATGATGTGGATATTGTGAACCTCAAGAAGGTCGCAGAAAGCGTGAAATATCCTGAGTTTTGGGATGCTAGAAGTCTACTCTCCCCCCGACAAAAGAGAAAATAAATTCAGCACAACATGAAAATATTTTATTCTTTACTTTCAGCTTGACCTATATCCCAAAAAATACAAACATAATTTCTCTTAATTCAATGATGGATTTTAGCGATGAAAAACAATCTCAGCACTCTCTCTAAAATGTTTACGGAGAAATTGTTTCGCATACCAGATTATCAGAGAGGGTATGCGTGGACAAAACTACAGCTAGATGATTTCTGGTCAGATTTAAATCAAATTGAAAAAACTGGGAATCATTATACTGGTGTTTTAACTTTAGAAACCGTATCACCCGAGATATATAATACATGGCCAGATGATGAATGGATAATAAATTCTAAAAATTTCTTTCCGTATTATGTTGTAGATGGACAGCAAAGATTAACCACTTGCATTATACTTATACAATGTATTTCTGAACGCTTAACATCAGATTCAGAATCTCTAAACTACACAACCAAATTAGAGATTCAGAAAAAATTTATTTTTGATTCTAAAGACAGTGGTATTTCAAGATCTTATATTTTTGGCTATGAAAAAGATAATCCAAGTTATAACTTTTTAAAAGCCAATATTTTTTGTGAACCATCTCCTTCAGACAGAAGTGAGATTACGGCTTATACCAACAATCTTCTATGCGCCAAAAATTACTTTTCTGACTGCATAAAGAATTTTGATAAAATACAGTTAAACGACCTCTATCAAAGGGTTACTCAAAAATTATTATTTAATATTTTTACAATATCTGATGACGTCGATGTTTGCGTTGCTTTCGAAACTATGAACAATAGAGGGAAGCCTCTAAGCTATTTAGAACTCTTGAAAAATCGCCTGATATTTATAAGCACAAAAATTGAAAGTGATAAAACAGAAATAAAAGGTCTCAGAACAGTTATCAATGAGTGCTGGAAAACAATCTACCACTATTTGGGAAAAAACAAAAATCGTCCACTCGACGACGATTTTTTCCTAAGAGCACATTATTTTCTACATTTTATAACACCAGCCCCGGAAGCATATAGCACTCCAGAGGACTATAGAAAAGGTCGCGCAGTCGTCAGGGCTCTCTCCGCCCAGACCTACAAAGGTTTGTTGAGCGAGATATTTACTTTAAAAAGCATCCTAGCCGAAAGAGAAGAAAATAAAAATGCTGACGATGAGTACATGCAAAAAATACATAAATACAGCATGTCCCTACAAGAAAATGTAAAAATTTGGTACGAAATATTTAATCCACACGAAAACAATGATGAGAATAGTTATCATTTCTGGTTGACAAAGCTAAATAGACTTAATATTGATACTATATATCCAATTATTTTATCAGTAATGCTAAGCACGAAAGATCATAACGAACGAACAAGAGCTTTCAAAGAAATAGAAAGAAATATTTTTCTAAGTATGATGTCAACTGGGTATTATGCCCGCGCAGATTCAGTTTGCTTTGACATGTTGAATTTTGCACTTTTATTGAAAAATAAAAATATAAATATAAATGAGTTTATTGAAAAAATTAAAAATGATACTATTTTTAAATATAATGATAATGATGGATCAAAAAGAATAAAAGAATATCTCAGAAATAAAAACTACTACTCATGGAAACTAATTCATTATTTATTTTTTGAATACAACCTAGAAATACAATTACATTCAAAGACAGACCGTAAAAAAATAGATTGGAACCTGTTTATAGAAAATGCAGATGACTATGAAAGTATAGAACACATATATCCACAAAAAGCACAAAATAAATATTGGAGAGAAAAATTCAAAGGCTTAAAATCCGGACAACGAGAAGCGTTAAAAAATGTCATTGGGAATCTTTTACCGCTTTCCAAACCTAAAAACTCATCTCTATCAAATTTATCTTATCCAGAAAAAGTAAAATCGTCGACCGATGGTGTTGGTTATATATATGGTTCATATGCGGAAAATGAAATATCTGCCAAATATAGTGATTGGACTCCACAAGCAGTTTTGGACAGAAGTTTGCACTTGCTAGATTTCATCGAAAAACGTTGGGGTATAAGTTTTGGTAAAGATGCTGAAAAAATAGATATGCTTGGATTGAGCTTTGTTCAACCCAACACTCGACTGCATCAAAAAAGATATTATTACACTGACGTTAGTACGAGCCAGAATAAAACAAAAGGAAAAGACATAAAAAAAATCTAAACTCTGTGTATCAAAACCCCATGCTTCTGGTATGCCTCATTACATCATACACCTTCTGACCAGAGTGATAGCTTTTCGCTTCATTCTGTCAGGAGGTTCAATTCCCATGCCCTGAAGACGTTCCAGCAATGCCAGAACAGCAGAGGCATCCTCTGCACTGACAGCAGGTTTCCTATTGGAAGCCACCAGGGCTTTCCCTGCGTTCCTGTCCTGTCTGATTTTCTCCAGAATAGCCAGTGTCAACCACTCTCCGGCTTTCATGCCCTGCTTCTGGCTCTGTGTAATGACAGCTTGCCGGACATCAGCAGATATACCCCTGATGCCCCATGTTTTCGTAGTGTCTTCCATATGTTTCCTTCCCTGTTGAACAGACCTGTCCAACCAGTATGACAGGAATACAGGCAAGGAAGACTGGATATTGCAAGGAATGGCTCGACAGCCAGTTTGACAAAGGATGTCCTGAAATCCGGACAACAAAAAAGCCAGACTTGTGAGAATCTGGCTTCCATAACACAGATGGTGAACTACTCCATCCAAACTACTGTTTTTGTGTAATTTTAGTATGCACATTTTATGGTATTTTGTCAAGTAAAAATACACTTTTATTCATAATATGATTTGCATATAACTACAGTTTATATTTTACTTGAATAAATTAACATTTCATGCTTTAATAATGAAAAAGCCAGATGCGACAAACATCCGGCCTTAACAAATGCGATGGAGAAGAAGCCACCGAGAAACAAAAACTACCACGTTTTATGATTTTGATTATGTAGTATTTAAATGAATTAGTCAAGTAAAAAATGTAGTTCTCGTAATTTTTTCTTCATCCTGATTAAAGGAGAAGAATTTATGGGATTAGCATTTAAAAAACCTGAAGTAGCACTCGACAGATATCCATATGATTGGAGAATGAAAAGGTTCATGCCTTACAATCCCAATCTGTTTTTCATCATGGGTCAGAAATTAAAACAGCCAGATGCAAAAGGCAGAACATGGTGGGATAAACCTTACCATATCTCGGAATACGAAACCGTTTTTGACATGGCCCAGGATATTGAAGATTCCTATATCTCCATGAACTGGTTTTACAAATGCAGTCGCAGGGGTGAGTTTGTCGCGGTTTTTGACCATATCTGTATCGACCTTGATTGCTACAAATATGAAACCAACCCCACCATTCAATATCATGACCTTGGGGAGAATTATGAAATCCTGCTCAAGTTCTGCGATGACAACAACATTCCCCGTCCCTCCAATATCCTCAGTTCTGGCAGAGGTATTTATCTGCATTATACGTTTGAATGTCCTGTTCCAGCGCGATGCAAGGGACGCTTTCAGGCCACCCACAGAGAACTGTTAAAAAAATTCATTCCATGGGGAGCAGACCAAGCAACCTATGATTTTTCGCGTGTCTTTCGTCTTCCTGGGAGTGTGAACTCTCAGCATCCAAGGCGTCATCGATGCGAGTTCCTTGATTACAGAGGTCAGTTCTATGACTTCTCGACCCTGTGCGACATGGTTCTTCCAAAGAAATACGAGGATTACAAAAAGCAGAAGATAGCCAGACAGGAGAGACGTGAAAAAGCCAGGGTTGAATATCTGGCTCGCAGGAAAACCAATGCGCTTGTTCCTGATGAACGTGGAGCCCAGGGTTTCAAGGGATGGGCCTCATGGGCCAAGAAAGGGCTATATGATATCAAAACGCTTGGTTTCCTGCGCTACAGAGGGCCAGTCAGAAAAGGGGAATGTGATATTTTCTGCCATGAAGCTGGTATCCTGCTGGCTCAGATATCCAATCCTGACAATCTTCCCTCCAATCTGGAACAATGGGCTGAAGGCGTGATTGATGAAGGATATATTGCCAAACATATGCACAACGCCATGCAGACCCTCTACAAGAAAGCTGGTCAGGATTATTCAGCCAAAAAGCGACACAAGGGCTACACGACTGGCACAAAGACCATCATTCAGAAATTATGCATTACCCGCGAGGAAATGAAGCATATGAGCGTGCTCATTGACCATGAGGAAAGATTGCTCAGAAAACGCACAAAACGCCAGACTGAAGGACGTAAGGAAAGACCAACGAGTCAGGGACAGACCAGAGAAGCATGGCTTACGGAAAATAGTCTGTCAGTTTCAAAACCATGGGAAACCCTGAACATTTCCAGAGCGACTTATTACAGAATGAAAAAATCAGGGACTTTGTAAGGTTCTGGTTTTGTTTTTGACGTGAGACAGGTGGGGACGGATAACTATGGATTATGAAATCCACCCACACTTCTTTTTTTTCTTTTTTCTTTTGGTTCTTTTCTTTTTCCATATCACTTTCAGATTAATCAGACTCATTTCCTCTGTTTCTTGTGATTCACTCTATCGGGTTCGTTCCATACCCCCTGTAAATAACCAAAATTGACCCGTGGATGCGATTTTTCCCCTTTCAGGGAAGATTATACCCTTCGTTCCTGTTTCGTGTCTGTATGTGGCTTATTTCTCGTTTTATCTGATTCACCAGATTCATCTGGAAAACCTGTTTCTGGTTTCAAAGTTCACTACAGATTTTTTTTCTTTGTAGTGAACTTCCGGTTTTCTTCATAAATGAACCGTAGATGCAGGGTTTCCCCTCAAAGGGTATCATCTTCCCTAAAAGTCTGTTTTGCTTCTCAACGTGGCTTATTTCGCATTGGAACAGCATGTCTGATACTTTCCCGTCCGGGTTATTCCAGTAAATCTATTTCTGATTTTTTCAACACATAGTCGCACAGGTTTCCTGTTGAACCTTGCTGTGTTTTTTCTCTTATCAGTCAACAGAAAATCCTGTTGACCATTTCATGCAAAACACACCACTGAAACAACAAACAAACCCGTTGATTATTTCCATTAGTATTATAACTATTTTATACATTTATTTATAATAATCCATATAAACATTGCAATAACTATAAATATAGTTTATAAATAACGTATATTTAAGGACTTATTGAATGGAGTAATATTATGATAAATTACAGCACTGTTTTTTCCCTGCTCTCTGAAGGCATCAGAATCCCTGATAATCGTTCCTGTCCCTTGGCAGGACGTTACCTGCGTTGTTTTTCTGATGAACGTAAGGTGGGACGTTCCACGGTTTTTTACATTCGTGATTTTGTCATGGTGAACGCACCAAGAACATCTGTTGCGGATAAAGTGGAAGAAGCTGGATATGACATTCTGGGTTTATTTCCAAACTTCATAGACGTTCCTGCCAACGTCAAGGACAAGGCTGATTATAAGCGTAAAGTTCTGGAACAATTGGTTCAGCCATATCTTCAGCCTTTCATCACCAAAAAACGTATGGATTTTGGTTTTGACAGGATGCTGATGCCAGCCCTTGGGCAATTAAGGAACTGCTTCTCTCAGGTTCAGAAAACCATCCTGAAAGACATCTGGGAAGGATTGAAACCCGCAGAAATTTCCATGCTGTGGTGGAACAATGATTTTTCCCGTCTCATGACCAGTCTGGACACTGACAAGGCAGTGAAAGCCCTGTTGAGACAGATAGAAAAGCCGGAAAAACTGGCTCAGTGTCCTATGTCAGAAAAGAAGAAAATTCCTGCAAAAGCGTATCTGGTCCTGAATGTTGAAACGACTGGTCGGGAAGACGATGACCAGGTGATTCAGATTACGATAACAGACCATAAGGGTAATTTACTGTATAATCGTTTCTGCCAGCCTTCTGTGTCCATTCAGAAGGAAGCCAGTAACCACCATCACATGACGAAAGATATTTTCACACGAGCCACACTTATGGGAAACCAGAGTGTCACAACATGGCAGGAGATTTACCCTGAAGTGGTCAAACATCTATCTGGAAGGACTGTCTATGCGTTTAATGTGGCGTTTGATGCTCAGATGGTTCTGAACACCTGCAAGGCTTTTAACCTCGATACAGGCTGGATGAAAACATGTCATTGGGTGGATATGAAGCTTTACATGAACTCAGCCACTCGTATTGGCAAAGAGTTAGCCGGGGAACTGGTTGATGAGTTTGAAGAAATTGTAATCGTATCGGCTCAGGTTATTCCCTTCCCGGCTCATCGTTGGCAACAGTTTGCGAAAGAGGAACGTGTGGGTGTGCAGGTGTAATCATCGATAAAATTTTATCACTTTCAATCATTCTGTTTTGCTTAAAATCAGACCTGCTTGCATCTTGTTTTATTGAGTAGTAAATTACACCAGTTTCTTAATAATTTCTTATGCTAAATAATATATCTGGAGAGCATACTATGTCTGATAATGAGACACAGGGTATAAACACTTTACATGTTTTAACCACAGACATCGTGGCATCCTTCCTTTCCAGTAACTCATTGCCAACAGAACAGATTCCAGAGCTTATCCATCAGGTTTATAATGCCTTGGCTTCTGTTGAGGAAAAACAGGAAGTATCCCCTGTTCTAAAACCGGCTGTTCCCGTTAAGAAATCTGTCTTCCCTGATTACATTATTTGTCTGGAAGATGGGAAAAAGTTGAAGATGCTAAAACGTCATCTCATGACAGCTTTTGGCATGACTCCTGCGGATTACAGAGCCAAATGGGGCTTGCCATCTAATTATCCAATGGTTGCTCCCACTTATGGTGAACAACGTTCAAAACTGGCTAAAGATATCGGTCTGGGGAAGAAAGAACCAGAACAGCTTGAACCACAGGGAGAACTGATTCCAGTAACTCAAATCCCTGAAGTGAAGCGTGGGCGTAAAGCAGTTAACAAGAAGTGACATTAGAAGAATATTATTCTCATTTTTTTGGGGTATGCAGTGAATAAAAATAGTAATGTTTTTAAAGTGGATCGCAATACCAATCGTATAAATCCTCTTAAAAAAAGAAGATTTAGTGATTTAGGATTCAAGGAACGAGACCATATTCAAGAGTGGCTTGTTCATCAAAGCAATGCATTGGGAGAAGACCTCTTAATCATACAAAAAGAATTTGATGGTTTTGATGACACAAGAGAACGTCTAGACCTTCTTGCTTTGGATAAAGCAGGAAATCTGGTTATCATTGAAAATAAACTTGATGATTCCGGTCGAGATGTTGTCTGGCAATCACTTAAATATACTGCATATGTTTCAAGGTTAACAAAGGCTCAGATTGTTGATATCTACCAACAATACCTCGTAACATATGAAGGTGGTGGATCATCGACCGACAAAATATGCGAATTCCTTGAGGTTGATGACATTGATGAAGCTGTCCTTAATTCAGGGAACAGTCAGCGTATCATGCTTGTTGCGGGCCACTTTAGGAAAGAAGTTACTGCTACTGTTTTATGGCTCATCAGTAGAGGGGTAAGGATACAATGCTTTCGGATTACTCCATTCTCTCTAGAAAATGACGTTTTGTTAGATATTGATCTAATCATACCTCCTCCTGAAGCTACTGATTACATGATAGGAATCTCATCCAAGGAGAATGAAGAAGCGACTGTTCAAGGAGTGCAGAAAGAGCGTCATCAAATTAGGTTTAATTTCTGGTCTCATTTGTTAACAATTTTTAGAAATAAAAATATTGAATTATATTCAAATGTAAGCCCTACGAAAGATCACTGGATTAATGCGGGTTCTGGGTTGAGTGGATGCCCGTATAGCTTGGTTTTTGGGAAATCTGAGTCTCGTGTTGAATTGAGTTTTTCACGAGGAGATACTTTATGGAATAAATCTATATTTGATAAATTTTATGAGCATAAAGATGAAATAGAACACGCTATCGGAAAAAAATTAGAATGGAAGCGATTGGACGACAAAAAATCCAGCCGTATCGTTTTGGCACACTCATTTGACGGATTTGATAAAAATAATTGGTCTACCATCGTAGAATGGATGGCCGAAAATATTTTATTGTTCCAAAAGGTTCTTTCTCCATATTTAGACAAATATGGACAGGCTATGAAGAACAGTCATTCTGAAGATTCCTTAAACATGGAAGAAGATCAAATGGAATAAACTTACCATACTTTATTCTTAACTCGGTCAACATGACTCCATGTTGACCGCTTCCTAGACACACATTTTTACACTCCCATATGAAATAAGTAAAAACTATTGATTTACGACTCTAAACATTGAAATAATTATGATTATTTACTTATAATTATATTTGAACGTCACATTTATAAAATGTTGACCATTTATTTTATAAGGAGATTTTAATCATGCAATTTCGATTATTAGACAATAAATCCAGACCCAAATGGGAAATCAGTCGTTGGACTTACAGCCCTGAAAAGAAACGAGCCATCAAGGAAACCCTTGGTTCTTTCCCCTGCTACTATTCCCTAGTTTCCAGTGCCATTCTGGATAAATGCACCAAGCAGGAAAAAGTCGAAGTTCTGGAATGGTGGCGTGTTACCAGTGAAGCCGTAAACAGGGAACGTGTCAGAAGTCAGGTCACAAAGCTTCCTGTTATCTTCAAAGACCTTGAAACCCTGCTGGATGTTATCCAGGATAGTCCTGAAGATCTCTCAGAACTCAAAAACCATGCCTATGCGTTGAAAGATGCTGTCAGCAAGGTCGTTCGCAGGAAGTCACGCCAACAGAAAAATCAGGAAGTAGGAAAAATATAAATCATTATAAACTATTTTAATATTTTAAAAAATTTTAAGCACAACGTGAGAGACGAAATAAAAAAAGACAACAGGAGTTAATGCGCTTATAAGAATGTTTGATATAAATACATACAAACCAAAAATATAAAGCAAAACCCATTCCAGAGCGCATAATATATATGTAATGATATTTTTCATTTTTAATTCCTTTCTTTAAATATGCCTATATTTATAATTATAAGTGCCTCCATGCATAAATAACAAGTTTATTTAAACAATATTTATTTTTCTTGTATATTTTTGTGGCGGATCAACAGCATTCCCGCTTGACCATTTCTTATGTTTTCCCCTTCATAATCAACAATATTTTATGTTGACTGTTTCCCTGTTTTTATAATGTTTCATCAGCACAAAATTATGTTTAAGTTTTCAGGTATGTAACACATTTTATGTAAAGCACCTGTATTAGACCTACAAAATACCTTTTTATCCCTGTTTATGTTTTCTCACCTTGTTTGCCATCTTATTTGTTATCTTTTGATTATAGCCAGCCATACCAGTATCCGCTTCGCGTCTTCTGGTAGCTGGCAAGGGGGAAAATGCTTTTCCCCCGTTGACCCCCATTTAAGCAGGAGACCCATTGCATGAGTGAAAAAAGAAAACTGAAAAAATCGTTACTGGTTCGTCTGGATGATGAGCAATATGCGTGCATCACACACCATGCCAGACAGCGTGACATCACAGCCAACAGTCTTGTGCGCGAGTGTCTGGCTGGTGCTCTTTCTCCCTCTGATACATATCAGAAGGTCAAGCCAGTCAAAGCCTATAGTCCACGCACACCACCCAAGCCGGAATACATCAAGGAGCTTTACAGGCTCAGGGAAAGCACGGCTGAACTGTGTGGAGCATTGGTTCAGTATGCCATCAAAACCCGTCAGGATGGTCATGTCATGGCGCATAAGGAGGCCGAGAAGCTTATTCCTGATGTGCGTCAGGCTGTGCTCAATCTTGATACCCTACGCAGAAAGCTTGAGAGACATGAATGATAGGAGGAGCCACCCGAGGCAAGGGAGGGTCTAACCTCTGGCGTCATCTCCGCGATGACAAAAAGCAGAATGATGCCACCTTTGCAGGCGCGTCACGTGGTCTGGTTCAGCAGGGCATTACAGACCAGATTAAAGAGCTTACGAACATTGGACGCTATGCCAGCCACTCCAAACCTCTCTACCATGTTCACGCTGACCCTGCGAAGGACTGGACGGCTCAGGAATGGGAAGCCTACTGGCAGGATTACGAGAAAGAATTTTCTCTCACAAAACAGCCCTTCTCTGAAGCCATCCATGTCAAACATGGCAGGGAACACAGACACAGGGTTTATTCCCTACTCCTTCCATCCGGCTCCTGTCTTCGCATGGATCATGACCATGCCAGACGCGAGAAAATCAACAGACTGGCTGAACTTCGCACAGGGGAAACCATAACACCGGGTGCCCATAATCGTGCTGTCATCAAGGCTCTGGAGGCAGAAGGGAAAACAATCCAAGCCCAACGTTTAAGAGATGCAGGACTTTGGGACATTCAGAAGCCTAAAGCCCGATTAAAACCCCAGGAACGTGCTCAACAGGAACGCACCCATATTGATAAGGCTGGACTGGCTGTAATCGTTCTCAAGGGCTGGAAGAGCTTTGTCCCGACTGTTCTTATGGAGCAGTTAAAGGCTCATGGCTGTTCTCTGGCTATGGGGGATAAGGGGCCGGTTGTCATAGACCAGACGGGCAATGTTCATGCGCTGAACAGGCTGGTCAACATGGCCTCCAAAGCAGAGGGAAAACCTCTGAAAATCACAGCAAAACAGGCTGTGAACTATGTAAGGGGGTATGACCTCCCATTTTATGCAGACATTCAAAAGAAAGGAAAAATTAATGACAGAACACTTCCAGAACTCGGAACAGGACAAGAGGATTACTTTATACCAGCAGACCTACCAGGAAGCCTGTGGAGCGAACAGGAACACACAAGACATTCTCGACCTGATGAACAACCAGACAGGAGACAGACCCTCACCCATCGACCAGATACAGCAGTTGCTCGAAACCATCGCACAGCAACAGGTTCAAATCCTGTCATCACAAAGCCAGATATTAAAAAGATTGTCTGCACTGGAACACTGAACAGACGTATCACCCATGTTGCCAGCCTATCTCATATTGTTCTGATTACCCCTGATTATATCAGGGACATAAAAGCCCGATTGAAAGAAGCCAAAAAAGCAGACTGGTATTTTTATCGCAGAGCCTATCAGAACCTTAAAGACCAGCAATACTGGCTTGACCAATGGAACAACAGCATTGACAGCAATATTCTGCTTTTGCTGGTGGAACTGTTTCTGAGCCTGTTTTTTGGTGGGTCTGTGACTATCAGGAACAAGCCTTATCCCATTGCCATTAATTTTGGGCTTCCTGCACCCATCAGTGATGCGACATGGAACATGATGAGCGATGACCAGCAGGACGAAGTGCTGTTCCAGAGCTATCTTTTATACAAATCGTCCTACAAAAATTATCAGAAGCTTCATGCCCAACAGAACGGGAATTCTGTCACGTTTGAGAATTTCCTGAACCTGCATGGCAAGGATATTCTGACACAGATGATTTCCAGAAATGTGGATTATCTGGAAGACAAATTAACAAACTGGAAGAACAGGAAGATGGACGCGGAAAATGCAAAAATTCTTCAGAAAACAAATGAAGCCATGGCATGGATGAAACAACAGAATTCAGACGTTGAAAACCATGGAAACACTTTGAAAATATGATGTGATACGCATAAAAAAAGGAACCCCGAAAGGTTCCCCGTTAAAGCCATCATATGCTGGCTTTATGTTTTTAATCTCCAGTAGCTTTTGATGTGAAAAACGGCATACCAGAAGTAGTTACTTCTACCCCTCCAACCAATACTTTTTTAGCATAATTATGAAGCGATTTTGATGAATCATCAGATTGGTATGTATATGTATCACCACTCGAATTTGTCAAAGTTATATCTGAAGCCTTATCATAATACTGTTTCCCTGATTTAGTGACAGCATCTATTACAGCCTGTTGTGCATCTATTTTTGACTGATAATCAGATGTCCCTGAAGTTATAGCACTGACTAATTGGTTATATAAATCATCAGACACTCCTACAGAGTTAGCTAATTGTTCTGGAGTTGTGAGTTTATTTCCATTAGCGTCATAGAAACCAGAGATAGTTGTAATTCCATATACTGCGAAATTTACAAGGTCGCTAGAAACAGCATTTGAAAATGGAGTAAGAAGTGTGCCTGAAGCTGGTGTCATGACTGTTGAATTATCTGCACTTGTTCCACTACTACCAGCACGTGTTCCACTATTTCCGGAACTGCCAGAGCCACTACTGTTAGCAGAGCAACCGGATGCTGTGCTTCCTGCTCCAACAGCCTGACTTAATTTATTGGCTATGGTGCAATAGGTTGTCCCAAGATTTGTTCCTGTTGCCTGTAAACCTAAAATCGTAACAACAGCAATCAGGGCAGACAGTATGCCATATTCTATGGCTGTAGCACCAACCTCCTGCTGTATTTTCTTTTTATAATAAATCATATTGGAAATCCTCCATTGTATATATACATTTTTATTGTAATATATATTAAGGAATAACTTCAAACATATCGAACTATTTGAAAAATTCTTTCCATACGCTGGACATAAAAAAAGGAACCCCGAAAGGTTCCCCATAACGTATAACGCTTGCTTCTGTGGATTAACCACTTGATTTTGCACTGCTAACTGTAGCTAACGTAGAACCAACATTGTTAAATACACTGGTTAAATTAGTTCCAAGTGTTGTGACAGCAGTAATAATTGCGACTGAAATCAAGGCAGCAATCAGACCATATTCGATAGCGGTTGCCCCAACTTCATTTTTACGTGTTTTAAGTAAAGTTTTCATATGAAAATCCTCCAAATATTAATATTGAACACCATACTATTATGATGCCTTAAATATATAATAATAAATACTTTTGCTAATATGCAAGAAAATCGAACTTTTTTAAATTATTTTCTTGACATTATCATTTATATATAAAATAATAATTTTATGTTGTAGCGACATAAGTGACCATCAGACCCCCTCCTAAAACGGTCTGGTGGTTTTTATTTTGCTGATGTTTCTTTGACAGTGACAGATGTATCCCCGTTTGGGGCATACAATGTGTAAACTTTTCCTGACGCAGTGGTAACTTCAAGCCCAGGCCAACCTTTTGCTGATGCGAAAGCTTCACCATCACTGGGTGTATTATCCCTATTCCCGCCAGCCTGAGCCGTTTTCAATGCATTAAGAGCATCAGAATAAGAAGAGAGTGTATTTGATGTTTGATGATTATATAAGCCTAAAACATTTGTAATAGGATCACTGCTGTTAATTGATTGTAATGAATCGGCTAATTTTCCTGCATAATCGGCTGGGTCCCAAGGGCCACTCCAATCTAAATCCCATGGACCATCAGGGTCCATAGATGCAGTTCCTCCAATAGATGTGTCTGCGAATGAAGCATCAAGCTTATCAGATAGTGATTTTTGTAAGTCGTCCAAAGAGGCTCCGTCTGCAAGGGATACACCACTATTTCCTTGTGTAGAACTACTAGATGTTGAACCAGAGCAATCACCAGTTCCACCAAGATGCGTTGATATTGTGCAATAGGTGTTTTTTAAATTCACGCCAACTGCGGATATACCACTAATAGCAACAACAGCCACTAACGATGCAATAAGCCCATATTCTATAGCTGTTGCACCAATCTCATTTTTTACCTTTTTTAAAATCATGATTTAAAATCCTCCTTTGTATATATACAAATTTATTGTAATATATATTCAGGAATAACTTCAAACATATCGAAACTTTGGCAGAAAATGCCACCCAACTGAGTGGCATTCCATCCTCTGCTATCAGGCTACCTTCCAGTAGGTCATCTGGTCTTTCATGATGACTTCAATGTATTGACGCATGGAACGCAGGTCTTTGGTGCAGTAGCGTTGCACCAGTTCCTCCTCTTCCTGGCTCAGGGTGAACCATTGCGGGAGCAGGTCACGTTCCCTCGCAATCTCAGCCATAATCCTGCGTGCCAGAAGGATAACATCCTGCCCTTTTGGCTGTTCAACATGCACAATCCGACATCTGGAACGAAGAGGCTCTGACACCTGTGCAAGGTCATTGGCTGTCAGCACCCAACGCACATAACCCGCATTGACTGGCAGGTTCAGATACACGTCATTGAATGACCCGGCTTCCATGCCTTCAAGGAACTGAAGCATGACATCCTGCACATTCCCATGCTGTCCACCCCTTGGAGCTTTGTCGATTTCATCCAGGATAATGCAGGGGTTCGCCAGTTCCGTGCTGGCCATCCATTCCGTGACCAGAGAAGGCTTGGCTTCTCCAAAACTCTGATGCACCCCCATCAGGGACAGAGCATCTGTCATGCCGGAGACATTGATGGTTTTGACAGGATAGCCAGCCATTTCATGGTAAAGCCTTGCCACTGTGGACTTGCCACACCCCGGAGGCCCAACCAGAAGCACGGGACGCATGGGAACAACCTTTCCCCATTCAGACCATTCCTCATCACAGCAAGCCAGCACCTCAACAGCCTGTGGAGCATGAGGACATGCGTCCAGAACCCTTGTTTTCAGGGTAGCAAAGTTGCGGGGGGTATGGAGTTTGACAGGGTTTTCCAGCCTTCTGACACTGGCAAAACGGTCCATGCGTCTTGAGGAGGAATTTTCAGGAAAACTGTGGTCTTCGGGGAGAACCTTCAGGCAGGTAAAGCCTGACCTTTGTTCACCAACAGGGGTTTCCTTATCCGGGACAATGCCCAGAAGCTCTTCAAGGAATGCTTCGGAAGAAAGCGTGTCGGTTTGTGTATCGGGAGTATTGTTTTCGGTCATCTGCCTGTTCCTGTTGTTTGAGAAGGGAAGAGATGCAGAGTGACGGTCGTATGGTCATAGACTACCTCCAGGGAATAAACGCACCTGTCCTGTCAGAATGAAAAACAGAACAGGGATAAGGAAGGATGAGGAACAGACAGCTAAAGCTGTCAGGGAATAATCAGAAAGGATATTCGCCGGTTCATCATGGAATGGATGATACCACAAAAACCATACGCTGAGAGCCGGGACTGGAAAAATTTTCTCAAAAGACCTTTTTAAGTAATAGTGAAAATACTTAAATATAGACTGTTTCAAAAACTTGACTTTTTGAATACACAACCCTTATCATGTAAATACAAAGGGAAAATCGTATTCAATATTGTATATTCAAAAGTATTTTAGAAAATAATCCCTGATTAACAATTTAAGGAGATATTTTATGAGTGAAATTACATTTCGAACTGGAAACCTGACCGTCCATCATATTTTTTCACCCGTAGAGGGGTTTGATGACATCGCACCAGGATATGTGAAAGACTTCAGGACATTCCTGCAATCCTCTAAAATTACAAAGACAATGCAGGAAGCCTATATTTCCGCATTGCGTGAATTCCCGGTATATTCCGAAAGCAACAAGCTTGAAGGCACGATAGAAGACCAAGCCTATAAATTATTAGATTTATATCATTCTGATGCCATCCAGAATATTCTGGACGTGCTCGCTCCACAGATTATTGAAAAATATGGCGAAGACCAGTTATCCGTTTTCATAGTGGCTTTTCTGGAAGGCGTTTTAAGGGATATTGAAATCATAAAAGGAGATGGCAAAAATCACCTGTCCTATTTCAATCGTGACCTTGATTGTAGCTGTGCTTCTGTCCTGAAGAGCTACTTTCCTGATGATTATGCATTGGGAGATTATCTGGCCCGCTATTTCCTTGCGGACAAAGTGACAGCCCTGCATGTCTTTGGCGGTGTGCAATGATTTATGGTTATGCACGTGTCAGCACCAGAGACCAGTCCACTGATATGCAGGTCAGTCGTTTGCTGGAAGCCGGGATTCCAAAAGAAAGAATTTTTATGGATGTCATTTCTGGTGCGACAGAAGACAGGCCACAGTTAAACAGTTTGCTGAATCTGTTAAACAAAGGGGATGTTCTGACAGTCTGGAAGGTGGACAGGCTTGGAAGACGAACAGCCCATCTCGCACGATTGCTGGAAGAGTTTGACCAGAAAGGAATAACAGTCAGAAGTCTGACAGAAGGTGTGGATACGTCAGACAGGTCAAGTCGTGTCAGTTATCTGCTGATGTCTGTCATTGCTCAAAATGAGCGTGAGACGATTAATGAACGCATCAGGAGTGGCATAGACCATGCCCAGAAATATGGAACGAAAACAGGTCGTCCCATAGGAAGACCCAAAGCCAGTTCAGCAAAGGTGCAACATGCCCTTGACCTTCTGGCATCTGGAAAAAGCTACAGACATGCGTCTTCCATTGCGGGTGTGTCTTTAGCCACATTGGTCAGACGTGTTCAGGCCATGCAACAGCAAAACCAGTTCACACGCCAGAGCAGTATTTTTGAGACACTGAAGCAGGAAGCCTCCTGACAGAAAGGTCTTGATTTTCTACGAAGGTCTTCTACAATTTCCTTCACGTCAGGATTATAAAAGTCTTTAATATCAGTATGTTATTTAGGCGACTGCGGGATTCTTGACTTTCGAGTCCCGCAGTTCGCACCACTAACCTCTTGAAAATATTGAATAAAGTGCCTGCTTAGCAGGACAAAAGGACCGTGTCCCGTTCACCTTCCCATAATGGGAACCGACATGCTCCGTCTGCTTGGCTCACACTACCACTTCCGTCGTACCATTCCCCACACCCTTCGGCCCCTGCTGGGCCGCACGGAAATCTCCCTTTCTCTCCAGACCAACAGCAAACGGGTTGCACGCGAACGTGCAGCCGGGCTTTATGCCAGAACAGGACTGTTCTTTAGTAAAGCCAAAGCCATGTACGAAGATGCCTCTCCAGAAGAACTGAGAAAGCTTCTTGCCCACTATGAGGACCTCATACGCGATACAGACCGTATGATTGCTATTGAAGAAAAGAAAGTGAGCCTCGAACGCACTTATGAAAAGGCAAGGTTCTACCTCGACAAGGCGCATAGCCTGAAGCAATTGCAAGAGTTTATTAAGATATCCAATGACGGCATAGACAGGCTGATGGCAGGCTTCAAAAAACTGCACGCCACGGCCTCCAAGGACTATCTACGCAACGCCACAGAAAAAACCATGCTGCGCGAGCAGATTGCCAACCTAAGCGCCATCGTGGTGTCTATCAAAAATTCAGCGCAGGAAACGGAGGCCGCCTTCATGCCTGTACAGGCGGAGCCCTCAGCCCGCATGGCTCCCAACAAAGCCACACCCAACGCTAAGAAGACGACAGCGCCGACCATCACCGAAATGGCTGAGCAGTTCATTTACCGTGATAAAACCAAAAGCCCCGGCATTATTCGCGATACCGGCAAGACCATCGGTCTTTTTGTGGAAGCCTTTGGCGACAAGCCTGTTGACCAGATTACCGGCGGGGTGGCCGGGGAGTTCCGGGATATGCTCTTCGCCCTGCCCTCGACGCATGGCAAACATAAGAACTCTCCTGGCATTCACGACGCGATTGTGCGCGCCAAGGAGCAAGAGCTGGAAACCCTCAGCGGCAAGACGGTCAAAAACCATTTCTCCCGCCTCTCGGCCCTTTGGGGACATTTGGTGCAACGCGAAATCGTGACCCGTAATCCCTGGGCCGGATGGAGCTATGATGTCACCCAGAAGATTGACCGCCGGGACTGGACAGACCTCGAACTGGCCCAGCTTTCCACAGCACGCTGGACAAGCACCACAACATCCTTACGCAGTTATGTCGGGATTATTACCATCGCCCTGTATACAGGCATGCGCCTTGGGGAACTCTGCAATCTGCGCACGCAGGACATTGTGACCGTGAACGGTATTCCTTGCTTCCATGTTCGCCCTCACCCGGAGGATAACTGGTCACCGAAAACAGCAGCCGGAACGCGGCTTATTCCTATCCATAGCCATCTTTTGCAATGGGGTGTGCTCGACCTTGTGCAGGAGGGAGAACATTACCTGTTCCCAGACTTGAACCCCTCCGCCCGAGGGCGCGGAACGGACTTTGCCCAAGCCTTTTCAAAATTCAAGAAACGCCTTGGCCTGCCAGAAAGCGTCACCTTCCATTCTTTCCGGCATACGGTTTCGACCAAACTGCGGAACCAAGGTGGCAATATCAGAGAACTCTGGATTGATACCTTGCTGGGCCATGAAGCCAGCCATCGGTCTCAGGGCACCACAACCTACACCAGCGGCATTGCTGTGCAGAACCTGCAACAGGTCGTGGAGGCTCTGGAGTATCCGACTTTCCATATCTCCCTCCCACCGCTCTGACTATTTTCAACCGAAGCAAAACAGCTTCAACCATGAGTGATAAAACCGCTCTAGTTGGGGGGGCAAACTGAAACGTTTTTTTGAATTCACGGTATCCGTTCGCTAAGGGGGGAGAACGGAATGTCGGTTATCGGGAAGGCCTGACCGGAAACTGCCATTCGCAGCGTTCAAGTTCA
This sequence comes from Acetobacter cibinongensis, assembly GCF_000963925.1. Taxonomy (GTDB): domain Bacteria; phylum Pseudomonadota; class Alphaproteobacteria; order Acetobacterales; family Acetobacteraceae; genus Acetobacter; species Acetobacter cibinongensis. The sequence continues at coordinate 177,088 of NZ_BAMV01000007.1, forward strand.
TGACGGCTTCCGACCAATGCCAGACCCAGGGCAAGATCGAGCGCTGGCACCAGACCTTGAAAAACCGCATCCTGCTGGAAAATTACTTCCTACCCGGGGATCTGGAACGCCAGATCGAGGCATCCATCCAGCATTATAACCACCAGCAATACCACGAGCGCCTCAACAACCTGACGCCTTGGTTCGGTCGGGCTTCAGCCACAATCAAATAGCGCGAAACGATCAAACGGAACACATCGCTCATCGACGCTTGCAACACTGCGCAATCGCCGCCTAAACGTACCCTCCAGACGAGACCCGCTCTTCGCTATCTCATGCCAAGAAATATGCCAAAGGTCCTGACGACGGACACCCGCCTCACCTCTTCTTTCCGCTGAGCTTCCTTAAAACCGCCCCGGTCACCCCCATGCCTATGATGCCGGGACCGGCTCCGTTGACCGTCACCGCCACAGTTCTGGTCAGCGTCCTAGTGTAGTCCCTGACATAGATACTTTTGAATCCCGTCGAAGAGAAAGCCGGCGCGCGCATGTGGCTGGACACATTTTGCTTCACGCTGACACGTTTCGTGCCGACCGTTGTTCTGGACGAGGACCGGGCAGACGCCACCAGCGAGACGAGAAGAATCGTGACGAGCGGTATCGATAGGAACGTCAGGCTCAACAAAAGGAACGCTTCCTGCACGCCGGAAGCGCGGCGACCGACCCGGACGCAGGTGATGAGCGCCAGGACCGAGAAGGCCGACACCAGGCACTCTAGGTCGTGGGGCCCGGCTATAATCTCGCCCGTTCCAATCATGTGGATGTGAGACAGCGTAAAGAACATGCCGAAACTCAGGATGATTTCGACAAGCATGTTTTTCACGGTATTAAAAAGAGCCAAAAATCCGAGAGCTAGGAAAGCAATGGTCAGTACGACATCAAGAACCGGTATCGCCTCTACGATGACGGATATTACCGCACCAAACAGAAATCCTTTCATGATATCGTAAAGGATTCCCCCCCTTATTGCCGATACGACAAAGTAGATTAGCGAGGACATGAAGACGCCCGCGACAACGAGAAGATAGCGATCAGGGTTGACATAGACGCATCGCATTGCCCCGAGCAGGACGCCGAAAGCCAGCAGGGCCGTCATGCCGGCTCTTGCCGCGGATGGTTCTGCCGTCATTTTCAGCGTGTCTGACATGGGACGCCTTTGCTTTCTGTTCTGCCGTTCCTGGGAACCGGGATTTGAGGGACGAATTTCATCGGTCCGCTGTCTCAGGCGTCGCGACTTTGACGAATAAACTGGTAGGCCTCATTGATTTCCTTCGAGCGCTCTTCGGCCAGCGCCCTGAAATCATCACCAAGGCTCGCCATTCTGTCGGGGTGATAATCCGAAATCTTGCGGCGATAGGCAGCCTTGATGTCGACAGCAGATGCGTTCTCGCGAACATCCAGGACGACGTACCATGGCCGACGTTCTCGCCTGGTTTTGTTGCGCGCGGCGTCTTCGCGCTCTTGGCGTTCCCTTCTTTCCTGCTCCCTGCGGGCCTGCTCGTCACGCTTCTTGCTCGCGGCTTCGTCGGCATTCGCCTTTCCCTGACGGCGCCTTTCCTCGGCCGCGTCCCATTCATGCCGTCGCGCTTCTTCCTGGCGGCGCGCATTCTCGGCGCGGGCGGCCTCATCGTGGGCCTGCTGGTTCGGGCCCGCCTGGCCCGTCCTGGCCTTCCCCTGGGTCGCCACGGAAGGCCTGAGCAGCCTCGTCACGAAACCAAGAATACGCGAGACAACCACATATCCGATGACGGCGCAGACGGCCAAGGCGGCAATGGACAGAATGGCAGTCCCAATCATGACGCCCACCCCATAAACTTGGTGCAATCTCGCGTCACTGACCGTCCCCGGTCTTCTTGCTGCTCCCGAAAATGGCTTTCTTCACACGCGCAAGCACCGCGACGACCGCACCAACAATCGCCACGAAGGCTGCCTTGATGCCCAGCGCGCCTGCGACTTTCGCAATGCCTGCCAGCAAGGCGGCCAAGAGACCCGTCTTCACCGCGACCGCCGCCGCGCCGCCGCCAATGAGCCCCATAAGCCCGTATTTGGCCAGCTTGTCGCCGGACTGATATGCGCTGTAACGACTGCCAGTATCGAGAGACAGCCCCCCCATGACGGTATTGAAATCCTGGATGTCGGATGCGAAGCTCTGCGGGGACGTCACGACGATAGCCCGGAAGTAGCCGGTCCTGGTCAAGAAGCGGGTGTTGAGGTTGTCCGTGATGTCGTTACCCGAACCGAACCGGTATGCCCACTCCAGACGCTTCGTGTATGTGTTGAACTCGGGTCGGAGTTCCCAGCCCTGCAACGGAAGGAGCGGTAGCCCCTTCTCGGCCCGAACCTTGTCTTCCGCCTCGCTGTGAGTCCGCTCGTTTGCCAGAAGGGCGTCTGCGTCGATAGATTCGTCATCCTTGACGTGACCGACATCGTTGTAGTCTAGGACCGCGAACCAGCTCTTGCTGTCCGCCAGGGGCTTCAGAATATAAATCTGGCCATCGGGTCGGGGATTGCCCTCTAGCGCAATGAAATCATTGGCGTCGGGCGATGTAAGTGCGGCGTATCCGGCGGGAATGGGGAGGCTGGCCATGCCGGCCAGCCGCAGCTGGCTCGGCCCCGTAAGCCAGTGCTTGGCCGCTATCTTTACCGCCGGACTGTCCGGCGCGGGTGACTGGTCGGATGACGGCGTTGAGTCCTGGGCCTGCGCCTGCGCCGGTGCTGAAGACAAGGCGCCGACCAGAACCACGGCAGTCAGGAATAAGTGACGTAAATAAAGCCGTCGAGCAATCGAAAAACCCACCACCCTGCAAGCCATCCCATTACTCCGAGAACTGTTTCTTACAATGTCACGTCCCTATCACGTCGATTTCGTAATGACCAGCAAGTGCCTCTCCCGTTTCCCCCTCAAATGGAGATGTCTGCCTCGGACACCGAGAACCACCAGGTCCCGTCTTTCGACAGGGCGATGTCGACGACAAGCCGCGGATTTAAAGCCGGATTTTCCCGACCGCCACGCCTCAGGTATCCCACAGGGTTGCAGACCACGAGCGTGCCGGAGGCATCGCGATACTGATGATGCCCGAAATGCGTATGTCCGCAGGCCCAGAGCGCGGCCCCCATGGCTAGGAGGTCGTCGCGGTTCGAGGCGAAGCCGGCATTGACCGGGTCGTCTCTGTATCGGGCGGCAATGCCGCGCAGGGACGCCAATTGGCGGCTCACGACAATCGTCGGACCGGCATGCGCCGCACCGAGTTCGCGTGCGAGAAACGCACGGCTGTCCTCATGGCGGCACGCGGCCTCGGACGCAATAAACCCGCCAGGCCCGTCGGTGGCCCAGTCGACGCCCTGGATAAACCTGCTGTCGTTAAGTGCGCGTTCGACGAGGCGTCCATGGAATTTCGGACGCTCTTACAACCTGAAATCCGTCCAGAGCGTCGAACCCAGCACCCGGACCGGCGTCCCGCGCACATCAACAACGGCGGTCTCGTCCTCGAGCACGATGACGGGGCGGCCCATACGCCTGGATTGGCGCGCCGCATCCCTGCGCATAACACCGATGCCGCGGTCGACATCCATGCCGATGCCGTAATGCTCATGATTGCCCGCGACCATGACGATGGCGGCCTTAAGAACCTCAGGCACGCCGTTGTCACCGCCCGGCGCGCAAATCGGGCGGCATCACGGCGGACGCGCCCTCGCCATGGGGGTTGGGCCTCGCCATCTCACTGGATCCCATCTCGCGCGAGCTTTGCGAGCTTCATGGCGGGTCTTTGGTTCTGCAAAGGGCATTGCTGGGGGGACTGGCGGCCAAGGTCAGGCTGGATGTCTCGTAACGTTCGCCGTTTGAAATTTTCCAGTTCGCGTAGATAAAATGCAAGGCGAGCTGTGGACACGTCCGCTTTGCGAAACGGGAAATGATATGCCTCACGTCCGCAAAGAGGGCGACTGCTGCCTGTCTGCTCCTGTATCATTGAGCAGACAGGCCGATCAGGGGGGGAACCGGAATGTCGGCTGTTGAGAAGGAAACATCAAAAAGCTGACATTTGCATGCAAGACGTTCGGAGGGGCCAATAGTCCGAAGCTGTCGAATTCGCTGAGCTTGAATGTCAGGCAGCGCCGACCGTGAGAGTGGCAAATAGTAGTTATTACGAAATGGAAAAGGAAAAGTCTGAATCAATTTTATTTAGAGCAGCTCTTAAATCCAGATAAAATCATACTTCCGCGGCTGCGTGCCTGCTTGAACCTGTCGGCGGCAATCCGACGTTTCGGGTCTAGGTGACGACCTGGGGGCGTCACATAAAAGGGGCACAGATATACGCTAAGGCTTGAAGGCGTCGGAAAACACCTGTTTGCCGCGCAAGACCGCAAATGACCTGCTCTGCGATAAAGCCGTTGGTCGCGACCGTGACCCTAAGTGTCAGGTTTCGTTTTAACCACGTTTTCAGACCGTTCGAGCCTAGCCTAACAACGAGCGAGCCAGGTCAATAATCGAAATTTCGTAACTGACTGAAACATAGCGGAATATTTTTCTGGACTAAACGGTCCTAAATGACTATACACCCTCCCACAGCATGCCATTGCAGGGATAACGATCGTGGCCAGGCCGCAAGAGTTCGACAAGCAGCAGGTCTTGAACAAAGCCATGAAGCTCTTCTGGCAGAAGGGTTTCGTGGCGACCTCGCTCAGCGATCTGTTGGCTGCGACCGGGCTGAGCAAGAGCAGTCTCTATGCGACGTTCGGCAGCAAGCACGAGCTCATGCTGTCCGCCTTCGACAACTATCGGGCCGAGCGGGAGGCAGAAATGCGGCGCGTGACCGGTGACGGCAATGCCCGCGCGGGCATTCTGGCCTTTTTCGAGAAGATCGTCGAGGATGCCCGGGCGGAGGGGTTCGAAGGGTGCATGAGCATCAACGAGGCCGTCGAACTCGCCCCGCATGACCCCGAGGTGCGGGAGCGGGTGCGGCAGGACTTCGCGACCATCGAAACCATTCTGGCCACCGCGATTGCCCGCGGTCAGACGGACGGCTCGGTCGCGACCCGGCGGCCGCCCAACGAACTCGCGCGGCTGCTGACCATCCTCTTCCCCGGGATGCAGGTGATGGCGCGCTCGTTCGCCGACGGCGATTTCCTGCGGACCGCAATCAGGCAGATCGAAATCCTGCTCGATAGCTGAGCCCCCTTTTTTTGATCATTTTGGACCAATTGGTCCTCAACAAGGAGACGTAAAATGCAAGTCAGACAGATCCGGAACGCCACGCTGCGCATCGATTACGGCGGCCAGCGCTTCCTCATCGATCCCTATCTCGCGGCGAAAGATACCTATCCGGGCTTCGAGGGCACGATGAACAGCCACATCCGCAATCCGCGGGTCGAACTCGCCACGCCGATGAGCGAGATTCTCGATGTCGATGCAGTCATCGTCACTCATAGCCATCCCGATCACTGGGACGAGGCTGCGGTCGCTCTCGTGCCCAAGCACCTGCCGCTCTTCGCGCGGGACGAGGCGGACGCCGAACTGTTCCGCAGCCAAGGCTTCGCGGACGTCCGCAACCTGGCCGACGAACCCGGCTTCAAGAACGTCAGCCTGACCCGCACCGCCGGCCAGCACGGATCGGACGCGACCATGGCCGCCGCCGGGGAAGTGCTCGGCGAGGTCTGCGGCGTGCTGTTCACGGCCGAAGGCGAGAAGACGCTCTACCTTGCCGGCGACACCGTCTGGAACGCGTCGGTCGAGGAGGTCCTGGCCGACGCGCGGCCCGACATCATCATCCTCAATGCCGGCGACGCGCAGATTCCGGGGCTCGATCCGATCATCATGGGCAAGGAAGACGTGAAGCGCGCCCATGATGCCGCGCCCTTCGCGACCGTGATCGCGAGCCATCTCGAGGCCGTCAACCACGCCGTGCTGACGCGCGCCGAGCTCAATGCCTTCGTCGCGGAGCACGATCTTGCCGACCGCGTGCTCGTGCCGGCCGACGGCGAAGCCTATTCATTCTGAAAGGACAGATTATGACCACCGAAGCAAACAAGGCCGTCGTCCAGGCATTCTACGACGCGATCAACCGCCGGGAATTCGACCTTCTCGCGCAATATTGCCACTCCGACCTCAAGTTCTACCATCAGATGGACACGCCTCATCACGGGGTCGAAGGGTTCGTGGCGTCGGAGAAGCAGAATTTCGACGCCTTCGACGACTGGACCATGCCCATTGTCGAATTGATCGCCGAAGGCGACAAGGTCGCCGCCTATCTCGTCTTCCAAGGCATTCACAGCGGACTGCATCAAGGAGTCTCGGCGACCGGGAAGAAGCTTCGCTTTTCGTTGCTGATGTTGCTGACTCTGAAGGACGGCAAGATCATCGAAAAGCGGGCGCACTTCGACCGCATGGATATTCGCAACCAGCTTGCCTGAACGGACGCCGATGCAGCGGGACGTCCTGCTGCATCGGTCCTGCCGCATTCATGGGCTGAACTGGCGGATGGCCGATTTCACATTCGTACACGCCCAGGGAACCTCCTATTTTTGTCGGGAGCTGCCTAGCCACCCTGGCGGAAATCACATGTTTGTCGACAGGCGGCGGCGCGAACAGACTGCAACCCGATGACGATGGCCGATTATGCACGACAAACCCTGTCGCTTTGATCTAGTGTGCGACAACATCAATTTAGAGGTTTGTCGCACATGCTCATCGGGTACATGCGTGTCTCATCGGTCGACGATCGCCAGTCTGTCGACCTGCAGCGCGATGCTCTCATCGCCGCCGGCGTCGATGAGCGCCATCTCTTTTCCGACAAAGCATCGGGCGCCCGGGACGATCGCCCCGGGTTGAAGGCTTGCCTGGAATACCTGAAGCATGGCGACACGCTGATCGTTTGGAAGCTCGACCGCCTCGGGCGATCCCTGGCCAACCTTCTGACGATCATTACCGACCTGAAAGACCGGGGCGTGGCGTTCCGATCACTTACGGAGCAGATGGACACGTCGACGCCCCATGGAGAATTGCTGTTTTCGTTTTTCGGCGCGCTTGCTCAATATGAACGCGCGCTCACGCGCGAACGGGTGATGGCGGGTTTGGCCGCAGCTCGGCGGCGCGGTCGGCACGGGGGGCGTCCACCTAGCATCGACGCGGAAACGATCGAGCAGATCACGGATGCACTCAATGCTGGTGCAAGCAAGGCGTCAGTGTGCCGGTCCTTTAAGGTGCCCCGATCTACCCTCATCGGCACGCTCGATCGGATTGGCTGGACGGGGCCAGCCAAGGCCTGAGCAGATGCCCCGCCGTTCTGTCCTGACCGAGGCGCAACATGCCGAGTTGTTCGCCTTGCCCGAAAACGAAGCCGACCTGGTGCGGTATTGGACGCTCGGTGCCGACGATCTGCGCGCCATCACAAGCCGAAGGCGTCCCCACAACCGTCTCGGTTTTGCACTTCAGCTCTGCGCTTTGCGATATCCCGGCCGGCTGCTGAAGCCCGGCGAATTCATTCCCGATGCTCCTCTCAGGTTCGTCGGGGATCAGCTCGGCATCGCGCCGGACCTACTTGCAGGCTATGCCACGCGCGGCCCCACCCGGTACGAGCAACTCGACACGCTGCGCGAGGTATTCGGTTTCCGCCAATTGAGCCGTCCGATCCAGGCTGAACTGCAGGCCTGGCTCCTGCCGATCGCCCTCACCATGACCGGCGGAATCGATCTGGCGCGGATCTTGATGGAGGAATTCCGGAGACGGCGGATAATCGTGCCCGGCATCACATCCCTGGAACGTATGGTGAGCAAGGCCCTGCTCGATGCCGAGCGGAAAGTGGGCGACTTGCTGACGGGCCATCTGACCTCGGCACAATGCGGCCTGCTGGATTCGCTGTTGCTGCAGTACGATGAAGGCCGGATCAGCACTCTTGCGTGGATTCGCCAACCGCCCGGCAGGCCTGGGCGCCGTTCCTTCGCGGCGATTCTTGAGCGGTTGTCCGTAATCCGCGCAATTGGCCTGGCCCCTGAAGTCGTGGCCCCGGTCCATCCCGAGCGGCTGCGCCTTCTCAACCAGCAGGGCGTCCGGCTTACCGCGCAACATCTTTCCGTCCTGAACCCGATCCGTCGTCGGGCTGTTCTGGTCGCCACCGTCATCGAAATGCAGGTGGCCCTGACCGACGATGCCGTGGTAATGTTCGAACGACTGATCGGACAGATGTTCCGGCGCGCCGAACGCCGGGAAGAGGCGGCGTTGAAACGCGACAAGCGCACCATCAACGGCAAAATCCGCCTGCTGGCCCGCCTCGGAACCGCGATCATCGACGCAAGGGCAAACGGCTCGGATCCTTTCGGCGCCATTGCAGAGATAATCGGGTGGGATGACCTCGGCTCCGAAATCGCGGAGGCTAGGCAACTTGTGCGTCCCGATCCGCTCGATCCTGTCGAGCTTGCGCGATCCAACCTTCCGATCCTCCGTCAGATCGGTCCGGCCTTTGTCGCCAGCTTCACCTTCGGCGCAGTTCCTGCCTGCTCGGGCCTTGCTCGTGACATCGCTACGATGCGCGATCTGGGCAGTGGGCGGCTGCGCAAATTGCCCGTGGGTGTCCCGCTCGGCTTCGTGCGCCCCGCCTGGCGTCGGCGGATCGACCGAGCCGGTCTTGACCGTCGCATCTTCGAATTCTGTGTTCTTACCGAATTGCGAGACCGGCTGCGCGCCGGCGACATGTGGGTCGAGGGCAGCCGGCGATATAGAGCGGTTGAGCAGCAGCTTATTTCCGCGCCTGTGTTCGCTGCCATGCGGGCGGCGGGGCCACTGCCCATCCCGGTCGCCGAAACCGCCGCGACTTGGCTAGCGGAACGCAAGGCCCTGCTCACCCAGAGACTGGCCGAGGTCGATGCAAAGGCAGCGGCCGATGCACTCGAAGATGTACGTCTCTCGGGCGGCAAGCTGCGGATATCGCCGCTTCGGGCCGTCACGCCAGACGAAGCTGAAATGGCCCTTGCGCCCTTGTATAGCCATCTGCCGACTATCCGCATTACTGACCTGTTGGCGGAGGTTGACCGCTGGACCGGTTTTTCGAAATGCTTCACCCATCTCACAACCGGCCGAATGCACGATGATCCCCGTGCCGTCCTGACCGCAGTGCTTGCCGATGCCACCAATCTTGGGCACGCCCGCATGGCCGAGGCCTGCGATCTGGTGAGCCAGCGCCAACTCGGTTGGCTTGCAGCCTGGCATTTGCGCGAAGATAGCTACGGCGCTGCCTTGGCGATGTTGGTCGATGCCCAGCATCGCCTGCCACTTTCAAACGCGTTCGGCGCCGGCAATGCGTCGAGTTCCGATGGCCAAAATTTTCCGCTCGATCGCCGCGCCCAGGCGACCGGTGCCGTCAATCCGCACAAGGGCAGCGAACCATCAGTTTCCTTCTACACCCATGTTTCGGATCGCTATGCGCCATTTCACGCCAAGGTGATTTCCGCCGGCGCGAGTGAGGCTGCGCACGTCCTTGACGGCCTGTTGCATCACGGTGCCGAACTGGCGATCGAACGTCATCACACCGACGGCGGCGGCGTGTCCGATCACGTTTTCGCGCTGTGCCATCTGCTGGGCTTTCAGTTCGCACCGCGGATTCCGAACATCGCCGCGCGGCGGCTCCATCTCTTTCGTGATGCGCGGCCCGGTCCGGCCATCGCCCCGCTGGCCGCGCAAGCCATCGATGAGCAGCTTATTGCCAGTCACTGGGAAGATATTGTCCGCCTTGCGACGTCGATCCGGACCGGCGTCACGAGTGCGTCCACGATGCTCGAGCGCCTCGGCTCCTATCCGCGCGCCAACGGTCTGGCCCTGGCGCTGCGCGAGGTCGGTCGGGTCGAACGGACGCTTTTCACCCTCGATTGGATCGAAAAGCCGGAAGAACGGCGCCGCGCCACACGTGAGCTGAACAAGGGCGAGGCGCAGAACGCCCTCAAGCGGGCGATCTTCTTTCACCGCACCGGCCGGATTCGCGACCATGGGATTCAGGCCCAGGGACACCGGGCAAGCGCCCTCAATCTGGTCGCCGGAGCCATTGTCCTGTGGAACACGACCTACATGGAGGCGGTACTGCGCCATCTGGAGCGACATGGGAAACAAATCCCGCCCGACTTGCTCCAGCACTTGTCGCCGCTGGGTTGGCAGCACATCAATCTTACGGGCGACTACCTCTGGACGGACGCCAGCACAACGGGCGGAACGCTGCGGCCGCTGCGCCAAAAGATCGGCGTTTCCGATGCCCAAAATGCTTAGCGTATATCTGTGCCCGTTTTATGTGACGTCCCCGACCTGGTGGGATCAGGACTAGTAACAGTTGAGGAACACACTGCCTATTTTGATTTTTTGTCTTGTGCAAGATCAAACATTGCTGAGGTTGAGGGGACACCAAGTATCATCGCCTTTATCCCATCGTTGGCCTTCCCGAGTTGCCGGACGATCGCACCGTGGTAGCCCGAGACCTGTTTTGAAATGTATTCGTCGAGGTGTTCGAAGGGTTGACGTTGGTTGCAGAAGGCGAAGGATTTTTGCCATCCGTAAATTCGCTTACTTAGGGAGTCTAGGGTAGCACTCTGCGAATGCTTGGAATTCAGAGTGGTGCCTTTTGTGAGCGCGTCTTTGATCGCGGCCCTCGAAGTTGCGAGCGTCTCTCGAACGACTTCCTTCATATTGTCGAGAGATTTATTACTAGGAACGCATCGCTTCGGCTGAATAGTGCAGCCAAGGAAATTGATGGACTTGCTGCACTCTCCTTGCGCTGCTTTGTCAGGACCGTCTGCTGGCGTGTAGAGGCCGAAACCAAAGTCTGTCAGGGTTGTCTCGGTGTAAGCTTTGGCGGCGTCGATGACTGCTATGTTAGCACCGACCATGAGAATGTCGTCGATGTATCTAACCGCCGTTACGCCCATGGTATTCAGCTTCTGGTCCATGTCGTACAGCAACACGTTCCCCGCAAAGGCCGAAAGAGAGGACCCTTGAGCAACGCCGATACCGCCTTTCGGAAATAGGTGCGTGTAACCAACAAGCTCATCTTCATTTCCCAAGTGGACCTCAAGTGCCTTGGCGAACAGCTCAACGAATGTGTTGTCGTTGGTTTCATGCCGAACAAAGTCAATCACTTTGTTTGTCGGAATTTTGGTGAAGAAGGACCGAATGTCGGACTGGAAGTAGAATTTCGCGCCGCCATCAATCGCGGTCCTGATTGTCTCGATGGCGGGGCGAACGCCGCCATGAGGGTAGATCAATCCTCCAACGCCATATTTGGATCGGTTGACGTCGTTGATGCGGCCCAGTCTGTCGTCACAAACGGTCTCATATCGTGTATCTGGATCGCGTAAGTCGCGTGCGTGCCTTGGCTGTAGAACCTGTAGGATTGCCCGCTGAACGACACGGTTCTGGATAGTAGATATTGCGATAGGCCGTGGGTCTTTACCTGCTGCATGGCGCTTGCGCTTGTCTTTCAAGACGCCTTCGACAGGATCGAAAGAGAATTTGCCTGTGCGCAGTTGATTGATGATGCGCCTAAGGTGGCGCTGGTGAGCATGCTCGAACTCCGAGGCTTTGCCGCGAATATCGGCGTTACCGGAGATCAGAGCGCTACGCTTGACGTGACGCCACGCTGAGAAAATGTTTTGTTCGCTTCTGACTTCTTCAAATAATGTTTTCACCATGTTCTTCGTTCGGGTCCTCCGCTCATACAATCCCGACCGTTGACGGACACCCATCCTCTGCGCACGGCATGGCCGCGACGACAGACACCTCAGCAGCAACAGCCACCTTGGCGAGGTCTCCCTGGCGCACGATCCGCATGGATAGGTCCAGCTTCACGTCATACGTCATGGAAACCATGGACATGGTTAATTTAATGGTGAGCCGATCTTGCTACTTCAAGGGAAGCCGAAAAAAATACTTTGGGGATTTCAAAATGGCTAACTGAAGATTTTTGTCTTTGGTATAATTAGATGAGTGCATCGGGTTGCGACCGGCCCCTCGGTAAGGAGCTGTGCAAAGGTAGCTCTCTGCGAAGCGCGGCTAATCCCAATTGCCGGAGCGAGCATCCACTTCCGGCTGATAGTCTGTGAATGATTCGTGTCCGCTATCCGAAAAGCTAGCACAGATCCCACATGTCCGACCTGAGGGCGTCTGCCGCCTGTCCGCTTCACGTTTCTTGAGCGGACAGGCAGTTCAGGGGGGCAAGCTGAAGGTCGGCTTCCGCGCTGTTTTTAGGGCAGATAAACCTTATGATTTTCCATGGCAAATAGGGCGGGTTGTCGCGACACTGCACCCGCACTCCGGCTGATATGGTCCGCCAAATCGCAGGGGGTTCCTGAAGCGGGCTGTCCAGCGTGTCAGCGAACCAGATCAGCGGTTATGCAATTCAAGATCCCAATTAGGTCAGCGGGGCGAATGCGGATTTGCAGGCCGCGTCGTCCGCCATTCAGAAAAATCTCGTCATGGAGCGTCGCCACTTCATCAAGAACCGTTGGAACGCTTTTGCGCTGGCCCAGCGGGCTAATACCGCCGATCTTGTAGCCGGTAAGACGCTCGGCATCGGCGGGCTTCATCATGTGCGCCGATTTGCCACCGAGCGCTGCCGCCAGTTTCTTCATGTTCGCTTCCTCGTCCGATGGCAGGATGGCGCAGACCGGCCTGCCATCAAGCTCCGCCATCAGCGTCTTGAAGACCTCCGAAGGAACCACGCCCATGGCTTCAGCCGCTTGTAGTCCTGCGCGTTCGGCATCGGGATCATAGTCATAGGTGACAAGAGCGAACGAAACGCCTGCGTCCGAGAGGGCTTGGGTTGCTGGTGTGCTTTTGGACATGGTTTCCACTCATAGTATCAGATCAAGCAAATTGCGAAGCGAGGGGCTGCGGTTACGGGAAGACCACACAGCGGAGAATGGGATCATTTCGCTTTCATCGGCAATCGGCAGAAAAACGATTTTTACGGCATTTGCCGCCATGCTGTCCTCGACAAACACCGACACGCCATGCCCTGCCGCGATCATCGACAGGAGCGCGCTGCGCCCCACTGAACTTAGGCGAATAACGCGATGTCTTCTGCTCTATCATAGGGCTCATCCGCCGAAAGTTTTACTCTCCGGCAAACCCAGAGCCGTTCAGTCCTGATTATGTCCGTTATGCGAAGCACTATTAAGAACTCTTTAATGCCTGACGAGAGGGCCGACCATAACCATGAAGATGTTTGACAGCAAAACCAGTTCAGGCCCCCGCAAGGCCAGAACCTACAGAGACCGTCTCCAGCAGCGGTAATTTTGGCATAGAGTGAACTGGCACACGCGGCTCGCCTCTTAGACTCATCATTGCCTCCCCCCATGCTCCGGCCTGTATCGCCTGCCGCGTTACCGGGTTGTCTGACACCAGGCGCTGCTTCAAAAGCCTACGCTCTCTCAAGGCTGCCTGCACTTCTGGTGACGCAAAATGCTCCTGCACGTCCTGCTGCCGTAAATGGGCCACCTCCGCGCACGCCTTTGAAATCCGTTCCCTCGCTTCGTCTGCTGTTATGGGTGGCACCTCTATGGATAACCCAAACAGTGCCTTCAGCATTCGGGCGATAAGGGCTGCCAGCAGCCGCTCCAGCATCTCTCCCAGCGTGCTGTTTTCCAGCCGTCGCACCCTGTTTTGGTAGGGCAAGGCAATGAGTTCCGCCCGACACTCAGACCGTTTCCACCTGGGCCGAATACATTGTCTTAATACTTCAAGCTTTTGGGCATAGTCCGGTGGTACGGCTATTGGGGGTGGCTTGTTCGCTTTGACAGATTGTACCGTCAAACGAGGCGGAGATAAGGGAACAGGCCTATTGGCATCCGACAACAAGGCAACCAGCTCTTTTTTCTTCAGCCCTAGCACACGATGCAAAGCAAGATGAGCACCTCCGTTTTGACCAATCAGCCAGACGTCAGGCTTATCCCCTTCACGAAGCAGATACCCCTCCTCAGCCACCCGTTCGATAAAGGACAGCAACACCTGCCCCTCTTCCTGCCATCGCTTGCGCAAGTGCGCCCGCATGGAAGGTAACACTGATTTCCCTGCTTTGCGCTTCGTGACCTGATGCGCCTTATCCGTAAAGGTTGCTTGAGGCGTATTGGCTTCTCCCCAAAAGGCCCGCTTGAAGTCCGTGGCGGCCCTCTGCATATGGGGATTGGTAGAGGCTTCCAGCGCTCTGATGACCGCATCATTATGCTTGCCTGATGTCAGAGGGTGACCAAAGGCCAGTTCCGTAAACCGGGCCACCTTTTCGTTCCTGATACGGATAAAGCGGGAGTCCAGACTGCGTCCGTTAGCGAGGGTTTCAGCAAACACCACATGCCAGTGCCGGTCATAGCTTTGACCATCAGCCCGCTTTTTCTGGTGCTCCACAATCATCAAGGGTGGGTCAGCCCCAAATTCACTTTGGTAGAGTGTCACTATCTTCTGAAATGTCTCAGGGGATGTCGCCTGTTCCGGGCTGAGGATAACGTGACGCAAGCCGTAGCGCCGTTTGGCGTGACGAGCATCTTTGACCGCCTCTGCAAGGGCGAATTCCCTGCCCTGCACTATTCTGACCTCTTCATTCTCGTCCGTCCGCATCAAGTGGCGGTATAAATGACGGTGCGTGCTTTCTGCTGTGATACGAGAGGTTTTGATAATCATACCCGTATCTCCCGTAGCAAAGAACGGACATGAGCCGTGGCATTATCGACGGCCAGAAGGGTTTGCCCAACATCAGCACTGCGGCCCCCGTTTAAAACATGGGCTATCTGATTCAAATTATTACCAATGGCTGAGAGCTGATGCGCCACGTCCTGCAAGGCAACAACAAGAGCATCATGTCGACCTTTTGTGGCAATAACCGCCAGCATCACAGAGCGCAGCCATGACGAACAGGTGACACCAGCGGCACAGGCCGCACGCTTTAAAACAGCATGTTCCGTATCCGACAGGCGGAGACGCATATCATGGCACCGGCCATGGGTTTTGGGGGATTGTCTGACAGACATGGCAAGGCACTCCTTCACCACAGAAAAGGGGGTTCACGGGGGAAAGCAACGCTTTCCCCCTGACCAGTTTGCAAACTAGCGAGACCAACGTGTCCGCTGGTTTGCACGGCTGGCTTTAAGGTAACCAACTTTTCTGCAAGTGACCGGGCTGGGAATGTGACGCCTCTCAACCCATGGCAGGCTCTAGCCGCGGAAAAGGCCTTTTAGCTCTTGATGAGTTCTCAACAGCCTCACTTTAAAAGGTATTTTCAGAAGGCTGTTAAACGAGGGACGACAGAGAAAGGAAGCCCTCAAGGAACGCTGTTTGAGCGGATATTTTCTAAAGATGTTTGAATAACAATATGGTCTTTCTGAATCAGGTCACGAAAGACTGCATCGGTTGTTGCCCAGTCCAGCACATCGACTTTCCAAGGTAGCAGAGAGGAAGAAAAAGCCTCTTCCAAACCGACACGCACCAGTAAAGGAAGCGGCTCTTCGCCAATAACAGCAAGGTCCAAATCTGAATATGGCTTGGCAGTTCCTTTTGCTCTGGAACCAAACACCCAGACCTCTTTGTCTGGCACAAACTCTTTGAGAAGAGTGGTGACGGTGAGTTTCTCTTCTGGGGAAAGAACCAAAGCAGAAGTCATGCGGTGCGTTCTTTTAGGACCTGCAACAAGAATGCAGCCTCCTCTATAAAGTCAGGGATACCCGCCACAACCTGCCGTGCCGTTATCTCGTTATAGGTATGGCTCGTTAAATTGCGCATCTTCCGATAAACGCTCCACTCAGCCCAAGACCCTTTTAGAAGACCGGCTTCATTGGCGGAGCGAATAAGGTCGGGAAATCCCATCCGGTCATATTCTTCAGGTGAGGCCGCGTTCTGTTCCAAAAACCGCTTCAGGGTTTTGTGGCTAAGTTCATAGGTAAATTCAAAGCGCTGTATCAGACCATCGCGTAGCTGTTCATCCGTTGGTTCAGCCTCGTGTCGCACCCAGCCTTCTTTCAAGCGGTCAAGAGCTCGTTCCAATGGCGTGAGATACAACATGCTGCTCTTTACCCTCTGCTACGCTTCATAGTGTCACGCAGTCATACCGTATTCCCGCACTCCGCAACACCGTGAATGCGGCCCCTTGCCCGGCTTGACCTTCCCATAATGTTCAACCAAAATGCCTACCAGAAATTCAACCCCGAAGGTGACGGCAGAACACTTTGTTCGTCTTTTCAAGAGGTTAACTGCGGGACAGTGCAGGACTATGAAGGTTCGAGTCCCGCAGTTCGCACCACAAGTTGTTGAAAAACATAGGTATTTTGTCCGAGAGGAAATTTTCCTACAATGGGAAAACTTCATGCTCCGCGCCATCCCGTCCCGACGCACAGGAGAGCCTCGTTATCACTTCCGCCGCATCGTCCCAGCACTGCTCCGCCCTCTGTTGGGCAAAACCGAGATTTCACTTGTCCTCCATACCTCTGATAAACTGATCGCCCGTGAACGTGCAGCTGCCCTGTAAGCCAAGACGGGACAGCTTTTCAGAGCAGGCAAGATGCAACACCCCACCAAAGACGGCCTTCTGGCCCTCTATCGCGACCTCACTGAAAGCTACGAGGCCGCTCTGAAAGCTCAGGAAGAGAGTAGCGAGAAAGTGCTCGAAGCCGAGCGCGCCCAGCATCTCATTGAAAAAGCCGATCTGGTCACCAAGCAATCAACCTTCCTCAATACGATCCTGCCTCACATGGAAGGCCTTCTGAAGGGATTGGGACAACTCAGGCACACCCTCGAAAAACGGGAAGTCTGGGCTGTCACCGAAAAACAGGGCTTACAAAACCAGATCACCACGCTTTGTGGCCTGATCCAGAACAGCCTGCCTCACAATGAAGATAAACCCGATGGGCAGAAATCCTCGTCCAAACAACCGCGCAGCATGAAACTGTCGACGGCGGCGGACAAATTTGTCTTCTCAGTGCCATCCAAAAGTGCTGGCACCATCAAAGGAACCGGCAAGACCGTAGCCCTCTTCACCGAAGCCTTCGGAGATATCCCAGTTCATCAGATCACCGGCGACGTGATTGGAGAATTTTACGACTTTCTCTCTGGCCTCCCGACCACCCATGGCAATGGTACGGTCACCCTCCCCCCTTCGGGATGCTGTCAGAGAGGCTGAGACAATGGAGAAGGACTCGTCTCCGGCAAGACCATCAAAAACCATTTCTCGCGCATGTCTGCGATCTGGAGCGAACTGGTCCTGCGAGACCTCGCCCCCAAAACCCTTGGGCCAACTGGTGTTTTGATTTAACACAAAAGACCAATCGCAGAGCCTGGTCAGAAGACGAACTGAGAACACTCCTGATATTAAAATGGCCGGGCCAAGTTTTCCCGGAACGGCACCTA
The DNA here is from genome assembly GCF_000963925.1 of Acetobacter cibinongensis. Lineage (GTDB taxonomy): Bacteria > Pseudomonadota > Alphaproteobacteria > Acetobacterales > Acetobacteraceae > Acetobacter > Acetobacter cibinongensis. The sequence goes on from NZ_BAMV01000007.1 coordinate 194,485, forward strand.
TCGGGGCATTGTGCGCATTGCTCTTTATACCGGCATGCGTCTGGGCGAGTGCGATGGCAAGATCCGGGAATGGCCTCCCAATACATTAGCCGACACCCGTATCGTGCCCGTTCGCAGCAAATTCGTCAAAAAAGGCAGATGCCTTTCCCCATCGCCCAACCTGACGCCTCTTTTCAATGAATTTGTGACGTCAAATCAGTCTCTTAATTCAAAGCCCAACAGCGTGAGGTCGGCACATTCTGATCTGTCTGGGGATTAGGTGCAGTTAACACACACAACACCGTCTGCTTACGCCCCACCACTGTTACAAGAACACCTTGCCCCGAATAGTCCGTTGTGCTGATGACCTTAAAACCCTTGTTCAATAATCCAGTCAAAGACATAGAAAGTGGCTTCAACGTTGTGGGAACTGCCAAGGGACTATTGGGGGATTTCACACCCGACTGTGGCAGCCAGTCCCCAGAAGACTGGGCAAAGCCACTAACTGGCCCTAAAAGGCCAAGAGTTGTCGCAAGGATAAAACCGGCTTTTCGCATGAGACTTTTCCCTTCTAATGCTGTCATAGCCTGTAACCGACTGTCTCCTGTCTATCACACCAGGCTTTGAGGGAGAACTTCTGTGAAACACGCGCCTCTGGAAGATCAGGCCCGCACCTTGGAAGCCACGGGTGCTTACCGGGTGTTACGTCGCATCGCGCCCCTTCCGGCAGAGACGCTGGTGCCGCGTGACCAGACCCGTGTCGGTCTTTTTCTGGATCTGGAAACGACTGGCCTCGACCCGGTCTGTCATGAGATCATCGAATTCGGGATGGTGCCCTTTGTCTATACGCTGGACGGCCGCATTCTCGGCACCTTACCAGCCTTCAATCGTCTGAGAGAGCCTTCCCAACCCATCCCTCCCGAAATTACCGCCCTTACCGGCATTACACAGGAGATGGTTGCAGGTAAAACCATAGCCCCTGAAGAGATCGCTCAGTTCGCGGCACAGGCAGCCCTCATTGTGGCCCATAACGCCCGCTTTGACAGGCTGTTTGCCGAACGCTTCTGGGAAGGGTTTTCAACACTGCCCTGGGCCTGTTCCATGGAAGATGTGCCCTGGCAGGCAGAAGGCTTTGAGGGGCGCAGCCTTGGCTATCTGGTCATGCAGGCCGGGTGGTTTTTTGATGGACACCGAGCGGCTGATGATTGTCTGGCTGGCGTTACCTTACTCACCACACGTTTGCCTAAAACACTGACCCCAGCCCTGTCCGCCCTGCTTCAGGAAGCGCGGCAACCCCGCTGGCAGATCTGGGCGGAGAATGCCCCCTTTGACCTTAAAGATAAGCTCAAGGCGCGTGGCTACCGCTGGAATGACGGCACAGATGGCCGCCCCAAAGCTTGGTTTACGGAAGTGCCACAAGCCCAAAAAGAAGACGAACTGCATTTCCTGAAAACGGAAATCTATCTTCGTGAGATCGCCCTACTCACCCGTGAAATTACCGCATGGGATCGGTTCTCGGCTCGTGCCTGAAGCAAGCCCAGCCCTTCTTGATCTCCCTTATTCCTAGATATGCTAACAGCAGACTGTCAGCCATAGCCTACATGTCGGAAACATACATGCCTGTGAATAACCTTCTGCGTAGCAGGCGTGATAAAATCATTTTCTTAGGCAGCAAGTTTAAAGTCTAAACCTTCAGAAAATTCTATTTTTAGGGTCTGGTAAGGATAGTCCCCACAGCTTGCCGCGATACGAGACGCTTATAAGCGTTCTCAAAGTCATCGAGTGCCCAAACACTATCGATCACTGGCCGAACAGCTCCCTTTTGAACAAAAGACAGGATGGCATTGAATGCATTAGACACTGTATCCTTCGTTTCCAGCCACGCGTCATATCCAAGAAGGCGTTTTTCGTGAATGACAATTTCAGCCAGATCCAGACAGGGTTCAGAGCCGCCAGCAAACCCGATGGACACTATAGAACCCTGTTCACGCACCGATTTTACCAAATCCCTAAGGAGAGAGCCACCAACCACATCCAAAGCGAGGTCAGCTCCTTGACCAGTCGTAAGGGAGGAGACGACATCCGACAGGGTATCAGTTGGGAGATCTATAACTGCAGACGCTCCACTCTTACGGGCAGCTTCTGCCTTCAATGGTGTAGGAACCACGGCAATAGGTCTTGCCCCCAAAGCTCGCGAGAGTTCAATTAAGGCATGACCGACTGCCCCGGCAACTCCTGAAATCAGGATTGTCTGTCCCGCTTCAATGTGGCCAACGCCGGTTAAGGCTTGGTATGCCGTCACATAATTGATAGGCAGCGCCGCACCTTCGTCGAAACTCATCGTCTCAGGCAACGCGAAGAGAGAGATGTTTTCAACGGACACATAGTCCTGTTGCAAACCATCTTTCATGCTCCCTAATTGGCCGCCCCCGTATATTGCAACGCGCGTTCCAGGCGAGAAGAGATCGCTATCCTCTACCGTGCCTGCACCGTCATTACTCAAAACTAGCGGTGCCTTGGCTTTATTAAAAAGACCTCGACGAATTTGCCCGGAAAGTTGATTGACCGTCGCCGCATGCATTTTGATCACACTATAACCAGGCCGAGGCAAAGGCTTGGGGCGTTCCTCAATCACCATTGAAGGATTGGCCCCAAAAGACGTGCAAACCAAAGATTTCATGATGTTTCACTCATGCACAAAAACGTTTGATGGTGACAGGTGATTTTCTGCGGTGTTTTTATAATTTTTGAATCGAAGATACTCTCAAAATCATTCTACTTTTCTATGTGTAGCCAGATACAAAGCGCTCAGAATGACAATGAGAGCACTCATCCAGAAATTGGCTTTCAACCCAAAATGATCAACCACAACGCCGCCAAGACTTGAACCAACTGCAATGGCAATTTGTGCAGTAAGGGTGAACATGGCGGCGGCAGCCTCCGAATGTTCGGTCTCAATACTGCGGTGCCACGTATTCAGGCAGAGTGGCAAAGCGCCCCAGGCGACTGCCCAGAGGAGAATGAGCACCGTTTCAAATTTCGGGAAGATCACCAGCACCGGTAAGAACAGAAACGGTATTACCAGCGATATTTTCGACGCAAAAAGCGTTGCTTTGAGATTGTTTTCCAAAAAGCGGCTGGCCACGAGGTTGGACGCAAACCCTATAACACCGTAAGCCAACAACAAAACCGTCACGGCCTCTGACGGAATACCCGCTTCATGAATGAGCGGGGCCAGGTAAGTATAGGCTGCAAAGTGTGCTGCAAAAACAGCAGCAATCATAACAATACTTTTCCGCGCTTCCGGCAGTCTGATGAATGCTTTGAAGTCAGTAAGCCGGACATGGCTTTGCGCTGGAACGGCTGGTAGCAGTCTCCACTGCGCGAGGAAAGCGCCAACAGCAATCAGTGCTGCTGCCACAAATGCCCCACGCCAGGAAGAGTATTCTGCTACAAGAGATCCCATGGGAACCCCCAGAATCATGGCTGCTGTGACACCCGCAAAAACAGCCGCCGCAGCCTTATGCGCCCTTTCCTGAGCAACAAGTTCCACTGCGACCGACAGGCCCATGGCCCAAAATGCCCCTAGGCTGATACCAATGAGTGCTCGACTGAGCAACAGGACAGCAAAGGACGGTGCCATGGTAGCAATTAGGCAACCCGCGAGTAGAATAAAAGAAAGCCATAAAACAATTCTGCGACGATCCGTGCGTCCGGAAAATAACATAACTCCAGGAGCAGAAACTGCGGCCATCATGCCAGGGATTGTCATACTAAGACCTGCTGTTCCGGGACTTACAGAAAATGTTCTCGAAATATCAGGCAGAATACCGACAGGCAAAAATTCGGTCGTGACTGAGGCAAAGGATCACAACGCCAAAGACAGGACAGCCAGTTTCTGACGGCCAGAAGAAAGCTGCTGAGCACTCAAATTCTGCATAACGTGGATAAAGCCTTGGCTTTTTAGCGGTTTTTCCTCTTACGACCAAGTAATCTGCGTGACTATGGGGTTTTTCATCAAAATTTTTGTGAATAATTTTCAGCAATAAATATCTATTCATTCTTTCAAACTCATGAAATGCTTTGTTGTATAAGGCGGCTCGAAAAGACCAGATTTGTGAGAAAAAGAAGGTTAATCCTCAGAATATCCAATTGTAATGGTGCGTTATTTGGTTGGTATTGAGACAGGCCGCACACACATACCTGATAGGAGATTGTTCATGACGAAGCAGGATTCCAACACTTTGAGGCTCATTTTCCCTCAATGGCAGGGCGGTGATAATCCCCCTTATTATCTGGGGTCCAAACTTCTGGCTTGGCTGGCCCCTCCTTCTGCGGGCCCTGTAGAGGAAGTTCCGGTGGACGTTCCGACCGATACTCCTCTGGCGGTTGAGAATGAAATGCGTGGGCGCAGTGTTCTGCTGAAACAGATCCACAACGCCCGCAGCATTATTGAGCATCATCAGCCAAAGTCTCTGGCGGTTCTGGGTGGGGACTGCCTTGTCTCACTCGTGCCGTTTGCGTGGCTTTCAGAACGCTACGGCGACAAGCTAGGTGTTCTCTGGATTGATACGCATCCAGACGTCCAAACCCCGAAACAGTATATGAATGCTCATGCACACGTTCTGGGCGCCCTATTAGGCCATGGCGATCCAGACCTTACAAAAGCTGTGACAAAGCCGGTTACTGCAAGGAATGTTATGATTGCCGGCATCCATGATCCACTCCCGTTCGAGGCACAGTTCATTGCGGATCATGGAGTACGCACCTGTTCACCTCAGCAGGTGCGCGACGGTGCACAGCCCGTCATGGAGTGGCTCAAAGACAGCCAGATTGAAGTGCTCGCCATTCATCTGGATCTGGATGTGCTGGACCCACACAATTTCCGCTCTTTGCTGTTTGCAAAACCGGGCCGTGGCAAGCATGATTTTGGAGATGTCGCCGAGGGTAAGCTCAACATTCCCGATATTTTGAAACTGATTAAGGAAGTGACAACTGAAAAAGAGGTCGTGGGCATGACGATTGCTGAACATATGCCCTGGGATGCCCTCAACCTACAGGAAATGCTCAAGCAGTTACCTCTCATCGGAGGGTAAAGCATTACGCAAGAAAGCCTGCTTTCTTTCAGAGCAGGCTTTCCTATTTTACTTTCATCTCTTCGACAAACAGAGACAGCGGCATCGAATGACGATGGTGGCGTGGGTAGAAGAGGTGAAAGCCAAGATGCATCGGACAGAAAGGCTCCAGAACCGATATCAATTTGCCACTTTGTACGTGCTCTTCAGCAATAATTTTAGGAATGTAGGCTAGCCCAACTCCGTCCAGGCAGGCATCGCGTGCGCCGAACACATTGTTGCATACAAATTGACCAACCGGCTGAAACTTCAGGTTTTTTCCCTTTTGTCTAAAGCGCCACTGATAAATCTTTCCGTGGGTCGGCAGACGCACCCCAATACAGTTGTGCTCTTGCAGACCAACTGGCGTTTTGGGAATGGCATGTGTTTTGAAATAGGCTTTAGAACCCACAACAGCAAATTGAATGTCAGGCGATACAGGAACCGAGATCATGCCCTGCGTCACCAGTTCTCCAAGACGCACACCAGCGTCAAAGCCTTCATCCACAATATCAATCAGGCGCAAATCCGTTGAGACCTCAAGAGAGATTTCCGGGTAACGCTTTAGAAAGTCTGCAATACGGGGCCGAAGAAAGAAGCCCAGAGACTCATCTGTCACGGTGACACGAAGGTTACCTCTGGGGCATTTACGGAATTCATCAAGGCTGGTCATCCGATTCTCGATTTCATCGAAAAGCGGCTGAATATTTTGCAGCAGATACTCCCCCGCGGGCGTGGGAACGACCCGCCGTGTTGTCCTCGTCAACAGGGTGACTCCTAGCCGTTCTTCTAAAAGACGCATGGTGTGACTTATTGCAGAGGGCGTGACGCCCCTGCGTGCCGCCGCCTTCGCAAAACTTCGCTCTTGTGCAACTGCCAGAAAAGAAAGCAGTTCGCTGAAATTTTCTCGTGACACTTGCTGACCAGAGCCTTTTGTTCGTTACTTAATTACCAGTCATACTGATAACGAGAAATGCCTTTGAAATCATACTTTATATCGCTGCACTAGCAGAATTTTTTATCCGTTCTCTGTGCTGAAACCGGACGTATCATTCTCTACGTGAGTGAACGACACTGGATTTTGACGGGTCGTGTTGACCTGCAAATTGAAGACGTCAGGACGGGCATAATGTCCGGCAACATCAAGGTCGTATTTCCCCCGGATAACGTCATCCAGATCAATATCGGCTGTAATAATGGCTTCACGGTCATAGACTGGGCCAGCAATAATCTCTCCAAGAGGATTAATGATCACGCTGCCGCCACGAATGAGCACGGTTTCCGGATTATTCCCTTGGTGGCAGTTATAGTGTTCCGGCGCATCGGCACGCGTCATATATTGGCACGCGCTTAGAACAAATGTTCGCCCTTCATAAGCAATATGGCGCATGGAAACCTGCCAGATATCGCGCTCATCTACTGTAGGCGCGCACCAAAGAGTGATGCCTCGTGCATACATGCTCTGGCGCAGGTCTGGCATATAGTTTTCCCAGCAGATCGCGGCCCCTATACGCCCGATATCTGTTTCAAAAACCGGAATGGTGGAGCCATCTCCCTTTCCCCAGACCAGTCGTTCAGTGCCGGTCGGCATCAACTTGCGGTGTTTGCCTAGAAGTGCCCCATCTGGCCCAAAAAACAGCGCTGTACAATAAAGTGTTGCACCATCGCGCTCTATAACACCCACAACAATATGGGCCTTCATCTTCGCGGCGAACGAGCCAATCCGTGCCGTTTCTGCTCCTGGCACGTCAATGGCCGACTTCCAGTAACGTAGATAGTCCTCACGCCCTTCAGGAAAGCGGCTTCCTAAAACAGCTCCGAATGTCAGGCCTTTTGGATATCCGCCAATATAGGCTTCCGGAAACACGGCAAGCTCAACGCCCTGCGCGGCAGCAGCTTCGCAATGTGCCTCCATACGGTCCAGTGTACGCGGTGTGTCGAAAAGACTGGTGCCTGCCTGAATAACGGCAACGCGACGCTGGCTCATGTCCGAATCTCTCATAAATATGGCGAGTTAGAGGAATAAGAAAAGTGGACTTTCCCGCTGTATCAGGCAAATTGATTATTTTGATAGATAAAATCACTATGATCGATATATCTCGTCTGGATTTTAACTTGACCATCACCTTTCTGGCGCTGTGGGAAGAACGCAGCGTCTCCCGGGCGGCCAAGCGATTGTCACTGAGCCAGTCGGCCGTCAGTGCCTCCCTGGCACGATTGAGGGAAGCGGCGGATGACCCCTTGTTCGTCCGCACACGGGAAGGTATGCAACCCACACTTCGGGCAATTGCCATGGTGGAGCCACTTCAAAACGGGGTTGCTCTGATCCATAGTGCGTTCTCGACTGTAACCGCCTTTGAGCCAGCAACCAGCCGACAGCATTTTTCTTTGGGCATGTCGGACGATTTCCAGATCGCGCTTGGTCCAGTGATTGCAAGACGACTGGCAGCAGAAGCCCCGCGTGTTTCGGTAACATTCAGGCAGGCGAACAAGCACCGGGTTGAGGCTCTTTTTGAAGCAGGCGAAATTGATTTTGCCGTTATCGCACAACCGAATATGCGCTCTGGATTGCAACAACAGGAGATTGGGCGGTCCGGTTATGCCTGCCTGCTTGATCCATCCGCCTGTGACGTGAAACTGCCATTAACGCTGGAAGAGTATCTGTCTCTGCCACATCTTCTGGTCTCGTTTTCAGGCCGTGAGGGAATTGTCGATCATGCTTTGAAAAGTATGGGCCTTTCACGACGGGTACAATCGGCGCTGACACATTTCTCCGCCCTTCCTCCTTTTCTGAGCGGCACGCGCACCGTTGCCACACTCCCAACTCATGCAGCCCATAGCCTTGCTGCTGTTTCCGGCCTTACTGTCTGCGCGGCCCCCATAGATTTGGGAGACTATTCTGTATCGATCCTCTGGCAGCGTACAGCGGATAATCCCTGGATGCGCCAAATTATAAGCGAAGCCTTTATGACCATATTATCGGACCTGGAGACGACCTGTTCGGCTTAACCTTGCAGCGAAAATATCCTAATTTGAACAAGGATGGTCTAGCTGCTCCTAATCTGCGCCAACATCATGTTTGTGCTGGAACTGGGTGTGCTCATCTCCCCATCTCTTCAGTGCCATGATGACCGGTTCCAATGTTCGCCCCCTTGGGGTCAGGCTGTATTCCACCTTTGGGGGCACTTCTGGGTAGACGGTTCTAAGCACTACAGTTGCATTTTGTGTTGGGTTCTGACTCTATGGTTACGATGATTTAGGATATGATGAGTGGCTGTGCGTCTGTTAAAGAGACGCTTAATTTATGGGCGTGTTTGCTTCGCTCTACCAAGGATTGGATTGTTCCACTCTTTACGCAAAAGCGTGTCGCAGATTCAGCCTGTGTTTTCCCTGACGTTCTGATTGGCAATGAACCACGCAAGACGGATGGATGCGGGCAGAGATCGCAGGAGATCCGGGTGCATGGCGGCAGCAGGCACTTCTGAGGCGCGGGCACTGGAATGCCTATGTCGTTCGGGATATCGTCAGGGATCATGTGATCGAGCATCTGGGCACGGACGATGGCGTGTTAGTCATCAATGAGGTTGGTTTTCTGAAGAAGGGTCAGGCCTCCTGTGGTGTGGGACGAAAGTATACAGGATCTGCTGGCAAAATTACGAACTGCCAGATCGGTGTATTTGCCACTTATGTATCGGCGCGGGACAATAGCCTTTGTTGACCACGTCCTGTATCTCCCGAAAGACTGGACATCGGATCGTGAGCGCTTGAAGAAGGCCTACCGTTCCCGGATGGTATGGTGTTTGCAACCAAACCGGCGTTAGGCTTGATGATGATTGAGCGAAGTATGAGTCCTGACGACAGACATTTCAATCAGACAAACTGTTTGTTCTTTAAGAATTTTTGCGAAAAAGATAATTTCTTGATCGCAAAAGGATCTGCCACAAAACACGCCTTCCCCAGAGAGAAATGCGGTTTGAAGGAACAAACAATTGGGAGCGCAGCGCAATAAACCTCTGATGCTTACGCACAAACGGCCGCATTCGGGCCTCAAACTTTTTCAACGCAGCATCCATATCGTGCGGATGCGCTGTAAGCGCTTCCCCTAGGGCCTGTCCGCCAATCATGCCAGCCGATGCGCCCATCCCTGAATAGAGCGTCAGGCACCAGGCAGAATCTCCTAACAGAAGGACACGCCCTTTCGACCAGCGAGGCATTTTAACCATCTGGACAGAATCAAACAGAAAGTCGTCTGTTGCCGATAGGTCTTCAAGCGCCTTGGAGATAATGCCGCCGGCGTCCAGATCGGCAAAAATATGGCGCAGCACAGAAAGCGGATCCTTTTTTGAAGCCCGCTCCGGATGCTTGGTACGGTAAGAAAAAAGCGCTGTTGAAGGACGTCCTTCCAACGGGAAGACTGTCAGGGTGCGCTTTACGTCTGCAATCATCAGGCCATCGCCTGCCTTGAAGCCCTCGACAGGCCGCGCCAATGGAAAAGCGCATAACATTGTACCAATGGAATGGAAGAACACCTTATCCGGCCCAAAGACAAGCTTGCGCACGGTCGAGCGCACGCCATCAGCGCCGATCACAAGATCAAAAGTTTCGGTTGTGTCCTGCCCACCCTCACCTCGTAGTGTCACCTGAGCTTGTGTCGCGCCATTCACAATTGCCACAGGAGTGGTGCCAAAGCGGACTTCCACCTTGCCTTCAACCCCGTGCCAAAGCGCGTCTTCAATATCTCCTCGTAACACGGCAATTGGAGCATTTGTCTCCTGTGTCAGGTCGGCAATGCGCCTGCGGGTGCCATCCTTACGCACATCCCAAAACTGAATATGCTTTGGAGTTCTCTTTTCCATACTATCCAGCACACCCAGAGTAGCGGCAGCATTTTTGCCTTCATCGCGCAGTCCGATGAAATAACCGCCTTTTCGCCGCTCGGGTGCCCGTTCAATAACCACAGGCGTCCAGCCTTGGCGCTTTAAAGCAATGGCTGCAGACATGCCGCCAATACCAAGACCGACAATGAGTGCGCGCTGTGTCATATATCGTCATCCCAAAGGAGGTGGCTTTCTCTATCTGAACATTGCATAGATAAGAGAGGGCATCAATCTAAACAGTGTTCATATTTGAGGAGAAGAGTGATTATGACCGGCCCAGAACGGGACAAATATCACCATGGCGACCTGAAAACAGCACTTATTGAGGCGTCCGAAGGCATCATCCGTGAGGACGGTGTTGAAGGATTTACCCTCAGGAAAGCTGCCAAAGCTGCTGGCGTATCCCCTGGAGCCCCGTCACATCATTTCAACGGCACAAGAGGGCTTTTGACGGCTCTCGCTATCAAGGTTTTCAAGCATCTAGAAGCAGAACTGAATGCTCTACCGTCTTCCGGCATTCCTGCTCAGGATCTCCGAACGCAGGCTTTGGGCTACGTGACCTTTGCCGCCCGTAACCCCGGACTATTCCGCCTGATCTGCCGTGTGGACCTGATTGACTTCAAAGACCCGGATCTGATTGAGACATCCTTTGACGCTTTGACACGCTATGCACATGCAGCGGCAGCCTACTTTGGGCATGACGCACCAGATCTGCATAAACGTGTCTTTCGTCCACATATGGCTAGTGCCATGGCAACGGCACATGGGCTAGCACATATGGTGATAGAAGGACGACCAGCCTTGTTATTGGATACACCTGACCCAGCCAGCACTTTTATCGAAACAATGCTTCCCTCAGTCCTTCTGGCAACATGGCCAGATTAGTGTGTCCAACAGACGCAAGAGGCCCATAGAAACGCTAAAATTATCGTTTTTGCTAAGTCATACCCCCCAGCAATATGGGGGGAAACCCTCGTGAATTATGGAGGCTTACACGCCTCCTTGAACATCACGTCGTCACTGACAACACACTCTAGGATCTGTTTTAGCTCTTGATCCGGTCTGCGGTTTCTTGGATTTGAATGATTCAACGCAGCGATATTGCTATTTTCTCGTACCGGGTTGCTACAACACGCTATTTTGCGTAAATAGCAGACCGAGCGCAATCCCCTGCCGACCTTGAACTAGTTCGAACAGATAATCTCACACACCAAACTTCGCCCAGCGGATGAAAAGCTGGACCGCTTGCCACCACGGACCCAGTTCAGTCGGAATGCTCCGCCATTTTGCGCCATTCTCAGGACGCCAGAAAATCGCTGCTATGGTGCATCGTAGATCATGCTCAGCGGTCTTACCTTTTGGCCAAACTGCTTCAATCAACGGTTCCCATACCGCCCGTGTTTCATTTGTGAAAGCACTTTCTCCGTATTCTTTCATTCCGACAATATGGCAAGCATTTCAAGATCTAACAGGCCCTAGAATAATTTTTCAATTTCGAACACTCTGTGTGTCATGATATATGCATTCTAGATTTAGCTATTTTACCATTCACTCTCACCGGATTATGAACACCACCATGCCTTCATATGGCGCGTTAGTCCCAGGTTATGACCCACCTCACACAGCACAGATGCTTGCTGTTGTGCATTATAACCACGGGCACCCAACGCTAACGTGCAACAACGGTGTGTTACACGTTTGTATCCCTTCTACGGCAACCCAGCTTACCGAATATTGGTGCATCCCTGATCAAACATTACACCAACCCAGCCAGACAGAGTGTCATGTAACAGGCAATGAAGGCTGGTGTGCTGATGGAGAAAATCTGTTTGCCGCCTGCCTGATCCCTGATGGGCCAGAACTCGCGCATGCCTCCAAACAGGCCTATGAACACTTGATACAGTTGGCCCACACGCTCGGCTATATCAATATTTATCGTATCTGGAATTATATAGGCTCTATTAATGCCTCCAACAGTAATGGGCTTGAACGGTACCGGGATTTTTGTTTAGGCCGCGCGGAAGCATTTGAAAGCTTAAACTACACCCCTGCCTCGTTACCCGCTGCTACCGGGATTGGCCTTCAGAAAGGCGGTGTTGTTGTGTTTTTAATTGCACGCAAAACACCACAAGCCACCAACATTGAAAACCCCCTGCAAGTGCCAGCTTACCAGTATCCTCAGCGTTATGGACCTAAAGCTCCCTCTTTTGCACGGGCAACAGCTATAGAAACTCAAAACAGTCTGTATTTGTATGTTTCAGGCACGGCAAGTATCCGCAATCATGTTTCTTTATGCCAAAACCTAAACCAGCAAACATGTATTACCATCGAGAATATTCAGACGCTTCTTGACGAAACACAGAAAAAATTTCCAGCCTTCACACATGTGTATTGTGACTCTTTGAAAATTTACGTTCGTCATACACAGGACACGGTAGCGGTGGCAAACGCTTTTCAAAATGCCTTTTGTGTAAAACCTGAACACTCCCCCACACTCATCTCCGACATATGCCGAGAAGAGCTCTCTTTAGAAGTTGAAGGTGTTTTTAGATTCCAACACAACCCTGTTCTATAGCGTTTTTTTTATAGAACAGGGTTGCTGGATATTCAGGATTTTAAGCCAAGTCTTCTTTTGAGGAGGCTTATGCCAAATACAGCTTTAAAGGCTGCTACGGGAAAACCTACTTTCCACCCTGCCTCAAAATCCCCTGCCAACAAAGAAATAATGGCATCCCGCATCCGCAAAATATTGCGTGGACGCATAAATAGTTTCCGTAAAATCGGGTTGTTAATGCGGTAAATCAACCATGAGATACGTTTCATCTCCTTGCAGGTCTGTGCCTCAGCTTTTTGTGCAGCTTCCCTACCTGCTTGTGGGCTACGCAACCAGGCCTCTGCCACCTCCGCACCCCGGTAAGCACTTTTCATGGCCAGCAAGACACCTGATGAAAAAACCGGGTCAAGGAAAGCGTAGGCATCCCCTATCATGTAATAGCCATCACCCCATGCCTTGTCTGCCCGGTAGGAGTAATTTCCTGTTGTTGAAAGCGGGCTCAGCAGTTCAGCGTTCGCCATACGCTCAGCAACACAGGGGCTTTCTTTGACTTTTTTCCAGAATAAATCCGCAACAGGACCTTTGTGTTGGCGATACGCACTTTTATCTCCCACAAAGCCAACACTCATAAGGCCGTCTGGCAAGGGAATCATCCAAAACCACCCCTCTTGCACAAGGTGAATGGAAATATATCCCTCCATACCTGCATCTCTTCGGGGCACATTACGGAAATGACCGAATATTGCGGCTGTGGAGTTATTTTTATCTGCATTTCTGCGGTGCTTGCGTGCCGCCAAAAACCCGTCACGCCCGGAAGCATCAAGAATAAACCTTGCAGAAAAACGGTGCTCCTTACCGTCTTTATCCTGCGCCGTTACCAGTGTAGGTGCATTACCTTTAAATTCTACTTGCGTAACTTTAGTATTTTCAAATGTTGTTGCGCCCTTTTTTGCAGCATTGCGAAACAGGAGTTCATCAAAATCTGCGCGTAAAACCTGATACGCGTGGCCATGCCGCGCACCGATAGCGTGACGGAACGGGAAAGCCTGACGCCCCTCCCCTGTTTCCACCACAAATTCGGCACCCGGTTTATGAACGCCCATAGCCTTGACCTGCTCCAGAACCCCCAGATCTTCCAACAGAGGCAGGTTACAGGGGAGGAGAGATTCACCGATATGAAATCGGGGGTGTTCATCTTTTTCCAGTAACACAACCTTGTGGCCTTTGCGGGCCAACAGTGCTGCGGCAGTACTTCCGGCAGGGCCGCCGCCAATAACCAGGACATCGCAATTCTGTACTGAAATTTCTGGCACGTTCATGCCATGCCTCCGTTAATACCTATTGTTTGACCAGTAATATACCCAGCCTGCCCAGACGCAAGAAACGCGACCAGATCGGCAACTTCCGCAGGGTGGCCCGCTCTTTTTGCGGGCACTAGTGCAGCAATTTGCTCCGTACTCATAACGGCTGCTGTAGCAGGAGATTCAATAACGCCGGGTGCCACAGCATTAACCGTGATTCCACGCCCAGCAACTTCTCGCGCCAGAGAGCGTACAGCGCCCTCCAACCCGGCTTTGGCCGCTGCGTAATTCACTTGTCCTCTGTTGCCTATGCGCGCTGTAACAGACGACAGGGCAATAATCCGCCCCCAACGTTTACGTGTCATAGGGAGCAGGAGAGGTTGTACAACGGCGTAAAAGCCGTCAAGAGACACACTGATTACATCCCGCCACTGGGTTTCTGTCATGCCTGCCATCGTGACATCATCGTGCGTGCCTGCATTATGCACGATCACTTGTGGCACTCCGGCTTCCAGCACAGTCGCCAGATTTTTCTGTGTGGCTGCAATATCAGCAAGGTTGCTGATCCATGCTTCCGCACTGTGGCCCTGCTCCAGTAAACTACCAACCAACGCATGGGCACGCTCAGCAGAACCATGAGCATGAACAATGACATGCAGACCGTCAGCAGCCAGCTTTTGGCAAATAGCAGCCCCTATGGGGCTGGTACCGCCAGTGACAAGGGCGCGTTTCATGCCAACTCCGTCTCCTGCCGCAAAACAACGGTGCCACGTCCCTTAACCAACAGCGTACCATCCTCTGCCGTCACACTGAACGCGTAGGCCAGCCCTCCGGCCATACCATGCTCCTTGCTGACGTGAATATGCAGTGTACCATACGCCGGATTATCCAGCCGGTCGCAGGCAATAACTACATCACGTAGGGCGGCCAGATATCCAGGCGGACTACTGGTTTCTCCTGTCAGGGTGCCGTGCAATGCGGCAGCCTGCATTGCAATTTCCGCCCCCACAATGGGGCCAAGCTGCCCATTTCGACGTAGCGGATTATGGCTGTCACAGTGGGCGCGACTTGTTGCATGCAGCGTTGTGGCGGACCATGCCAAGCAGGTATCCAGCAGGCAGCTCGCACCCTGGTGTGGGATACGGCTAAGAATGGCGCTTCTGTCTAACACGGGCTTACATCCACCTCTAACTGACCTGGCTGACAGGCTATTCTGACAGTCCCGGCCCGGTGCTGCGCCAGACATGTCAGCAAAGACAGGCTACGGGCAGCGGGATTATCCGCAGCCAGAGCCTGCAACCCTTTATGAGGCGGCATATCAATGGGCAAAGTGCTGCGTGGTACGTATCGCAGGTTTAACTGTGCCATTGCCTGTTGGCTCAGGTTGGGGTCAAGCAGGAGTGCACAGGCAAAGTTACCTTTTGTAACACGCACTTTGCCAATTGGTCCGGGAATAGGCTGGTCATAGGCCACGAACAAAACGGGATGCTGTTCCACCACGGCTTCTGATGCGGCTTTTAAAAGTCCAAGACCAAACGACCAGTCGTAACATCCCAATGCTGTGGCTGGTGCAATGGAATTATGGCCAATCGTCCAATATCCGGCGGGCGCATTATGGACTGAATTATGAAATTGCGTGGGAGACACTTCCCCCCCAGGCTCAGACAACGCCCGGAGGATGGAATCAATCACGCCGCCATCCCCATTTGCACTGGCAAACACAACGGACAGGTCTGACGTTTCCATACCCGCCACCGTGCAGGCTTCTGAGGCCACAGCCATGGCAAGGCGCGTAACAGGGCCCGAACGCCTGCGTTCATTAGGTGCAAGGATAGAAGCCGGAGGGGGCGACTGTTCTTGCTCTACCCACTCCGTTTTTCCTTGCAGGCATTCCTGTGCCTGAGCCCAACCCGCAAGTCCCGGCCCCCAGACAGATACACCGCGCACGCCTACCTTCATTGCGCAGCCCCAAACACAAGACTGCAATTGGTGCCGCCAAACCCGAAAGCATTGCTCACAACATGCTTTACTGGCGCGTCCACATTGTCCGTCACCACCCGTGCCTGAAAAGAAGGGTCTATGTGTGTGATATTCAGCCCGCCCGGTATGAAGCCATGCTGTAAGCTTATACCGCATATCATGGCTTCAAGACTACCAGAGGCCCCAAGGGTGTGACCGGTCCAGCCTTTGGTGGAAGAACAGGGCGTAGCGCCACCAAAAACCGAGTGAACGGCTTTATCTTCCATGGCATCATTGGCAAGGCTACCCGTACCATGCAGGTTGACATAGCCGACATCTGAAGCGTCCAGCCCAGCACGGACCAAGGCCTGCCGCATGGCGGCTATAGCCCCCCGCCCCTCCGGGTCTGGCGCGGACATATGGTGGCCATCACTGCTGGCAGCGCATCCGAGCAGCATTGCCTGATAGCCTGTATTCTGCTGTACCATGCGCGCGCCGGGCCGCTCCAGCAGAGCAAAGCCCGCAGCCTCCCCTATGGAAATGCCGTGGCGGTCTGCATCACATGGCCGGGTTGGTTGTTCATCCACCAGACCCAAGGCCCCAAAGCCATGCAAGGTCATGCCGCACAGGCTATCGGCCCCGCCAACAATGGCGGCATCACACACTCCGGCTTCTATCCAGTGCCATGCATCCAGAAAGGCGTGGGAGGAAGACGCACAGGCGTTGGACACCGTAAGGCATGGCCCTTCAAGCCCCAGCGCGGCGGCCACATAGGTTGGTAGAGAAAACAGGTCCTGCTTGTGCTGCTGGTCAAAACCGGGGGGCATGGTGTCCTGTTCCCTATCGCGCATGGCGTACGCGATCTCGGAATTTAGTATACCGGACGTTGATGTACCCATAATGACCGCAATACGCGTAGGCCCGTAATAGGCACGGGCCTGTGCAACAGCATGATAAAACCCATCTGTATTCAGGGCCATGTCTGCCAGACGGTTATTGCGGCAATCGAACTGTTGCAAATGCTCAGGAAGCCTGTGGGCTTCAACGCCTGCCACGCGGCCCATATAACCTTGTGTCCCACCCGAAAAATTACAGCGTACCAACCCGCTTTGCCGCTGCCGTAAGGCCGTATGAGTGGGCGCAACGCCAAGCCCAAGCGCACTGATGGCCGTTCCTGCCGAGATGACGAGCGGTTTCATGTGCCGTCTGTTGCCGCAGAGGGCGCGTATTGTCCAGCCAGGATAAAGCTGAACAGCATGAACAAAAATGCACCACAGGCCACGGTTACACCTATCTCCCGCAGTAAAGCGGTATGGCAGAAGCCTAAAAGACCAAACGCCAGAACAGTCATGACATTACAGGTCAGCAACGTCCGGATGGTTCTGGCACGTTCTGCGGCATCCAACTGCGGGCGTGCAAAAAATAGTGCGTAATCCAGCCCTATACCAAGCACAAACTGTAATGAGACAATGTGTACGAGAGAAACCGGCGCACCCCGCAATGCCAGAAAAGCGAGCAAGACCAGCAGGGTTGCGCCCACCGTACACACAACGCGGGCAAGCCGTCTGGCATCACGCAGCCCCAATACCAGTACCAAGAATGCCAAGACGCTGCCTACCGCCGTCCATTTAAGGGTAAGAGCCGTATGGTGCGCTGTCAGGGCGTTAATTTCGTGGTTGAGGTCAAGAGCCATAAGGTCAGGCTGCCCAGCCAAAGCGGCTTGAACTGCCGGAAAATCTGACACGGCTTCTGGCAGTATCATCCCCCACCATCCATCCGGGCGCTCAAACAGCAAGGGAGCCAACGCCATTGCCAAAGGTGTTCCGGCCAAGTCCGGTGGGGTTACAGCAGGCAGAGTACGGGCTTTGGCAACATCCGCCACAAACTGGTCAAACGCGTCTTGCTTGAAGGGCAAACCAGCCTGCTGCTGTGCAACCCGGGCTGCAAGCGTTGCGGCATCCGGCAGAGCTTGCACATTTATGCGCTGCTGCCGGACGGAGGGAAGGATATGCACGGCATCCTCCACACCCACCAAAGTTTTCTGTTGCACCAATTTTGCAAATACGGGTGCCAGAGCCTCCTCTCGCTCCAGAACTGCCTGAGCACTTTGGGCATGCACCACAATGACATGCGCGGAATCCGGTGCCCCCAACTCCCGCCGCAAAGCCATATCGAGACTACGGGCAGAGGCCGAGATGGGGCTGAGAGCCGTCAGGTCTTTCTCCGCCACTAATGGCCTCCAGACCAATACCGCTATAGCCCCCACAACCGGGACCAAACAGACCCAACGCCACCGCCTGAACAGTTCCGCCCGTGCAAGGGGGGCGGATGGGCCACTGACGGAAGGGGCCAGATCTGCCGCGACAATAAGCGATGGCATGAGAAACAGGGTGACACATGCAGCGCTCAACAACCCGACTGCCGAAAACACACCAAGCTGCACCAGACCCGGCAGACCGCACAACACCATGCCCGTAAGACCCAATATGGCCGTGGTTACGGCAAGGCGGAGGCTGGGGCCTATTCTGCGCAGCGTAGCCTGCGGCCCCTCCCCTCTATCCCGATGACCTATAAGCAGGACCGGGTAATCCAGCGAAACGCCCAGCATGGTCATGCCAAACCCGAAAGCAATGCCGTGCACGTACCCGAACAGCAGCCTGACAACCACCATAGCGATGCTCAGTGACAGCAGAAAAGGAACCCCAATTGCCGCCAACACCCACAAAGACCGGAAACGCCAGTACAGAACTGCCACAACCAGCAGGGTTGAGATTACAGACATCATCTCAATATCGTGCCGCATGTCATGCGCGCTCTGCACAGCAAAGACGGCTGGCCCACTTAACAACAGGCGCGCGTTGCCTGGTCCTGCTTTGGCAAAGGCGGCCCGCACTGCATCCTGAGCCACACGTTGCGCTGCAAGGTCCATCCCGGCAGCTTGGGTCCGCAACAGCATAAGCGCGCGGTGCGTGTCAGACGCAAACCAGACTCCCTGCTGCAACCAGGCATGCACATCAGGCTGCAACCCGCGCATGACATCCCAAAAAGCCCCGGTCGGGTCGCGCAACGCAAAAGCCGCCACCACGGGCTCCGCCGAAGACTGAAGCCCGTCCCAGACCTGTTCAAACCCTTTTGTCAAAGCCTGTGGAGAGAAATCACGCACAGCAGCATCTGGTGCCATCTGATAGCGATGCTCAAACAGTAAGTCCCGCATCTTGGGGCTGTCATCAAGCGAGAAAGAACCATTCAGAACCAGCAGGAAACGGGGGTCTTGACTGAGTGTGGCCTGCATCTGGCGGCTTATCCGCGCCAGTTCCGTATCCGGTGCGCCTTCTATCCCTACTGTAATAAGGGAAGCCGCTACCCCGCCCCGCACTTCTCTAAGCAAAAACTGCGTGGCCGCATTATGTCCCTGCGGTAAAAAGCCAGCCATATCCAGCCGCAAAGGGATACTGAGAAACACCATCATGACCACTAGGGCAGAAGCCGCCAGAGCCAAAGCAAGGCGTTTGGGGTTTCTTCCCGCTGTCACGGCGTGATGGTAAGGGTTTGGGTGTCACCGTTAGGCTGCACCAGAACAAGGCTTAAAATAGCATTGTTCCTGCCTGTTATTGTGACACTCTTAGCAAATTGCGCTATTTTTTCTGACACAGGCGTCAAGTAAATAGTCCAGTCAGATCCCTGCTCGGTTGCTCTCATGGTGTAATACTGCCTCAGCAGAGCGGCATTGCCGTCCAGCGGCGCACGCAGGGTATCCGCCAACAGGCGGAGGGCGGGCACCTTTGCGGTATCAACGCTCTGGGCCGCACCATGATTACGGCTAATGGTCACGACATCACCATTAATCACCAGATCTTCTGCCCGCGGTTGCTCGGTCGTTTTTTGCAGATAGCCGGGATGCCGGTAAACCAACGTGCCCGAGCTTTCCAGGGAGGTTTTTAAAGCTGCAAGGTTTCGTGTTTCATGAAATGCATTGTGCCGGGCCTGTACCTGCCCAAGGCGGGTGATCACTGTATCCGCCAGATCCTGCGCAAACACAGGCTGTGCGCCATACAGCATGCTGATGCAGCAAGCCACACCATAGCGTATTTTCATGACCGTTCCTTCCAGAAATCATAAAAATTGAACCACGAAAACGGGTCTCTCCGGCACAGCAATTCAAGCCATGCGGCATAACGGACCAACCACGCCTTAAGTGTCTGCGCCTGCTCTGTGCGGGTGCCTTCAAGTGTTATGTGCTCGGCAAAGGGTTCAAACCGAATATCGTAAGATCCATCCCGGCACCGCAAGGCACTGAACAGAACCACAGGTGCCCCGGTTATAGCAGCAAGCCGCAGCGGCCCGACAGGGAGAGGAGCGTCTTTTCCCAAAACAGGTACGGAAGCATATCGCCCCATATCTGGTGCACGGTCGCCTAAAATAGCAACCACATCCCCCTGATGCAGGGCTTCTGCCACGTGCAGCATGGTCTGTGGCTCACCTATGTGAATGATGGCGTTTTCATATTCAGGGTCCAGTTGCTCTATGGCTTTACTGGCCGCCCCCACAAACCGGCGGTACATAAGCACCCGCAACCGTATCTTGCACGCGGCAAAGCGGCCGACCGAACGCAGCGCATCAAACGACCCGACATGCGCCCCAAGTAAAATACAGCCTTTACCTTTGCTCAACGCTGCAAAAATAACCTCGCTGCCCTGCACCGTATAAGGCGGCACACTCTTTTGGCTGCCAAGTATAAAAATGCGGTCAAGCACAGTCAGAGCGTAAGCATGGATATGCCGCCACCGCTCAGGCCATGTTGGCTTACGCCCCAGCACTCGGCACAAATACATATAAGACCCGCGCCGCGCTGTACCATCCGAGGCCAGATAATAAAGCGAGATCGGCCAGATCAAATGGCTTAACACACGCCGCCCCAGAATACGGGCCAGAAACAGCATGACCACCATAACGGCATGATTACCGCGCTCCGGGGCCAGCCACGTTTCTGCTTGCCTGCTCATGCAGGGTGAGAAAGCTGAACTATGGCACGCAGAACCACTCGGCCTTCTACACGGCCTGTCAGACGTGCCCTGCCCCCATCAGTCTTTAAGAAAAAGACCACTGACTGGCCCGGCAGAACGGGCTGCATGAACTTAACCTGCAAAATACGCTGGGGCGCGATGCCAGCTTGGGCCAGCCCCTCTTCCAACACAACAACGCCGGGCACCACAGGCTGGCCGGGAAAATGCCCGGGTAGGCAGGGATTATCCGGGGTAATGCACACTGTACCCAGCCTCTGCCCATCGGCCTCCTGCTCTGCCAACTGGCGCAATGCCTGAACGGTCAGCTTACCAACCGAGTTACGCGGCATAGCCTCCACCAGCACCACACGGCGCGGCAGAAAAGCAGGGTCAAGTTGCTCCCGCAGGCTCTGTAATATCTGGTCTGGCGCAAGCTCAGGGGCAACGGCAAACACCTGCATCCGGCCCAAAGCCTCACCTTGGTCTGCTTCCGGCGCTAAAAACGCACCATCCATAACGCCGGGTATAGAGAGAAGCGCTGAGTTTAACGCCGCAAGAGACGTTCGCTTTGCTGCAAGTTTTACAACATCGCTTTTGCGCCCAATCAGCCGGAAACACTGTTCCGACACGGGCTCTACAAAGTCAGATAAGGGAAAAGGCGCAGCACCCGGCGCACTTATGTACCCATCTTCCCCCTGAACGTTTAGCACAACCCCAGAATAAAGCTGCCAGAGCGGCGTTTGTGTCGTGCGCCGCATGGCAACGGACCCAATTTCTGTCGCACCGTAAATTTCCATAACAGGTGCCGCCAGTTTACTTTCTGCTTCCTGCGCCACCCGTATATCCATGGGGGCAGCGGCTGAAATCACCCGTGTTATGGGGGGCAAAGCCAGATCCGCTCGTACCAGACTACGGAGCTGCAAAGGGGTTGTGACCAAAATGCGTGGCGCAGGAGAGCGCTCCAACATGGCCTGCCAGTCAGCCGGGTAAGCACATGGACCTGTGGTGGTCATGCCCCGTGTGTGAATGGCCTGTAAGACCAGCGTTTCAAACCCATACATATGGTAAGGAGGAACAGTGCCCACCGCAGTAGCAGGACTTGGAGCGGGGTCTAGCAACTCACGCGCCACAACACTCCGCTCGACTAAAGCGCCCCAGTGCTTTTTATGCCCAACCGGCTGGCCGCTGCTGCCAGAGGTAAAGACAATAGCAACAAGGTCTGACGCGGCAATCGTTGGGTTTTGGGGTGGCTTTGCCTCCAGCAAGGCTGACTGTGCAGGAGGTGCCGGGATAATCAGGCTGTTCTGAGGGAGGCCTTCTGCAGGCGCATCATTATCCAGCGCAACGCACACCGCGCCGTACCGCTGCGCAAGGTCACTCAGGCTGCTTTGGTTACGATCGCTCGAAAGCAGGAGATACTGCCCCCGTAGCACGACAGCCAGAAATAAAACCGTAAAGGACCAGATATCCTGACATAAGGACACCACAGGTCTATCCGGCAGCTGTTGTGCAACCTGATGCGCCGCACCCAGCAGATCATGCCCGGTAACCGGGCCTGATGGCGTATGAAATACCGTCCGGTCAGGAGCGTAGACTAATCGTAAATCACGCGCTTCTGCCTGTTGAGCAAGGCTTACAGCCTGCGTCATGACGGCTGGCGATGAGCCGCCACATAGGCGCACAGCGTACGCAGCGAACTGAAAATTTCTCGGCTGTTCGGGTCATCAGAGCGTAATGTCACACCGTAATCACGGCCAATCATCAGGACAATTTCCAGCGCATCAATGGAATCAAGCCCTAGACCGTCCCCAAACAGGGGAGCCTCGGGACTAATTTCATCAGCCGTGACTTCCAGTTGCAAAGCCTCAACCAGCCGCTCAGCCACTTCATGTTCAAACGGCGTTTGCAGGGAAACAAATGATTGCGTATTCACGGAACTCTCATGTCAGATGAAAAATTTGTTAGTGCAGTATCACACCACCCAGTTCACGAAAAGCGCGTAAACCCCGCTATTCTGGCTAGGCCCCGGCTACGCAAAGCCGGGTGGGGCCTGCTTGTATGCAGTTTAATTTTGCCAAAACTGTGCCTGTTATACGGCACTCCCGCACACTATGTGACCCTCACGCTGGTTTTGTGCCAGGGGGTAGGCATTGCTCTCGTAACGCAAAAATTCCGCCTGTGGCCGCCTATTACGGGAGCACTTCTTCTTCCCGCGTGGCACTGGCCTACAGCCTTTAGGCTTATTGATCTATTGGGCCTTTACCTTATTGCCCTAGCGGCTCCCTGCTTTGTTTTTATTCGCTCACTTTTCCCTAACCAAGATCCTCTCATCACCAAATTTGCACGGCAAGTTCATGGCACCTTACGCCCTGATATTATAAGATACACATATTACCTGACATGGTTTTGGAGCCTGTTTTTTGTAGCAGCCCTCCTAGCCCCGCTCATCCTCTTTCTCTATGGGCCACACAATGCCTGGCGATGGCCCTTGAACGGGGCAACCCTGGGACTGGCTCTTATTTTTTTAGGCCTGGAATATGGGATAAGACGGCTGGCTATACGCCATTTCGACCATGCCTCTCTCCGCACCTCGATAGACATATTTCGAAAGCAACCCTGACATACAGCAAAAGCATAAATCATTGCGCTAAAATGATAATTACGGGCTACTTACTGGTCTGCTGAATGAGTTGCCCTCTATAATTTACATCTATTTTTTACACGCTCCCTTGCTTCGCGGTCTAATTTTCTTAAAAAACAGAAACTCTGCTTCATGAGCGGGGCGTATTGTGACAGAGGAACCCAACCCCACTATGACGGACAAAGCAGCAACACCCCCGCACCCTGTTCTCTCCGCTTATTATAAAGACCCCAAAAGCAGACAGGATTTTGTGCAGTCTATTTTTGACCGCACAGCACGCCATTATGACCGGATTAACGCCATTTTCTCTTTAGGGAGCGGGCGCTGGTACCGCAGATGGATGCTCCGCCGCGTAGGGTTGAAAGCTGGAGACAAAGTGCTGGACGTTGCCACAGGCACAGGCCTGGTTGCACGTGAAGCTGCACGCATTGCTGGAAAAAACAATATAATTGGCTTGGATATGAGCGCAGGCATGCTGGCACAATGCCGCCAGAACCTGCCCATCGCTCTGGTGCAGGCTGATGCGCAGCACCTGCCCTTTCCGGATGCATGCCTAGATTTTCTGAGCATGGGCTATGCCCTGCGGCACGTGAGTGATCTACGCAAAACTTTTATTGCTTACAGGCGCGTGCTTAAGCCCGGTGGACATGTTCTGATTCTGGAAATTGGGCGTGCGAACAATGCTTCTATACAGGCCTTCCTCAAGTTTTATTTGGGGCGTGTCGTGCCGCTGCTCTCTGGCATTGCGGCAACACGAGACAGTCGCAAGCTGATGGAATATTATTGGGACACAATTGCAGAATGTGTTCTACCCCATGAAATTATGCAAAACTTGCGGGATGCTGGCTTGGAGAATGTGAGACGCTATACATCTTTTGGCGTATTTCATGCCTATGCGGCCCAAGCACCACAGGACAATGCATCACAACGCAGCTAGACTCTCAACATCCCTACAAAGAACTTTACTCTCTCGTATTTCAGAGGCTCCAAATAAATTCACATGTTTTTACGCGAGCCTCTTTTTTCTTTACTAGGATTGCTTTTATGTAGCTTGTTTTTAGAGACTTTAGTTCGGCCAAAATCCATAAAAATTCCTCAGCCTGTCGGTTTGGCTACCCATAGTCTTCTTGTAACGGATGTTTATGGAATAATTTTACTGGTTTCCGGGTCTTCTCTCTTCGCGGCAATTCTAACATTTTGCCTAACGCTGACACTGGTTATTGCGTCAAATTTAAAATGGTCTGTGCTGGATGAACCCCTAGTATTCAGTGACCTAAGATTTATAAAAGATCTTCTAAGACACCCGAAATTTTATATTTTTGCAATCCCATGTTCTATACGATGGGGCGTTGGTATTGCTCTTGTTTTTATTGGGGCAGGATATGGCGCCACCTTGCAGCTTAGCTGCCCAATATCGGTTCGATTTTTTGCACTCTCCCTTATAGCGGGATGCACCTGTACACTTGCCCTGCTACCTGCCACACGCTGGGCTCCCCTCCCTGCTCTTAAGGCAGACCTTACCCGTTTTGGATTATTAGGCTGTTTATTTATTTACTGGCGTTGCTGGCAGAAACAGACACTTTCCGAAAAACCATACCCGGAAAATACCCAAGAAGTAGATACTATTTTTGACCTTATTATTGTCGTTCAATGTGAGTCTTTTACAGACCCTAAGACGCTCAACCTGCCGTCCACCATGGGGGTTGCCTCCATGCCAAACCTAGCCCATGCCAGAAGCGTTGCCTGCCAGTATGGATCCCTTGAAATCAGCAATTTTGGCGCTTACACGATCCGCACGGAATATGGTGTGCTCTTTGGCCGTAGCGAAGAGCAGCTTCGTTTTCAAAAATTCGACCCATATATGACAGCAGAACATGATGCGGCTTTGTCACTACCCTATAAGCTGGGACAGGCAGGCTATCACTCCGTTTTTCTGCACCCTTATACTCTAGATTTTGCCAACCGACGTAATCTGATGACCAAAATAGGCTTCACTACCGTACTGGGCTCTGAAGCTTTTCCGCACACCCCAACGCCTGATATGCCCTATGTGCCCGATGAAACGCTCGCCACTAAACTTTTAACGCTTTCCAGAAATTCTGAAAAACCTCTGTTTCTCTATGCTGTAACCATTGAAAACCACGGGCCATGGCAAGAACAGAACAAACCTCTTGAAACCTATTTGAAACATCTTGAAAATAGCGACCATATGATCGGGCAGCTCATAAGAGGTCTTACGGCTGAAAACCGTTCTGCTCTGCTGGTATTTTTTGGTGATCATCGGCCTTCCATTGCTCCGGACCTCCAGCCAACTCCCGACCGTGGCACACCTTACTTTGTTATCCCTTTTATAAAAGGCAAAAAAGTAAATCGGAAACCCAACTATAAAAACCTGGTGCCAGCAGAATTACACCATATAATTGTTAATTTAAGCCTTAAAACTAAACCCTGACATAATAGAGTCTAGAAAACAAAAGTAGAGCCGCGATCTAGACAATCATAACATGATCGTCCGTTTACCGTATGGGACGCACACAAGCTCCGGCACTCGACAAAAGGGGCTGGATCAGCAGAGCTAACCAGCCTTAGGTCAAGTTTCACAGTCCAGACTTAACGGGCAGGTCTATTCTCCCGAGGCTACTGCACGAGTCCTCAGACTATAGAAAAGCCGTCTGCTGCCCGACGCGCAACGCCACGATCTGCCGTGGTATCCGCATTCCAGCTTGTGTCTTTACTGGGCTGCCCAAGACGCACCACCTTACCCTCTTGACGGAAGCTATTACGATCACCCGTATCCAGGTAGCTTTCATTCAGTGCACCATCTGACCAGATGACTGAATGCTTTTCTGCCTCTACGTGGAAGTAGTCATAGGCTACAAGAGAATAATCGTAAAAAATGCTGCGACCATTGACCAGCATACGCACTGGAATAAACCTATCTTCAAAAAACAGGTGGTGATCGGGTGTCACCAAAAGGTCCTTGTATGGCACGCCATCTGCCAGAGCATCCTTGAGGATACGAACCGGGTAACCGGCCTCAGCATCTGGCAATGCTGTGTTGGCACGCATATGCTTCCTACCTGCCCAAGTAACAGAGCTCACACGCTTACTCCGAATTTTCCAATCCCATGTCATCAGACTGTCACCCAGCCGAATGTCCTCCACCGCAACATCGCCGTGAGCAGTCTGGATTAACGTGCTTGCAAGAAAGCTCATACGACATATCCTCGTCGGGTGCTGTCTGCCGGGACGAATTTGCGTCCTGCAGCACCGGCATGGATGATTGGAAAACTATCGCTTGCCATTTTGAGCGCCGAACCCGTGCTATTTTCCACCACAGCGGTCACGGCGAGCATGACCTTTTCGGCCATCTGACAAACATTATTTGCTTCGGAATAATTCAGGTAATCTGTGCTTTTAAAAAAGAGACAGTCAGTCAACTGACCGCCCACTCTATAATACCTTGAACGCGTAAAATAAGATCGTTCAAATAGACTATAAAAAACACCACACTCGCCCCAACGAGAAGTCACTGGAAAAAATTGGGATATCGTGGTCGCTCTCATTATTTTATTTTAACTTTTGCAATTTTATTTTTTTCTTGGATAGACCGGATGAGTTCTGATTTGTTTTTACCATTGGTTTTCCAAACTCCTCAGTGCTCATTGGCCGCAGAAAAATTCCTCGCAATTTGCTCTCGAGTTTATCTTTCCAATTTCTAGATTTTCCTTAACAAATTATTTTCAGGTCTTAACATTTTGCTTTCATTAGGGATATAAGCATCCACGCAAAACGCTTTCTGTTTTATGCAAACAGGTCTGCCCCTCACTTGACGGCGCCTTTTCATTTCTGAAATTAATTAAAGATAAAGTTGGTCATGTCTTCCCTACCCGACGGCTCGAAAGCAACGCGCCTCCTCAGTGAACGCGAAATATTTCTCGGTTTTTGCCGCGAGGAAAGCCTGCCGAAAGCTGCTAAAACCCTGGGCGTCTATCCCTCAACGGTTTCGCGAGCCATTTCTGCTTTGGAAATTTTTTAAATACAAAACTGGTAGAAAAACAGGAAGGCCGTTTAGTATTAACAAAAGTTGGCAAGACTTATTCATCAATACTTGATGAAAATATTTCTTTTATACACGAATTTGAATCAAAACTTGTCCAGAAAATTATGGAAGTTGATATTATAAGTCCGGAGTGGGTTCAAAACCATATTATCGTTCCCAGCCTCTCCAAAATGACCAATTATCATAATATTATGAGAACAAATTTGGTTATTAGCTCCAGCATTACCAGAATGCGACCAGGGACACCGACAATTTTTGTAGGATCTGGCCGTCTGGATCGCAGACTGAACAATATGCTTCTGAAGA
Source organism: Acetobacter cibinongensis (assembly GCF_000963925.1). Classification (GTDB taxonomy): domain Bacteria; phylum Pseudomonadota; class Alphaproteobacteria; order Acetobacterales; family Acetobacteraceae; genus Acetobacter; species Acetobacter cibinongensis. Next base: position 222,282 of record NZ_BAMV01000007.1, read on the forward strand.
ATATATGCGAAGTACCTTTAGGCATTTACTCGTTCGATAAAGACGCTTTTTCCAACACCACAGCCCTAGATGTCGAGAGTGTAAAAAAAATCAGTATTATCAATGTATTAGATGGTGATGGAAAGAGCGTTATCAATTTTAATGAAAATAAAAATCTCACTTTTCCCAATGCGGTCATGACAGTTGATGCCCTGGATAAAGCTTTCTTTCTGGCTCTAGAACATAAATGCACCTTTGTAAGCTGCTATGGCCTAGTTCAGCAGGCTCTTGAAACAGGAGACTGCATAGAAGTCCCTCTAAAAACCCCGATGGATAAACTCCCGCTAGACCTGATTTTTACCGATAGCAACAGCACAGAATTTATGTCTCTTGCACGCTCAATACATGAGTTTGGACAAAATCTTCTGAATGTTTACCTTTGATACGTTAGTTAAACGATATACTATATTAAATAGTATTTAAAAATATTTTCTTCAAAAGGATCTGAAAATACTTTTACTTTGGATATTTTATCTCCAGAATCAATACTGTTAGTATGTGCTGCAAATTCTCAACCCAACAGTTGCATTGGGTCAGGGCTCTCTTTTGGGGTTATGTAGTTTGATATAAGGTGCCCGCACTAAGAAATCTGCGGGGCACGAATATGAAAATTGCGGCTTGGATGGAACACTCGGGTGTCGCTTTTGGCACCAGTGGCGCACGTGGTCTGGTCAGCGCCATGACAGATGCCGTCTGTTGCGCTTATACGCTAGGCTTCTTGCAGCATCTTCAATCCGTAGGGGAATTTAAAGCAGGCACCTCTGTGGCTGTTGCAGGAGATCTACGCCCCAGCACCCCCCGCATTCTCACAGCGTGTGTGGCTGCTATTGAAGCCGCAGGAGGCATACCTGTTTTTTGTGGTTATGTTCCCACGCCCGCGCTGTGCCATTTTGCTTTTGCACGATCTATACCTTCTCTTATGGTCACAGGCAGCCATATTCCTGATGATCGTAACGGCATAAAATTCAATCGTGCACATGGCGAGTTTCTCAAATCTGATGAAGCTGCAATGCGTAATGAGATTATAACTTTGCCTTCTGGCTGGTTTAATGCTGAAGGCGCATTAGTTCACCCCGTTACACTCCCTCCTATCACACCAGTTATTCCAGACTTCATTAAACGGTATAAGGATTTTTTTGGGGAAAATGCTCTCTCTGGTTTTCGCCTTGGAATTTACCAACATTCTGCTGTAGGCCGTGACGCGCTGGTGCAGATTGTGGAAGCACTTGGTGCAGAAACTATCGTGCTGGGACGCTCAGAGCAGTTTGTGTCGGTCGATACAGAAGCCGTGCGCCCGGAAGACATCAGTCTTGCACAGGAATGGGCAAAAACAGAAAACTTTGATGCCCTGCTCACTACGGATGGAGATTCAGACCGCCCCCTTTTGGCAGACCATACGGGCACATGGTTGCGTGGGGACGTTCTGGGTATTCTGGCCGCACAATTTTTAGCAGCCCGCAGCGTTGCAACGCCGGTTAGCAGCAATACTGCACTGGAGAAAACTGGAAGCATTGAATCAATACGCCGCACACGCATTGGTTCACCCTACGTTGTGACCGCTATGACAGAGGCTGCCGAAGCCGGAATTGTTCCTTCTGTTGGCTACGAGGCAAACGGAGGCTTTCTGCTGGCAAGTGACATTATACAGGGCGGCAATCGCCTAGCCGCTCTGCCTACGCGGGATTCCGTTTTACCTATGCTGTGCGCGCTGGCTGCATGCAAACACCATGGTAACAAGCTGAGCCGTCTTGTCGCGACCCTTCCTCCCCGCTTTACACTGAGTGATCGTTTGCAAAACATGCCTACGGCTCAAAGTTTGGCAAAGCTGGAGGGTCTCGGTGCAAATCCGGAGCAGGAAGTAGAAAAACTTGGTTTTGTCGCCGCGTGCGGTCCCCTCATGGCATTGGATGAAACCGATGGCGTGCGTATGACCTTTGCATCTCAGGAGGTTATTCACCTGCGACCGTCCGGCAATGCACCGGAATTGCGCGTCTATGTGGAAGCCGATAGCACGGCAAGAGCCGAAGCTCTGCTTGCGCTTGGTATGCAGGCAGTTGCACTGTGGCGGAAAGAGTGAGTGCTGGCCTCTTATTTGACGATTTTTGACGGCCGTCCGTTTGTCTGCCGCCATACGCGCGGCGACACGCCCACCCAACGGCGAAAGGCCCGACTAAAAGCGCTGGTCTCTGTATATCCCAACTGTGCGGCTATGGAGCTTACGTCCGTTTCAGGAAGTGCAAGCAAACGTAACGCTTCACTCTGCCGTGCCTCATCCAGCAAAGCAGTGTAGGATAGACTGAGGTCAGCAAGCCGCCGTTGTAGTGTCCAAGGGGTAAGCCCCATGCTTTTTGCTACTTCGCGCAGGTCATGCGTGCCCTGTGGCAACAGGGAAACAAGCTGAGCCATCACCTGATTTTTTAAGGACTGTGTGTCAGAACCGGGTAACACACTGCCTTTTTGTGCCAGCATGAGCAGCGATGATTGCATGACCTGCAATAAGGCTGGGTCTGCCATAGGCATAACCTTGCTGTGCAAATGTTTTTTACTAAAGACAAGCGCATTCATGTGCGTTGAAAACCGTATTTCAGCTTGAAACGCTGCCTGATGTTCTTGCGCCTGTTCGGGAGCATCATGCGCAAAAAGCACCAGTTGTGGGCTCCAGTCTGACCCTAAGCCCGCACGTAAAATATTACAGAACATGCCAAGCGTCAGTTCAGCATCATGCCGTCGGTCCTGAATAGCAGGGTCGGTAATTAGATATTCAAGGCAGAAGCTGTCTGCGGTTTCACTCAGGCGGGTAACAGTATTCGCCTGATGATAGCCAAAATAAGCAACAAGATTACGAACCGCCTGCTCCACCGTAGCGGAACAAAGCGCCACATAGCCTATCAGGCCAAGTTGCTGTGGCAAAAACTGCTGGCCAAATCTCAGGCCAATATTATGGTCCTGTGTGTCCCGCGCAGCCTCGGAAAAAAGCCTGCAATAGGACCGCAAATTTAAAGACTGTGTGGGAATAACAAACTGTGCGGGCGAGAGACCAGCACGCCCGGCTATGCGGTCTATGTCTCCGCCGCTTTGTGTAAAGAAACTTTCCACACCTGATGCAGCAGCCGCAAGAACTTGCGCATCACGATCAGGGGAGTGTGGAGGGGATGACATTGCTTTCCGCCCGGTCTGTCTGACGAGTGGGCGAAGCGTATGTCTGATTGTCGTCTATTGTCAAAATCTTGTTGCGTCCGGTCAAGTCAAAATCGGTCCGCGACAGATATAGTTCCGGTCAAGCAACGGAGAGACTGTCATGGCGTATCATTACGCATTGGGCGGAGAAACTTACAGGTTTGAAGACCTGAAAACCCTTCTGGGCAAAGCCTCTGCCGCACGCTCAGGTGACCAGCTTGCGGGTCTGGCCGCAGAGACGGATGCGCAGCGTATTGCTGCCCGGTACGCCTTGGCGGATCTGCCTCTCACAACCTTTCTGACAACTGCTCTTATTCCCTACGAACACGATGACGTGACCCGCCTGATTGTGGACACTCATGACGGAGCCGCGTTTGCCCCCCTTGCAAGCATGACCGTGGGAGAGTTCCGGAACTGGCTGCTGGCTGACACCACCACCACGGCTGTCCTTACCGCAGCGGCCTCCGGCATTACGCCGGAAATGGCGGCAGCGGTCAGTAAGATCATGCGCAATCAGGATCTGATGGCGGTGTCACGCAAAGTGCGGGTTATTACCCGTTTTCGGAACACCATTGGCCTTGAAGGCTGCCTTGCCACCCGCCTTCAACCCAACCACCCGACAGATGACCTGAAAGGCATTGCGGCCTCCACACTTGATGGATTGCTGCGCGGCATGGGCGATGCTGTTATTGGCATCAACCCGGCCACAGACAGCGTTGCCAATGGTTTTGACCTGCTGAACATGCTGGACCACGCCCGCCAGCGTTATGACATTCCTACACAAACCTGCGTCCTGACCCACGTTACTAACACCTTGGAAATCATGAACAAGGGAGGCGCGGTTGATCTGGTTTTTCAGTCCATTGCCGGAACACAGAAAGCCAATGAAGGCTTTGGTGTCTCTCTCGCCATTTTACAGGAAGCTTACGAAGCAGCGTTAAGCCTGAAGCGTGGCACTCTTGGCCAGAACGTCATGTATTTTGAAACAGGCCAAGGCGCAGCACTTTCTGCCAACGCGCACCATGGTGTTGACCAGCAAACGGTTGAAGCCCGTGCTTACGCGGTAGCCCGCGCCTATAACCCGCTTCTGGTCAACACCGTTGTGGGGTTTATTGGCCCGGAATATCTGTATGACGGCAAACAGATTATCCGCGCGGGGCTGGAAGACCATTTTTGCGCCAAGCTGCTTGGTGTCCCCATGGGGTGTGATGCCTGCTACACCAACCATGCTGAGGCCGATCAGGATGATATGGACAACCTGATGGTGTTGCTGGCTGCTGCTGGCATCACCTTCCTGATTGGCGTGCCCGGCGCTGATGACATCATGCTCAATTACCAGAGCCTGTCTTTTCATGATCTGTTGAGCCTGCGCAGCCTTCTGGGCCTGAAGCCCGCTCCTGAATTTGCACTCTGGCTGGAACAAATGGGCCTGTATGATACCCAGACCCAGCACATGCTGGACAGAAACCCCGGCCAAACCCTACTGGGCCAGATGGTGCGCCCCACATGACGGATCACACCCCAACACGCACTCCTGCTGCCAGCCACCCTGACGTATGGCAGGAGTTGCGCCACCTGACACGGGCCCGCATTGGTCTGCCCCGAGCCGGAAACGCGCTGAGAACATCCGATGTACTGGATTTTCAGGCCGCCCATGCCAAAGCGCGGGATGCCGTCCATACCCCCCTGGACGTCAACGCCATGCAGGCCGCCCTAGGGCCGGTGCCTTCTCTGGTGGTTCATAGTCAGGCCGCTGATCGCGCCACCTACCTCAGACGGCCAGATCTGGGGCGAAGGTTGGCGCCAGAGTGTGCGCAAACGCTGCAACAAGGCCCTTGGGACGTTGTGTTTGTCGCGGCGGATGGTTTGTCATCTTTTGCGACACAGCAAAGCGCCATTCCTCTTTTCATGGCCACAAAACAGCTTTTACCCGACTGGCACATTGCGCCACTGGTTATTGCAACACAGGGCCGTGTTGCTTTGGGCGATGATATCGCAACGTGCCTGAAGGCCAACATGGTGGTCGTGATGATCGGCGAGCGCCCCGGCCTGAGCGTTGCAGACAGTCTGGGCGTTTACCTGACCTACGCTCCCTACGTTGGGTGCCCGGATTCAGCGCGCAACTGTATCTCCAACATTCATCCTCACGGGTTGGTGGTACTCGCCGCTGCCGCCAAGCTGGCATGGCTGATGCAGCAGGCGCGCACCTTGAAACTGACAGGCATTGGCCTGAAAGATGCGGCCCCGGATATGGCCCTCTCCCCCTCCACACAGATTTCTCTGCCAAAGGACCATGACGCATGAGTAACGCGCCGACGCATCTTCACAAATCCTTAAGCACGTTCCATTTGTGGGGCATTGCGGTGGGATTAGTGATCTCTGGCGAGTATTTTGGCTGGAGCTATGGCTGGGGCACTGCGGGCACACTGGGGTTTCTGGTCGCCACGGCTTTTGTTGCCATTGTGTATACCAGCTTCATTTTCAGTTTTACTGAACTGACGTGCGCCATTCCGCAGGCTGGCGGGCCTTTTGCCTATAGTCAGCGTGCTCTGGGCCGTTGGGGCGGATTGATTGCAGGACTTGCAACGCTGGTGGAGTTCATTTTTGCCCCACCCGCCATTGCACTGGCCATCGGGGCTTACCTGAATGTGCAGTTTCCGGCCATTCCGCCAAAAATGGCGGCGCTGGGTGCCTATATTATTTTCATGACGCTCAATATTGTCGGTGTACACATTGCTGCAACATTTGAACTTTTTATAACACTTGCAGCTATTATCGAACTCTTTGTGTTTATGGGTGTCGTAGCACCTGCGTTTTCATGGGACAATTTTCTGCATAATGCTTGGGGCAGTACACCGCATTTCGGATGGAATGCCATAGGGGGTATTTTTGCCGCCATCCCGTTCGCTATATGGTTTTTTCTGGCCATCGAAGGCGTTGCCATGGCCGCAGAAGAGGCCCGAAACCCACGCCGTGCTATTCCTGTAGCTTATATTGCAGGTGTCCTCACGCTGGTGTCTCTTGCTTTTGGTGTCATGCTCTTTGCAGGTGGGGCGGGTGACTGGCAAAGCCTTGCCAACCTGAACGACCCGCTACCACAAGCCATGAAGCGCGTTGTGGGCGACCATAGCGGTTGGTTACACATGCTGGTGTGGCTAGGCATGTTCGGGCTGATTGCGTCCCTGCACGGTATTATTATGGGCTATGCACGCCAGATTTTTGCGATGGCTCGGGCTGGGTTTCTTCCTGCCTTTCTGGGCAAGATCCACCCGCGTTTCCAAACGCCTTACACAGCTACCATTGCGGGCGGTGTTATTGGTATTGCCGCCATTTTTTCAGACGACATCATTTCCATCCAGGGCCAGTCCTTAACCGCAACTCTGGTGACCATGTCCGTCTTCGGGTCACTGACCATGTATATCCTCAGCATGGTGAGCCTATTCCGGCTTCGTCGCACGGAGCCAGACATGCATCGCAGTTACAAAGCGCCACTCTACCCTGTTCTGCCCGGCATGGCGCTGTGTGGTGCGGTCGTTCTTCTGGCAGCGGTCATATATTACAACGCACAGGTCTGCCTGATTTATGGTGCTGTAATGACGATATTGAGTGTGGTTTTAATGCGTTCCTACCGCAATGCAGACCGCCGGGAGATCACATCCGAACCACGCCCTGAACACTAAGCTCACCTCCCCGTCCTGAAACATCATGAGCCTGGATAAGAGAATGTTTTGTAAAAACAGTTTTGCCTTATTATGTCTTCTTGGCGGGGTTGCTCTTCCGGCTGTAGCACATGCACAGGCTGCGGCGTCCTCCAACCACGGCTTTACCCCAGTCGGGTCCCCCAACCCCAACCACCCGACACCCTCCCCCACCGTGCAGCTTAAGGAGGAGGCGCAACTGGACCCGGACCTGTCTGCAATGCAGCCGGGCAATCTGTTTACACCCAAAAAAGGGAAAGCCCTGACCTACTGGGACGGTCTTGTCGGCCACCTGACTGTTGAGACCGGCATAGCGGGAAACCCATGGACAAAAACTGGCCGTAACTTCGGACAATTTTACCTGGACCGCGCAAACACCGTCACACTTAACCAGATCATGGGGTCCATCTCCCACCCCATTTCACCCGTAGGGCATGGTTATGGCATCGGGTTTGTGTTTGAGGCCATGTATGGCTCGGATGCACGTTTTGACCCTACTATTGGTATGGGCTCAGGCAACCTGACAGGCCAGTACCAGTGGGCCCCCACACAGGCGCATATTGACGTGCACCTGCCATGGGTTTTCAAGCACGGAATTGATGTGCAGGCAGGCCAGATGTACGGGCTCATGGGCGCAGAAGGCACGCCCGCGCTGGCACGCCCCTTTTATTCCTTCAATTATGGCTCTGACTACATTGTGCCGTTTGAGACGGTAGGGGTTGTAGCAACCATGCATCTCAGCCATCATATGGACTGGCTTGTTGGTATTGATGCCGGAAATTCCACAACATTTGGCCGCAACGGCAATAATAGCCGCCCTAAAGGCTATTTTGGCTTTACATGGCATAACCTGATGAATGGCAAACTTAATATCAACGCCATTGGTCACTTCGGGCCGCAAAGCAATAATGGCCCCACCCGTGTGTCCTCAGAAGGGTGGAATAGCGCTGGCATTGGCCCAAAGGCCAATGGGCTGATGCAATATAATGCGGACCTGCTTGTTACATACCATATCACCAAAGATCTGTCCGTGCAGGCAGAAGGGCTATTCTTACATGATGATGCATCACGCGATGATGCGTATGGTGTTACGGGCTATCTCTCATGGGATGTCAGCAAGGCATTTACGCTCAACGCACGTGCTGAAATTTTCCGGGATAATACGGGGGCTATCATCAGCCAGTACACAGGCACAATGTCTTATGTAAACTCTTTGCGTAACAGACCATTTTCCTACTTCAATGCGCCACCCACCACATATGGCGAACTCACCGTGGGCGGCGCATATCGGCCAGACCTGATAAACCGGCATCTTGGCAAAGGCACGTTTACACTCCGGCCGGAAATCCGGATTGATAAGTCCCTGAATGGCACAAGACCCTTCAACCGGGCCGGAACTGTGGATAACCCTGTTGTCACCCACGGCACCGAAAATATGCTGACCTTCAACTGTGATGCCGTGCTGGGCTTTTAAGCCCCAGCCTGCTGTGTCTTTTTTTCAAAATATTTGGCAAGAAAAACCAGCGCACACCCCAAGCCTGCCATAGCAGCGGAAAGATAAGGCAGGCCGCCATAGCTTTCCGGCCCGGCAACCAGCAGACTACCGGCCCATGCCCCAACAGCATTCCCGAAGTTGAATGAACTCTGGTTCATGGCAGACGCGATATTAGGCGCAGACCCGGAACAGGTGACAACATAAGACTGTAGCGGCGCCATGGGCGCGTAGATAAAAACACCCCACAGAAAAAGAAGGATCAGACAGGTCCAGACATGCAGGCTGCCGGGTACGAGTAACAGTTGCACAACCGCAACCGCCAGCATAAGGCCAGCACAGGATGGCAACATCTTCCAGTCTGCCAACCGGCCGCCCAGCAGATTACCAAGGCACAACCCACCGCCGATAAGGAGCAATACAAGGTCAACCGCATGTTCAGAGAAGCCGGTTCTGACCTGAAGAAACGGCGTGATATAGGTAAAAAGCGAAAACATGCTGGCAGATGTACACATGGACACCAACATCATGGTGACCACCAAAGGCCGGGTCATGGCATGCAACTGTGCATAGAGTTTAACCGGCGGCCCAGACACTTTATCCTGCGGCACCCAAACCCGAATACTCAGCCACGCAACAACGCCGATGGCGGCAATCAGGCCGAACGCGACCCGCCATGAGCTGACCTGTGCAACAACCGTGCCAAGTGGCACCCCCAGAATCATGGCGAGTGTAAGGCCTATATAGACCAGGGAAAGCGCTTTGGCCCGCTGGTGCGGAGGCACAACCTGACAGGCCATAACCGAGGCAGCACCATAAAAGGTGCCATGCGAGAGCGAGGTAACAACACGCGCCACCATGAGCGACCAGTAACCCGGTGCAATAGCGCTAAGTGCGTTACCCACTGTGAAAATGGCCATTGTGAGCAGCAATGTGTAACGGCGCGAATAGGCATTGGTGAGAACGGCTACGACAGGAGACGCAATGGTAACACCCAATGCGTAGCCGGAAACCAGAAGGCCTGCCTGCGCAATGGAGACACCCAGCCCTGCTGAGAGTTGTGGCAACAGACCCATAACGATGGTTTCTGTTGTCCCTAGACCAAAAGCCCCTATTGCTAGGGCGATCAGGGCAATAGGCACGGAGGCATCCTTTCACTCACTAAAACGCACGTGCGTGTGCATCCCTGCTGCACTGTGTGGCGCAGAACCATGGTACAGGAAAGCCGAAAAACACCCAGCCCAGAACCCTGTAGCGCCCCATGCAGGGCTTTCTTTTTAACCCAACAGGTGATTTTATAACGATTACGAAAATAAACTAGCTCCACCAAAGCCTGTTTAGAGTATCACTTCTGTCTCAAGGTGTCTTGATGCGTCATACAACCGCACTGTGGGGGGCCGCAGCGGCTTTCTCATTCCTCTTAGCCAGTTCCACCACCCTGGCAGCCCCTCATGCCCCCACCCCATTGGGAACGCTGATAGAGTCCGACACCGCATGGCAGAAAGCCCAGCAGAAACAACAGACTGACTCGCTCCCGCATGTTGACCCGACCAGTTTTGCAAAAATTAGTGCGCACTATCAGGGTATTCTGTCTGCTTTGACGCATATTGACCGCAAAAACCTGACAGTAGGCGAGAGGGAGAATTATGATGTGTTGCAGTATCAGGCAACTGTCATGGCAAACCAGATTGCCTATAAAAGCTACGAAATGCCTGTCAATTCTGACACTACATTCTGGAGTGAGCTTTCCAGCAATGAAGGCGCGCAGTTTACGACAGAGACAGATTACCAGAACGCACTCAAGCGCCTAGGCGATATCCCTCGCTATTTTCAGGAACAAACTGCCAATATGCGTGCAGGCCTGCAACGCGGGTTCACGGCACCTCATGTCACACTTGTTGGAAGAGAAGGCGGCATACGCCAGGTTGCAGAGGCCAAGACACCAGAGGCGACACCTTTTTTCGCCCCGTTTCGGCACTATCCGGCCACCATACCGCGCGACGTGCAGGAAAAACTAACTCAGGCCGCACGCGATATTATTTCCCAAAAAGTTATTCCGACTTATCGTGATTTTCTGACGTTCTTTACAACAGACTACGTGCCGCATGCACGCCAGCCTCTGGCAGCGGAAAGCCTGCCTGACGGTAAACGCTACTACCAGAGCCAGATTTACGAATTTACCACAACCTCCATGACCGCTGAGGCTATTCATGCTTTCGGCCTTGCTGAGATGCAAAAGGTCCATCAGGAAATGATGGAAACCATGGCACAGACAGGGTTTAAGGGCAGCTTTTCAGATTTTCTGAAGTATCTGAGAACAGATGATCAGTTTTACGCCAAAACACCTATGGAATTGTTAAAAGATGCGGCCTGGATTGCAAAAGAGTTCGATGGCAAGGCATCCCGCTATTTTGGCCTTCTGCCACGCAACAGATTTGGCATTGAGCCTGTGCCTGAAGATGAAGCACCTTTTTACACATCAGCACGCGGCGGGGAAGATACGTATTACGTCAACACATATAACCTGAAAGCCCGCGCGCTTTACTCTCTGCCAGCGCTAACACTGCATGAATCAGCCCCCGGACATTCCATGCAACTCTCGCTGGTTGCTGAAAACACGGCTCTGCCTGAATTCCGCAAAAACTATATTTCCGCTTATGGTGAAGGGTGGGCGCTGTATTGCGAGAGGCTTGGCGATGAGATGGGATTTTACCATACAGCATATGAAAAATTTGGTATGCTCTCCTATCAGGCATGGCGCATAGCCCGCCTGGTTGTGGATACCGGTATTCATGCCAAAGGCTGGACGCGGGAACAGGCTCAGGCTTATTTACATGACAACACAGCCTTGGCTGACCATGAGATTGAAACAGAAATAGACCGCTATATTTCCTGGCCAGGACAGGCTCTTTCCTATTACTTGGGAGAAGCCAAAATATGGGACTTACGCCACAGAGCAGAACACACTCTTGGCAAGAAGTTTGATATCCGGCGATTCCATGATGCCATTCTGGAAACAGGATCAGTTCCACTTTCCACTCTTGATGCTCATATCTCAGACTTTATTACCAAAGAGAGCGCAACACCCAAATAGAAAGCTCAGATTTCCGGCCTCTATAAAACTTGAGAGCGGAGTACAACAGAGGTTTTTATAAAGAAGATGGGGAAGGACGACTGCCTTCCCCACCGCAGAGCTCTAGGCACTTCTATAGCAAGAGACAGTGCATGGTCCCGCCAGACAGATATGCCGGTTACGTGCGTTTACCGAACATACGTAATGAAGCGCTGTAAACTAAGCCTACACTTACCGTAGGCATCCTTACCCAATAGCACCTGCCATGACAGCGACAGAGTTTATGGTCTATTGCGCCTTGCTCAGCGAACTTGTTTTTCAGGTAAAAATTCCAAGAAACATGAGCTTATTGGCAAGCCATAGCTCTCAACGGAGCCGGAAAGTAGAAGACTTTTCAACACGCTTTACAAACCGTTGTAATTCATCGTGATGAAGAAGAAAAATTTTGTTGGTCTTTGCCAACTGCTGAGCGGGGATGGTGTAAGGTGCGTTAGACACAACCGCTCCATACCGTGCCCCGTAATGCTGACGCGCAGCGGCAACCTGCTGCACGGCATCGTTCCCCACGGCTTTTGTATAGAGCTTGCATTGCAGAATAATGCGTGTGTTACCACGGCTGGCCACAACATCCGCCCCCTGATCCCCACATTCCGAGGTGGCTATAGCTTCCCACCCCAACTGGCGCAGAAGGCGGGCGCAATAGCGTTCGTAATCAAAAGGGTTCATATCCGGGCTGTAAACATCCGGATTACTAACTTTTTGCTCAGGCTCAGCAGGTGTATCAAAAGCGACCTTATCAAGATAGGCCAGCAGTTCGGGTGTGGCGCGGTCAATGTAATTCTGGTACCCGTGCTCGTTCAGGCAGTTCAGCATTTCACGCTGCATAAAAGCTGCTTTCTCACGCTCCCATTTATCGTAAATTGTCGTGCCATAAGCGTTTTGGTACACAAGCTGTTTGCGGCGTATTTGCAAGCGGTCAGCCAGAGAATTAATCAGGCGTTTGCCGGTCTGCACAGCACCCTTAAAAGCACGCCTGCGCCTATAAGCAAGCCAAAGCCGGAAAAACACGTACAGTGCAACCAGCCCTTCAAGCCATGAAAGCACTTTATTCTGTTCTGAAAGGTGAAACGGGATCGGCGGCAGGCTTGCACTCAACGTGCGAACAACATCCATAGTCTGGTTCAAAATGCCTGACAGGATATTGAACACCACGGAATGCTGGCTGGAAGGGGGCATCTGCACAGCATCGGGTTCAATGGCTTTATAGGCAGCCTTATGAACTGCCACGCATGCTTCACCTGCCTGGCAAAATCCGTAACCAGCAGACAGACTCTGAGTGTCCTGTAAAACCGTAAAAGGTGCTGTGTAAGAGGTTGTCTCTGCCTGTGCTACACCTGCCATAAGCAACAAAGCACACACACCATAAGCGACCTTCACGTAAGCTGGCTCCTTCTTCACACTCATTCAAACCGTCTATGTTCTCTTTTTATTCTGGCTTATATCCCACCAAAACAAAACCCCCACAACAGACATAACGCGCTGAGTTCAAAAGAATTTTGCTGTCCGAATACCGTAATGTTCCTGAGCCGTTAAAAATCAGGCGCAGTGCGCATTATCACCAGCACCTTTGAAGTGGGTTTATTTTAACAAATGCAGCTTTGATTCTGTTTACACTGAAAGCTTTAAAACACGTTAGTGTAACTTACAGAATTGCTGCATTGCTCCATCCCCCGCGATATTCCTGGTTTTTATGCGGAAGGCGAAAATAGAGCGTGAACGCACGCCCTGTTGCCTCTTACAAAAATGCCTGGGCCATAGGGCCCAGGCATTTTTGTTTTATGAAGAGGGGCCTTTGACACCCTCTGAGATATTAGGCAGACGCAGCTTTGCCCACCAGAACATCCATGAGACGCCGTGAGAAGGCGTTAGCGTCTTTAGGCGCTTCACCATTCTGAATGCTGGCAACATCAAGCAGAATATGCGCCAGTTCATCAACAGGCTCTCCAGCTTTCACCTTTTCAGCCAAGTGATGCACAAGCGGATGCGCCGGGTTGAGTTCAAGCACTGGCGTCACATTCGGCATAGCCTGACCACTGCGCTGCATCAATTTTTGCAATTGCAGGTCTGGCCCACCTTCTGGCGCAGTAAGCACCATAGCGCTGCTCACAAGGCGATCTGTTGCCTTTACGTCTGACACAGCCTCACCCAATGCCGCTTTAAGCGCAGGCAGGAGGGTATCCATATCGGCTTTTTCAGCATCGGTTTCAGCCGGGGCACCAAATTTCTCCAGATCGGACTGGCCCTGAGCCACGTTGCGCAGGGTTTTGCCTTCATAGGAGGAGAGGCGATCCGGCCAGAAGGAGTCTACGGCGTCAGACAAAAGCAGCACTTCAATACCGCGTGCCTTGAAGCCTTCAATCTGTGGAGAGGCTGCCAGTGTTTCCGCGTTATCCCCGGTCAGGTAGTAAATGGCATCCTGCTCAGGCTTCATACGGCTGACGTAGTCGTCAAAGGATGTCAGGCCGTCCACTGCGGTGGAGCGGAACCGGCTCAGGCCAGCAACTTCTGTGCGGTGTGCTGCATCGTCCCACATGCCTTCTTTCAGCACAGGGCCAAAGTTTTCCCAGAACGTTGCGTAGCTTTCTGCGTTTTTCGCACGGGTTTTCAGTTCACCCATGACCTTGCTAGTAACCGCCTTGCGGATACGGGCCAACACAGGTGTAGCCTGCAACATCTCACGCGAGACATTGAGTGGCAGGTCTTCCGTGTCCACCACGCCCTGAACAAAGCGTAGCCATGACGGCAGGATGTCGGCCTCGTCTGTAATGAACATGCGACGGACATGCAGCCGGATACGGCTTTCACGCGTCTGTTCAGCAAATTCAAAAGGACGGCTGCCGGGAACAAACAGCAGCGCCGAAAATTCCATGGTTCCTTCTGCGCGCCAGTGTAGCGTGTCCCACGGCGTATCAAAGTTATGCGTCAGGTGCCGGTAGAACTCGTTAAGCTGTTCTTCGGTGACATCATTTTTGGATTTACGCCACAGGGCTGTGCCTTCGTTGGCAGCTTCTTCATTCCCGTCCCGCAGGATGGTGACAGGCCACGCAATGTGGTCAGACCATTTGCGGATAATGGCCTGCAAACGCCAGCTATCAAGGAACTCGTCAGCATCTTCCTTAATGTGCAGGATGATGTCTGTGCCCGCTTTCTCACGGGTGGCAGGCTCCAGCGTGTAAGAGCCTTTACCGTCAGATGTCCAGCGCCATGCTTCATCCGACCCGGCACGGCGGGAGATAACGTCTACCTTATCCGCCACCATAAAGGCCGCGTAGAAACCCACACCGAACTGGCCAATCAGGTTAGGCCGCTCTTCTGGTTTGGCGTCCTGAAGCTGTTTGCCAAAAGCACGGGTGCCGGAACGAGCAATGGTGCCCAGATTGGCCACCAGCTCATCACGCGTCATGCCGGACCCATCGTCACTGATGGTAAGCAGGCGGGCATCTTTCTCCGGGTTAATACGAATTTTTGCATCATCGGGAAGGGCGCGGGCACCGTCCGTCAGGGCTTCAAACCGGCGGCGGTCCGTGGCATCCGCTGCGTTGGCGACCAGCTCGCGCAGGAAGATCTCACGTTCGGAATAAAGGGAATGCACAACAAGGTCGAGCAACCGGCCGACTTCTGCGCTAAATTCCCGTGTTTCCGTTCCTGTGGCGCTTTTGGCTGCGTCTGTCATCTTGGTAAAGTCTCCGTCTTTCACTGCATCACAAGCACAACAGTTTCTGCCCTCAGGCCAGAAACCATCGCCTTTTGCACGTTTAACAGATGTGGCAGCAGGAGATATTTTTCAATATCCCCCGGCACTCTCTTTTAGTGGGCTTTCAAACTTTCCGCGGAACATTCGCCGGTGCGGAAGTAAGACCATTCCTCACAGGAACGACCATCTGGCAGGTGACAGATGCCATATTGGCCAGCTTTACCAGTCCGAATTTCCAAACGCCCTCCGGCATCCACACAATGAACCGAGGCGGGGTTAGCCATACCAATAACGCGTTTTGGTTGACCTAAAGGCTGCGTAGCCACCTGAGAGGATTTAGCCGCCAGAGGTGCTTTCTCACCGCTCCCTTCGGCCTGACCGGGAGACGCTACGGCAAGCAGACCTGTCATTACAGCGGCAGCACACCCGAACTGCCACTTACGGCTTACTGATAAACAGAACATGTCATGGTCCTTTTCAATAACAAAAGTTCAGGCACCTTGCCTGTTTTGGTATACACACACATCAGGACAGGCGCTCTCTTCCCGCCCAGCTTACACCGCATACACCCGACCCTACCAGAGTGACACAGATGGCAAGGCCGCCCCTGAGGCCCGTGAGAGCCATCAGAGACCCGCACGCAGCTTGGAGAACCCTTATGGCAGGACCAAAGCGACCCGTAGAAGCACGCACCCCATGGCTGCATCGCTGGTTCGGCAAACCTGCACATGCCTCCCGCAAGCCGCTTGCCGTTTTCACAATGGTTTATAACGAACACACCATGCTGCCTGTATGGGCGCGTTACTATGTGGGGCAGGCAGGAGCCGGAAATGTGTATGTTCTGGACCATGGCAGTGACTTTCTGCCAGACCTGCCGGGCTGTACTGTAATCCGCCTCCCCCGCCATGAACTGGATGAAATTGAGCGCGCCAGGCAGGTACAGCGCTTTCAGCAGAAACTATTGGAAACTTACCGCTTCGTGCTGTTTACAGACTGTGACGAGATGCTGATCGCCAGACCATCCCGCTATGGTTCTCTGGTCGACTATGTTCAGAAAGGCAGCCACGCGACCATACGGTGTGTCGGGGTGGATGTTCTCCAGCATGCTCCGGACCTTCCCCCTGTTGACTGGTCCAAACCCATACTCATGCAGCGCCCTTATGGTGCCATTCGGCCATGGTCCTGCAAAACACTTCTTTCTGCCGTCCCTCTGACATGGGAGCCGGGGTTTCACACTGCACAGCAAACTGCGTATCTGGACGAAGATGTGTGGATGCTGCATTTGAAATATGCGGATGAAACACGCCTTTTCACGCGCCTTGCCATGACCCGTACATTAGCCTGGAGTCAGCAGGCCCGCAGTTTGGGTCACGGCAGTTCACACCGTGTGGCTGACCAGACAATGCGGGACTTCATGACCTCTTTTCAGACCGCACGCACTGAAGAGGATCTGGACAGCCTGCCATTAAGAGAAGTCGTGCGGTCTGGTCAGGAGAGCAGGCTATTGCGTATTCCTCACACGTTTTTGCAGGCGCTATGAGAAAAAGGGCTACACGAAACTGCAGCCCTTTCCATAACAGATGTTATTCAGCGTTCTGGAACTGACCGCCCCGTTTCAGCAAAACCACAGCCAGCAGATACACCAGCAACCCGGCCACGGACAGCAATGCGCCGCCCATACCCAATGAACCATAGCCATACTGGTGCGCCAGCAGCAGGCTACCCAGTGACGCACCCAGAGCATTGGCAATATTAAAGGCTGAGTGATTGAGGGAGGCTGCCAGAGTCTGGGCATCTCCTGCAAAATCCATCAGTCGTGTTTGCAAGGCTGGCCCTAACGCATTCACAAAGGCTGGCACCAGAAAAACATCCAGCGCCAGACCGGGCACACTATGCAGCACAGCAGGGAACGCCACCATGGCGACGGCACTGCCCGCCAGAGCCAGCAGGGCTGCAAGGTCAATATTGCGGTCAACCAGCCACGCGCCAAGGTTGGCCCCGACCAACATACCTGCCCCCCATATGACCATGAAGATCATGACCTCCCATTCCGGCACCTGGGTCACATGAACCAGCACACTGGTGAGGTAGGTATAAATGGCAAACATACCGCCAAAACCTATGGCGGCTGTCAGAAGTGTCAGCAGCACCTGCGCATTACCCAGTGCTGTGACCTCCCGCAGCGGAGAGTTGGTGCGGTTCGGCTTATCTGCCGGAATATAGCGCAGCACACCCAGAAACGTGATGAACCCGAACACGGCAATAATCAGATACGCAATACGCCAGCCAAAATGATCCGCCGCGAAGGTGGAAAACGGAGCGCCAATCAAGGTGGAAATGGCAATACCAGAGAGCACACGCCCCACCGCCCAGCCACGCCGCTTGCGCTCCACCATGGAGGCCGCCACCAGCGCAGAAATACCAAACAGCGCCCCATGTGGCAGCCCCGTAATAAAGCGGGCAACCTCTACCAGACCGGGCGTGGGCATAGCGATGCTCAGCACGTTCCCAAAACAGAAAAGCAGCAGCAGGACCAGCAGCAACTCCCTCCGGGACAGGCGCGCACCCAGAATGGTAATAAGGGGCGCACCAACAACAACGCCCAGCGCATAAGCCGTAATGGCGTAGCCTGCATCCGCCGTTGACAGACCAAGGGATGTTGCAAACTCAGGCAACATACCCATGATGGCAAATTCCCCTGTACCGACAACAAACGTGCCAAAGGTCAGCAATGTAAGGGCCGCTGTTCTGCCGTGGGGGGCCTCAACCAGCGGAATGGCGCTGCCGGGTGTGGGTATTGGGTCGGTCGTCATACAAACACTCTCAAATAAAAGGCAGCATTCAGGCCGCTAGGGTTCGGGCCGCACTCTGGGCTATGCTGATATCGTCTTCCGTGCTGGCGCCGGATACCCCAATACCACCAACAATGGTACCCTTGGCGTCTTTCAAGACAATACCGCCCCCAAAGCTGGTCAAACCGCCATTTGTGGCTTCCAGCGTGTAAGCCCCTCCATTGGGGTGGGCAACCTGAGCAAACTCCGCGCTGTCCATATGAAACAGGGCTGCAGTGCGCGCCTTCTTGTTGCTTACATCAATCACTCCCAGAGGCGCGCCATCCATACGAGCAAACGCGACAGGCCATGCTGCGGCATCCACCACCGTAACACAGACAGCAACCCCCATACGCTCGGCTTGGGCCAGAGCCGTATTTAGAACAAGTGTGGCGTCAACATGCTTCATTATTGTCTCGCACTTTTTGGTTTTTCGTAAAGAGGCTGACCATGTGCAAGATGTTTAAAATCTGTGAAGTTACAAAAAAGAGAAAACGCGTTTATTCAACGTGGCTGAACTGCTACCCGCTCAACCTTTTGCATCATCATCCATGCCAGCCGGATCAGCCGGGCCTGAGGATATTCTTTTGCTGGGCCCGTCAGACAAATGCTGGCTTTAACTTCCCCATTGTCACGCCACGGAATGGCAACTCCATGAATACCGGGATGATAGGCCTGAAGGTCCAGTGCATACCCTTTGGCACGCACGGCCTCTATCTGTTTCAGATGCTCTGCATCCAGCGCATTGGCACGATGTGAGAGCACACGCCGGCCCAACCCGGGCACAAACGCCAGAAACACAAGCCCTACAGCCGACCCTTCCAGAGGCTCACGCCGAGAGAGGGCAGGTTCAACCCGGTCCGGCTCATGCATATTAATGACATCAAGATACGTTGCCTCATCCCCACTGGGCACACCCAGCCAGACTGTAGCCTGACTGGCACGAGCTATGTCTTCCAAAGCCGGACGCAAATAGGTGCGGATCGTCTGATCGTCCCCCACCATACGGGCCAGATTAAGGATGCGCCCGCCAAGGTGATACCGCATATCCCCCGTACGCCGCTGTACATACCCAAGATGCAGGAGGGTCTGGAGAATATTATGGACCGTGGTTTTCCCCAACCCGGACGCAGCAGCAATGGCCTGCAAACGCGCCCCACCCCCCGCTTGCGCAATAATTTCCAGAATCATGGCAGACCGCTCTACCGACTGGATAAGTTTGGGGGCCGTTTGCATGAAGCTGCCTCTACGTCTCTGACCACACAGCAATAAGCGGGCTCTCAGGCAGGTGTAAATGCTGCGGCACGCAGCCATGTGCCAATACAAAAGCACTATCACCATACAGGGGATGTGAAACAGGATGGCTTGTCAGAAACAAGCCAGCATTCCTGCAAGAGACATGACCTGACGCACACACAGAATGCACGACGCATTCATGTGAAAAACCAGCAAATTTTGAAGGAGATATTTCTAGAGATAAGGATGGTGGGCGCAACAGGGATTGAACCTGTGACCCCTACCATGTCAAGGTAGTGCTCTACCGCTGAGCTATGCGCCCACCATCCTTATCTGCGCCGCGTTTTATCCTTCTTGCGTTCAGAGCGCAAGCCCACAATTATAGCCGAATGAAAAATTTTGCTCATTCACTCATCCGTCGGGGCTTAAGCCGGATCATACCTACGGAGATAGACCGAATAGTGAATGAAAACCAACAGTTATGGGTTACACCGCCTTTCCATGTCTCTGGAACGGCTACCACGCCCGTGGTTCTTGCCTCACCGCATTCGGGCCGCATGTATCCGGATGTGTTTGTAAACACCAGCCGCCAACCTCTTGCCACACTGCGCGGCGGGGAGGACAGCTATATTGAAGAACTGGCAGCCCCTGCCCATGCGTTGGGACCGGCCCTTTTATACGCCCAGTTCCCCCGCGCTTACTGTGATGTTAACCGTGCCGCATGGGACATGGACCCCCGCATGTTTGACGGGCCGGTACCAGCCTTTGTCAAACCAACCCACAGAGCGTTGTCCGGCCTTGGCTCCGTACCGCGCATTGTTGCGGATAACCGGGCCATTTATCGTACCCGCCTCCCCTTTACGGAAGCTGCGCTTCGTATCCGGGACTGCTGGATGCCTTACCACAAAGCTTTGGCACAGCTTTTGCAGGACTGCCGTGCCCAGCACGGCCTAGCGCTGCTGCTGGACCTGCACTCCATGCCAGATGCGCTGGAGGCCGACTGTCCTGATTTTGTGCTCGGTGACCGGCATGGCACATCCTGCTCCGGCAACTTGATACGCTGTGCTGAAACAGCCTTACGGGCACAGGGGTTCAGTACAGCACGCAACGTGCCATATGCGGGCGGTTACATCACCCAGCATTATGGGCGGCCACAGGAAGGACTGCATGCGCTTCAAATTGAAATGCGCCGTAGTTTATATATGGACGAAGAAACACGCACCAAAACAGCGGGCTTTGCACGCTTAAGCCATGCTCTGGCGCAGATGACACAGGCTATTCTGACGGAGATCCAGCTCCTCCGTTCCTGAAACGGGGAGCCGGACCATCAAGGCTGTGTCAGGCAGACAGGCCCAGCATCAAGGCAATATTCTGCAAAGCGGCACCGGATGCTCCTTTGCCGAGGTTATCGAGCCGCGCCGTCAAGACAGCCTGCCTGTGACGGGGGCTACCATGCACACGCAACTCCATACGGTCACTTTTTGCCAGCCCTTCAGCAGACAGACCGGCATCCTTCGGCACAACATGCACCTTGTCCTGCCCTGCATAGCGGGCCGCCAAGACTGTGTTCAGGTCATCAACCGTAACACCGCCGGTCAGGTCATCCAGATGCAGAGGAATGGACACGATCATGCCACGCGGGAAATGCCCGACGGAGGGCACAAAAACGGGCCGCCGCCCCAGACCCGCATGAAGGTGAATTTCTGGCACATGCTTGTGCTCAAGCCCCAGACCATACAGTTCAAATGCGGGGCCACCGTCACGCTCATGCCCTTCAATCATGCTGCGGCCGCCGCCTGTATAGCCGCTAATGGCGTTGATACAGACCGGATACTGCGCATCCATAATACCGGCATCAATCAAGGGCCGCAACAGAGCAATAGCCCCCGTTGGGTAACACCCCGGATTGGAAACACGTGGCGCTGACGCAATGGCTGCGGCCTGTGCTTCGGACAGTTCAGGAAAACCATAGACCCAACCCGGAGCGGTGCGGAATGCCGTGCTGGCATCCAGCAGGCGGGGCGCAACCTCTCCAAGCTCTGCCGCCATATCCACCGCCTCGCGGGAGGCTGCGTCAGGCAGGCACAACACAACCAGATCCGCCGCCGCCATGGCGTCCTGACGTGCAGCAGGGTCTTTGCGATGCGTTGTTGCTATGGAATGCAGACGCACGGGCAGAGTGGCCAGACGCTCGCGAATTTCCAGTCCGGTGGTGCCGGCTTCACCATCAATAAAAATAACGGGGTGCTGTGTCATACCATCTCACCCTGCGTGTGCAGGCTCCCTATGCCGGTTCAAGGCAGGTTATCTCTTTTTCAGGCTGTTCGCCCTTCTGTCCTTTTCGCATATAGGAGGGAACGCCCTTCGGGTGGAAGGGGGAAGGACCAAAAACCACACCTAACCCTCTCTGCCTAACTGATAGTTGCACACGATAAGGCTTGTCCCATGGTTTCTCAGCAGCCCACACCGTACTCCCGCCCCGAGCACGCCGCGCAGGAAATAATACGACTGGCCGCCCTTATGGCGCAATTGCGGAACCCGGAGGGGGGGTGCCCGTGGGACCTTGAACAAACCCCGGAAACCATAGCCCCTTATGCCATTGAGGAAGCCTACGAAGTGCTGGACGCCATTCAGCGGCAGGACTGGCAGGCTTTTCCGGATGAGTTGGGAGACTTGCTGTTACAGGTCGTCTATCAGTCCCAGCTTGCGCGGGAGGCCGGGCAGTTTGACCTTGCGACCGTGGCACGAATGGTCACTGAAAAAATGATACGGCGGCACCCGCATGTTACGTTTGGCCCGGAGGTTTTAGGGAGAGAACCCACGCACGTAAACACAGCCACGCCAGCGCAGGCTCTGCCCGCACAGTGGGAAGCCTTGAAAGAGCAGGAACGCCGCAAACTGGTAGAAGACGGGCAGTCTGGTGGTGCTCTGGCGGGCGTGCCCCCCATGCTGCCCGCCCTGCTCCGTGCCGCCAAAATTGCAGGACGTGCTGCACGCGTGGGGTTTGACTGGCCGGATGTGTCTGGCGTTGTGGCAAAAGTGCATGAAGAAATAGACGAATTTACTGTGGAACTTGAAAAGGGCGACAAGGACCGCATGCAGGATGAATTGGGCGATGTCCTGTTTTCGCTAGCCAGTTTGGCACGCCGCCTTGATCTGGACCCGGAGGCTTGCCTGCGCCAGGCCTGTGATAAATTTACGCGACGATTTGAAGCGGTAGAAAGCAAGCTTGCCCGACAAGGTCTCTCTATGCAGGACCGTCCGGTGGAGGAGTTGGACAAGCTCTGGCAGGACGTAAAACATGAACAGGGATAAATAAAAACCCGCACAACCCCCGCTCAAAAGCATGAGCGGGGGAGTGGTGTGCGCTCAGGCCATAGGGGGTTGACCGTTGGACGCTGACGTTCCGCCGTCCACCGCTACCGTAGCGCCTGTGACATAACTTGCTGCGTCACTTGCCAGAAAAACAATAACCTGCGCTATTTCCTCCGGTTCACCCAGCCGCCCTAACGCTGTTCGTTCCATGAATTTACGGGATTTTTCCGAATCTTGCGCAAGACCTTGCCCCATGGGGGTTTTGGAAAGGCCGGGGTTAACGGAATTGACCCTGATGCCGTATTGTCCCAAATCAAGCGCCAGAGAACGGGTTAGATTCACAACACCACCCTTCGCCGCATTGTAGGCAGGGAAGTTCCAATCCCCACCCATGCCGGAAATTGACCCGACATTCACAATACTGCCTCTTGTTTTTTTCAAATAGGGAATAGCTGCCCGCGCGCAGTAAAATGTCCCGCTCAGGTCAATGGAGATCACCTTTTGCCATACATCATCGGTCGTGTCTTCAGGTTGGCCAGGGTGTGCAATACCAGCGTTATTAACCAGGACATCAATACCACCAAAGCGCTGCACTGCCTGCTGCATGGCACTGTTAACCGCTTGTGAATTTGAAATATCACATTCAAGAAAAAGAACGCGATCGGGTGCAAAACCGGTATTTTCCTGATTTTGTTTTGCACTATCCAAAAGCACCAGATTAGCGCCTTCCTTATAAAAACATTCCGCAGTAGCGGCCCCAAAACCCCGAGCCGCGCCTGTGATAACAACAGTTTTTTGCTGAAAACGTGTCATGAGGATCTCCCTGTTAAAGCATGTCCTCGCCTCAACGCAGGAAGAGAAGAAACTGTTGAGTTTTCAGAGTAAAAGAGATGCCGCAAAAGCCTTAAATTCTAAAAAGTTCAACAATCCTGAATTTTTACAGTTAAAGTTGTTCAACAGGGTCCGTCAAAAAGCCTTTCTGCTACTCTTTTTTCTTACAAAGCTAAAGCCGAGCATAGCGCTCGTTTAAAGCGCTGCATCTTTATACAGTGTAAGGAATTATACGTTTATGGACCTTCAACTTACAAGGAAAACCGCGCTTGTTACTGGCTCAACATCGGGGATTGGTCTTGCCATTGCAAAACGTTTTATTATGGAAGGGGCTTCCGTTATTCTGTGCGGGCGCAACCAACACAAACTTGATCAGGCCGCAAAAGAAATCGGGCACCCAGACCGTGTTCAGACCGTCAAGGCTGATGCTGGCACAGCAGACGGTGTAAAATTACTGACAGAAAAAATTCCGTCTGTTGATATCCTTATCAATAATTTGGGGATTTTTGAACCAAAACCATTTTCCGATATTACGGACCAGGAATGGCAAACGCTTTTTGATATTAATGTTATGAGTGGTGTTCGCTTATCACGCCATTATTTCCCCACCATGCTGGAGCGCAACTGGGGGCGAATTATTTTTGTGTCCAGTGAGTGTGGTGTCGTGACACCTGCGGAAACCGTACACTACGCCATGACCAAAACAGCGCAGTTGGCTATAGCCCGCGGCTTGGCAGAACAGACAAAAGGCACGGGCGTTACTGTTAATTCCATAGTGCCGGGGCCGACAAAATCTGACGGGAGTGACGCTTTTATTAAAACGGCTGTCGCCAATAAAGACGCCACACCACAGGAAAGAGAAGCTGAATTTTTCAGGACCATGCGTCCACTTTCTCTTCTGCAACGCATGATTGACCCGGCAGAAATTGCGGCTCAGGTTGCGCTTCTTTCCAGCCCGTTTGGAGCAATTACCAATGGTGCGGCCATACGGTGTGAAGGCGGCATTATCCCAACCATTTTGTGATATATTTCCGCCACCTGAAAAAGTGCGCCAGATGGATACGTTACTGCTGGACTAACAAGTTTTTTTATCTATCTGCGCCGACCCACCCCTGTGTTGGCAAGCCAAGTTTTGCAGGCAGGTTTATGCTTCCTGCCTGCGGCCCATGACGCCTTACGGTGCAGGCTGCTGTTGCGTAACACCCTGAATGTCCACCGATGCATATCTGACAGACTCTTCAACGCTCCGCAGGGTCTCGCTGGCTTTGTATGGGTTCTTTGGGAGAGCGTGAGCAGCCTTGTCCGCTGCAATACGTGTCTGCTCCAGTGGAACTGCGGCGATAATGTAATCCGCATCCACCCCGGCACTCCGTAACAGAGTAGCTGCCCGCGTGGTGTCTCCGCTCTTCAGGTGAGTGTTCGCCATAGCGAGTGCTGCGGTACGCTCCGTGGTGGGGGACAAGGTTTCATCCAGCACCAGTTCACCATCTATGGGTAACCATGCCACCTGTTTACCCACGTCTGGCAAAGGCCGGGGCGGCTGATTGCGCACTTTTGTTGGCATCAAATCAGCTTCGGCTTTTTCAAAAGCGGTATTGTCAGCTCGTGCGCGGGCAAGATCTTGCTGGGCGGCGGCAATTAATGTTTTGGCGCTTGCCAGGTCACCATCAAAAATGGCTTTGCGGGCAAGGCTCAGTTCTTCAAAAGCGGCATTGCCATCCGCGGACAAGCGGCCAAAATTCTGTACGGCAGATGCAGCAGGCACAGGCTCCTCAGCATGAGCTAAAGACAGCCCGGATGCCGATACTACCAACCCTGCCAGCAGCAATGCTGTTTTTTTCACGCGTGTGCCTCCCTGAAGCGTATTCAGGTAATCTTACTGCAAGCAACACGGCATGCAAAAGCGGCTATACGTAAAAATTTATGGGCGGCACAGATCATGCGCCGCCCGTTTAGGCTCTTAAATGTAGTGTTCGGCCAGCGGCTGGAAGCCGTTAAACCGCGTAGAACAATATGTTGAGACATAAGCCCCAGTTGAGCACAGATCTATCTGCTCTCCTGACTGAAGGGAGAGGGGCAGTTCGTATGCTGTTTTCTCATACATGATATCCGCGCCATCACAGGTTGGTCCGGCAATGGCAACTGGCCCAGTTGCGGTACCATCACGGTCTGTACGAATGGCGTAACGAATAGACTCGCCTTCTGTTTCTGCCAGTCCACCAAAGCGGCCAATGTCCAGATACACCCAGCGCGGGCCATCTTCCCGCCCGCGGCGGCTGACCAGCACAACTTCTGAACGCACCACCCCAGCGGCTCCCACAATAAAGCGGCCCGGCTCAACAAGCATTTCAGGCAGTGCATTCCCAAAATGCTCTGTCATGGCGTGGCTGATGGCCGTAGCGAAATGATCAATTTCGGGCACGTCATCCCGGTATTTGACCGGGAAACCACCACCAAGGTTGATCATGCGCAGGTCAAGCCCCGCTGCGGCAAGGTCTGTAAACAGAGCCGCCACACGACCAATTGCCACTTCATACGCATCAGCAGACAACTGCTGGCTGCCAACATGAAAAGACAGGCCGTATGGGTCCAGCCCGAATTCACGCGCTTTGAGCATAAGGTCACGCGCGGATTCGAGCGTTGTGCCAAACTTGCGGGAAAGCGGCCATTCAGCGCCGTCATTGTCCACCAGCAGGCGGCAATAAACGCGTGAACCCGGAGCATGGGCTGCAAGCTTTTCCAGCTCTTCCAGGCTGTCAAAAACATACATCCGTACACCGGCGCGATACGCAGCCTGAATGGCGGATACTTTTTTGACAGTGTTGCCAAAAGAAATATCTTCCGGCTCCGCGCCTGCCTGAAGGCACATGGACACTTCTTCCCAGGAGGCCGCATCAAAGCTGGACCCCAGCCCTACAAGGCGAGTGAGAATTGGCATAGCCGGATTGGCTTTGACCGCATAATAAATGCGCGCCTGCGGGAGTGCGGAATTGAGCGCCAGGTACCGGGCCTCCACTTGGTCGACATCAACGACCAGGCATGGTGTAGCGGGCTTTTGCTCAGCGAAAAAACGGGCAATTTTGGGCGTCATTCCACCCATTCCCCCAATATAAGGCTCTCCCGCTTTTTGTTTGTGCTGGGAGAGGAGTTGCGAAACGGTCTAACGGACCAGCGACCAAATAAAAGACCACCAAAAGAAAGGTGACCCAGATTGCCAGAACGCTTGACGTCGTTGCGTAACCTCAGAGGGCCAGTGGCACGTGCGTTGCTGCGTAGGGGCGTGCATATGAGGCCAAACCACCACAAGCGCAAGACAAAAATAACGTGAGGGAAGAAAAATATAGCACACCAGAGAGAGCATAGCTAAAAATGCGCCCTGTTACGGTGTCTTTCTGACACCTCTACGCCCTGTAAAGGGAACCGGCATTGGCCCAAACCTGTTTTCTTAAACAGGTTTATGCGGTTCAGCCTTAAAGCCGGAGCCACGCGACAAAGAAGGATTCTTCAAACACTATGCAGGCCCTCTGTGACCCGGCTAACCCGACTCCCGCCAGCACTGCGCTGCCACCACCGCATCATGATGAGACCATTCTCACCACAGCAGCAGCAAAGTTTGCCCGTCCCTCAGAACTGAGTGGGCAAGACTGGAAGACAATTTTCCTTCAAACAGGCAAAAGCCTGATTTCCGGCCCCACCACTTTGGTAGCCGCAGGATGCGCGTTCTATACCACCCTGTCCCTTTTTCCGGCTATCAGCTCCCTGATTTCCATTTACGGGCTGGCGTTTGACGTCCAGACCGTCACTCCGCAGCTTGAAGTGTTGCGCGGCCTGTTGCCGCCGGGTGCTTACGCCCTGATTTATGACCGGATTCAAACTCTTGTGGCGGAACCTCCGGGTTCTTTGACCATCAATCTTGTCATTTCTCTGGGTGTGGCCCTGTGGTCAGCCTCGGCGGCCACCCGCTCCATTCTCTCTGCCCTGAATATGGCCTACAATACCAAGGAAAGCCGTAGTTTTCTGGTGTTTCAGGTGACGGCGCTCGCCATGACCCTGTCCGCAGTGCTGGGGGCGGCACTTACGCTGGCCATTATGGTTGCTCTGCCCATTTTCCTGAATTTGCCAACATGGCTGCATATTCCCACGCCGCCCGGTTCCGTTGAGTTTGCGGCACGCTGGAGTGGTCCTGCCGTCATGTTCACATTTCAGATTCTGGCTACGTCCGCGCTCTATCGCTTTGGGCCAGACCGGCACTACCCAACCAACTGGCGCTGGGTTCTGCCGGGTGCACTGTTTGCAACTATTACCTGGATCATCACGGCGCTCGGGTTTTCGTATTATGTCGCGCACATTGCCAGCTACAATGCGACTTACGGACCTCTGGGCGCGGTTATTGCCATCATGATGTGGTTTTTCGTCAGCGCGTGGGTGGTGCTCATGGGCGCTGAACTGAGTGCCGAGATGGAAAGCTATGCACGAGGCGTACGCCGCAAACCGATTGTTATGTAAAACTATTGCAAGAGAAGCGGTCCCTCCGCTTCTCTCTCCGGCACTCAATACTGAAAAAGCGACCCAAAGCCGTCAGGCCTCAGGTCGCTTTTTTAGTATCCACTATAGGATTTTAGAGCTTAGCGATGCGCCCGCTTGCGTGCCCGTTGCAGAGGACGCAGCGCATGTGTCTTGGGGGTACCAACCTGCATGACGGAGGATGTGTCCAGAGAGTCAGAGCCATCCTGCGGGGCCATAGCCACTTCGATAGGGGCTTCCTCAATCTTGACGTGTGCCACGCCGCTGCTGAGCATTCCAAGGCGGGCGGCAGCAGCCTGTGACAGGTCAATCACACGGTTATGGCTGTATGGCCCACGGTCATTGACCGTTACCACCACTGAGCGCCCTGTATCTTCTGACGTCACCAGCAACTTGCTGCCGAGAGGGGCGGTTGGATGGGCTGCGGTCAGCCGGGTTTTGTCAAAAGCGCTGCCGGAAGACGTCCGATGGTGGTTGAAACGCCCCCCATACCAGCTTGCTACGCCCTTCTGTGAAGCGTGCCTGACATGCCCTTTACCAGAGACGACCGGAGCCTCATCCGTCTGCTCCCGCGCTGCCAGAGCGCGGTTTACGGAATCGGCCCATGCCGTACCTGACTGCTCGGTTTCTGCTGCATTGGCAGAGGAAACAGTGGTCATGGTAGCCATGAAAAATACACTTCCAAGAAGTACCCGGCGCAGGGCTGACATCCGCTTGCTGACTCCATCCGTTATTAAATACTGAGCAAATAAAGCCGGTCTCTTCACCAAAAGGCAACTCTTTTCTACTCGGCCCTCTGGTTTGTTATGCCTTTCGTAGCCGTGACATCGGGCAAAACAAAGGCAGAATAACGCCTACCGCACGGCAATTTCACCCTTTATGCTCTAATTGGATGCATGGCATTTTACGGCGGCCCTTCATCTCTGCTCTTGGATGCAACGTGCCATCGTGCTACGGCCCATGCCACTATGAAAAGACCTCTCATTGCTGTGCTAAACGGCCCCAACCTGAACATGCTAGGCCAGCGCCAGCCCGAAATTTACGGGCGGGCCACCTTGGATGATGTGGAGCAAATCTGCATTCAGGCTGCTGACAAGCTGGATCTGGCCATCGACTTCCGCCAGACCAACATAGAAGGCGAACTTATTTCGTGGGTGCAGGAATGCCGCAAACGTGCGCGCGGCATCATCATCAATCCTGCGGGCTATAGCCATACATCTGTTGCGCTGCTTGACGCGTTACTTGCAACAGACCTGCCAGTGATAGAGGTTCATATCTCCAACATTCATCGCCGCGAGCCATTCCGCCACATGTCCTACGTCTCACGCGCCGCAGTTGGTGTTATATGTGGGCTAGGCGTGGCAGGGTATTCTCTGGCATTGCAGGCAATGACCGATCTTATTCTTAATGAGGATGACCACCAATGAGCGGATTGCTCGTGGATGCGGATGCCATTCGGGCATTGGCTGAAATTTTGACTGACACCGGCCTGACCGAAATCGAAATTGCGGAGAAAGACAGCCGCATTCGTGTTGCCCGTACGCTGAGCGTGCAGGCTGCGGCAGCCCCTGCGGTGGCAGCGGCTCCGGTTGCGGCCCCTGTTGCTGCGGCCCCTGTGCCCGCCGCACCGGCTGACCTGTCCCGTCATCCGGGCGCAGTCAACAGCCCCATGGTGGGCGTGGCTTATCTGGCGCCGGACCCATCCTCCGCTCCGTTTGTGAGCGAAGGGCAGATTGTGAGCGCAGGCCAGACCCTGCTGCTGATTGAAGCCATGAAAACCTTCAACCAGATCAAGGCTCCCAAGGCTGGCACGATCAAGACGATGCTGGTTGCCTCCGGCGATCCGGTGGAATTTGGTCAACCGCTTGTCATTATCGAGTGATGTTCTCCAAAATCCTCATCGCCAACCGCGGCGAGATTGCCCTTCGTATCCTGCGCGCCTGCCGGGAACTGGGTATCAAGACCGTAGCGGTTCATTCCACCGCAGATGAAGACGCAATGCATGTGCGTCTGGCAGATGAAGCCGTGTGCATTGGCCCGGCTTCATCCCGCGATTCGTACCTGAATGTGGCGGCAATTCTGTCTGCGGCTACCATTACGGGCGCTGAAGCCATTCACCCCGGTTACGGCTTCCTGTCTGAAAACGCGGATTTTGCCGAGACGGTGGAAGCCCACGGCCTGACCTTTATTGGCCCTACGGCGGAGCATATCCGCATGATGGGGGATAAGATCACTGCCAAAACCACCATGATGGCCCTTGGCGTGCCACTGGTGCCGGGGTCTGACGGTGAGCTTGCCAGTATTGAAGAAGCCCGCATTGTGGCCGAAAAAGTTGGCTACCCGGTTCTGATCAAGGCTGCTGCCGGTGGCGGTGGTCGTGGCATGAAGGTGGCGCCAACCGCCGCAGACCTGGAAGAAGCCTGGAGTGTGGCCCGTACAGAAGCACGGGCAGCCTTTGGGAATGACGCGGTTTATCTTGAAAAATACATGGATAAGCCCCGCCATATCGAACTCCAGATTCTGGGCGATAACTACGGCAACGTGGTGCATTTTGGTGAACGTGACTGCTCCTTGCAGCGCCGCCACCAGAAATTGCTGGAAGAAGCTGGCTCCCCCGCCATTGATGACGAACAGCGCGATGAAATTGGGCGTACCGTCACCGAAGCCCTGTCACGCATGGGCTACCGGAACGCCGGGACGCTTGAGTTCCTGTATCAGGACGGCCAGTTCTGTTTTATCGAGATGAATACCCGCCTTCAGGTGGAACATCCGGTCACGGAGATGGTCTGCAATGTTGATCTGGTCCGTGAGCAGATCCGCATCGCGGCAGGGGAAAAGCTGGGCTACACGCAGCAAGACGTGACGTTTGATGGCCACGCCATTGAATGCCGCATCAATGCGGAAGACCCTGAAACCTTCGCGCCCTGCCCCGGCACGGTTGCCGTTTATCACCCTCCGGGTGGTCTGGGTGTGCGCGTTGATAGCGCCCTGTACACCGGCTACCGGGTGCCGCCATACTATGACAGCATGATTGCCAAGGTCATTGTCCATGCCCCCACACGGGCACAGGCCATTGCCCGTATGCAGCGTGCCCTTGATGAGTTTGTTGTTGAAGGCATCAAGACCGTCATACCGTTGCACCGGCGTATTCTGGCTGACGCGCAGTTCCAGAAAGGTGACTACACCATTCACTGGCTGGAAAACTTTACAGGCCTCTCGCACTAAAGCGAGAGCATCATCACTTCAGAAGACCCGGCCTCCTGATAGAGGGCCGGGTTTTTTGTTGGGCACATTTCAGTGTGCAGCACACCAGACAGGGACACATTTTACCCCTAACGGGTGTATTCTGGCAGAGTCTTCAATAAATGCAGGACTCACACCATGTCGCTTTCAGGCAAAACCGCAATTGTCACAGGTGCAGCACAAGGCATAGGCCGGAGCATTGCCCTACGTTTGGCTCAGGATGGGGCCAATATTGTTCTGACAGACGTAAAAACCGACAAACTGGCTGTTGTTGTAAAAGAGGTGGAAGCACTGGGGCGTAAAGCCCTAGCCGTTACAGCGGACGTGGGAGACCGTGAGCAGGTCTATGCAATGGTCCAGCAGGCCGCGGACACCATGGGTCAGGTCGATATCATGGTCAACAATGCTGGCATTGTGCAGGTCAGCTCCATTCTGGATGCCACACCAGAAGAGGTTGAGACCATTTACCGCATCAACGTACAGGGCACGTTATGGGGTATTCAGGCAGCTGCCAAAGCCTTCAAGGCACAAGGGACACCGGGCAAAATTATCAATGCCTGCTCCATGGCCGGACATGAGAGCTTCCCTCTGCTGGGCGTTTACTGCTCTACCAAATTTGCCATCCGTGCTCTGACACAAACAGCCGCCAAAGAACTGGGCAGCCTTGGCATTACAGTTAATGCTTACTGTCCGGGCATTGTGGGCACAGATATGTGGGACTTTATTGACCGCCGCATGGTGGAAGAAACTGGTGCCAAACCGCGCGAGACCTATAACAAGTTTGTAGGTGGCATTGCGCTAGGCCGTGCAGAAACACCAGAAGATGTTGCTGCGCTGGTAGCATTTCTGGCAAGGCCGGATTCCAATTACATAACTGGCCAGTCCATTATTACAGATGGCGGTATTGTTTACCGCTAGGACCAGACAGAAAAAAGGCTCTCACGCAGGAGAGCCTTTTTTACCAGATACCTAAGGTCTTTAGAAACCTCAGGCGGTTGTCGTGGTGAACCCGACTTCCTCAGCATCCTCTGCATCGTAAGAGCGAATGCGTGGGTCCTGCCCTACCTTTGGTTTGAATTCACCCCGGCGCAATGCGATCTCGATATCTTCCAAAGACGCACCGGCTGTTTCTGGCACGAAGAAATAGACAAAGATGACCGATAGCAGGTTCACCCCTGCATAGACCCACATTGTGCCACCCAATGTAACCAGTTGCACAAGGGTCAGGGCTGTAGCTGTCACCAGCAGGTCGGCCCCCCATAGCATGGCGGCGTGCACACTTGTTGCCGCAGCACGCATGGGCAGCGGGAACAATTCAGCGCCCAGCAACCAGCCGACAACCTGAATACCGCCTGCATTGAACATCATGAACAGCAGCAGAAAGGCGATAATCATCCAGCTCCCGACACTCCCTTTATCAGGGTGGATCGCGAACATGATGCCAAGCCCGATCAGGCTGAGAACAGACCCCGGCCCCATAATGAGCACCAGACGACGGCGGCCAATTTTATCAACAAACAGGCAGCCCAGCAGGGTCATGACCAGATAAACGATCGCAATACCAAGGCTGGCCAGCAGCGCGGCGGAATTGCCAAACCCGGCGTCAGACAGAAAGGTTGGCGCGTAATAAATCATCATTTCAAGACCGCCAGCCTGCGTGAAGAACGCAATACCGAGGGCCGCAACAAGAGCTGGGCGGGCAAAGGGTAACATCAGCCCTTTCCAGCCACGCTCACTCTCGTCAATGTCGGACGCGTTTTCATGAATTTCACGAATTTCACGCCGGATGACCTTACGTGATGTCCGCACACGGCTGAGCTGCTCAACAGCAGAGGCCAAACCTTCGTTTTCTGCCGTCCAGCGCGGGCTTTTGGGCAGGAAAAACATGCAGATGAACACAAATGCAGCAGGAATGGCCGCAACGGAAATCATGGGCCGCCAGCCCCACGCATCCCGCATAGTAAAGCCTACAAGGTTGGCCAGAAAAATACCCACGCCAATGGCCACATTGAACAATGTTACCAGATTACCGCGCTTGCTGGCCGGTGCCAGCTCGGAAATATAGGTTGGTACAACCTGCGTGGCACCCCCCACAGCAAGACCGAGGAATACGCGTGCAATAATCAGGCTTGTGACATCCGGTGCCCGGGAGCATGCAACAGCCCCTGCAACAAACACCGCTGTCACAACCATGACGGACACACGACGGCCAAACCGCTCGGACAGATAAGAGATGCCCATAGCCCCCATGACCGCCCCGACCAGAATGGCGGAGGTCACCATTTCTTCCTGTCCGGAAGTCAAGTGAAAGTCTTTGGTAATGAGGAGCAATGCACCTGAAATAATACCGGTGTCATATCCGTATAGACCGCCGCATATTGCCGCAACAATAGCTGCCGCCCACAAGACACGGTTTGCGTTTGGCGAGATTTCGACATTCGCAATTGCTTCTTGAGCCTGTTTTCTTTCTTCTGTCATGCCCGCATAATGCCACAATTCCCATGTGGTTGCATAGGAATTACATTTTTTTATTCAAATTTCCATAATACCGCCTTCGTAACCATTCTTGTGACGATGGTTTTGAGCCTCTGCGCCCCCTTCTGTTCAACTCTTGTCATGACGCCTGCATCTGCTTGACATCACGGACCGAAAGGTTATCTGATCACGGCTACCAAGGGGGGTTCCGGCAAGGAACTGAGAGGCCACTGGGCTCTGGCAGCAGAGCGCGTGGCGACCCTGCCGCCAGAGAGCATAATGCTGCTGGCGGGGAACCTGATCCGGTTCATACCGGCGGAGGGACTGGTGCAAGAGAAAGAGTGTTGGCTCCCGCTGACTCTTGGTCCGTTATAACACGATACCTCTCTTCCGCTCCTGTCCTCCTCTGCAGTGAGGAGAGTATGATGACGACCCCTACCCCATCATCCAGCACCAGCCAAACCACAGGCAACCCACGCCCAGCCAATACGGCAGCGCCTGCTCCCGGCCATGTCACAACTGGCCCTATCCGTGGTTCGCACAAGGCCTATTCCAGCCCGGAAGGCCACCCGGACATCAAGGTGCCGTTCCGGGATATTACGCTGGACCCTTCCGCCAAAGAACCACCGCTGCGGGTGTATGATACCTCCGGCCCCTACACTGATTCCTCAGTAGAAATTGACGTCCGCAAAGGTCTGAGCAAGCCCCGCTCCCCCTGGCTGGAACGCCGCGGCTTCAAACAGACAACACCGCGGGATGTACGCCCGGAAGATAATGGTAACGCAAGCGGCGACCATCTGGTCGCCCCCTGTCCGGCCCCGCATAGTGTGCTGAAAGGCGCAGAGGGCCAGATGGTCACGCAATATGAATTTGCGCGTGCCGGCATTATTACCGAAGAAATGATCTATGTGGCCCACCGTGAAAATCTGGGCCGCCTGAAGGCTGCCGACGGTGCCGCCGAACGCCTGAAGGATGGGGACTCCTTTGGAGCCGCCATTCCGGAATTTGTCACACCGGAATTTGTTCGGGATGAAATTGCACGTGGCCGTGCCATTATTCCGGCCAACATCAACCACCCCGAACTTGAGCCCGTTATCATTGGCCGCAACTTTCTGGTGAAGGTGAACGCCAATATTGGCAATTCTGCCGTAACGTCCTCCGCTGCGGAAGAAGTGGAAAAGCTGGTCTGGTCCATCCGCTGGGGTGCGGACACGGTTATGGATCTGTCCACAGGCCGCAACATCCACAATATTCGTGACTGGATTTTGCGCAACTCTCCTACCCCCATCGGCACAGTGCCACTGTATCAGGCGCTGGAAAAAGTGGGCGGGGATGTCAGCAAACTGAGCTGGGACGTGTTCCGTGACACCCTGATTGAACAGGCCGAGCAGGGCGTGGACTATTTCACCATTCATGCTGGCGTGCGCTTGCAGCATGTGCCGCTCACAGCCAACCGCGTGACGGGTATTGTGTCCCGTGGCGGCTCAATCATGGCAAGCTGGTGCCTGAACGGGCACCGTGAAAGCTTCCTGTATGAGCATTTTGACGAAATTTGCGACATTATGCGCGCATATGACGTTTCCTTCTCCCTTGGGGATGGTCTGCGCCCCGGCAGCATTGCGGATGCGAACGATGCCGCCCAGTTTGCTGAGCTGGAAACCTTGGGTGAACTGACCAAGATTGCCTGGGCCAAGGGCTGTCAGGTCATGATTGAAGGGCCAGGCCATGTGCCCATGCACAAGATCAAGGAAAACATGGACAAGCAGTTGAAAGACTGTGGTGAGGCCCCGTTCTACACGCTTGGCCCATTAACAACCGACATTGCACCCGGTTATGACCATATTACCTCCGCTATTGGCGCTGCCATGATCGGGTGGTTTGGTACAGCTATGCTCTGCTATGTCACCCCCAAGGAACATCTTGGCCTGCCTGACCGGGATGATGTGAAAACCGGCGTTATCACCTACCGGCTTGCAGCCCATGCGGCAGATTTGGCCAAAGGTCACCCGGCTGCCAAGCTGCGTGATGATGCCCTGAGCCGCGCCCGCTTTACGTTCCGGTGGGAAGACCAGTTCAACCTGTCACTGGACCCTGACACAGCCTGCGCTTACCACGA
Organism: Acetobacter cibinongensis; assembly: GCF_000963925.1. Classification (GTDB taxonomy): domain Bacteria; phylum Pseudomonadota; class Alphaproteobacteria; order Acetobacterales; family Acetobacteraceae; genus Acetobacter; species Acetobacter cibinongensis. The sequence continues at coordinate 258,086 of NZ_BAMV01000007.1, forward strand.
CCAGACCATGCCGCGTGAGGCGCATAAAACAGCCCATTTCTGCTCAATGTGCGGGCCGAAATTCTGTTCCATGCGCATCAGCCACGACCTGAAAGCAGATGCCGAGCGTCTGGCTGGCATGGAAGAAAAAAGCGAAGAATTCCGTAAAGCTGGCGGGAAAGTTTACGTTCCGGCGGAATAACCTGTAGTGGCCCCACCTTATTTTTCTAGGTGGGGCCTTTTTTAATGTCTTCTTATTTTATAGTTATATTGAAAATAACCGTTTCAGGGTGCTGGGCATCGGCATTGATTTGCCGTTCTATCATCACGCTGTCAGTCCCAGTAAAACCCGGGGTTGCCTGATAGAAAAAAGCTGTTCCCTTCACTGGGGTTTCACAGGCTTTTCCAGATTTTTTCTCTACAGACGATGCAGGTTGCGTTTGCTCAGACACCTTGACGATGCCATGCAATGCGTCCCTCACCACCTTTATTTTTGGAACAAAGTTGATGGAGCAATCAGGTTTTATGTCTGCAGAAAACATTTGAAAGGTATGCCCCTGCCCAATGTTCACGGAAAGAACCTTGGTCTCTCCCCGCAAGGCGCCCCGCCAGACAACGGTTGTGTTATAGGCATAAAGTTTGCAATTTCTTTTGCCTTCCTCGCACTTTTTCTGACCCGTCCGCACAATATCTTCCTGGCCGCTCGCGCTAAACGTTCCATTATCTGAAAGAAAAAATGCACGTGGCTTTGGTTTTTTCAAAAAACCTTCATACGCCGCGCGCGCTCCATTTCGTTGATCCGGCAAAGCGTTTACATCGTCCAACGGTGCAAATGGCGTAGCATGTGGATTATCAAGGGCTGGCGGGAGATAAGCCTTTTTTACGGTAACGGGCAGAGCTGATTTTTTCAAAAAACCATCTGCTTTTTCTGACCAATAAGAAAAGCCATCTGCATAAGACAAGAATGGATAAAGCCCCTGTGGAGTTCTGCTCATATCCACAAAAAACACATTTTTATTGTGGACAGCATAAGCCGTAACCATACTGTGCCACTCTTTCTCGTCCATCAGATTACCAGCCAGCCCTTCCGCGTAAAATGCTGGAATAGCAACCTGCTTGCCTAATTCTACCGCTGCGGCGATAAAGTTTTTGGGTAAGTCTTCCTTGCATATGCTTTTTTGAGAGGTGGGCGAAAATGCCATGACAGCTTTAACGCCCGGCACAGGCACGCTAGAGGCAGCCAGCGCCGTTAAGCCTGCTTGCCCCGCACCAGCAACAACCAAAGCATTAACGTTCAGTTTGGGATTAGCGGTGAGAGTATGCTGAACGAACTCAACTTCTGCTTGAATGTCAGTGCGGGCGCGCGCCGCGAGTGCACAGGGCGATAGGTTTTTTTCTTTCCCGAACAACCCTTTTACATGCACAACAGCGTATCCGCGGGAAAGAAAATAGGCACTGAGCAAGGAGTAGGGTTGCCACATCATATGCGCCAGGCCCGAGGCACTGGCCCCGTGTTCTTCCACGAACGCTACAGGAAAAGGCCCCTCTCCCTCCGGCATAACACCAAGTACGCTGCCTTCAGGCTTTTCTATATCAAAACGCTGCACCACAGCGCTTTGCGCGACAGAAGCGGGGGCCGCCCATACAGTTGCTGACATAAGGCCGGAACACACCAAACCCAGACAGTAAGAAATTTTAAATCTCTTCAGCTTAATTTTCATTATTATAATCCAGAAAGAAAATTGTTTTTTATTTACACTGAAATTTATTTTTTTAATCAAGACGTTTTTTATCACTACACTGACTACGGATCGTCTTAACTCTGAACTGATATGCCTCTCCCTTTCCAATAGTGCGTCCAGCGCCTAAACTTTCGGCCTTCTTCAGTTTTGCAGGCAAGGCCTTTTTCATGAAACGCTTCTTCAACAGCCGGGACACTCTTGTTGCGGAATCGCTGGATGGCCTGCTCCGCTCCTCCGCTGGCAGCCACCTATGTCGTCTGGATGGCTTCCCTGATATTCGGGTTATTGTGCGCAAAGAGCGCAATGCGGAGCATGTCGCCATTATCTCAGGCGGTGGCTCCGGGCATGAGCCCGCCCACGCAGGCTTTGTTGGCGCGGGTATGCTTGATGCTGCCGTTTGTGGCTCTCTCTTCGCGTCACCCAGTGTTGACGCCATTCTTGCTGCCATTCTGGCTGTAACCGGCCCGGCAGGCTGCCTGCTGGTTATTAAGAGCTATACCGGAGACCGCCTGAATTTCGCTCTGGCCGCGGAACAGGCACGGAGCATGGGGCATCAGGTTGAAACGGTTATTGTGGGGGATGACATTGCCCTCCCCCATGCCCGCTTTCCACGCGGTTTGGCTGGCACCGTTCTGGTACAAAAAGTGGCCGGTTATGCCGCAGCACAGGGCGACACACTTGCAACTGTAGCCGCCAAGGCACGCGCCGCAGCAGAGTCGGTCAGCTCAATCGGCCTATCCCTGACAGACTGCAACGCTTACGATACCGCACACACCACACGCCTTTCACCCGGCCAAGCAGAATTGGGGCTTGGCATCCATGGTGAACCGGGTGCGCAGCAAATTAGTGTCGCCCACGCTGACACGCTGATGCAGCAGGCGGCACACTGCCTTGGCGCAGCGTTGGCACAGAAAACAGGCCAGAAAACCACACCACGTTACGCACTTTTACTGAACATGCTTGGCACGGTTCCCCCGATTGAGAGCACCCTCTTGCTGGAGGCCTTCGCCAAGACAGAGCTTGCAGCGCAGATAGACCTGATTATTGGCCCGGCTCCCGTTATGACCGCGCTGGATATGAATGGCTTTTCCCTCACCACCATTGCGTTGACAGACGATATTCATAAAGCCCTGGCAGCACCGGTAGAGCCAACCGCATGGCCGGGCGCTGTGCTTTTTGGCTCTCCAGCAGTGCGACCCATGCCTGCTCTGCCCGAGACATTTCGCTTTGCGCCCTCCTCTGATGCACGACTGGAAACCTTGATGCGCCGTGCTGGCGCCGCCCTGCTGGAAAACGCAGATGCGCTCAATGCTCTGGATGCCCAGATTGGGGACGGAGACGCCGGTTCGACCTTTGCAGAAGGTGCTACCGAAATTCTCAAAACACTCGACCGGCTGCCACTTGCAAACCCGCATCAGCTTTACACGACTCTAGGTGCCGTGCTGGCGCGCCATGCGGGCGGGTCCAGCGGTGTGCTGCTCTCCATCATGTTTTCGGCCGCGGGCCAGAGCACTGGCAACTGGGCGGAAGCCTTGCGGGATGGGTTAGCCAGTATGCAGCAACATGGCGGGGCCAAACCGGGCGACCGCACCATGATAGATGCCCTTCACCCCGCTTTTGAAGCTCTGGTGAAAAACGGCTCTCTCACGGAGGCGGCTCAAGCTGCCCGAGCAGGAGCGGACTCCACAAAAACCATGACCCACGCCAACGCTGGCCGTGCCTCTTATGTGCCAGACGCCACGCTTGCCAATGTGCCAGACCCCGGTGCTGAAGCTATTGCCCGGCTGTTTGAAGTTCTGGCGCACCAAGCCTGAAGCATTATTAGTACAACAGAACGCTCTGAGCAGGATGAATACCCGTTCAGAGCGTTCTGTATGTTTACTTTGGGAAGTTGTGTCAGAGGTGTGCGGCGCCGGGTTGTGTGACTGTACGCCCCCCATACCCCACTGTAACCCAGCGCCTGCATTCTTATTATCGCAAATGATAATCATACGCAATTATAAAATACCATTCCGGACCATTTTTATCGCTTTTTCCTGCTCTGTCGTGCCAGAGACAAGGGAAAGCCTCATGTTTGCGCCAGAATCCGCGCGTGCGGCCTCTTGTTACAACAAGAATTTGTTGCTTTACGCCAACAGCCATGACAGAAACCGAACCGTATTTTCCGCCCTTCCCCATCAGGCCGTGCCGCGCACTGAATGCTGCCCCGCTATATGCTTTGCACGCCTGCACACCGACCCTTCCTGAGTTGATTTGCCGCGCATGAACAAGCTTTCTCTCCCCCCACGCCCGCGCAAGCATCGGGTCCTGCGCATGATCTCCGGTAGCCTCCTGCCCTCTGCTCTGGCGCATTGGCTGGGCGTGCGGGCTATTGCCATTGCCCCGGAACAGATTGCCATGCGGGAAGGTATGCGGGCTGGCGTGGCGGTAGGGGCCGTGATGATTGTCGCACTTAAGCTTGCCATGCCGCTTATGGCTTGGTCTGCTTTTGCGGCATTCTGGACCTGCCTAGTTGATCCGGGCGGTCTGCTGCGTACACGCCTGATGACTATGCTCAAATTTGCATCCGCTGGCACCTGTGTCACGGGCATTATGGCTGCTGCATCCGGCCTGGGGACGGTACCAGCCTTTATTGGGCTTGGCGTTTTTGCGTTTGTTTGTGGGCTTGCACGGATGCGGGGCGCCATTGCGACGCAAATTAGCGTACTGGTTGCCATTGTTGCTGTGGTTGCCGTTTGTTACCCGCAATCCCCCGTGGGAGCGCTACAACTTTCTGGCTTGTTTGCGGCGGGTGCGGTCTGGGCCACTCTGGTGTGTGTTCTGGCATGGCCGGTTGACCCTTACGCGCCACAGCGGCAGGCCTGTTCTGCCATTTTCCGGGAACAGGGATACATGACCCGCCGCCTGCTGGACTTCATGCCCCCAGGCAGCGCCCCACAGGCCGTGCATCACCAGACCATCAGTGCGTTCCGCCGCGATATTCGCAGCCGTATTGAACTGGCACGCAGTAAAATTGAAGTTTTATCCGCAGGTGCTTTTACCAGCCGCACCCGGGCTGTGCTGCTCCCCGCCATTGAGGCCGCAGACCGTATTTTTATTGCGGTTATGGCGTTTGAACATGCCGTTCTTTCTGGTGCAAACCCTCCGACTGCACGGCGCACGGTGCGGCTGGTTGCGGCCACACTTCATCGCGTGGCACGCGAGAGTTTGCGCCCTGAACCACGGCCAGAGGCACTGGACGCCCAAATCCGCTTCCTGCGCATATTAGGACAGCGGGAGACTGATGTATTTACAAAGGGCGCGCATCAATGTGCTCAGGCTCTTACGGATTTACAGACCGCATGGCGCAATACCGGAACACAAAACAGCGCAACCAGCCCCCTACAGTCTTCCACCAAAATGGCGGCGGCACCGGCTGACCGCACCATTTTTGTGCGCCATGCCGCACGCCTGTCTGTTGCCGTACTGGTTGCTTATGCCATTTCGCTCAAACTCAACCTGTCTTACGCGTACTGGGCCATGATGGCTGTTGTGGTTGTAACCCAGCCCAGTGTCAGCACCACCCTACCGCGTACCATTGAGCGTGTGGCGGGCAGTATTGCGGGCGGACTTCTGGCTGCTGTTATGGGTGTTCTGTTCCCCCTATGGGCTATTTTGCTCATGGTGTTCCCGCTGGCTGCGGCGACCATTGCACTCCGAAGCGTGAATTATACGCTGTGCGTCATGTTCATGACGCAACTGTTTGTGCTGGTCACGGATCTGGTCAGCCCAGCCTTGGGCTGGGATGTTGCCCTCTCCCGCTCCATCAACAATATTATTGGAAGCTTGGTAGGATTGGCGGCCTGTTTGCTGCTGTGGCCCGAAAAACGGCAAGCCCCCTTGTCCGAACAAGTAGCGGCGGCGTTCAAAGCCAATATTCGTTATGCAGCGTTGGCAAGCAGCACGGAACCTGTAGCCTGGGAACAGATTGATAAAGCCCGCCGGGAAGCAGGCACCACCAGCACCCGTGCGGAGATTCTGTGCCAGCAAGCTAAAGTGGAAGGGTTGAGGCGCACGGACTATCTGGACACAAACGCCGCCATTCTTTTCCAGCTCCGCAAACTGGCGGGGGCGGCAAGCGTCTGGTGGATGGAAAATTCCTCCGCCACATCTACCCACGCCCGGAATCGGGCCAGCTTTTATGCAAACCTTGCGACCAAGCAGGATCAGGAACCGCTGACACTGCAAACCATGCAGACACTACTGGCTGATATGGATTCAGACGCGTTTTAAAAGATTGCCCGAGCATAGAACAAAAAAACGCTACACTCCGCTTGCCGGACTGTAGCGTTTACCGTCTGATAATGCCCAATAGCTTTATAAGGTCGCCCAGACCTTATACGTGGCGCTGTGCATGCGTGCCGTTACGGCGATAGTGCTGTGCCACCTGCCGGGACAGCCCGGCCAGATCAGGTTCTACCGCGTTATGCAGGCTCCGCACGCTCTCATGTGCTGCGTAAAAGCGCAGGCCTGCCGTGCTTCCGGTCAGAATTGCCGTGCCCAGAAAAACGCCATCAATCTCGATAATTTTTGAATCTAACATACTGACATACCCTTGAAGGTCTGGCCCCGTAAGGAGCCTTTCTCGCCGGCAGTCTGTTCTACCGGCAGTTTAAAGCGCGTGTTCCGTCGTAAACCGGCAACATCGCATTGCTGTGGTGTTTTGGTGCATCATGCGATCCATCCCTCCATGCCTGTGGTGCTGCATTTATCAGACCAGTCCCTCCTAGAGCGGGCAGGTAGGCCCTGTCAACACCATAAAACGATTTTGAAAAGTGTTTCTTTTTTATGACAATCCCGTTCGATACATTCCAAGATCATAAAATTTTTAATTGTTTTTCAATAGATTATTAAGACAATCCGGAACAACAAGTCAGCGCTTTGTAGCTTGGCCTACTCGCTATTTTTAACAAACATGTGTTGGGCACCCAAAATTAACACGATTTATTTTTGTGTTTTTATATTGAATTTTCTTATTTTGTAGTGGAATATAATTCCTGACAGTCATTTTGGTATGACTACAGGGAAGGGAGACAGGTCCAATGCCCACGATTCTGCGCCACTCTACCGCCTCACCGTATGCGCTCTCACCCCTACCGCACCTTACAACCAAACTGTCCGCCGCCCTTGTGCGTGCGTTGCTGCCTTTTGATCTGGTTATTGTGCCCGGTCTGTTCGGGTCAGGGGAAGATCACTGGCAATCCATCTGGGCTTCTCTCTTTCAGGCCCATGGCGTGTCCGTTCGCCGGGTGGAGCAGGATGACTGGGAAAACCCAACGCCAGCAGCATGGCATGAGCGTTTACACCAAACGCTAGCGGCAAGCCGCAAACCGGTTCTTCTGATAGCCCATAGCCTGGGCGCGATTCTCAGCGCACGCCATGCCAGCAATGCGACAAGCAGCAATATGTACGGCACGTTCCCTGTTGTCGGGGCTTTATTAGTAGCCCCGGCAGATGCGGCCAACCATACAGGGCCTGATGCCGCCCGTATTGAAGGCTTCATGCCGCCCCCTAGCCAGAAACTTCCGTTCCCCGCCACTCTTGTCTTCAGTCAGAACGACCCGTGGCTGGAAGCAAACCGAGCCCATCAGCTCGCCAAAAACTGGGGAGCCTCCCTGCTTGATGCAGGGTATGCAGGCCATATCGGTCAGGACGCCAACGTAGAACACTGGCCACTTGGGTTGAATGCGCTCCATGCTCTTGCCCTGACATGCCACGCAACACAGGCTTTCTCCCGCACCTGATTGCCTTCCCTCCGCGCTTTCGATAATGACACTCTTTCTCATATAGGATGGTGAGAAGGAGCGCGGACCCTATGGCAGCATATTTGTGGAAGCACCTCTTTCAACCCCGCAGGGGAGCCGTCCCTCCCTCCCCCAGCCTTCCCGATGACGTTGAGGCCATTCGGCAGAAAGCCATGAAGGGCCACCATCTGGAGCAGGTTCTCTGGGGGAAAGTGCTCCTTAACAGCACCCATGTGCCACCAGACGCCACCAAAGCCCGCATCTGGTTTACCATGGCGGCACAGGCAGGATACGGGCCAGCCCATAACATGCTTGGCCGCTGCGCCCATTTTGGGTGGGGGACACCCAAAGACCTGCTGCAAGCTGCCGATCATTATGAAAAAGCAGCACAATTGGGCGATGAATGGGGCCGCTATAACCTTGGCATTCTTTATATGCGCGGGATAGGCGTGCAGCAGGACCTTAAAAAAGCACTGGGGCTGTTTCAAACTGCTGCCGGAAACGGGCACGCGAAGTCCATGAATATTCTTGCCCGCTTCCTTGAAGAAGGCTGGGAAATTGAGCAGGATCGGGCGGCGGCCTTACACTGGTATCAACGATCTGCTGAGGGCGGAGATTATCGTGGCCAGCACAACCATGCCACAGCCCTGGCCGATTCTGGGCAGCTAGAGGAGGCTATAACATGGTGGCGCAAGGCCCTTCCCAATGCCACGTCGGACATTCTTTTGGCCATGAACCATACCTTGGGCAGGTTGGAAAACCACGGTGACCCGGCCCTGTATGCCGCGTTGCAGGAAAGACTGAAAACCTTGCCCCTCTCAAGTGCAGAACCCGCGACCCCCACAGCAAGGTCTTGAGGCGTCACAAAAAATACCATGCCTGAGAGTTGTTCTTATTTTTAAGACCACACACTCTTCGCAAATATAGATGCATCTTATTCTTAAGTAGAGACATCCATAACACTATTACTTTGTTGATAGTGAGACTTAATTCAGTTACAATATTGATATTTCACGCATTTTTGGATTGCATCCCGCAAAAAGCTGCACTAAATACACGTCTGTATTCCCATAAACCCACAGATAAGCGAGTTTACACATGGCAAAAGACCCAAAGGTTATTGAGCACCTGAACATTCAGCTTACGAACGAGCTGACCGCCATTAACCAGTATTTCCTGCACGCTCGTACGCTGCGCCACTGGGGCGTGACCCTGCTGGGCAAGAAAGAGTACGAAGAATCCATCGAAGAAATGCGTCATGCTGACTGGCTGATCGAACGCATCCTGTATCTGGGTGGCCTGCCCAACGTACAGCGCCTGAACACCATCCTGATCGGGCAGGACGTAAAAGAAATTCTCGAATGCGACCTGAAGCTTGAAGAAAAAGCCATGGCCGACCTGCGTGAAGGCATTGCCTATTGCGAAAGCGTGCGTGACTTCGTCTCCCGTGACCTGCTGCTGAAAATCCTTGAAAACGAAGAAGAACACGAAGACTTCCTCGACCGTCAGTTTGACCTCATCAAACAGATCGGTATTGAGCGTTACATTCAGCTCAACTCTGCTGCTGCTCCTCACCAGGACTAAGCCGTTACTATGCAGCCCCATAACGGGGCTGCATGTTATTTACGGTTAAAAAACACCGCATATGCATCAGGCTTAAAGCCTACTTCCAGACGCTCTCCGGCTTCCATAACCGGGCGTTTTATCATGGCAGGCTGCGCCAACATCAGTTCTATGGCTCGCGCCTCCGTCAGGTTGACTTTTTCAGCATCCGGCAGTTTCCGGAATGTGGTACCTGCTTTATTCAGCAGCTTTTCCCAGCCAACCTGTTTTACCCATTTCTGCAGACGCGCAGCGTCAATGCCCTGGGTTTTGTAATCATGAAATGTATAGGCAACAGACTGGCTATCCAGCCAAGCCCGCGCCTTACGCATGGTATCACAGGCTTTGATTCCATAGAGAGTTACCGGCACGTCCATAGAGTTCCCCTTTGGTTATGACTCATTTACCAACTGTTCTTGCAAGATAGCGCCGTTATTGCAGAAAAACACCATTCCCCTCCCATCATGGCAGCCGGTTGACAAGCTCTGACAAGTCAGACCACTTTGCTGTCATGCTACGCTCTTCCGCTCGCATGTTTGCCTTATACCCCCTTCTGTTTCTGGGAGGGTGTGCAACTCATCATGCTCCATCCTTCTCGCTTTTTGGCGCGTATTTTCCCGGCTGGATGCTGTGCGGCATTATTGGCGTCTTTGTTGCTGTTACATTGCGGCTGCTTTTTGTTGTCAGTGGCATAGATGCTTTCTTGAGTTTACGGCTTTTTACCTATGTTTCTCTTGGCGTTATTGCAGCCCTTCTGGTCTGGCTCGTCTGGTTTGGCCCGTAACGAATGAAAAAAGTTTCCCTCTCCACCACCAAACCTGTTGGCATTGTTATAGCGCTTCTCTGCCTTACAGGCGCCACGCTGCTTGGTGTGCATGTTGCGCATAAAAACAGCGCTTACCCTTCCTCAGATAGCGGTGAATTAGACGCCGAGGTCGTACACATGGCCTCCACTGTAGGGGGCCGGTTGGTGGAACTGCGTGTCCATGTGAATCAGGCCGTCAAGAAAGGCGACCTGCTTTACCGTATAGACCCGGAACCCTATCAGCTTGCCGTGCATCAGGCCGAGGCCAATCTGGCTCTTGCCGCAGCAGAGGTAGAAAATCAGGAACGTCTGGTAGCTGTCAAAACAGCCAACGCTGAAATTGCGCAAAACCAGACTCAACGCGCCCAGACCAACCGGGATCTGGCAGCCCGTACCGTAGACCGCCTGAAACCCCTTGCAGGCAAAGCCTATATCCCGTGGCAGGAATATGATCAGGCGCGTGTAGTGCTCAACAACGCCTCCGTTTCCCTCACGGAAAGCCAGAAGCAGGCCAGTGCGGCACAACTGGCAATTGGAGATTTAAAAAGTTCACTTGCGGCACAGCAGGCAGCACAGGCCGCTCTTGAACAAGCCCGCTATGCCCTTAAACAGACAACAATTACCGCGCCTACGGATGGGTATGTTACCAGCCTGCGTGTCAAGGAAGGCGAAATTCTTGCCCCGTCACAAGTGCTTTTTACGCTGATTGCCAACGATAGCTGGTTTGTCAGTGCAAACATGCGCGAAACAGAACTGGCTGCCGTAAAACCCTCTGCCTGTGTCACCGTTTATTCCTTGATTGATAAGCACAAAGCGCTGCGTGGCCATGTGGAAAGCATTGGCTGGGGCGTTCTGTCTGCCGACTCAGCGGGGCTGGGCCGCACCCTTCCCCTCGTGCCGCGTCAGATGGACTGGGTGCATGTGGCCCAGCGTTTTCCTGTTCGTATCAAGTTGGATCCGGCCGCACCGGATTTGCTCCGTATGGGCGCAACCGCCACTGTTGAGATCAATCATGGCGCAGCCTGTCCCTGACAGCATCCACCTGACAGCGGCCCGCTTCTGGCGGCTGCTGTGGGACCCTGCACCCGGCCGTAGCGGCTATGCTTTGCGTATGGCGGGAGCCTGCGCGGTTGTTATTCTTGTTTGTGAAATATGGCAGGTGCCAGAAAGCGCTGTGCCCGCTCTAGTCACGGTGGCTGTATGGCAAAAAGACCGTGTTACAAATGTTCTTGCTGGGGTTGCCCTTAATATTCTGATCGCTCTGGTCATCCTGCTGCTTTTTGGCCTGGTGCATCTTACACTGGACCACCCCATGGCCATTGTAGTGGCCACAGCCCTCCTTTCCTTTCTCTTCTTCTTTCTTGGGTCGGCCAGTAAACTGAAGCCGGTTGCGTATCTTCTGGCTCTTGTCATCGTCTATGCCATGATTGCAATAGATCAGGCGCCTATTGGTGAAGTGGCAACACGAGCCCTGCTTTACGCTGACCTGTTTATTCTTGTGCCGGGTGCGACAATGGTTGTGCTGGGGCTCTTAATTTGCCCCTCTCCCAAAACGCTGCTGACACAAGAAATTGCGGCACGCCTGCGCTTGAGCCTTGCACTTCTACAGCACCCGACACCTGCTTTGCAGGAACAGGCAACCGATATGCTGCGGACAGGCGCTGACAGCATGCTGAAATATCTGAGACTGGCAGGGCTGGAAAAAATATGGCGCAAGGACGATCTGGCCTGCTTACATCAAGCCATTTACAGCAGTGTTGCGACCTTAACGCTCACGCAGGCTCTTACACGCGGCAACCGGAATATAGCCCCACCCCAAGAGTTTCTTCTTACACTTTCTGAAATGGCAGACTGTTTTTCCAAAGGCAGTTATCCCATAGATATTACTTTACCCGAAACACCAGCAGAGTTTGCAGAGCTACGAACAATCCTGACCCAATTTTGCTGTTTTGATACGGGGCAGGACATTGAACGCATAGAAAAAAGTTTCAAAAAGAAATCGGGTTTTTTATTTCCGGATGCGTTTACAAACCCGGAGCATGTGCGCTTTGCCGTGAAAGGCACGGCGGCCGTCATGTGCAGTTATTTCCTGTTTAAAGTGTTGAACTGGCCGGGCATTCACACCTGCGTTATTACCTGTTTTATTGTTGCCCTCCCCACCATGGGAGAAATGGTGTCAAAACTCACCCTGCGCATAAGCGGTGCGCTGGTTGGGGGCGCTATGGGCATTGGGTCTATTATTGTCTTTATGCCGCATTTACACACCATAGCGGCCTTTCTATGCATGATGAGCGCAGGCGCACTTTTGGCAAGCTGGGTCAAAACAGGTGATGAGCGCATATCTTATGCAGGCTTACAAATTGCTCTGGCTTTCTTTTTGTCCGACCTTAAAAGCTACGGCCCCACAACAGACATGACCACGGCGCGCGACCGGATTATTGGTATTCTCATAGGTAACTTCATTACCTATGCGGTGTTTACCACTTTCTGGTCCAGTAGTGCCTACACCAAACTGGCCAAGCCTTTTGCCGATATTTTTGCAGGGCTTAAACAGATGTGCACCACCCACAACCTGACTGAACGTCTGGTGCTTCTTGCCAGAACACAAACAGCCCTTGCCAAAGCAGAACGAACAATGGAATTTGCCAGCCTTGAACCTGCGCATATGCGTGCAGGCATGACGCATTTTAACGCTTATCGCGCAGCCGCCAGGCAGGTTGAACAATCCCTTGAGACACTGCTTGTCACCCCGGAAGACCCCGCGCACCTTATCCGGGTAACATCCCTTGAACAGTCTGTTTTATCATGATGCAAAAACGGCAACTTGCAGCACTTGGTTTCATGGCCTGTATGCTTATTACAGGCTGTGCCACACAGGCTTTACAAACAGCACCACGCTCCGCCGATAGCCCGTGGCAACCAGCGGTTTCTGACAAGGGGGAATTGTTACCCGGCAAACCCACAACTCAGCACGGACTTGTTCTGCCGCAGGGGTTCACTCTCCCGGCCAACCAGACAGTGATGACCAGACCTGCGGACCCGCGCATACAGGCGGAGCATGTCTATTCTCTGCCAGAACTGATTGACATTGCGCAATCAAGCAACCCAACAACCCGCGTGGCATGGAATAGCGCACGGGATGCCGCTTTGGCTGTCGGTATGCTGCAAACTGCGTATTTGCCGCACCTCAGCGCGTCGGTTGTGGGTGGGTATACTCACCAGAGCAACAATGGTGCCAACCCCCGCATAGGCAATGGGGGAGAGATTGGCTCAGATATCAACGATATTCTGTCTCAAACCGGTGGCCAGCGTAACCGTAATTCCGGGTCCGGAGAAGTGCAGACACTGGGCATGGAGTGGCTGCTTTTTGACTTTGGCAAACGGGAAGCAACAATTAGAGCCGCCCAGCAAACCCAAATTGCCAGCAATGTGTTGTTTACGGCAGCTCACCAAAAGGTAATTTATAGTGTTGCCCTAGCATTTTATACACATGCTGCGGCGTCTGCTCGGGTTTCCCTTATTGAGCAGTCTGTCAAAAACGCTAAACTGGTTCAGGATGCTGCCGAAATGCGCCTGAGGCAGGGCCAAGGCACCATTGTAGATGTGACACAAACCCGACAACTGACCGCGCAGGCCGAATTGCGCCTTGTGCAAGCCCAGAACGCCGCAGAAAACAGTTATCTGGACCTTGTAACAGCCATGGGTATTTCACCCAACACCCGGCTGGAAACGCAAAATGTCGGCCACCGCCAGCTGACCTTAACCGATGCCCGCCTGACAGACGATATGGTACAGAAAGCCATTGCACAAAGGCCAGATGTTCTGGCAGCTTATGCCACGGCCAAAGCATCCCAAAGCCGAATAGCTGCTGCAAAAGCCGAGTTTTTGCCGAAAGTTTTTCTGTCTGGAAATATTGCCTATTCAACAGGGCATCTGGCGCTTTCTTCCGTGCCCGGTGTTGGGTCAGATTCCTCACCCACTCTTAACCTTTCTTCCAATAACTTTAGCAGCCTGATTTTGGGGGGTGTCAGTATTCCCGTTTTTGATGGCGGACTACGCGCAGCCGTGCTGAAGCAAACTCAAAATCAGGCTGACAGTGCACAAGCTTTATTAAGGCGTACGCTGGATGACGCCGTAAAACAGATTGTGATTGCAGAAAACGGCGTGCATGCAAGTTTAAGTGCCTACAGTGCTGCCACCAAACTGCAAGAAGCGTCGCAAACAGCTTTTGACGCTGCCTTTTCCGCTTATAAACAGGGTGTTGGTTCCCTTACCCAAGCAACGCTTGCGCAAACAGGGCTGCTTGATGCTCAACTGGGACAGTCCGACACCTATTATGCTGCCCTTATTGCAGCCGTCAGCCTTGCTTTTGCAACGGGTTCTGTTGGTACGCCTTCAGCTTTTTAATCTGCGTGTATGGTAGCAAAAGCATTGTGGGTCATGGTCATCCACCATACCCACAGCTTGCATCCAGGCATAAACAATGACCGGACCTACAAACTTGAAACCACGCTTTTTCAAAGCCTTTGAGAGAGCTTGAGACTCTGGAGACTGGGCCAGCACTTGCCCCGTGACATTACATAGTGGCGCGTCCGGCACCAGGCCCCACGCAAATGTTGCAAAATCTTCACCGTTAGCCTGCATGGCCAAATAGGCGCGCGCATTGCCGATGGTGGCCTCTATCTTGGCACGCGCCCGGATAATACCGGGATCAGCCATTAACCGCTCAACATCCTGCTGATCAAACTGCGCGACTGCTGCGGGGTCAAAACCCGCAAACGCCCGCAGGAACCCATCCCGGCGTTTCAGCACTGTTAGCCATGATAGTCCCGCCTGAAAGCCTTCCAGCATGAGCATGGCCCATAGTTGCTGGCTCTCTTTTACGGGAACACCCCATTCTTCATCATGATAGGCGCGCAATAGCGGGTTGGTTTGCGCCCATGTGCAGCGGGGGAGGTCTGGAGAAAACGGCTCGTGGTTCATGTGGCTTTTTACTCTTCTCATGCCAGATAAACCAGAGGCTGCTTACCCTTCTTTTAACTCCGGCATAACACTCAGGCTTACACCGTCCAACATCCTGAGCGCCGCCTGTTTGCCCTTCTTTAAACCCAAGGAGGGAGGGTCATGGTCCGGACCACGCGTTGCAGGATCCGAGCTTCCCTCAAGATAGTTTTTCCAAGCATGATGCTGGAAAAAGAGCAGTAAGCCTGCCATTTCTTTCTCCTTACCTGCGTGTTGCTTCGTTTTTCTATGCAGTCTGGGCACGGCACCATAGCGGCCCTTGCCTTACTAATGCCCCAAACTGGAAAAGGTTTCCCCAACAAACACACAAAGTCCTGTTTATGGCTTTCCGTCAGTGATGCACCAAAACCACAGTGAGAACTGCGCACCGTTTCGGATTACCGGTTTAAGTTGACAATAATTCTTATTATCATTAGCTGATCCGCATTATTCCGTTAACGCTTACCTGCCAGTAAAGCTGAACATGACACGTATGCCTCGCCTTCCCCTGATTTCTCTGTATCCGTTGCCGCCACGGCGGTTTCTTTCTCTGGCTGTGGTCTGTACGGCTCTGGGTGGCGGCACTGCTCTTGCGGCCCCTGTTGCCCCACCTACCACGGCAGATACTCAGAAAAACGAGGACAAGAACGCTCAGCGGGCCCGTAATAAGGAAGTTATAACTGTTACTGCTACTGGGAGATCTAAAGCGTCTTCTGCTACAAAAACCAACACACCCATTATTCAGTCTCCCCAAACCATCTCTATTATCAGTCGTGAAGAAATAGATTTACGCGCCTCTCCTACTGTTGCGGATGCACTGTCCTATACTGCTGGCGTGCAGGCTGAGCCCTCAGGTATTGATAGCCGGGTTGATGAAGTCTCAGTCCGTGGTTTTGGGGCCGGCGGTTTTTCATCCAACAACAACTTTGTGGATGGATTGCGCCTTCCGTCTGGTGGGCAATGGACGCGTACGTCTTTTGACCCGTTTGCCTTACAGCAAATAGAAGTTTTAAAAGGCCCATCAGGCGCACTCTACGGGCAAACGGCACCGGGAGGTGTGGTTAATCTGGTCACAAAACGGCCTACAACCCACCCAAAAGGGGAGTTGCTGCTGCAAGGGGCGGGCTTTACCACCATGGATAATTGGCAGGGGCAAGCCTCTGGCGATGTATCCGGGTCAATTTCCAAAAGTGGCAAGGTTGATGCGCGTCTTGTCGCTCTGGCCCGCTATGGCGATACGCAGGTGGATCATGTGCGGACGGGACGTTATTATGTTTCTCCCAGCCTGACATGGCACGTCACTGAGCATACAGACTGGACTTTTCTGGGCCAGTATCAGCGTGATGAAGGCGGGTCCACATTCCAGTTTCTTCCTGCTACAGGAACGCTTTATGCATCCAACGGCCGCCATATCTCCAACCATAGTTTTATTGGCGAACCCAAATGGAATGTTTTTGACCGTGACCAATACATGGCAGGCTCTTTCTTTGAGCATCATTTTAACAAACATCTGACACTCAGGAACAATACACGTTACACCAATCTGGACACGCTTTACCGGGCCACTGTTCTGTCTGGTGACACGCTGCAAAAATGTCCTTCAACTTTAAAAGGCTGCGTTGCGGGCCAGACGGTCAACCGTCGTGCTGTTGAAGGGCGTGGTACGTCGCAAGGGGTGGCAACCGATACGCAATTTGAAGCGCGTTATGAAACAGGCCCGATTAAACACATTATTTTAATTGGTACAGATTATTTTTATACAGACTGGAGCCATGAGCGTGACCTTGTAGCAAGCGCTATGGTGCTACCCACTTTAAATATTTTCGACCCCGCCTCCCGTGGGTCAACCGGCTTTGCAGGGAACCTCTCCCCTCAGGTTTATACAGATACAGTGAGTGCGCAAAACGGTATTTATTTTCAGGATCAAATGACTTTTAAAGACCTGCATGTCACTGTCGGCGGACGGCAGGACTGGGCACGCGATAACACATATAATCCGCTGACCCGCAAGCGCTATATTACCAACTCCAATGCATTTACCTGGCGTGCTGGTGCCGTATATCAATTTAAAAACGGGCTGGCTCCCTATGCAAGTTATGCAACATCGTTTCAGCCTTTAGTGTCTGATCCTTCATCGTCTGTTGACGGCACACCCTTCAAACCCACTACAGGCGACCAGTATGAAGCGGGGCTGCGTTATCAGCGCGGCAAAAGCATTTACATTACTTTTGGGGCTTACCAGATTACCCAGAAGAACATGACATCTCCTGACCCAAATGGGACATTTTGCGGCACAAGCACGTGCCTTGTGCAAACAGGGAAAGGCCGTGTTAGGGGCTTAGAGCTTGAAGGACGTGCAACCCTACCCTGGGATATGGCTGTTATTTTCACCGGCACCCGCAGCGATGCGAGAATAACCCGCTCCAATACATCCACTGAAATTGGGAATTATCTGGCACAGGCCCCAAAATGGATGGCCTCTCTTTTCCTTGACCAACGGATCAGACGTGGCGCTCTGGCTGGGCTAGGGGTCGGTGGCGGTGTGCGCTACACAGGCGAAAGCTACGGGAACACATCCAACAGCCTTGCCATAAAGGGCTACACTCTGTTTGACGTCTTTTTAAGATATGATTTTGAGACCGCACACCCTCGCCTAAGAGGACTTTCTCTCTCCGTTAACGCCCGTAACATTGCAGATAAACGCTTTGTAGCAACCTGCACCGGTGTAGCGGCCTGTTATTATGGGCAAGGCCGGAGTGTTACAGCCCGCCTGCAATATAAGTGGTAACGGAATATGATGTTCCGTTACCTGTTCTGTATACTTTAAAAAGCTCGGCATCTTGCTGCTTTGCCGCGCAGCATTGAAGAGTTTGGGGGTAAGACAGGCTCCCTGTTTCACCTTCATTGCCAAACTGCGACTTATACTCTCACTGTATGTGATTGCAGCACTCTGAGCCAAAAAGGGAGTATAAGAAACGTATTATACTCCCTCTTAAAAACTAGCGTTTTACTTAGGCACCAGAAAATGCAGGCAGGATGCGAAGAGAAAGAATGCTGCTGTGCTAAGCGCCCAGATAAGCACAAACCACATTAAACGAACGGTCATGCGTTTAGGGGCGTGGTCTCCATTCCCACCTATCATATTAGTGGTAACCATCTGCTTCGGTGACTTTCCCGCGAAACACCCGATACGAATAAATTGTGTAGGTTAAGATAATAGGGAGCAGAATAGCTGTCCCAACAAGTTGGAACATCTGACTGGAAGGCGGAGAAGACACGTCCCACAATGTGAGTGCAGGCGGCACAGCATAAGGCCAGATGGAAATACCAAAGCCTGAAAGACAGAGGAAGAACCATCCCAGTGCGCACAAAAATGGTCCTTTGGAATGACCCTTCCGCAAACCGGCCACTAAAAACCCACCCAAAACAGCAACAAGAACAGGCACAGGTGCTACAAAAAGCAGGTTAGGCCATTCTGTCCAGCGGCGCAGATAGGGTGCATGGAGCAAGGGAGTCCAGATGCTTACAGCAACAATACAAACAATAAGCCCAAATGCCAGACGCCTTGCCCAATGGCGGCAAGAGTCTTCCAACTGGCCTGTTGTGCGCCAGACAAGCCATGTTGCGCCTAGCAAGGCATAGCCACACATAACCGCGAACCCACACAGAATGCTGAACGGTGTAAGCCAGTCCAGCGGGCCACCTGCAAAAGCACCCTCTGTCACTTTCACGCCCTGAATAACGCCGCCTAGAATGGCACCCTGACAGAATGCACCAATCCCGGAGCCGACCATGAAGCCCATGGTCCATAGCCGCTCCTGCTTTGCGCCTTTTGTCATGACCCGAAATTCAAAGGCCACTCCGCGAAAAATAAGAGCCAGCAGCATCAAGACTATTGGCAGATAAAACGCAGGCAACAGGGTGGCATAGGCACCGGGGAACACCCCGTACATCACAGCGCCACCCAGAACCATCCATGTCTCGTTTCCGTCCCAGACAGGGGCGATGGTGTTCATCATGACATCTCGACGGCCAGAGTCATGTTCCACGGCAAATAACATGCCAATGCCGAGATCAAACCCATCGAGAACAACGTAAATACTGATGGCCGCAATGAGTATGACAGCCCAGACAACAGGAAGCCAATAGGCAAGGTCTATCATGGAATTAGTGTCCTTTGTTGTCTGAAGACGCATCAATAAGGCCCGGATGCATACGGGTTGCCATAATATCAGACGCATGATCGGGGCTTGCATCATGTTCGTTCTGGTCTGGAGCATGCCCCAGCAAGCGGACCAGAATGCCTATTCCAGACCCGAAAACCAGCACATACACCACCACAAAAGCTGTCATGGTAACGGCTATGCTGGAGAGCGCGACAGGAGACACACTTTCTGACGTTCTTAACAGGCCATACACAGTCCAGGGTTGGCGGCCCACTTCCGTTGTGACCCAACCACACAGTAGCGCCAGAAATCCAGCCGGAGCCATACACAGCGCCACCCAATGAAACGCTGTATTGCTGAACAGTGTTTTTTTATGCCGGAGCCACAGAGACCAGAACCCGACAAGCGCCATCAACATACCCAGACCAACCATAATCCGGAACGAGAAGAAAATAACGGGAGAGGGAGGACGCTGATCTTTGGGAAAATCCTTCAGGCCAGGGACTTTACCATCCAGACTATGTGTAAGAATTAAAGACCCTAACAAAGGCACCTTGAGCGCGTAATCCGTGCGCTCGGTTTGCATATTGGGAATACCAAACAGCATTTCTGGCGCATGGGATTCCGTTTCCCAGTCCCCTTCCATCGCAGCAATCTTGGCAGGTTGGTATTTCAGCGTGTTCAGACCATGTGCGTCCCCTGCCATAATCTGCACAGGCGCTACGATAGCTGCCATCCACATAGCCATGGAAAACATGACACGGACGGCCTCACTTGTGTTCCTGCCCTCACGCCTTGCTTTGAGCATGTGCCATGCTGCTGTTGCCCCCACGATGAACGCAACTGACAGGAATGCTGCCAGACCCATATGGATAAGCCTGAACGGGAAGGAGGGGTTGAAAATAATGGCCAACCAGTCTTCCGGCATAAACCGCCCCGTTGCTGGGTCTATGGAATAACCTTGTGGGGTTTGCATCCAGGAATTTGAGGAGAGAATCCATGTCATGGAAATTAAAGTACCGACCGAAACACAGCATGTTGCAGCAAAATGTAGACCCCGGCCAACCTTGTTCATGCCAAACAGCATGACCCCCAGGAATCCTGCTTCCAGAAAAAACGCTGTCATGACTTCATAGGAAAGAAGCACGCCTGTGATCGGCCCTGCTTTTTGAGAAAAAATGGACCAGTTGGTGCCAAATTCGTAAGACATGACCAGCCCGGACACGACCCCCATGCCAAAAACGATAGAGAATATCTTGATCCAATACCGATAGAGGTCGAGGAAAACAGAACGTTCCGTTTTCAGCCATAGGCCTTCCAGCACAGCAAGATATGCTGCCAAACCAATGGAAAAAGCCGGAAAAATAATATGGACACCAACAGTAAAGGCAAACTGAAAGCGCGCCAAAAGGAGCGCCAAGTCATGGGGGGGATGCATCGGTTTATTCCAAACGTGTCAAAGCAGCTTTTTCATGTGAGACCAAAAAAGCTTCTGTCATGCCAGCTTAGGGAGGCTACATGCCAATGGGTCTATTTGATCTACACTAGATCAAGAGACTAACGCGGTCTAAGCGGAATGTTTTATCTTGTGATAAAAGATAATTATAAACTTTTAGAGACCGCTTATTATTTGAAATAAGCCTCTATGTTGGCTAGAGCCAACAGTCATTTCCGTTGTAATATTCTAACATATTTACACGCATATTGGAGCTATGAGACCTTGGCCACACCACAGCCTATCGACACCAAACTCACTCAGGCAGCCTTATTTCTGGTCCTGAGATTCAAAGAGACCACTCTCTCTGCTCCGCAGGTTACACAGATCAAGGAACTGTTGGGCGACTTATCATCTCTTGTACGGGGTGTTGGTTTTCGGGTGCCAGATGGCAAGCTCAGTTGCATTACCGGAATTGGCTCCACCGCATGGGATCAGCTTTTTGATAAATCCCGGCCAAAGCATCTGCATGTTTTTGAGGAAATAAACGGCGTACATCGTGCTCCTTCTACGCCGGGTGACCTCTTATTTCACATTCGTGCCGCCCGCATGGATTTGTGCTTTGAACTTGGTGCAGCGATTGTGGACCGGTTGGGGGACGTTGCCTCCGTGACTGATGAAGTGCACGGATTTAAATATTTTGATGAACGTGATCTGCTTGGTTTTGTGGACGGCACTGAAAACCCTACAGGGCAAGCTGCTATGGATGCAAGCTTGATTAGCCAGGAAGACCCACAGTTTTCTGGTGGAAGTTACGTGATTATCCAGAAATATCTGCATGACCTGAAAAAATGGAATGCTATTCCAACCGAAACTCAGGAACATATTATCGGACGTAAAAAACTGTCTGACATTGAACTGTCTGATTCTGTTAAGCCCAGTTATGCCCACAATGTGCTTACCAATATTGAGGAGAATGGGCAGCAGCTTCAAATTGTACGTGACAACATGCCTTTTGGCGAAATTGGCAAAGGGGAATTTGGCACGTACTTTATTGGGTACGCCTGCAACCCTGCACGTATAGAGCAGATGCTCAACAATATGTTTGTTGGTAAACCCGCAGGCAATTACGACCGTATTCTTGATGTGAGCACACCTGTAACTGGCTGCCTTTTCTTTATTCCGACCGCCGATTTTCTAGACAATGCGGCGGCTTTGTAAGGTCAGACAATTTCTTGTTGGATATTATCCTCCATACCTCATTGGGTGCTATGGAGGATAACTTGTCGTATCTAGCCGTTTCAAAAGCAAAACCCCGCCAAGTCGGGTGGACTTAGCGGGGT
>NZ_BAMV01000006.1 GCF_000963925.1 Acetobacter cibinongensis
GGGCAGTGTCCTAGGCCTCTAGACGAACGGGACAAAGTGAGGCGTTGGCGCTGATTTACGCAAAGTCGGTGGCTTATGCAAGAGGCAAAATGCAACCAGCGTGAAAAAAAGCATAATCTGGAGCGGTGGAAAGAAGTGCGACAAAAATGAAACAGTGCCTTGCCCAGATTTACAAACCGCATAAATCAACATTGATATGTTATACCATAACGAATTATAGGCTCCTCATTCTGCGTCGTTCAAAATAGGAAGCTATATTCATGCGGTTGTCTGGTCTTTTGGCTGTGCTGGCGTGTTCTGCCTTGTGCACAACGGCAGGTTTTCTGTCATGGGCAGAGAAAGCTCATGCTCAAACGCACCAGCGTGCGCAGACGCATGTGTCACACAAGGTCAAAGGCAAAAAGACTGCTCCGCAGCTGAAAAGCACAGTCGGAGTTGCGGCGCAGCCGCAGCAGGTTATTCCGCCTCAACCTGCTGTGAAAGAGCAGCGCGCAGGCGATGAAACGGTTAAAATTGAACCTGCAAGCGCTTATACACCAGAACATGTAACGGTTACGGCGCATTTGGACCGTGCACGCTCTGAACTTCAGCCCGATACTGGGGCAACGGTCTATCGGTTTAGCCGCAAAAGTCTGGAAACAATTCCGGGGGGTGATAACGCCCCGCTGAATCAGGTTCTGTTGCAAGCACCGGGCGTGGCGCAGGACAGTTACGGGCAGATCCATGTGCGTGGCGACCATAACGAAGTGCAGTTCCGTCTTGACGGCGTGCAGCTTCCGGAAGGCTTGAGCGTATTCGGGCAGGCGCTCATGACCCGCTTTGCGGATAATATGTCGCTCACCACAGGCGCGCTGCCAAGCGAATTCGGATTTTTACAGGCTGCTGTTGTAGATATTACGACCAAGAACGGCACGACGAATGCTGGTGGCAATGTTTCCGTCTATGGTGGCGCACGAGATTATTTCTTTCCCTCGCTGCAATATGGCGGTCATTCAGGGAAATGGGATTATTTTGCGACCGCAGATTTTGTGCATGACCGCGTTGGGATTGAGAATACAACAGGTTCCTTCAATGCCATTCATGACTTGAGCAACCAGTACCATTTCCTCGGCCATGCGCGATATACGGCTGATGAAAACACGCGTATCAGCTTTATTGCCGGTGTTTCTAACGCTGAATACCAGTTGCCCAACAATCCTGGCCAGCAGACGCAGTTTGCAGAGCCTTCGTATAACGGCAGCTCTCTGGCCCAAAGCCTTGGTGGTAGTGTAGATAGCGCCAGTCTTTCCGAGCATCAGAAGCAGATTACGGATTTTGCCGTACTTGCCCTGCAAAAGGAAATTGGCAAATTCAGCCTGCAAAGTTCTGTTTTTACCCGCTATAGCAGTCTGCGCTATTCGCCAGATCCGTTGGGTGATCTGGTTTATAACGGCATTGCACAACGTGCTGCGCGTTCAGTGTTTTCTACCGGCACGCAGCATGACGTAACGTGGCACGCAGCCCGTAACCATACTGTCCGGTTTGGTTTTCAGGTTTTTGTTGAACGGACAACATCAAAAACAGACTCACAGGTCTTTAATCAGTCCGGTGAGGATGATGACGGAAATGCTGTGTTCGACCCGACACCGGTCTCCATTCATGATGGCAGCGGCAAAACAGGTACGGTTTACGGGCTATATGCGCAGGATGAATGGAAACCCGTTAAAAACCTGACGGTTAACTACGGTCTGCGGTTTGATGGTGTGAGCCAGTATACAAGCCAGATGCAGGTCAGCCCGCGTTTGAACCTGGTATGGACACCGTGGAAGGGTGGCACGCTCCATGCTGGTTATTCCCGCTATTTTACACCCCCGCCGTTTGAAGTGGTCAGCAGCACATCGCTCTACAAATTTGCCAACACCAGTGCCGCACCTGCCAATTATCAAAATAGCACTGTGCGCGCTGAACGAGACCACTACTTTGATGCAGGCTTCCAGCAGCAAATTCTACCCGGTTGGCGTGTATCGTTTGATGCCTACTACAAACTTGCTCATAACCTGATTGATGAAGGCCAGTTTGGTGCACCTATCATCCTGAGTGGCTTTAACTACCGTCGGGGGCAGGTTAATGGGTATGAAGTCAGCACATCCTATGACCATGGGCCGTTGTCACTCTATGGTAACTTCGGTTGGTCTCGCGCCATTGGGAAAGACGTTACCAGTGCGCAGTTCAACTTTGACCCGGATGACTTGAACTACATCAAAGGTCGCTGGGTTCATCTTGACCATGACCAGCGCTGGACTGCATCTGCCGGGGCATCTTACACCCTGTTTCAGAAGAGCTGGCACCCGCTACGCGTTTCCGGAACTATGGTTTACGGGAGCGGCCTGCGGACGGATGGCGCAACACCCAACGGTGTAGCCCTGCCGCAATATGCCACCTTTAATTTTGCAGCAGTGCAGACGTTCAAAAACCTGTTTGGCCATACTTTCCTTGGTGATACCCAGATTCGGCTGGATGTAACCAACTTGTTTGACCGGACCTATATGCTCCGTGACGGCGGCGGAATTGGGGTGGGAGCGCCGCAATACGGCCTGCGCCGTACAATTCTGACGGGTATTTCGCAGAATTTCTGAGAAGAAGTGTAAGTTAAAACCTGACATATTAAGAATAAAAAAACAAATGTAAGCCATGTCCATATAATACGCAGATTGTGTTAGTATGGACTTGGAAACGCCTTAAATCAGAATAATATAAACCCAGCCATGTACTGTTGAAGTGCATGGCTGATGGTGTTTGCGCTATTGCATGGAAAATTTCACGCTGTCTTATCGGGTGTAATGCGTTACATAACGCGCTGATAAGGTAGCTGGAAACCGGAACACGGGTGTCCGGGCTGCCATGGTATAGGCAAGATGTTGTTCTGGAGAACCGGAATGGCGCGCTTCTGGCCGGGAAAGCTAGTCAGCTTCTCGTGGCCGGGTTTGCGTCCCGTCTCCATGTGAAGAGAGCAGGGTAGCGTGGAAAGACAGGAAGTAATCTCCCCAGGATCAGACCTTGGGCAGAGAATGAAAATTCTGCGTAAAGCAGCGGGAATGACACAGCAGCAGGTGGCAGATGCCCTTGGTGTTTCTCGTCCGGCTATTGCTTTTTGGGAAACAGGCCGGGAAGGCAGCGCGCGCAAACATATTCCCAAGCTTGCTGCCCTGTTTGGTGTAGACCCGGAAATTTTTCTGACAGGTTATGTGCAGGCCGATATTCCGCTGACCGTCTCACCTGACGAATATGACATGATCAAAATGTACCGCATGCTTGACCCGTCTCGTAAGGTTTCTGCCCAGAAATGGATAGAAAGACAGGTCAAGGTTTTGCAAAGCGGTGGAGACCCGACGCTCTAGGCCCGACAGGGCTTAGAAGTCTGCTTCCAGAGTGAAGTGGAAGGTACGGGGCAGGCCGGCATAGGCACTATTGTTTGCGCTTGCGCTGGCCCCATTGAGAGACGTTGGATAAACGGACGCCCAGTAACGGGCAT
This sequence comes from Acetobacter cibinongensis, assembly GCF_000963925.1. Lineage (GTDB taxonomy): Bacteria > Pseudomonadota > Alphaproteobacteria > Acetobacterales > Acetobacteraceae > Acetobacter > Acetobacter cibinongensis. The sequence continues at coordinate 3,512 of NZ_BAMV01000006.1, forward strand.
TGGTTGCGTTTGAAACACCAAAGCGGGCCATCCACGGGTGGTGCGCTGCACGGAACGCAAAGCGCGTGCCCAGATCAAGTGTCACGTAAGAGTCAGCAAATGTGGTGTTCTGTACGTTAGCTGCTCGGCGGCCAACATAGTGAACATTGGCGTTGAACGCCAACCGGGATGCCACACTTCCCAAAGAGGCAGGGAGCCGGTAGTCCAGCAGCACGTTGGCCTGAACCGGTGGCGCACCCACAACTTCCTTATGGCTGGTGGAGGCAACGCCGGTGCTGCCCATTTGTGCGTCCATCCAGGTCATGCCGCCCAATACAGAGAGATTAGGGAGAATATACCCGGCAAACTGGGCTTCTACGCCATAGTTTCGCTGGTCGCCGAAGGTATCGAAAACGTGTGTGGTGGGGTCTGTAAAGGCATAAGGGCGGGTCATACGGAAGCCCGCAATGTTGATCTGCATTTTGCGGATCATGACCTTATAACCAACCTCGTACTCTTCGCTGCGCAAGGGGGCGGTATATTCGTTAACGTTGGTCGCGCCCGCTGGGGCAATGCTGCCAGCCTGGAATGCACGACCGTACGTGAAATACACTGTCTGATTGTCTGTCGGTTTGTAGATCAGACTGGTCATGGGGCTGAACGCTGCTGAACGGTCATAGCTTGAATGCGTGTATTTGGCGGCCAGAGGGTTGCTCCAGCTATCCGTGTGCAGCCAGCTCCAGGACAGGGTGCCCATGATGGACCAGTGTTTGTTGAACTGGAGAGTATCCCCAACAATAAACGTTTGGTTGGACACATACGCTGACCGGTAACGCCCATGATAATAAGGTTGCTGACCGCTCACCTGCTTGGGGTCATACATGGACATGGCCTGACCATTATTCAGCTTGAAGGTCTGGCCTGTTGTCGGGTTGTAGTTGCCCATCATGTAGCCATTGGTCCCAATGACCAGATCATGCGTAATAAACCCGGTGTGCACGCGGCCATTAACGTAGGCGAGGTTACTACCAACCCGGAAGTCATTGGCTGTGGTGGCTGCGGCAATGGTTTGCGTGAAGTCACCCGCATTGTTGATAATGGTGTTGGCGTTACCAAAAGATTGCCGGATAGCGTCCTGATACAGGCCGCCCAGTGTAACACTCCAGTTTTCGTTGAACTTGTGCTTGACCTTGGCCAGAAACGTATTGGTTTCCATATTGTAGCCAGCATATTTCTGGCCGAGCCCGGGGTTGCTCAGGTCTGGTGCCTTTGGCAGATCTATGGAGCCGCTATAGGCGAAGCCTGCGGCCTGCCCACGCTGCGCGTAAGTGTAGTGGCTGGCATCAACCTCAATGGTTGTTTTTTCATCCAGGCGGAAGTCAAAGTCAGCGCTGACAAGGTTACGGCGTACCCAACTGTCCTGCACATAGGTTGTGCCGTCACCGTGCAGCAGGTTGAGGCGATAACCAAACCATTTGTTACGGCCCAGGCGGCCTGACAGGTCTGCATTTTCCATGAGTGTGCCGATGGAATCTACCCCGACAACAAGGCGGTTTATGCGGCTGTCTGTTGGGCGTTTGAGCCCGTATTCAAACGTGCCCGCCGGGTTTTGTGCACCGTAGAGCGCACCCGCCAGACCATTAAGAACTTGCAGGCTGTCAAACTGTTCTGCGGCATAGGGGGTGGTGGACACAGCGTTCAGCCCGTCAATACGGATATTGGCAACCACGTCTGCCTCAAACCCACGGGACTGCGGGCGGCTGGTATTGGGGTCTCCGCGCACCTCAAGCTGGACGGAGGGCAGATAGGCCATCAGGTCGTTCATGTTGCGGGACTGCTGGTTGACAATAACGTCGTGCGGCACCGTCATGACAGAAAAAGGGGTGTCCAGCGTACGGCGGGTGCCAAGCGGCCCCAGTGCGGCAGTTGTCTTGTTATAATCCGCCAACGCACCGGAAGCGGCGCGTCCTTTGACAAGAATGGTCTCTTTTTTCCCCTGTACGTTGTCCGGTTTTTTGGCATGCGGTGCTACAGGCGTGTGCAACCGTGTTGCAGGAGACGCAGCAACAGTTTGTGCAACAGAAAATGACGTGTAGCAGGACGTTGCAAGCGCACTGGCTGCAAGCAGAGTGTGAAGACGGTACTTCATGGGAGAAGCGGGGACCTTCTTGCTGGAAATGGCGATATGAGTGGAGTGCTTGTGACGCCATTCCCCCAGAATGTCTATATACCAACAAATATAAATGAGAAGCGTGGCAAGATAACGACAGTGCTCATTCTTATTTCAGTGAGGCGCAGTTAAAGCCGCAGATAAATGCCAATTAGTTTCAGTGCGACACAACACATGAGAGAATTTTGAAATGAGTGCCTTTTATTTATTCGGCCAATACAAGGAACTTATAGTTTGAATCCGACTTTAGCTAACAGTGTTTGCGTGGGGCATAAAAAGGGAGACGAAGCCAGAATGCGCTGGAAAAATATCTGTGTGTCAGGGCTTGCTGTGGCGGTTATGGGCGTCATGACGGCTGGCCCGGTAAAGGCGGCAGGTTTTTCCGAAGTAATGGCGCAAGCCCCACAGGTGCAGGCTGGGCACTACAAAATTGAGAGTAACCGAACACAGGTCCTATTCTCAGTCTCCTGTTTGAGCATGAGCCATTACAGAGGCCTTTTTTCCGGGGTGACGGGGGACCTGTCTCTGGACCCGGAGCACCCTGAACGCTCAAAAGTACATCTGATTATTCCGCTCACATCCCTTACCACAACGACTGATGAAGTAGGGCAGATGCTTCGGCAGCGGTCATGGCTGGATGTCTCAGACTATCCGGAGGCAGAGTTTACGTCCACGAACGTTGTGTATGATGGTCCATCCCGTGCAGATGTAGCCGGTACGCTCACATTGCGTGGGGTTACGCACCCGGTGACGTTTAAGGCCTCTTTTCTTGGTGCAGGCCCTAATGTAGCCCAACATACTTATAATGTTGGGTTTGAAGTGCGGGGCACCATCAGTCGGAGCGCATTTGGGATGGTGCAGTCCCCTGTTGCGGTTGGGGATGATGTGACATTAACGGCTAGTGGTGTTTTTGAAAAATACTCCAATTAAAAAGATATTTCACCACTTTATATTACTGCAGGGCTAAGGCGGCTGCCGTAGCGACATCACGCCGCAGGGCCACAACATTTCCCTTGCCATCCGGGTGCACGCGGTTTGTCAGGATCAGCACAGCGGTTTCTGACTGTGGGTCAAGCCAGAGTGATGTGCCCGTAAACCCCGTGTGCCCGTAAGAGGTTGGCGGAAACACGGCACCCCGTGGCGTAGAGTAATGGGTTGCAATATCCCACCCCAAGCCCCGGATATCGGTCTTGCCGGAAGGTTGTTGTGGGGTGGACATAAGAACAAGTGTTTGAGGGGAGAGCGGAAAAGTAGACGCTTTGCCTGCCCGGCGCGCCAGCAGGGCTTTGGCATAAACCAGCATGTCATCCGCGCAGGAGAACAGCCCGGCATGGCCTGCTACGCCACCCATACGCCGTGTTGTCGGGTCATGCACATCTCCGCGCAGAATAAGCCCGCGCTCGTCATACTGTGTTGGCGCTATTGATGGGCGTAAAGCGGGGTCTGGAAGGAAAAAAGTTCGTTTTAACCCAAGAGGGGAGAGAATGTTTTGTGCGGCATACTGGTCAAGTGGCATGCCTGAAAAGGTTTCAACAAGCAGGCCGAGAATAAGAAAATTGATGTCACTATAAACAAATATGCTGCCCGGTTTGTGAATGGAGGTGGCGTTGAGTGCAAGGTTAAGACCTGTTTGTTTGCCAGCCCAAGGGGCGGTCAGGTCAACATCTGGCGGCAGGCCGGAATAATGGGTCAGCAAATGCCGAATGGTAATATGCTGTTTTCCGTTTGCCGCGAAGGCAGGCAGATAGCGGGCCACCGTATCATCCAGCCCAAATTTTCCTTGCTCATATAACTGCATGATCGCGGGGGCGGTGATAAGCACTTTGGTAAGGGACGCCATGTCAAACAAGGTGGACCATGACATGGGTTCTGGTGTGGGTGTGGTCGCTCTCAGGCCAAAAACGCCCGTCCACACAGTTTGACCACCAGAGCAAACGGCTGCCACTGCACCAGGTGTTTTATGGTCTGCAATGGCGTTTTCAAAAATGGTAGTCAGGCTGTCAAAGCGAGGTGACGCACGTTCGGTCTGCGCCCTTGCAGCACGTGGCACTGCGTAAAGGCTGGTACATGCAATCCCGGTTTTGAGAAAAATCCGGCGGGAGGGACGGGGTAGCATGTCGTGCTAAACTCCTGACAGCTAAGAGCTATGGTGGAGCGTATTAAAGCACAGTGGCGCTTTCTGGCCTATCCAGTCTTTTAAGGAGCTACAAACCGGAAGGTCAGATTAAAGCGGCATGACCCGGTAAGAGGGTGCTGCCCTGCGGCTAACGGTTTGACACCGTGATAGTGTAGGCGTGCCTTGCCGCCCCACACCACAACATCACCATGTTCCAGTAGAAACGAAAAAGGAGAAACAGAGCGCGTAAGGCCACCCCAGAGAAAATGAATTGGCAACCCAAGAGAGACGGAAACGATGGGTTGGGTAAAATCCTTCTCATCCTTGTCCTGATGCAGCCCCATGCGGCTGCCTGCCTCATAGCGGTTGATCAGGCAGGCATTGGGGTGAAAACCGGAAAAACCGGCAGTCTGTGCAGCTGACGTTGCTACTTGGGCAAAAAGTGCTGGCAGCGGTGGCCATGGCCGATGTGAAAGCGGGTCTTGCGGGGTGTAGCGGTAGCCCGCTTTATCCGTCACCCAACCCAGGGTGCCGCAATTGGTCATGGCGGCAGAAAGCGTTCCCCCTCCGGGTGTGTGCATGGTGCGGAGGGGAGCTTGTGCCGCGACAGCTCTTATGGCGGCATGGAGTGCCTCAGCGTCCGGCAGGGCAAAACCACGCAAAACAATTGCACCGGGGCTTAGGGTCACACGGCTGGGGCGGGTGTCCGGCAAAAGCAGGGACATCTGGGTGGCGGAGCTGGCAGGGTCTGTCACAGTATCGCCCTAAGCCGTGGGCCTGTGGCAGGCCTGACGGCAGACTGGTTGACGCAGAAGATAACGCTATGAAGCAATTTACTCTATAACAGGAAATCTGGCATACAACACGCCAGCACTGTGACGGCAGTGTGTTAGCCGGCGATAGGTGGAAAAATCCGTGAAGACCATGCACGACATGATAATTATCAGGGGTGTACCCGCTCTTGTAGTGCTTGATGTTAAGACATTTGTCGTGCGCGGAGAATTTGTGGGCCTGAGTGAGCTTGTCTCTTTTCAGGCGGCAAGGGTGTCGGAACTTCGGGCCAGGGGGCAAGAGGCGCTTGATGCGTTTATTGCAGAATGTCGGGAGCAGGACCGCCACCCCCTCAAGCGGTATGGCGACAATAACGAGCACTATGTGCTGGAAGATGTGTATGCTGAACTAAAGGTAATAGCCGAGCAGCGGGGGCAGACGTTGGAGGTTTTTGTGAAGGAACAAAAACCCTTTGCTTTTCAGCGTAAAGCAACGGCGTTTGAGGAACTGATGCTGCATCAGAGAAAAATGGATATGCAGCACCGTAACGCTACCGAAGCAGAGCAGTAAGAGCGCGGCTTGCTGACTATAAAAAAGCCTCACCTGAAAATCAGGTGAGGCTTCAGATAAGCGTTGCGCTGGTTTTGGTGCAGTATCAGGCTTGGTGATAGGCCTTGCTTGTTCCGGGTTTGATGGCGGACACAAGCGCTACAACCGCAATATTGACTACAAGTGAAATCAACCCGGTAGAAACATTGCCAGAGAAGAGGCCAAGAGCCACGGCATGTACCGGTTTCAGACCGTCCATCCAGCACAGCCCCATACCCACACAGGTGCCGACAATCCACCCGGCCAGCATGGCGATGGCGGAGAAGCGGATACGTAGCAGGCCCAGAATAAGTGCCGGGAATGTTTGCAGAATAATCACCCCGCCCAGCAACTGGAAGTCAATGGCGAACTGCGCATTCAGGAACATGACGCACAGCAGAGCCCCCACCTTGATGGCCAGCGCGGTCAGGCGGCTGTTTTGTACAGTGCGCTGTTTTGCTGGCAGTAGGTTGTGAGTGACCAGATTTGCGGCCCCAATAGCCATAACGGCGGCTGGAACAAGTGCGCCAACCGCAATGGCGGCAAGGCAGAAGCCGCTGAACCATGCCGGAAAAACGGCCTGAAACAGCATTGGGACCACCAGCGAGGTATTGGTGGTGTTGACGCCCGCTACATGGGCCATGAAGCCCAGCATGGCAATAAGCCCGAGCACAATGGTGTAAATGGGCAGGAACACGGCGTTCTGCTTAATGGTATCAGCCGAGCGTGCGGCCAGAATACCCGTCAGCGTATGCGGGTAGAGGAAGGCTGCCAGAGCGGAGGAAAGAGCCAGTGTTGCATAAGGCAAGCCCATGCCAGCCTTCAGAACGGGCTGGGTATGATCCGTACCCGCAAACAGCGCTGCGTAGCCACCCATATGCAGGGGGATGACGGTCACAGCAACCAGTACGGCAATATAGATCATGATGTCTTTGATGAATGCCGTCAGGGCCGGGGCATGTAGCCCGCCTAGCCATGTATAGGCTGCCAGAGACAGGAAGGCGATAATCAGTGGAATGTCGCCCGGCAGGCCCAGCGCCTGAATAACTGTACGGATGCCAATAAGCTGAAGAGCAATATAGGGCATAACCGCAACAAGGCCGGTTATGGCCACAATAATTTCCAATGGGCGGCTGTTAAAGCGTGCTCTGACAATATCGGCAGCCGTCGTGTGCCCGCCTTTCTGGGCAATGCGCCAGAGCTTGGGCATAACCAGAAAAATAAAGGGATACACAATAATGGTATAGGGCAGGGCAAAGAAGCCATATCCGCCCACCGCGTATACCAGAGCTGGCACAGCAATGACGGTATAGGCAGTATAGAAATCACCCCCGACCAGAAACCATGTGACCCACGGGCCGAATTGTCGCCCACCAAGAGACCAGTCTTCTCCCCCCTGCGCAGCCTGGCCACGGCTGAAGAGTTTGCGGATCCACTGAATGGAGCTGCCAATAACAATTGTCGCGGCAAAAAAGACGACGAAGACGCCAAGCGCCCACGGATTGACGGTGCTCATACGTCACGCCCCTTTTTCCAGACAATCCAGATGATGACAGATGTCACGGGCACCCAGGCAAGCTGGTACCAGTAAAAGAACGGGAAGCCGAACAGAGCCGGCGTATACCGGTCATAGAGCGGCGTCCAGAGCAGCCCCAGAAAGGGCAGCAGCAGGAGCAGGTTCAGAAATTTCATGATATAACGGCCAGAAGTTATTTTTTTTGTTGCGACCGTATTAGTCATGCAGAGCAGCTTGGGTGGTGTCAATCACCATTCACTGTGCGGCCCGGAGCATGGGGTGGCCGTGTGGTGCGCGTGTCACAGACACGCACACGTGTTATAACGTAATTTTGAAAACTATTAAGTTATAACACGCGTTTGTTATATCAAGTAGAGGTCTTGCGGTGTTGCAGGACCTTGTTCAGTTTATCGCTGTAGCTGCGGTAGCTGCCCTCTGGCACGCAGCCCATTTCTTCCAGATCTTCAAGGTCTGCCCCACGGTTGATCCAGCTATTAACCTCCCGGAAATCCAGCGCGGAAGGTATGGTGCGGCCTTCAAACACCAGAGGATTTTCTTCTCCCTCTGTTGCGCCAAAGGGCATGAAGGAGGCGTCATCTGGTGCCTTGGCATTGGCCAGACTTATTTCCCCACAAACCACCGTCTTATCATTGACCGTGTGTGTGTTGATCTTGCGGAAATGCGGTGGGGTTTCCGGAAACTTGCTGGCAAGGGTTTTCAGGGTGGTTTTGACGAAGGGCGTTGCGGTTTTATCGCTTCCGTCCACTACAGTCTGCGCCCATGCCGGAACAGCAGGTGCAAGCAGGCTGAGGGAGAGTAAAAAAGCGCGCTTCATGGCTTCAGGTCCTTATAACTGGCTGGGCGTATGGTAGGGCTTATGGCGGTAAGATCAACCGGGGGGCTGATTGGTGGCCTGAACCATCAGGGCGGCGCAGGGTAAGAGGCGCTGTGGGACGAGGTTGGCGCAACTTAGCCTGCCGCCGGTGGTCGGGGTTTTAACCCCTGTGGTGCCTGGCAGGGAAAGCGGAAGGCCGCGCAGGCTGCGGGCTGCCAGAAAACCAAAACATTCGGCTTCCAGAGCATCGCCATCCCAGCCCAGCACTTCCACGGGTTGAATGGTCCCGGACAGACACCTGCGTAACGCTGCCATAATGGCGGGGTTATGGCGGCCACCGCCGCACACAAACCATGCTTCCGGTGGGTGTGGTAGCTGCGTGCTGGCAACAGCCTGGGCGGTAAAAGCCGCAAGTGTTGCCGCACCGTCTGCTGCGCTCAGGGAGGAGACATGCTCCAGTCCCTTATGAAAGCTCAGACGGTCCAGGGATTTGGGAAGGCTTTGGGTAAAAAACGGATGGTCCATAAGCTGGGCCAGCACCGCCTTGTTCATGGTGCCACTTAACGCTAATGCGCCATCTTTATCGTAGGTTTGGCCGGTATGCTGGTAAGTCCAGTCGTCCAGCAAAGCGTTGCCGGGGCCCGTGTCACAGGCCAGCACCGTGCCGGATGGATCAAGGTAAGTCAGGTTGGCCACGCCGCCAATATTCAGCACCGCAACCGGGCGCTTCTGCCCCTGCAACAAAGCAGCATGATAAAGGGGAGCTAATGGTGCGCCTTCGCCCCCCGCCTGCACATCTGCGCTGCGAAAATCATGCACAACCGGTGTGTTGGTCTGGGCTGACAGGGCTGTGGCATCCCCAATCTGCCATGTGCGGCCCGGCTGGTGCAAAATGGTTTGCCCATGAAAGCCTATCAGGTCCGGCAGTAGCCCTCCTGCTTGCGCGCACAGGGCTGCAACCGCTTGCGCGTGGCACTGTGTTACAGCGTGGCTTGCGGCCAGCACTTGCGGGTCCTGCGCGTCCAGACGTGCAGCCTTATCCAGCAAAGAGCGAAGCATGGTGCGCGTGGCAGGGGGATAAGGCTGTGTGAGTGAGGGGCCGTGCCGCTCAACCTGCACACCGTCTGTCACCAGTATGGCGGCATCCACTCCATCCAGCGATGTACCGCTCATCAGGCCGATAGTGGTCAACATGGGCTTATAGGGTGCAGAATGGGTGGTCATGGCGCCGGGGGCGGGGCGCTCAACCCTTGTAGAATTTTATGAGCATTGACCTGCCAGAGTAGAATTTTGTCCTGCCCGTTTTCTGTAACATGCAGGGCCAGCAGCCCGTCCTGAACGCGGGTTACGCTAAGCAGTCTGGTGCCAGCGGGCAGAGTAGGGGGGGCTGCTTCTGGTGTGGCGTCCTGCAACGGTACGGCAGCGGGCAAGGCTGGCGGTGCGGGGTGGCTGTTCATCCTGTGAATAATCACGCCCACCAAGGTTACAGTGCCTGCAACAATCAGTACGCCCATACCAATAACCGCTGCGAGAAGGGCTTTGGGTGTGCGTGGTGGTTCTTCTAGCTGATCCACAGTCTGTCCTGTCCTGAATGTTCGGAGGCGTTCTGGTCTGCCCGTTTCTACAAACCAGCAGGCCATGAGTGCCCTGTCAGCCAAGCAGGCGCAAGAGGGGACGCAGAGGGTAGGGATAAGCCGGAGGGGGCAGCAACCGCTTAGTGGCAGCCGCCGCCGCTTTTGTCACAGCCTTTGCAACCCCCGCAGCCGGAGCTTGCGCCATTGGGTGTGGCAAGGCGCTCAGCCTTTGCGCGCAAGGCCGGGAACACCTGAGTGCCTTGGAGTGACCCTGCGAGCGCACGCCAGAACGGGATGGTGGTGGCTGGTGCCAGACGCTGTAGCCAGTAAGCAGCGCAACACAGAACGAGAAGGGTAACGATAAGAATTTGAACCACAGGAAGCCTCCTGTTTCTATCCGCTGATAAGTCGTGTCAGGTGGTAGGTCAGGAAGGCGGCTGCGTATGCCATGCCGAACAGGTAGCCTGCCGTAATGATAACCAACCGCCATGACCCTGTTTCCCGCCGGATAACGGCAAGGGTGGAAAAGCACTGAGGGGCGTACACATACCATGCCAGCAGAGACAGGGCTGTTGCAAGGCTCCATTGAGAAGACAGGAGCGGCGTGAGTTGGGAGGCTGCATCGGCCTCGGATGCGCCTACGGAATAGACGGTCGCCAAGGCGCTCACTGCAACCTCACGCGCAGCAAGGCCGGGAATGAGCGCTACACAGATCTGCCAGTTGAACCCGAGTGGCTGGAAGAATGGCAGCATCAGATGCCCGATGCGCCCTGCCAGACTGTAATCAATAGCTGGGCCAGTAGCACCTGCTGGCGGTGCAGGGAAGCTGGACAAAGCCCACAGTAGCACGCTGAGCGTGACGATAATGCTGCCCACACGGGAGAGGAAAATGCGGGTACGCTGCCACAGCTCCACGGCCAGGCTCTGTAGGCCCGGCAGCCGGTAGTTGGGGAGTTCAAGCAAAAGAGGATGTTCGTCCGTGTCCCGCCGCTTCATAACACGCGCAACAATCAATGCGCTTAAAATCGCGGCCCCGTAGAGCGCGAATAAAACCAGACCCTGCACATTGAAAATGCCGCCAATATGCCGGGCGGGCACAAAAGCGCCAATTAACAGCGCATAGACCGGCAGGCGTGCTGAGCAGGTCATGAGAGGGGCTATCAGAATGGTGACCATACGGTCCCGGGGGTTCTGAATAGTGCGGGTGGACATGATGCCCGGTACTGCGCAGGCAAAGCTTGAAAGCAGCGGAATAAAGGAGCGCCCGCTCAGCCCGGCTGAGGCCATGAGCTTGTCGAGCATGAAAGCCGCACGTGGCAGATACCCCGACTCCTCAAGAGCCAGAATCCAGAGGAACAGGATCAGGATTTGAGGCAGGAACACGATAACCGTGCCCGCCCCGGCAATAATGCCGTCCACAATCAGGCTGTTCAAAGCCCCGGCCGGTAGAAGCGTGCCGACAAAGTCTCCCAGCTGCTTCATGCCGTTGTCCAGCAAGTCCATGAACGGCTGCGCCCATGAGAACACGGCCTGAAACATGATGAACAGCAGGACAAACAGAATGCACATGCCCCAGACCGGGTGCAGCACCCATCGGTCCAGTTTGTCTTCCAGCGCCTGCCTGCGCTCAGAAACGCGTGCGACGCAGAGTGAGAGGATGCGCCGCACTTCGTCATGCAGATCTGTGCCCGACGGGAGCGGGGCGGGTGCGGCGGGTGCGGGATCATCCAGCGCAGTCAGGAGCGGTTGTGCTCCGCCGCGCTTGACGCCAATGGTTGTGACGACCGGCACGCCAAGCTCGGCCTGAAGGCGCGGCACATCAATTGCCAGCCCCTGCTTTTGTATGGCATCAATCATGTTGAGCACCACAATCATGGGGCGGCCCAACTGGCGCAATTCCAGCATAAAGCGCAGATGCAGGCGCAGGTTGACCGCAGCCACAACACTTACCAGCAGGTCCGGGGCGGGCTCACCCTTATAAACGCCCATACACACGTCCCGCGTCACGGCTTCATCAGGGCTGGTGGCGGCAAGGCTGTATGTGCCGGGCAGATCCAGCACCTGCACCTTGCGTCCGGCAGCGGTAATCAGCCGTCCTGCCTTACGCTCCACCGTAACTCCGGCATAATTGGCCACCTTCTGGCGGCTGCCGGTTAACTGGTTGAACAGGGCCGTCTTGCCGCAGTTGGGGTTACCAACCAGCGCGATCCTTAACGGAGGGAGGGAGCCGCTCATGCTACAGGCTCTCCTTGTGGAGTGCGCAGGATAATCCGTGCGGCTTCAGAGCAGCGCAGGGCAAAGCGCGTAAAGCCAATTTCCACCGCCATGGGGTCTCCGCCCAAGGGGCCAAACGCAATGACCGTCACGGGTTCACCTGGCACAAAACCCAGTTCGTTCAGCCTCTGTGCAATGGCATCGGACGGAGAGAGCGCTTCGATGCGGTCAATCACACCTGTACTGCGGAGGGAGAGCTGGTTTAAGCGCAAGGCTGAATGAATCCCGCTTGGATGAGAGAACACAGAGTAGCAGAGCTGCTACGGCGTATATTGAGAATGATCCTTAATTCCAATCCGGGTGGCTGTCCATGCCAGGATGTGGTGGCTGTTTTGCGGTCTTGCAGTCCCGCAAGACGTGGCGCGCGCAACTGTTCTGGGTGCCTTGTGAGGATTTTACGTGCAATTCTGCGCGCTGGCGCTTATCAACGGGGCCAGCACTCTTTATAGACCGTAACGCAACCGCCCCGTTAACGAGAATGGAGGCGGGACAACGCGCAGGGAAAATCAGGCACACTTCATGGATATCCGCAATATCGCCATCATTGCACACGTCGATCATGGCAAGACCACTCTCGTTGATGAACTGCTGAAACAGTCTGGCTCCTTCCATGAGCATCAGCACGTTGCTGAACGCGCCATGGACAGCAATGACCTGGAACGTGAGCGTGGCATTACCATTCTGGCGAAATGCACCTCCGTTGTGTGGAATAACACCCGCATCAACATTATTGATACACCCGGACACGCCGACTTCGGCGGGGAAGTGGAGCGTATTCTCAGCATGGTGGACGGCGCTGTTGTGCTGGTCGACTCCGCTGAAGGCGCACTGCCCCAGACCAAGTTTGTGGTTGGTAAGGCCCTTGCCCGTGGCCTGAAGCCAATTGTGGTTGTGAACAAGATTGACCGTGGCGATGCCCGCCCGGACGAAGTGCACAACGAAATTTTTGATCTGTTCGCCTCTTTGGGTGCGAATGATGAACAGCTTGACTTCCCGATGCTGTACGCATCTGGCCGTCAGGGCTGGGCTGATATTGAGCTGGATGGTCCGCGCAAAGATCTCAGCCCGATGTTTGATCTGATTCTCCGTCATGTACCGGCTCCGGCGCTGGACAAAGACAAGCCGTTCGCCATGACGGCCACTATTCTTGAGAACGACAACTTCCTTGGTCGCGTTCTGACGGGTCGTGTTGAGCAGGGCCGCGCCCGTGTGAACATGCCGGTTAAAGTGCTGCGTGCTGACGGTTCTACCGTTGAAACAGGCCGCCTGACCAAGCTGCTGTCTTTCCGTGGCCTTGATCGCGTGGCTGTTGAAGAAGTTGAAGCAGGTGACATTGTGGCCGTTGCCGGTCTGTCCGAAGCAACAATTCCTGACACCATCGCAGCACCGGAAGTTGTAGAGCCGCTGAAAGCGATTCCGGTTGATCCGCCGACGCTGTCCATGACCTTCCGCCTGAACGATGGCCCGCTGGGTGGCCGTGAAGGCAAGAAAGTGACATCACGCCAGATTCGTGACCGTCTCTTCAAGGAAACCGAGAGCAACATTGCTATTCGCGTGAGCGAAAGCCCGGAAAGCGAAGCGTTTGAAGTTGCTGGCCGTGGCGAACTTCAGCTTGGTGTTCTTATTGAAACAATGCGCCGTGAAGGGTTCGAGCTGACCATTGGTCGCCCCCGCGTGCTGTATCAGACCAATGAAGAAACTGGTGAGCGCGAAGAGCCTTACGAAGAAGTCATGATCGACGTGGACGAGCCTTATTCCGGCGTTGTCGTGGAGAAAATGTCTCTGCGTAAAGGCCAGATGCAGGATATGCGCCCATCCGGTGGTGACAAGGTTCGTCTGACCTTCATCATCCCGTCACGTGGTCTGATCGGCTATCATGGTGAATTCCTGACCGACACGCGTGGCACAGGCATCATGAACCGTCTGTTCCATGGGTATCAGCCTTATGCCGGTTCCATCGAAGGCCGTCGCAACGGGTCTCTGATCTCTGCGGAAGATGGTAACACCACCACCTACTCCCTGTTCTCTCTGCAGGACCGTGGTACGCTGTTTGTTGATGCTGGCGAAAAAGTTTACGTTGGCATGATCATCGGTGAACACTCCCGTGAGAACGACCTGGAAGTGAACGGTGTTCGTGAAAAGAAACTCACCAACATGCGTGCTTCTGGGAAAGACGATGCGCTGTTCCTGACACCGCCGCGCCGTATGTCTCTGGAACAGGCTATTGCTTACATTGAAGACGATGAACTGGTGGAAGTAACGCCATCTGCCATCCGTCTGCGTAAGCGCTACCTTGATCCGAACGAGCGTAAGAAGCGTGAACGTAAAGGGGATGCAGCTAACTAAGCCTGCATAATCTGGACTTAAAAAATGGCCTGCTTTGCACGACTGTGCAGGCAGGCCATTTTTATTTGGGCACACTTTTTGGAGAGCCTGAAACTCCTGAGTGGGAATGTGTCTGTATTAAGGTTGGTATGCGTCAAACTGACGGCAACCCTCTGTTTTTCATGAATTATTGTGCGAGACGGCAGCAAGGCGTCATGCTATGAATCGGCATAGGGCTGGCGCGTATATGGTGCCACATGCAGAGTGACATAATAGCTTAGCGTTTTATCCGGCCCAACTATTTTGGGAGAGAGTTTCTTATGATTTCTCGTCGTTTCCTCGCAGTTGTTTCCACCGTTGCCCTGATGGGTGCCGCTGCTCCGTCTTTCGCTCAGCAGGCAACTGCTCCTGCTGCACCAGAAGCTCCAGCAGCCTCTGCTCCAGCCGCTACGGCGCCTGCCACACCAGAAGCAGCTCCTGCTCCTGCTGGCGCAGACGAAGCTGCTAAACCCGCTGACACAACCAAGAAAACCAAAAAGCACCACAGTGGCAAAAAGCACCACCATGGTCATAAAAAGAGCAAGAAAGCTGCAACAACAGACGCAACGTCTTCAGACGCGCCTGCTGCTCAGTAATGGTGCAGACACGGGCGGACGTTTAATTCCGCCCGGATGTATCTGAAAAAATTGCACAAAAAACCGAATTTAGTGGTAACGGTCCAGCGAGAGATCCAAGGCCGGAATGTCAGGTTTCCTGCCATGTACCAAGTCTGCAATCAGACGGCCAGAGCCGCACGCCATGGTCCAGCCCAATGTACCGTGCCCGGTATTGAGCCATAGATTTTTGAAGCCGGATACCCCGCCAATAACAGGGGTTCCATCCGGTGTGCAGGGGCGGAGTCCGGCCCAATAATGCGCAGCACTTAAATCTCCCCCGCCAAAAAGTTCGGAGAAGGATAATTCCAAGCCTTCCCGCCGATCTGGGCTTAAACGCATGGAATAGCCGGTAAGTTCGGCAGTACCACCCACACGAATGCGGTTGCCCAACCGCGTTATGGCCACCTTATAAGTTTCATCATTTACGGTGGACAGAGGGGCGTGGGTTTCGTCAGTGAGGGGCAGGGTTAGGGAATAGCCCTTTACGGGGTAGACCGGCAGCCGGATGCCAAGGGGTTTCAGTAAAAGCGGGCTGTAGCTGCCCATGGACACAATATAGGCATCCCCTCGTACATGGCCTGCGCTTGTACGAATGGACATGACCTCATCAGCGGCGGCATCAACGCCTTTTACCACGGTGTCATACTGAAACTTTACGCCAAGTGCGGCGGCCATTTTGGCTAACCGCTGCGTAAAAATGTGGGCATCGCCGGACTGGTCACCCGGCAAATACAAGCCGCCTTTCAACAAGTGGCGGGCATGAGACAGGCCGGGTTCACGGGCCAGAATCTGGTCAACATTCAGAAGAGCATGGGGAATGGCGCTGTCGGACAGCAGCTTCATGTCATGCCGCGCCTTATCAATCTGCTTGTTCGTGCGAAAGAGCTGAATAAGGCCGCGCTGGCGGTCATCATATGTCAGGCCTGTTTCTTCACGGAGGGCGTCAAGGCAATCCCGGCTATATTCGGCGACACGCAGCATGCGGGATTTGTTGATGTCATACGCGTGGGCGTTACAGTTCTTAAGGACCTGCTCCATGAACCGGAACATGGCCAGGTCAAACCGCTTGCGGACAACCAAAGGGCTGTGGTTGCGCTGTAGCATCCACTTCAAGGCAAGTCGGGGCAGGGCAGGGCCAGCCCATGGGGTTGAATAACCCGGTGAAACCTGACCAGCATTGGCAAAAGAGGTTTCAAGCCCCGGACCGGGTTGACGGTCTATAACCGTGACCTCATGCCCCAGCTTTGCCAGATACCAAGCGGAGGCCGTGCCGACAACGCCTGCACCGAGAATGATGACCTTCATATTTTCATCCTCTCCGGTGAGCGGGACGCAAGCAACCTAGAGCGCATGAGCACTGACCCGTCTCAACGTCGATCGGGACAGGGGGTGCCCGTCAGGGTGTGTAAAAAGATCACTTGCTGGCCGTGGAGTATTATTACGCCCCATTCTTGTCAGTTTAATGTCAGGCTGGATAGGGGAGAGTATGCCCTCTCCCTGGTTCGTCAGGCGTGGTGCGCGTGCGCACGCAACAGCAGGATAAGCAGTAGAAAGGCCCCGTAGCCAAATAGGGTTAAAACGCACGGGGATCATCCTTACTGCTACTTAAAACCTTGTTAAGAGTTTACTTTTCCATACACACACGGGTCTGCCAAGGGGTTATGCGGTGGGAACGCCCTTGCTGGTGGAATACTCGAAATGCAAAGCCTGATCTGGATTAACGATGGGATATATGGAGTGCGCCGCCATAGCCCCTTCACTAAACCCTTGCAGGATCAGTTTCAGCTTGCCGGGGTAGGTCGCAACATCGCCAATGGCAAACACACCCGGTAGTGACGTCTCGCAACTGGACGGAACGACCGGAATGGTTGAGCGTACGGTATCCATCCCCCAGCGGGCAATGGGGCCAAGGTCGGTCGCAAGGCCAAAGAATGGCAGAAGCGTATCTGCTTCCAGTGTGCGGGTAGCCCCATCCAGATCTGCAACTTCTACGGCGGTCAGTGCGCCGTTTTGCCCGTGCAGGGCATGAAGCTGATAAGGCACAACTTTTTCAATCTGGCCCGCAGCAACGGCGTCATCCAACTGGCGCAGGCTTTCTGGCGCGCCCCGGAAACGGTCCCGGCGATGCACAAGATAAAGCTTCCTTGCTTTGTCTTTCAGGGCTAAAGCCCAGTCCAGAGCTGAATCGCCCCCTCCAGCAATGACAATGCTACGGCCTTCGAAATCTGCCTTGCGGCGGACGTAATATTGTACCGCGCCTGAGGTCTCAAACCCTTCCAGCCCATCCAGTGGAGGGCGGTTCGGCCCAAAAGCGCCTGCCCCGGCCGCAATAATAACGGCTTTGGCTTTAATCTGAGTTCCTTTGTCCGTGCCCAGTATAAAGTCACCTCTATGGCCGGTCAGGCTGTCCAGCCGGTGCTTGAGAAGGCGTGGGATGTCAAACGGGGCCAACTGTTTTTCAAGGTTGGCAATAAGCTGTGCGCCCTCAACAGCGGGGCAGGCCGGAATATCGTAAATCGGTTTTTCAGGGTACAGCGCCACACACTGGCCGCCAACTTCTGGCAACACATCAATAAGCAGGCAGCGCAACCGCAGCATGGCGCACTGAAAGGCGGCAAACAGCCCGGTAGGGCCAGCGCCAATAATGGCAACATCGGTTTCAATCTGCGTCTCGGTCATGGCGCGAAGCGTCTCCCTACTGTGCTGCGGTAATAGTGCGCAATGTAACGTGTTGTGCGCTAGCACGCTTGCCCGCGCAATGGGAGACCCCGTCTGGGCAACCCACAAAAAAAGGGAGTGCCGTGAAGCACTCCCTTTTCCGTAACCCGCTAAGCCGGAAACTCAGGACCGTGAGAGTTCTTTCTTCAGGCCTGCATCCAGCACATCAAGGAAGGGCTGGGTGTCCAGCCACTGGGTATCCTTGCCAACCAGCAAGGCCAGATCCTTGGTCATTTTGCCACTTTCAACCGTGTCTATGCACACTTTCTCAAGGGCGTGCGCAAAGTTTACAACGTCTGGCGTGTTATCAAACTTGCCCCGGTAAGCCAGACCGCGTGTCCAGGCAAAAATGGAGGCAATCGGGTTTGTGCTGGTGGGCTTGCCTTTCTGGTGCTCACGGTAATGCCGCGTAACGGTGCCATGGGCGGCTTCTGCTTCAACCACGTCTCCTGAAGGGCTGAGCAGAACCGAGGTCATGAGGCCGAGGCTGCCAAAGCCCTGCGCCACAATGTCGCTCTGCACATCGCCATCGTAGTTTTTGCAGGCCCAAACATAGCCGCCTTTCCATTTCAGGGCGCAGGCGACCATGTCATCAATCAGGCGGTGTTCGTAGGTAAGGCCAGCTTTTTCAAAGTCAGCCTTGAATTCCCGGTCGTACACGTCCTGAAAAATGTCCTTGAACATGCCGTCATAGGCTTTCAGGATTGTGTTCTTGGTGGACAGGTAAACCGGAAAACCCCGGTCGCGACCATAGGAGAGGGAGGCGCGGGCAAACCCTTCAATAGAGGCGCGGGTATTATGCATGCCAAGGGCCACGCCGGGGGCTTTGAAGTCATGCACATCCAGTGTTACGGTTTCTCCGCCATCGTCCGGAACGTAAGACAGCGTCAGTTTGCCTGGTCCGGGAATTTTGGTTTCAACCGCGCGGTAGATGTCACCATAGGCGTGGCGGCCAATCACAATCGGCTGTGTCCAGTGCGGCACAAGGCGCGGTACGTTGGTGCAGATAATGGGTTCACGGAAAATGGTGCCATCCAGAATATTGCGGATGGTACCGTTTGGTGACCGATACATGCGCTTGAGGCCAAACTCCTGCACGCGGGCTTCATCCGGTGTAATGGTGGCGCATTTAACGGCCACACCATAGCGTTTGGTGGCCTCGGCGGCCTCAACGGTTACTTTGTCGTCTGTCGCATCACGGTGTTCAATGCCCAGATCATAATATTTCAGGTCAATGTCGAGGTAAGGCAGAATCAGCCGCTCCCGAATGAAATGCCAGATAATGCGGGTCATTTCGTCCCCATCCATCTCAACGACGGGGTTTTTGACCTTGATCTTTGCCATAAGAGAAATCCGTTCCCAAAAATCGCGAAAAAGTGCGCTGTGCGCATGACCGCCATGCAATAGACGGATAAACGGACTAATCCGGGCGGCGTGTTGCGGCCACTCACATTCCAGATAGCGGACGGCGGCCTGATGCACTACAGGCTGGTATAACCGCGCAAAAAAACGCAGTTTGCCGCAGCTTGTCGTTCTGTTCTAGGAACAGACATCACAATATGGTCAGGGCTTTATGACAGCAACTTTGTCTTCCACGCCCAGCCGCACACAGTCTTTCTCGGTGGTGCTTGCCATTGAGCTGTGGGAGCGGTTCGGGTTTTACGGTATGCAGGGCATCCTGCTGCTTTACATGGTGCAACGGCTTGGCTTTGGTGATGCACAGGCCAACCTGCTTTGGGGCACTTTTTCCGCAGTAACTTATGCCGCACCCGCTATTGGGGGCTGGATAGGGGACACTGTTCTTGGGTCCCGCCGTACCATGGTTATGGGTACTGTGGTGCTGACCCTGGGGTATGCCCTGTTGGGGCTGGACCTGAACGGCCAGATGGCCCTGTACGTAGCACTCTCTGTTATTGCGTTAGGCAATGGGCTGTTCAAGGCTAATGCTGCCAATCTTGTCCGCCGCATTTATGAGGGGGATGACGCCCGCATAGATGTTGCCTTCACCTATTATTACATGAGCATCAATGTTGGTTCCACTGTGTCGCTTTTGCTGACACCATGGATGCAGCAGCACTATGGCTGGGGGCCTCCGTTCCTTGTCTGTGCAGCCGGTCTTGCCTTTGGGTTGGCCTGCTACATGCTGTTTCAGAGCCGCCTAAAAGCCATTGGCTCAGCACCCGATTTTCAGCCAATTGTCCTCTCCCGTCTGGCCGCGGTGCTGGGTGGCATGGTTGTCGCTTTGGCTGTTATGGTGGGCATTCTGGGCTCCCCCAGTCTTGGGCGGGCCTGCGTCTGGCTGGCGGCGAGCATCATAGCCGTTATCTGGGTTGTGCTGTATCGGCGCGCTGCTCCGGCCTATAGGCCGGGCCTGCGGCTGGCTTATCTGCTCATTGTGCAAACCATGCTGTATTTTGTGTTCTACCAGCAGATGGTCACGTCACTGACCCTGTTTGCTCTGCGGGATGTGGCGTCTCAGTTCACATTGTTTGGGGTGCCGCTGTTTTCATTGTCGGCCGGGCAGTTTCAGGCTCTTAACCCTGTATGGATCATGGCGGCCAGCCCGGTTCTGTCGTGGGTATATAAAACCATGGAAGACCGGGGCTGGAATTTCCCGATAGCTGAAAAATTCATTGTCGGGTTTTCCCTCGTGGCGCTCTCTTTCCTTATCTGGTGGCTGAGTGCAGCCAATAGCACCACCCTGGTGTCACCATGGGTCATGTTCTGGGCATATGGTGCCTTGTCAGTCGGGGAATTGCTGATCAGCGCCTTGGGGCTGGCGGTGGTTGCGCGCTATGTCCCTGCCAATATCGGGGCGTTCATGATGGGCAGTTATTGCGTGTCCAATGGCGTGGCGATGTATCTGGGGAGCATGGTCGCTAACCTTGCTGCGGTTGGTGCCAGCGTGGGGGACGGAGGACCAGCAGTGACTCTTCCCATTTATGCTGACCTGTTCCGCACCCTCTTTATTATGGCTGTGGGCTGTACGCTGGTGTTTGTCGTGTGTTTGCCTTTCACACGGCGTTGGGACGCACAGCACCGTGCGGCGCAGGCTGCTGCAAAGCTTGATTTGGCAGCCTGATCTATCTGGCGTGTAAAGCCAAGACGTTTAGCGGGAGCCGGTCACTGTACTGGCTCCCTTTTTTTATGTTTTACACGGAATGCAGGCGGTTGGTGGAGCTGAGGGGAATCGAACCCCTGACCTCCTCATTGCGAACGAGGCGCTCTCCCAACTGAGCTACAGCCCCGCCTGTTGTCCTTTGGAGGGTAGAAGGCGGGTTAAAGCGCTGTCAAGTTTCTGTTGCAGCCGTGGCAAACAGGCTTAAAGTGCAGCCCTACTGGTCTCTCATAAAGGAACGAATGCTTGCTCATAGGCCTTTTTATGGTGTTGATGCGCCTTCTGGACGTGTATTGTTGGGTGCTGTTGCTCTCATGCATTTTTATTAATCTGTGCATGTTTGGTATCTTGGACAGCCGCAACCAGATTGTGTGGAAAGTGGGTGTATTTTTCAGTCGTGTGACCGAGCCTGTGCTTGGGCCGGTGCGGCGTATGCTGCCTAATTTGGGTGGGGTTGATTTCAGCCCGATGGTTGTGCTGCTGGGTATTCAGTATGTGCTGCAACCTCTGCTGCTGGAAGTGTTCCGTACGCTCCTGTTACGGTAACGGCAGAGCGGAGACACTCGCATTATTGTGAGCTGGCTTGGCCTGTTTCCTTATCCTGTCTGCTGCGTTCTTCTTGTGCTCACCACGCAAGAAGGAACCGTACAATGACGGCTCACAACGCATCACAGACCAAAACCGACAAAGAAAAACAGAAAGAGCTGGACGAAGCTTTGAAAGAAAGCTTCCCCGCCAGCGATCCTCCGTCCACGCAAGACCCGGATAAGCCCAAAGACTAATCTAAACTGATGTCACCAGGGCTGAGTGTGAGAAGGGGTCATGAGGCGTGTGACAACGCAGTATGACCCCAAACTTTTTCCGCCGCTGCTAAAATATGGGCGTAAGTGAAAGGCTGCCTGCCGTTTTCCAGATGGATGATGGCAAGGGCTAATCTGGCGGCCTGTGCAGGTGTGCCCTGTAAAACCGTGTTTGGGTCTACAGCCATTTGTTGTGCAACATAAGCACTGTAGGCTGATGTAAAGTTTTCAGTGGGTGGTGCCCATTTGCAAATAATGGCGGCAACAGTGTTTATATTACGCTGGAAATATAGTCGAAGCTGCTGACACAGGGCTTCCACCCCATCATCCATTGTTTTGAAATATGCAAAACGAGGGTGCGCTACACCATTTTCTAAGACGGCACCTGCCTGATGGGCAAAATTCAGATTACCGGGATTGTTGTTCCGTAACCCTCTGGGTTCGACTGTCACACATTTTGGCTTTCAGATTTTTCGTGGGAAAAATCATCATAGATGTAACCATGGCGTGGTCATCTGCCGTGTGATGTCAGGTAAATTGCCGGGTTACACTGGATATATAACCAGCAATGAAGCAGGCTTTCTGACACGCTAACACGTAAAATAAGCATTACTGGTAATTTAAATTTTTAGGGAAATAAATGGTGCCCAAGACCGGGATCGAACCAGTGACACTGCGATTTTCAGTCGCATGCTCTACCAACTGAGCTACTTGGGCACCGTAACCTTGCGGTGTGAGAGCGGGTTTATCTCACCCTGCACGAGTGATCAAGTCACCTTTCATCATTTCCTTCATTTTTTTGAATATTTTCTTCGTCCACCAACGGACCGGGTATGCGGTATTGCCCGGTAAACCAGCGGCCGAGATCAATGTCGGCGCAGTGTTGGGAGCAGAAAGGCCGTGTTGCAGCTTGGGCTGGCTTTCCACACACAGGGCAGGGGGCGGTATCAGTCATGATGTTCAGCTATCCAGGCTAGGTCTGGTAAGGAGGGATCAAGCTTTAACGTAAAAGCTTTGCCCCGCATTGTCTTGCAGTCAGTCACGGCTTGTGGGTCTGCATCAAGCGCTGTCGCCAGCCGGAGGCCTACTCTTAGCAGTGTGGCAGTCGGCTGGGTCTGGACCAACGCGCGTAATGCGGCAAGGGCGACACCATGCGGGCTGGTCAGAAGCTCCGTGAGGGACGGGTGAACCCGTGCCCGGACAATTTCTATAAGGCCCAGCCCCGTAATGCCAAGGCAGCGTGGTTTTAACGGATCTGCTTTCAGCATGGCTGTCACAGGCTCAAGCAACGCCTGCCGTTTGCGTGTAGACAGGCCTGCCGGGTCTATAAGAATGGCCCCAGAGATATTGCGGAGGTGAATTTGCTGGAGCAAAGCTGGAAGAGCATCCCGGTTTGCGGCAAATTGCGCTGTTTGTTTGCTCCAGCCGCCAGAGGTTGGAGGCGCATCCATATCAATGGCTGTGAGGGCAGGGGTGGGCGTAATGCTGGCCTGCATCCCACCGGGGAGATCAATCAGCGGCTCTTCCAGCATGGCGCATGCGGCGGCAATGGTCTCGGGCCAAGGGCGGAACCCTTTACTGCGGCGCTCGCGGAGGGCGTGCGGCAGAAGGGCTGCGGCTTCAGGCCCATCAACGGTAATGCCAGCTTCTGGCCAGCGGGCAGCCAAGCGCTCCAGCGCGGTTGGGCCACGCGTCAGCAGGCAGCATGTCTGCGGTGCAGGTATATGGTTTGGTAGATCAACCTTGCGCAGCCGTAGCCCCTTGCCGCCCTGTGCGGCCCTGGCAACTTGTACAGCCAGCGTCTGACCTTCAGTAAGAGGCGATTTGTCTTGGGAAAGGGGCAGAAAACCTTGCTTGGGCGCGCCAAGCTCAACAAAAGCGCCGCCCATGGCTGGCAGAAGAGTTGCAATACGGCCCCAGTAAATATCCCCGACACCATCTGGCGCGCCAGGCCGCCAGAGAGCGTAATCAAGCAGCGTATCATCTTGCGTGGCCGCAATACGCACTTCGCCGGGGGAAAAGGCGAGGCGTAAAAAAACGCTCACAGCAACCAGCGGCCCGGTTGCCCCCGCAAAAGCTGGGCAGTTTCAAACAAGGGTAGACCGATCACGGCGGATGCACTGCCGGACAATGCGCGGATAAACCCCGCAGCATGGCCCTGTAAGGCATAGCCTCCGGCTTTACCCTGCCAGTCGCCTTTATCCAGCAGGTCTTCAATCTGTCGATCAGTCATGCGGGCAAAGGTGACGGCTGTTTCAACGACCCGCTCGGCGGTCTGGCCTTCAGGCCAACTGCTGCTAGGGCGGCATTGAAGGGCGGTCAGAACAGTATGACGGCGGCCTGAAAGCAGGCGCAGGCAAGTCCGTGCTGTGTCACGGTCTTCCGCCTTTGGCAGAATACGGCGGCCAAGAGCCACCACTGTATCGGCTGCCAGAACCAGGGCGGGCGTTTCTATCTGCCGGACGACGACCGCTGCTTTTTCTACGGCCATACGGCGTACATACAGCCTTGGCGCTTCGTCGCGCGCAGGCGTTTCGTCTATATCAGCAGGAAAAACGCGGTCAGGCGTCAACCCCAACTGGGCCAGAAGGTCCAGCCTGCGGGGAGACGCTGAAGCCAGCACAAAAGCGGGGCGTGATGCGCTTTCCGTGCCAGACGGCCCGGATGCGGTCATGGCCCTTACTTGAAGCGGAATGTGATACGACCCTTGGACAGGTCATAAGGTGTCATTTCAACATTCACCCGGTCACCAGCCAGAACGCGAATGCGGTTTTTACGCATTTTGCCGCTGGTATGGGCCAGAATCATGTGCTCGTTATCGAGTTTCACACGGAACATTGCGTTGGGCAGCAGTTCGGTGACTGTGCCGCTAAATTCAATCATGTCTTCTTTAGACATGGCGTCCTTCGTTCATTTTTAAGCCTACGTTATGGTTGCGATGTGCAGATATGGGTGAGCAGCCCCATTCGGTCAAGCGTTTGGTGTGCTCTTTGCTAAAGCATCCAGCCGGGCGGAGATGCTCAGGGCGTGGGCTTCCAGCCCTTCCGCATGAGCCAGCGCGACCCCTGCGGGTCCAACACGGCGGAGGGCATCAGGCCCGCCGGACAGGAATGTGGTGCGTTTCATGAAATCAAAAACGGACAGGCCAGACGCAAAACGCGCTGTACGGGATGTTGGCAGCACATGGTTAGGGCCTCCTACATAGTCCCCCACGGCTTCCGGGCAATAACGGCCAAGGAACACCGCGCCCGCGTGCCGCACATGGGCAAACAGGCTTTCCGGGTCATCCACCATCAGTTCCAGATGCTCAGGGGCCAGACGGTTTGCAAGGCTTACGGCTTCTTCCAGCGTCCGGACAACCAGCACCGCCCCGTTCCGTGCCCAGCTTGCCCCGGCAATGGCGGACCGTTTGAGGGTTTTTAGTTCAGTTTCAACCGCTGCAATAACGGTGTCTGCAAAAGCAGCATCGGGGGTAATAAGGGTGGCTTGCGCCAGCTCGTCATGTTCCGCCTGAGCCAGCAGATCAAGGGCTATCAGGCGTGGGTCGGTTGCCGAATCGGCAATGACCACCACGTCAGACGGGCCAGCAATGCTATCAATCCCGACATGGCCAAAAACCTGCCGCTTGGCTTCTGCAACATAGGCGTTGCCGGGGCCGACAATACGGTCAACCGGGCGAATGGTCCGGGTGCCAAAAGCCATAGCTCCTACGGCTTGAGCTCCGCCAACCCGGTAAATTTCCGTAACCCCGGCGCGGTGTGCTGCGGCCAGAACAAGCGGATTAATGATTCCGTCAGGTGTGGGCACACACATGGCCAGACGTTCCACACCGGCAACGCGGGCAGGAATAGCGTTCATGAGGACGGAGGACGGATAAGCGGCTTTCCCGCCCGGCACATACAGGCCAACCGCATCCAACGGAATCCAGCGCATACCCAATGTCATGCCTGCGTCATCCGTATACCGGATGCCTTCAGGCATTTGCGCGGCGTGAAAGGATTCAATACGGGTTGCGGCTACGTCCAGCGCATCCAGCAGGTCAGGGCTGACCTGTGCCCGGGCGGCTTCAACTTCGGCTGCCGTAAAAGCCAGTTTTTCGGCTGTTAGGGGCAGGCGGTCAAATTTCTCGGTCAGAGCGCACAGGGCGTCATCACCGTCCTGCCGGACCTGCGCCAGAATGGCTGTAACAGGGCCGTGCACTTCCTGTCCCTGTTCCTCACGCGCGGTAAGGAGCGAGGAAAACTCAGCTTCAAAGCCGGGATCACGAATATCAAGCCGTTTCATGAAAAATGTCCGCCTTAGCCGTTACGGTCTTGCATCTGGCCTTCAAGGGCCATCCGAAATTTATTGATGATGGCCGAAATTTCTTCTGGCCGTGTTTTCAGCGCCGTGCGGTTTACAATCAGGCGGCTGGTGACATGCGCAATGGTCTCAACTTCGCTCAGACCATTCGCACGCAGGGTGGAGCCTGTGTCCACCAGATCAACAATCAGGCGGGAGAGGCCCAGCATGGGGGCCAGTTCCATGGCACCGTTCAGATGCACAATATTGGCGTTAATGCCGCGCTCTGCAAAATAGCGGCGTGTAATGGCGGGGTATTTTGTGGCAGCCCGTACTTCTGACCATCTGGCCCATTCGGCCGGGTCGTGCGGCAGGTTGGCTGGCTGCGCCACAGAGATACGGCAGCCACCAATACCAAGATCCAGCGGAGCGTAAATTTCCGGGTAGTCAAATTCCATCAGCACATCTGCGCCGCAGATGCCAACCTGAGCGCCGCCGGTAGCAACAAAGGTTGCAACGTCAAACGAGCGTACCCGAACAACATCCAGGTTAGGGTCCTGAGTGGGGAAACGGAGTTTGCGGCTGTTATCACCCAGGCAGTCCTCGGACGGAGCACAACCGGCCTTGCTCAGCAGCGGCGTGACGGCTTTGAGGATGCGGCCTTTGGGGAGAGCCAGAACCAGAGGAGCATGATGGTTTTGCGTGCCAGGCTGGAGTGGGGGCAGTCGGTCAGGCTGGGGCACGGTCATGAAAACTCCGGTCGAGCGGGTAAATAAGAGTGCGTGACGGCGGCACTCGTAGCACAAGCCCGGCCGGCTTCAAAGGCAAGGCCGTATTCTGGGCAGGATAAACCTGCCCAGAACATATGCGCGGGGGTTAGCGGCGCCACCATCCACTGCGGCGGCTTGCGGCAGGTTTGGTGTCATCAATCACCACGGGCTGCACAATTGAAGGGTCTGCGGCTTGTGCAGACTCCTCAGTTGTTTTTTCAGCGGCAGCCGTTTTTGCGGCAGCACTCCGGCGGCGAGGGGCCGGTTTTTCCGCAGCAACGCTGTCAGCAGATGCCGCATCGTCTGTGGTCTCTACGGCGTCAGCTTTCTGGCGCGTTGTGCGGCGGCGTGTGCGCGGCTTGTCTTCCGCTACAGCCTCTGTGCCTTCCGTTTCCGCGTCCGCTTTTTTGCGGGCAGGGCGACGGCGCGGCTTGGGTGCTTCGGCTTCGGCCTCGACTGTGTCCTGAGCCTCAGCGCTGGCTTCTCCTTCGCTCTGCGGCTCAGCCTGCGGTGCGGCATCCACTTTCCGGCCGCGGCGTGGCGCACGACGACGGGCAGGTTTGGCTTCATCCTGCTCGGTGTTGTCCGTTGCCTCGGTCACAGGTGTAGCCTGCACGGGTTCTGGGGTTTCCACTCTCGTTTCAACAGCGGCAGACTCAGCAGCCTGAACGGGTGCCGGAGCGGGTGTTTTGACAGGGGCAGCCTGCTGCTCGCGCAGCGCGTTCTGGGTGCTATTTTCGATCAGATCGAAAATATCAATACTCCCCCCAAACGGGTTGGCTGGTGTTGGCCCTTGCCAGATCTGGCGAGGGCGCGGTTCCTGACGGGGGGCAGGGCCTTCCATAATTGGAACCTCAACGTCCAGCCGGTCCGTGCGCTGGTCTGCCCGCTGAACACGGGAACGGCGCGTCCGGCGGCGGCCCGGTACCAGGTTGTTTTCCTGGGTCTCGTCAGCCTGACTGTCGGCAGCACCTTCAGCAGCGGGCTGGTGCGTGGTGTTTTGTTCGGCTTGTGCGGAGTGTGCGTCAGCCTCACCAGACACAAGCTGTTCACGGTTTTCGCGGTTGCCACTGCCCCCACGGCGACGGCGGCGACGGCGGCGGCGCGGAGCCTCTTCCCCATTTGCGGCTACGTCTGCCGCCGGATGCGTTGCAATTGCCTGCTCATCTTCATGGTCAGCAGGAACGTCCTCACTCACAACGCTCTCGACAGCCACGTTTTCAACCGGTGGTGCTACAAGGGCTGGTGCAGGGGCACGTCCCACTTTTGCAGGCTGGCGGCGCTCAATACGGACTTCTGGGGCAGGCAGAGTAGAGTCTGCTGCAAACAGAATTTCCATATAGTGGCGTTGTTCAATCTCATGCAGCCATGTGCGCTTGTTGTTGAGAATGTAAAACGCAATGTCTGCGGCCACGTGTACTGTGATGGCAGAAGCGCGGCGGCGAGCCCCTTCTTCTTCCACGGCGCGCAGGACATGCAGGGCAGAGCTTTCAATGCCGCGCACCATGCCTGTGCCCTGACAGTGCGGGCAAGGGGTAAAGACGGCCTCTGCTACGGACGGACGCAGCCGCTGCCGGGACATTTCTAGCAGGCCGAAATGGGAGATATTTCCCATCTGGATGCGGGCACGGTCGTGGCGCAGGGCATCTTTCAGGCGGCGTTCAATTGTGACGTTGTGGCGGCGAGACTCCATATCAATGAAGTCGATGACAATCAGCCCGGCCAGATCACGCAGGCGTAGCTGACGTGCCACTTCGTCCGCAGCTTCCTGATTGGTACGGTAGGCCGTTTCTTCAATATTGCGCTGGTTGGTGGACTTGCCGGAGTTTACGTCAATAGCCACCAGCGCTTCTGTCTGGTTGATCACCAGATAGCCGCCGGAGCGTAGAGACACGACCGGTGAGAACATGGCGTCCAGATGCCCTTCCACATGATAGTGGGTAAAGAGCGGCTGGTTTTCCTTGTTCCACAGGCGGACTTTTTCTGCGTGCTGGGGCATGAGCAGGCGCATGAAGTCCCGCGCAGCTTTCCACCCGGCTTCGCCGTCCACCAGAATTTCGCTTACTTCGCGTGTATACACATCCCGAATGGCGCGTTTAACGAGGCTTGCTTCTTCGTAAATCAGGGCTGGCGCAACGGACTGTAATGTCAGCTCACGAATGTCATCCCACAAATGCAGCAGGTATTCGCAGTCCCGGGTAATTTCCGGGCCGGGGCGCTGAGCGCCTGCTGTCCGGACAATCATGGCCATACCATGCGGCAGGTTCAGGTCCGAAATAATGTCACGCAGGCGGCGGCGGTCAGCAACGGAAGTGATCTTGCGGGACACCCCGCCACCACGCAGCGCGTTGGGCATGAGCACACAATAGCGGCCAGCAAGAGACACGTAGGTGGTCAGGGCTGCACCCTTGTTGCCACGTTCTTCCTTAACCACCTGAACCAGCAGAACCTGCCTGCGGCGGATCACTTCCTGAATACGGTAATTCCGCAGGAAGCGGGCAATGCGTTTCTGGATAAGCGCTTCTTCACCGGTATCGGTTTCACCGCCTACATAGTCAGGGCCATTAGAGCGGCGCTGCTGCTGTGGGCGGCGTTCTTCGCCTTCGTCACCCTCTTCGCTTTCTGCGGTAATGTCTTCCGCACGCTCAGCGGCGTCAACGTTGCCCCCGGCGTCCTGAAGGTCAGCGTCCGTCTGCTCATCACCGTCATCCTGATGATCGAGCAGGGTTTCTTCCTCAGCCTGAAGGGCGAGCAGCTTTTCACGGTCTGCTACCGGAATCTGGTAGTAGTCCGGGTGAATTTCGCTGAAGGCAAGAAAGCCGTGGCGATTACCGCCATATTCAACAAAAGCAGCCTGTAGGCTGGGCTCTACCCGAATAACCCGGGCGAGATAGATGTTGCCTTTAAGCTGCTTTTTGGCAGCGGCTTCAACATCATAATCCTCAAGTCTGTTTCCATCCATAACGACAACGCGCGTTTCCTCCGCGTGCGTCGCATCGATAAGCATCCGCTTTGACATAAAAAGAAAAACTCCGGTGCGCCGGTGGCTGGCCTACCTGATAGCTCTGCTCTGGCAGAGTGATATGGGGTAGGGGCTCTTCCGGCTGGCAAGAATAGGTCTGTAAGAAAAAACAGGAGGCAGCAGTCAGGGCAGCGCCGCGTGAGGTGACATCAAAGCGCCGGAAGCAGGCGTCTGCTTCCGCTCTGGTCAAACACTCAACGTCTAGGCCCCGAGCTATGGTCATGTATCCTTCAACCAGTATGGTCCTGTCCCAATGCGCGGGGCAGCGCTGTGTGCGCCAGCCGCGCCCTTTACACACAAAGGGCGGAAACAGGATGCATGACGGGCAATCTGCCTTGAGCCATGCCCCTGCAACATGACGCAAAGCGCATTAAATCGCAAGCCACCCCGTATAACTGTTTTTTATCCCTTTCCCGGCAGACATGGTTTAGACATTATCTTGCTCCAGAACCGAGCGTTATAACCAGAGTGCACATCTTATGACCGCAAAGCGCCCGCCTGCTGCTTCAGATCCATCATCATCTTCCCTGCATGGGTCTTCCGGCCATGACCAGATGGTGCGTTATAACGGATATGTTGTGCCAGTTCTGTCCCGGCGGATGCTGGTTGGTGCCGCTGCGGCCCTGACGGCTCCTGCCTTGGCGCACGTAGCTCAAGCCGGTACCTTGTCCCGCCCGCAGCCTGCCCATGGAGCTGTGCAGGCTCCCGCCATAGTTGGTAAAGCGCGTGCGCCTCTGCCTTTGGTCATGCTGGACCCCGGCCATGGCGGCAAAGATCCTGGCGCAATCGGTTTTTCCGGCACGTATGAAAAACATGTGGCAGAGGCTGCTGCGGCAGAATTGTATCGGCAACTCATGGCAACGGGACGGTACCGTGTGGCCATGACTCGTAACTCTGACCGGTTTATTCCCCTGGATGGGCGGGTAGAGTTGGCCCAGCAGCACGGAGCTTCTCTCTTTGTGTCCATGCATGCAGATGCCTTGAACAATGCGTCCGTTCGTGGGGCGAGTGTTTACACGCATTCTCGCGGCGCATCGGACAGCCAGACCGCAGCACTGGCGCAGACAGAAAACAGCGCGGACCGCTTTGGTGGCCCGCTTGTGCAGGGCGCATCCCCAGAAGTGCAGCAAATTCTGGCAAGCTTAGTGACGGAGGAGGCGCGCAGAGGGTCACTGCACATGGCCAACGCGGTTGTCTCTTCCTTCCGGTCCCGCATTAATCTGTTGCCGCACCCCCAACGTCACGCGGCCTTCGCGGTGCTAAAATCAGCGCAAATTCCTTCGGTGCTGGTGGAAATGGGTTTCATGTCCAACAGGCTGGATGAAGCCGCCCTCCGGCAGGCAGGGCACCGCGCTATGGTGGCCGGGGCCATGTGTACAGCCGTAAACCGTTATTTTGCCTCAGCAGGTGTTGGGCTGGCGGGGTAGGCGGCCAAAGGCGGGGCGCACGGGGACCAAGCCCCTTGGCCGGGAGAATGTTTTGTTGTTATAATGAAATAGTATAACACACCAAGACAGGATCCTTCTGCATGACGCAGCACGTTACGCGTTCAAAATTTACACTTGCAACGCTTCTGGCAACAGTAGCACTTTTTGGTACAGCCACTGTTGTACCGTCTTCTTCTGTGCATGCGGAAGAAGCAAAGCCCGCGGCCGATGCCAGCAAAGCGAAGGACGCTGATATCAGCTTCTTCACGAGGCCGCAGAGTGTGACGTCAAACGGTTCTGTTGTCATTCACGGTGCGCACATTGATTATCAAGCGGTCAGTGGCACCCTGATTGTGCACAAGGACGGCTGGGACGATTCAGAAAAGCCGGCTGATGAGAAAAAGCCCGAGGCGGCAGCATCCATATTTTATGTCGCCTATTTCAAGAAAGGCGCGCGCCCCGAAAACCGTCCTATAACCTTTGTGTATAATGGCGGGCCGGGATCATCCAGCGTTTGGCTGCATATGGGCGCATTTGGGCCCAAGAAAGTTGTAACGGCAGACGACACACATACTCCGGCGTCTCCGTATGCTATTGTGAACAACAACGACAGTCTGCTGGATGCGTCTGACCTTGTGTTTATTGATGCACCCGGCACCGGCTATGGCCGCCTGACCGGCACGGATAAGGAAAAAAGCTTCTTCGGCACGGATGCGGATGCCGGGGCTTTTACAGATTTTATTGCTCAGTTCCTGTCCCGCTTTGGGCGGTATAACTCCCCCAAATATCTGTTTGGTGAAAGCTATGGCACAACACGGTCTGCCATTATTGCCAACAAGCTGGCGGACGAAAAAGGTATTGACCTGAACGGTGTTATTCTACTGTCGCAAATTCTGAATTACGATAACGACATTGATGCCGCCCAGAACAACCCGTCCAATGACCAGCCCTATGTTCTGGCGTTGCCAAGCTACGCGGCAACAGCTTGGTACCATAAAAAACTGCCTAACCAGCCAGCGGATATGAAGGCCTTTCTGGCAGAAGTCGAACATTTTGCTCTGACAGATTACACGTCTGCCCTGCAGGACGGCACGGCCATTACCCCAGAAAAACGTGATGCCGTTGCCCAGAAACTGCACGACTACACAGGCCTGCCGGTTGATTACATCAAAAAGGCAGATCTGCGTGTTAATGGTGGTGAGTTTGAAAAAGAACTGCTGAGCGAGGAAGGGCTTGATACAGGCCGACTGGATAGCCGCTTCTCCGGTCCGACCATGGACCGCCTTGCGCAGTATCCGTATTACGACCCACAGTCTTCCGCCATGTCGGCAGCCTATATTGCGGCATTTAACGACTATGCCCGCAACACCCTGCATTATGGCAATAGCCCGGCATTTGGCGATGGCTACCAGGAATACAAATTCTTTAGTGATGCCATCATGAAATGGGATTTCACGCATCGTCCGCCAGGGTCTGACTTCCCCATTCATGGAGCAGTCAACGTGTTGCCAGATCTGGCCTCTGCCATGAAGCACAACACCAGTCTGAAAGTTATGCTGAACCAAGGGTATTATGACCTTGGCACGCCATACTTCCAGGGTATTTACGAAATGCGGCATCTGCCTATTTCGGCTGAACTCAGCAAGAACGTGCAGATTGTGCAGTATCAGTCAGGCCACATGGTGTATGCACATCAGCAGTCACTGGCGGAACTGCATGACAACGTTGCCAAGTTTATTACCAGCACCTACAAGCCGCTTTCTGTAGGTCAGTAAAAACATCAGAGACAGTCAGTCTTTATTGATCTGACTGTTTTCAGGGTTTTTGACGGAGTGCCCTTTGCGCAGGGGCGCTCCGTTTGTTTTTATAGTAAGCCAGAGCCAAAGCGACAGTTACACCCGCAACGGACCCTAATCCCAACCAAAGCAAAATACCCTTTGCCGGGTCAGAATACAGGCACCAGACAAGTGCCAGCAGCGGCGCGAGTGCGCGTATGCAATGTGCAAGACATGTCTGCGCCTTTGAGAGTGGCATGAGCTTGAGGGAATGTGTTTGCAAACTGTCATGGCTGACAAAAGTGATGCACCACAAAAAAAAGATCACAAAAGCCATCATGACAATTCTGCTCGCTTCATGCGTTTTAGTGCCACAAGGGCTATCACACCGGTCAAGAACAGCAGACCATCAACGCTATAATATAAGCTTGGATTATGGTGCCAGTCGTGGCTTTGTCCAGCAGCGTCAAGCAGAGGTAGGCCTAGGGCAAGAACCAAAACGGCTTGGGTCTGCATGATCCATCCAGACAAAGGCTTTTTGCAGAGCGAAAAACATACACCATGCACAAAAGACAGCGCCCAAAGAATGAAAAATACACTGACTTCGCTATGAATGCGGTTAGGGAGTGTGGCAGGCAGCAAACGATTGGCCCAGAAGAAAGCCAAAGTGCTTGCCGTTAGTCCTGTCACACAACTCATGGTTAGGCCCTCGCCTAACCGGAAGGTCAGCATATCTCCAGATGCGCGGCGCCGTTTTATGAAAAATAAAATAAGACCTATTGCCATCATGGCAGTACAGGCAAGGCCAGAGATAAAATACAGCCAGCGCAGCAGGAGGGAGGGGAAGCGGGCATAATGCAGCCCATGCATGAGCGCCGTGGCTTGTGACGCAGGTTCCCGGTGAATGGTTGTGGAGAGGAAATGCCCATCCGTCCGGCTAAAAACAGCCATGTCACGGTTCATGAAAACGCTGGCGGTGTCGTTTCCGAAAATACGCACTTCCGTGTCTGAGAAGAGAATAAAACTGCACTCAGGCAAGTTAAGAGCCGTTTTTGCCTGTTCAATAAGTGGCAGAAGGGGCGGGATGGCAGGCGCAGGCTGTTGTGCTGGTGTTTCATGCGCCCTTCTGCCGTTACCGTTACCCCGTGGATGATCCAGCTCTGTATGCGCTGCTAGAAAGGGGTGGGGTGGTAATATATTGCGACCCCGTATGACTGCACCTGTATAGGTCATCATAATCAGGAAGGGGAGGAACAGAAGCCCGGTTAACAAATGGGCATCCAGCCACGCCCGTGGGCGGGGGCCAAAGGGCCGGAAAAGCACCAGATCGGGCCAGAGAGCGCGAATGTGAATAGCCACCCCAGCCCCAACCGCAACTAACAGGCACACCGCAAGAATGGTAACAATGGTGGAGCCTATAACCGGCCCGCTTCTGAGCGTGTAATGAAAATCAAAAAAGAACTGTCCGCCCGCAGTTTGCCGCGCGGGTAGGGCGTCTCCAGTTTTAGGGTCCAGCACGGCGCCAACAAATTGCGCGCCGTCATAATGAATGACCCGTATAAAGGGGTCTCTAACAGATGGCAGATTTAAAAAAGCTGAAAACCCTTTTGTTTTTTCAGCCTCCAAGGTTTCAACAGCGTTTTGGAGCGCATGTGCAGTAAGAGCCGGAGGGCCGGTCAGCACAGCCTCAGGTTGCATCCAGTGTGTTATTTCCGTGTCAAAAACGCTCAGGGTGCCTGTGGCAAAAATAGCAGTCAGAATAAAGCCAGCCAGTAGCCCTACCCAACTGTGCAGCCAGCCCATATGCACCCGGAACGTCTCACGCTTAGGTTTTTCTCCTGTCATGCCAGCCACCAGCCAGACAGGGTCATGCCGCCAGCCAGCACGACCAGGCTCCACAGGCCCCATTTATAAGTGCGTGCTCCATACCCCACCAGCAGGAGGAGAGGCAGTAAGGCAACGCCAAACATTTCAATGACATTTACCCGCACCCGATTGTCTTCCCCATGCGTGTCCAGAGCAAGGAGTGTGCCATAATGGCATACGGCGTACGCCAGCAGGCTTGCAGCGAGCAGCCACAAAATCCGTTTATAAACAAGCAGTCGTTTCTGCTGCTGTTTGGTTTTTTGGCCGGGAGACAAAGCCAGGGACGTGAGAAAAGCCATAACCATCCTGCTAAGGGGTTGTTCTACACCTGTCGAGTGCATGACCCTTCTATAAGATCAATTGATAGTTGCGAATAGCTATTAGTTGCGTATAGAAGGGCGCAACAGGATTTCTTTCCAAGGTTTAAAATTATGTCCCTTCGGCTGGCTACTGCTCGCAGATATCACGCCCGCATGGCTTTGGCTGGGTTGCTTTCCAGTACGGCAGTGCTGGTGGCTCTGCCAGTTCAGGCGCAAACTCAAACACAGTCCACACAGCAACAGCAGGAGACGTCTGAGGCCAAGCGGGATGAGCAGATTGTGGTGAAAGCCAAGCGCCGTAACCAGATGGAGGTTATCAGCGGCGGGCAGCTTGGGGCACTGGGCACCAAACGTGGTCTGGATGTGCCGTTTAATATCCGCAGCTACACGTCCAGCCTTATCCTGAACCAGCAGTCTCAGACATTGGGGGAGGTTCTGGAGAACGATCCATCCGTAAGAACAACCTACGGTTATGGCAACTTTTCAGAAATGTTCATCATTCGCGGACTGGTGCTGAATGGGGATGATATTTCCATTAACGGACTGTATGGCATCACACCGCGGCAACTTGTGTCCCCTCAGCTTTATGATCAGGTGCAGGTGTTAAACGGGGCCAGTGCGTTCCTCAACGGTGCAGCACCCAGTGGGTCCGCTATTGGCGGGAACATTAATCTGATGTTCAAACATGCTGAAAACACCCCGCTTACCCGCATAACCGGTGATTACACCAGTAAGGCCCTTGGCGGTGGCGCATTGGATGTGGGGCGCCGTTTTGGGCGTGACAAGGCTTATGGTCTGCGGTTGAACGTAGCCGGGCGCTCGGGCGAGGACGCTATCGAGCACGAGCGGCGGCATAGTGTGGCGCTGGGTGCAGATTTTGACTGGCATAACGAGACCACACGTGTGTCTGTCGATATGAACTTTCAGAATCAGGGTGTAGACTGGGGCCGCCCTGGCGTTTTTCTGGCAAGTGGTGTCACGCAGGTGCCACGTGCTCCCTCGGCGGGCAAAAATTACGGACAGCCTTGGTCTTACAATGACCTGAACTATATTTTTGGTATGCTCAATGTCGAGCACGATTTATCCAAGCACGTGACGCTTTATGGTGCTTTTGGTGGATTGGGTAGTAATGAAAAAGGGACGTACTCATCCCTTACAGTCAACAATGCGGCAACGGGTAGTGGCACATACGGCAGCATGTATGTGCCCTACGTACAAACCAACGAAAGTACGCGTGCTGGCGTAAGAGCGCATTTTGACACAGGGCCAATTCGGCACGAGGTCAATGCCGGTGGGTCTGCCCTGTGGTCTGAAACGGATACGGCCTACGCTATGGCGTGGGGCACGTCTGCCACGGGTAATCTGTATCATCCCGTTTATTCCGCGCCTTTGGTGCAGAATTTTGTTGGCGGCAACACCAGTAATCCAACACGCACTGCCAATACACGCCTTTATAGTCTATTCTTTTCCGATACCATGACGTTCTGGAAAGATCGTATCGCATTGACGGCAGGGTTCCGTTACCAGAATATGCTGATTAATGGCTATGACTATAACACCACAGCCATGACCAGCCATTATAATCAGGATGCCATAACACCTGTGGTGGGTCTTGTTATTCACCCAACCCGTCAGACGTCCCTGTATTTTAACCGTATTGAAGGCCTATCCCAAGCGCCTACGGCCAGTGGTAACGTCATTAATGTCGGTCAGGTGTTCCCGCCGTATCAGAGCGTGCAATATGAAGTGGGGGCCAAGTATGATGTTGGCCGTTTTAGTACCACACTCGCCTTTTTTCAGGTTTCGCAGCAAAACAGCTATACGGAGCCTTACGGTAATTCCGGCGCGCTTATATATCGCAATGACGGAATGCAGCGGAACCGCGGTGCCGAGCTGAGCATTAATGGCCAGATTATACGTGGTTTGCGTTTTAACGGTGGGGCAACGCTGATTGATGCCAACCTGACGCGCACATCAGGGGGCACAAACAATGGCCATACAGCTATTGGCGTGCCGAATTATACCATTAACGGTAATCTGGAATATGACCTGCCCTTCCTTAAAGGGGGAACGCTGGTCGGGCGTGTGGTAAACACGGGTAAGCAGTGGGTTAATACAGCCAACACCGCGCATTTGCCTGTCTGGACCCGGTTTGATCTTGCTGCCCGTTACACATTTGCTGTGCAGCATAAACCGATGACACTACGTTTTGGCGTCGATAATCTTGCAAACACACGGTACTGGGCTTCATCTTTTAATGGCTACCTGCTTCAGGGGCAGCCGCGTACGTTCAAGTTTTCGGTCTCCGCAGACCTGTAAGAATGGGTGCGTAGGGAGGGCTTTTCCCTCTCTCCTTCCGCGTTGTTGTGCTGCGTGGTCATGCGTAAGACGGAAGCAGTCTGGAAGATGGGCGGATGCCCCTTTTTCTTCCGTATCTAAAGCCACCCTTTGGGTGGCTTTTTCTGTTTTAGGTAAGAAAAAATGCAGGAGAACCGATGTGCCACAGCGGAGGAAGTTGCTCTTTTACGGGAGCGTGTTGCGCGGGTGGAAGGGGCGCATGACTATTTGCAAACGGGGCTGGACGCGCTGCTGCGACAGTTTGCAGATTTGCGGCGTGACCTGACACAGTCCGTTGATGAAAATGCCAGCCGTACACGCCATGAAATTATGGGCAGGGTTGAAGCAATAGGCCGTATGGCACAGCAGAGAGATACGGCGGTCTCGGACCGTTTGGCCCGTATTGAAGGCGGTATCCGGCTGGCAAATTGGATAACAGCCACGCTCATGACCATCGCAACGGCGGTGCTCGGCTGGTCGCAACTGGGGGAAGCCCTGTGGCATTTCCTGATCAGTTTAGTGAACCACCCTGGCGCATTTTAACAGTAAATCGCCAAAAACTCCCTCACGCCAAATAAAAACCAAATGTTTTAGTTTGTAAGGATATACCCATGAAGCAAGCGCTTATTACGGGTGGCAAAATAAGTGGCATTATTACCCTTGTTCCTCTGCTGCTGGCGCAGGTTCCAGAACCCTGGGATACGCTGGTTTGCACAATTATTATCGTGTGCGGCGCACTGGCTACCGTCATTCCCGCGCCGCAGCCTCAATCTGCCTGGTCAGCGCTCTATAAGGGTGTTGCCTTTGTGGGGCTAAATTTTGGATGGGCGGCCAATCATCTGGCCGCTACTCAGGCACAGACAGCGCCGCACAACACAGAGACCCCTGACGCTGACGGCAAAGTGTAAAATTGGATTTGCAAATTTCTGTAAAAATTGAGGGTGTGTCAGGTCCAGAGATGACATCGGGCGTTATGTCACACTACTGCGTGCAGCACGTTATTTGATGCGAAAGGGCGGGGGCGCTGCTTGAGGTGCGGAACATGCACCTCAAACGCGCGTTAGACTTTTCATCAGGGAAGGAAGCCAAGAGATGGAAAAACTATCCAAAGACTTTCAGGCACGCCAAAAGCCGGTGGCACATCTTATTGTTATAGGCAGTGTTATCATGGCGTGGTTTCTCCTTAAGATAGCCGGTCTATTCCGCAAAAAATAGCCTCGGTCTTTTTATCAAAGTGCCGGTCTATAGTCAGAGCCCGTCAGACATTTTGCGTCTGACGGGCTCTTTTTTGTGTTTGTGGCCATTACAGTCAGAGAGCGTGGGCTTTGTTATCTCTCAGGGCTGGAAAGCTCGGGGGTTGAGCGCTGTTCAGTCTGGTGTGCCACTTGGGTTGATGGATCATGCTTCATCCTGGCCCTACAAAGGCGATTCCTCTTTCGTACCAGAGGGATACGGTCTGTCTCGGTGGGGTTGGGATGGAATGCACAGATGCTGCACTGGCTATCCACACGCTTATCCACGTAACCATCCGCAGAATCTGGGGATAACTGTTAAACAGTTAAGGAGGCTATAAATTGAGTTAAAAAGCCTTGAAACGACAAACACCGCCAGAGGCGGTGTTGTATAATCGTTTAACTTGTAAGCTAGCTTCAAACCAGAATGTTCTTTAGAAGAACATTTGGTGCCCAGAAGAAGACTCGAACTTCCACAACCTTTCGGTCACAGGTACCTGAAACCTGCGCGTCTACCAATTCCGCCATCTGGGCTCAAATGGCAACCCGGAGTGTTCCGGGTTGGTGAAGCGGGGTTTACCCTGACCCGGTGGGGGCGTCAACGGGGAAAATAACTTTTTTTGACAATTTTGTGTTTTCTGTTGGTCTGGTCGACCGGGCGGGAAAAGCGCACCCTGTTTGAGGTGGGCTGCTCCCGTACAAACGGCCCAGAAAAATAAAGACTGCATGCAGCGTCTGAGGGAGTGTGGCGTTCACGGTAAAACCCTGTGCCTTCGCAAGGGGCAGGGTGCGAGGCAAACGGAAGAGAAGCATGACCACAGGTAAAATTGCGACAGTATTTGGCGGCAACGGTTTTGTGGGCCGCTATGTTGTCCAGAACCTTGCTGAAGCTGGCTATACGGTACGCGTTGCCAGTCGTCGTCCTGACTTGGCAGCCCAGTTGCGGCCGCTGGGACGGGTGGGGCAGATAGCGCCATTTTATGCGTCTGTGCTGGATGATGAGTCTGTTCGGTTTGTTGTGCAGGGGGCGGAGACCGTTATCAATCTGGTTGCCGTGCTGGGCTCTTCTGCCCGACAGGGATTGGATGCGGTGAATGTTCAGGGCGCAGAGCGTGTGGCGCGTATGGCAGCGCAAGCCGGTGTGACACGGTTTGTGCATATGTCCGCGCTTGGTGCTGCGGCCAATGCGCCCTCTGCCTACGCGCGCAGCCGTGCAGCGGGTGAAGAGGCTGTGACAGGACATTTCCCAACAGCAACCCTCATCCGACCCTCCGTGATTTTCGGGCCTGATGACCGGTTTTTCAATCTATTCGCCACACTGGCCCGCTATCTTCCTGTGTTGCCGGTCTATGGAGCCAACACACGGCTTCAGCCTGTTTTTGTGGGCGATGTGGCACAGGTTGTGGCGCGTGCAGGGTGGGATGCCGCCTTGGCCGGGCAGACGTTCTCATTGGGTGGCCCGGATATTCTGACCATGCGGGAAATTTACCAATGGGTGCTTAAGGCAACGCACCGGAGCAAGCCCCTGTTTGCGGTGCCGTCAGGGCTGGCAAAATTGCAGGCGGCCTTTTTTGAGCATTTGCCCGGCAAGCTTATCACGCGGGATCAACTCCTTATGCTCTCCCGGGACAATGTGGTGCCGCCCGGCACTCCCGGTTTTGCTGAACTGGGTATGGTGCCCCGCAGTGTGGAGGAGTGCGTGCCGTTCTATCTGGACAGATTCCGGCCGGGCGGAGGGCGTTCAGGAACTGTTGTTATAAAATAAGGGTTTAGAGATAAATTGGTCCGAAATGATACATAATTATCTGAGGGATATTATATTATCCGGCATGAAATTCTGAAAAAATACAGAAAGGACAGCATTGCTGCCTTTTCAAGATGGAAGGCTACGGGCTACCTGATTTCAGCACATTTGGGCGTGGTCCGTTTGCCATGCCCTTTCGCCGGGAAGAGCCTCCATGACCACACCGATGCTGAAATTTATCTCCGTTGCGCAAAAGCAGCCTGACAAGCGGACCGCACAGGTCCGCCGGGCGGACTTTGCGGAAATTTACGAAGACTTCAGACCAGCGGATGCGGCAGATCAGGCCAGCCGGTGCTCGCAATGTGGTGTGCCATTCTGCTCCGTTCATTGCCCGTTGGGGAACAATATTCCCGACTGGTTGATGCTGACTGCAAATGGCAGGCTGGAGGAGGCGTATGAAGTCTCTTCAGCAACCAATTCCTTCCCCGAAATCTGTGGCCGCATCTGCCCGCAGGACCGCCTGTGTGAAGGCAACTGCGTGATTGAGCCGGGGTTTGAGAGTGTTACTATTGGTGCGGTAGAGCGCTATATTACGGATACTGCGTTTGAGAAGGGATGGGTCAAGCCAACCCGCCCGGTACGCGAGCGTACAGAATCGGTTGCCATTATCGGGGCAGGGCCAGCCGGGCTTGCTGCGGCGGACCGGTTACGGGCCAAAGGCTATCAGGTGCATGTTTATGACCGTTATGACCGCGTAGGCGGCCTGCTGGTTTATGGTATTCCCGGCTTCAAGCTGGAAAAAGAGATTGTTGCCCGCAGGCATGCCCTGCTGGAAGAAAGCGGCGTTGTTTTTCATCTGGGTCAGGCTGTTGGTGATAGTGAAGGCGAGCTTTCCTTTGCAGCCCTGCGCCAGCAGCATCAGGCTGTGCTGATTGCAACCGGCGTTTACAAATCTCGCGAGATCGGGGGGCCGGGGGCTGGGCTGGCAGGGATTGAGCGGGCGCTTGATTATCTGACCGCATCCAACCGCCGCTCTCTGGGAGACACGTTGCCGGAGCAGGATGAATCAGCCCTTAACGCTGCCGGGAAAGACGTTGTGGTGCTGGGTGGTGGGGACACCGCTATGGACTGCGTCCGCACGGCCATTCGCCAAGGTGCAAAATCCGTAAAATGCCTTTACCGCCGTGACAAGACCAACATGCCCGGCTCTGCCCGCGAAGTGAAAAATGCGGAAGAGGAAGGTGTGGAATTTGTCTGGCTGGCAGCACCGGAAGCCTTTGTAGGTGAGGGCACGGTTACAGGTGTACGCGCTACCCGCATGAAACTGGGTATGGCGGATGCCACAGGCCGGCAGGCTGTTGAACCGCTGGAAAACAGCTCTTTTACGCTTGAGGCAGATCTGGTCATCAAAGCGCTGGGTTTTGACCCGGAGCCTCTGCCAGAGCAGTGGGGCCAGCAAGATCTGGCAGTGTCCCGTTGGGGTACGCTTAAGGTAGGGCAAAACAGCTTCATGACCAACCTGCCGGGTGTCTTTGCCGCTGGTGATATTGTGCGCGGCGCCAGCCTTGTTGTGTGGGCCATTCGGGATGGCCGCGACGCCGCAGACCGTATTCACTCATGGATTCAAGAACACGCATCGGCCGAAGCCGTGGCGGAGCAGGGATAATGGACATGGATAAGCTCCAGAACACAGGGCGCGGTGAAAGCGCAGAAGAATTTTTCACGGCATGGGATGCAAACGTAGAAGCCCTAGAAGGTCTTTATGACCCTGCGGACGAACGGGATTCCTGTGGTGTTGGCCTGATTGCCGCCCTTGATGGCAAACGCCGCCGGGACGTGGTTGAAGCTGGTATTGCCGCCCTGAGCGCCATCTGGCACCGAGGCGCTGTGGATGCTGACGGTAAAACAGGGGATGGCGCTGGTATTCACGTTGAAATCCCGCAGGATTTCTTTGCCGATGCCATAACCAGCACAGGCGATCAGCCAGAAGACGGCACCATTATTGCCGTTGGTCAGGTGTTCCTGCCAAAAACGGACATGGTGGCGCAGGAACAGTGCCGCCAGATTATTGAAACTGAAATTCTGGCCTTTGGCTACGGCATTTATGGCTGGCGTCAGGTGCCTATAGACACATCCTGCATTGGTGAAAAAGCCAACGCAACACGGCCGGAAATTGAACAGATCATGATCCGCAACCTGCCCGGTAAGGCAGAGGATGCGTTTGAACGTGACCTGTATGTGATCCGCCGTAAAATTGAAAAAGCAGCTATTGCAGCACAGGTCGACCTGTATATCTGCTCGCTGTCATGCCGGTCCATTATCTATAAAGGTATGTTTCTGGCGGAACATCTGACCATCTTCTATCCCGATCTGCGGGATGAGCGGTTTGTCAGCCGTTTTGCCATTTATCACCAGCGCTATTCCACCAACACCTTCCCGACATGGAAGCTGGCGCAGCCTTTCCGGCGTTTGGCGCATAATGGTGAAATCAACACCATTTCCGGCAACATCAACTGGATGAAGAGCCACGAAACCCGGCTGTCTCACCCAGACCTTGACCCATGGATGGCAGATATCAAGCCGCTGGTGCAGGCGGGTGGTTCTGATACGGCCGTGCTGGATAACGTGTTTGAACTGCTGACATTTGCCGGGCGGGATGCGCCTGCCGTCAAGTCTTTGATGATTCCGGCCAGCGTGGGGGGGAATTCCTCCATGAAGCAGAGCCATAAGGACATGTTTGCGTACTGCAACGCTGTCATGGAGCCATGGGATGGCCCCGCCGCCCTGTGCGCCACTGATGGCCGCTGGGTTGTGGCCGGGCTGGACCGCTCCGGCCTGCGCCCGCTGCGTTATACGGTTACGGCGGACGGCCTGCTTATTGTGGGGTCTGAAACCGGTATGGTGCGCGTGCCGGAAAGCAATGTGGTGTCCCGCGGGCGGCTTGGCCCGGGGGATGTCATTGGTGTTGATCTGCACGAGCCCAAACTGTACGGCAATGAAGAGTTGCTGGACCTTCTGGCCAGCCGTCAGGAGTTTTCATCCTGGATTGGCCGTATCCAGAAAATTGGGTCCGTTGTCCGTTCAGATGTGACAGAACCAGTCAATTACGACACGGAAACCCTGCGCCGCCGCCAGTTGGCTGTTGGCACTACGCTGGAAGAACTTGAAGCCATCCTTCACCCGATGGTGGAAACCGGCAGTGAAGCCATTGGCTCCATGGGGGATGATACACCTCTGGCCGTGCTCTCGCCGCGCTATCGTGGGTTGTCGCACTATTTCCGGCAGGGCTTCAGTCAGGTTACCAACCCGCCAATTGACTCCCTGCGTGAATCGCGCGTGATGAGCCTTGTGACGCGGCTTGGTAATCTGGGTAACATTCTGGACCAGTCAGCAGACCAGTGTGAAATGCTGCAACTGCCCAGCCCAGTCCTGACATCTGGCGAGTATGAAGGGCTTGTTGCGTTCTGTGGTGCGTCCGGCTGTGTGGTGGATTGCACCTTTGCGGTAGCCGAGGGGGAAGCCGGACTGCGGGATGCCATTACCCGCATCCGCCGGGAAGCAGAAGATGCCGTGCGCGGTGGCTGCACGCATGTGTTTCTGAGTGATGAAGGCCAGTCAGCAGATCGCGCCTATATTCCCATGATTCTGGCTACGGCTGCGGTGCATACGCATCTGGTCCGTAACTCCTTGCGGACATTCACATCCCTGAACGTGCGTACCTCCACAGCGCTGGATGTTCACGCTATTGCCGTGACCATTGGTGTCGGGGCGACAACTGTAAACCCCTATCTGGCACAGGAATGTATTGCAGACCGTCACCGCCGTGGGCTGTTTGATAAACTGACCCTGCGTGAATGCATGGAACGCTACCGTAAAGCGGTAGA
This sequence comes from Acetobacter cibinongensis, assembly GCF_000963925.1. Taxonomy (GTDB): domain Bacteria; phylum Pseudomonadota; class Alphaproteobacteria; order Acetobacterales; family Acetobacteraceae; genus Acetobacter; species Acetobacter cibinongensis. Next base: position 47,610 of record NZ_BAMV01000006.1, read on the forward strand.
TAAAGGCCTGCTCAAGATCATGTCCAAGATGGGTATTTCCATCATGGCTTCTTACCGTGGCGGGTGTAATTTTGAGGCCGTGGGCCTGTCCCGTGCGCTGACGGCAGAGTTCTTCCCCGGTATGCCATCCCGTATTTCCGGTATTGGTCTGCCCGGTATTGCCCGCAATGTGAAAACTTTCCATGATGAAGCATGGAACACGGCCAGCCTGACCCTGCCGGTGGGGGGCCTGTATAAAATGCGGCGTGGTGGGGAGCAGCATGCCTTTGACGGCACGCTCATTCACATGCTGCAAACTGCTGTGGCAACCGACAGTTTTACAATCTACAAGCGGTATGCTGATGCCGTGCGCGCCCAGCCGCCCGTTGCCCTGCGTGACCTGCTGGACTTCCGTGAAGGCCGTACACCTATTCCGGTAGAAGAGGTGGAAAGCATTACCCAGTTGCGTAAACGCCTGATTGCACCAGCAATTTCCCTTGGTGCCCTCAGCCCGGAAGCGCACGAGACCCTGTCTATCGCCATGAACCGTATTGGCGCTAAGTCAGACTCAGGTGAGGGTGGGGAAGACCCGGCCCGCGCCAAGCCGCGCGCCAACGGGGATAATGCGTCTTCTGCCATCAAGCAGGTGGCCTCTGGCCGCTTTGGTGTGACCGCGCAGTATTTGAATGACTGCCGCGAGCTTGAAATTAAAATGGCACAGGGTGCCAAACCGGGTGAAGGCGGGCAGTTGCCGGGCTTTAAGGTAACGCAGCTTATTGCAAAGCTGCGCCATGCCACCCCTGGCGTGACCCTTATTTCTCCCCCGCCGCACCACGATATTTATTCCATCGAAGATCTGGCGCAGCTTATTTATGACCTGAAGCAGATTAACCCGGATGCAACGGTTACAGTTAAGCTGGTGGCCCGTTCAGGCATTGGCACCATTGCAGCCGGTGTGGCCAAGGCAAAGGCTGATGCCATCCTTATTTCCGGCCACTCCGGTGGTACCGGGGCAAGCCCGCAGACATCCGTTAAATATGCGGGCCTGCCGTGGGAGCTGGGGCTGGCGGAAACGCACCAGGTGCTCATGCTCAACCGCCTGCGCCACCGCGTAAAACTGCGGACCGATGGGGGCATTAAAACCGGGCGTGACGTGGTGATAGCCGCCATGCTGGGTGCGGAAGAGTTTGGTATTGGTACAGCCAGCCTTGTTGCCATGGGCTGCATTATGGTGCGCCAGTGCCACTCCAACACCTGCCCGGTTGGCGTGTGCTCTCAGGATGAAGAACTGCGGAAAAAGTTTGAAGGTACACCGGAAAAGGTCATCAACCTCTTCTCCTTCATTGCGGAAGATGTCCGTAATATTCTGGCAGAACTGGGCTTCCGGACACTGAATGAGGTCATTGGCCGAACAGATCTGCTGCGTCAGGTTTCACGTGGAGCAGATTATCTGGACGACCTGGACCTCAACTCCCTGCTGTCTCAGGCAGACCCCGGCCCGTATGCCCGTTATTGCACACTGGAAGGCCGGAACGAGGTACCAGACACACTGGACGCCCAGATGATAGGGGATGCAAAACCCCTGTTTGACCACGGTGAGAAAATGCAACTGCACTACAATGTGCAGAACACGCAGCGCGCCATTGGCACGCGTATTTCCTCACTCATTGTCCGGCAATATGGCATGAAAACACTGGCACCCGGTCACCTGACCGTGCGCCTGCGCGGGTCTGCCGGGCAGTCTCTTGGGGCCTTTGCTGTGCAGGGCCTGAAGCTGGAAGTGCTGGGGGATGCCAATGACTATGTTGGCAAAGGCCTGTCGGGTGCTACCATTACGTTGCGTCCGCCTGCTTCCTCACGGCTTGTTTGCAACCAGAATGCCATTATTGGCAACACGGTGCTGTACGGTGCAACCGCAGGTGAACTGTTTGCCTCCGGGCAGGCCGGTGAACGCTTTGCCGTGCGTAATTCTGGCGCAACCGCCGTGGTGGAAGGCTGTGGCTCCAATGCCTGCGAATATATGACCGGCGGTACGGTTGTTATTCTGGGTGATATTGGGGACAATTTTGGCGCAGGCTTTACTGGCGGCATGGCGTTTGTGCTGGACCAAACTGACAGCTTTGAGCGCAAGGTTAACCCGGAAACACTCCTCTGGACCCGTATGGTGCCGGGTGAGTGGGCGGATAAGCTGCGCGAGCTGGTAGAACGGCATGTGGCAGAAACGGGTTCCCCTTACGCCACCACGCTGTTGCATAAGTGGGATGAGATCCTGCCCCACTTCTGGCAGATTGTTCCAACGGAGTATGCCAAGATTATCGGCTTTGAAGCCCCGGCACAGCCCCTCAAACAAACGGCGTAAAACCTGACACAGGCAGGCCAGTCCCTCGGAAGAGCCGCATTGCAGCAGCTTTTTCAGGGGGCTGGCCCGTTTGTTTTGAGCCAGACCGCTTTTGTGCACCGTGGTTGCCAAAACTATGCTACCAAACTTTACCCCTCTTTTTTGAGAGATAACGAAATTCTTTGAAAATCAAATAGATAGCTAGATGCCCCGAAAAAAAGGGTAAAATGGCTAAACAGGCAATAAACCGCAGTTTCTCAAAGCGTTAGCCAAAATTTGCTCTAGTTCACTGCCGCACAGGCAGCTCAGAAAAACCTGCAAATTGACTAGAAAATCAGAATTAAGTTCACTGCCGCAAAGGCAGTTCCCACACGTTCTTCAACGCCATCGCCAGAGCTGCATTGGATGTGAAGCCCTGTTGTGTGCAGATGCTCTCGCCTCATTTCAAAATGCACTGTAGGGTGAGGGCATGGAACATACAGCGCATTTCCTTCGTTCGTCCTCGCGTCCGGCCTTAGCGGCGGAAGCAGGTGTTGCCACAGCGGCTCAGGCACAGCACGGGGCTGGGGATACTCTGCCCCGGTGGGATCTTTCCGCGCTTTATAGTGGGATGGAAGATCCGGCACTGGCGCAGGATCTGGCAGATGCCCAGACGCAGGCCTCAGCCTTTTCTGCCCGTTATCAGGGTAAGCTGGCCAGCCTGTCCGCCGCCCAGTTGGCCCAAGCCATTGTGGAGAGCGAAGCGATTGATGAAAAGCTGGGCAAGGCCGGGTCTTATGCGTCCCTACTGTTTGCAGCCAATTCATCAGACCCTGCTATCAGCCGGTTCAGCCAGTCCATCAACGAACGCCTGACAGATATTTCAGGAGACCTTCTGTTCTTCACGCTGGAAATCAACCGGCTGGAAGAGGCTGACCTTGAGGAAAAACTGAAAGACCCGGCCCTTGCGCATTGGGCTCCCTTCTTGCGGGATACACGGCTGTTCCGCCCGCACCAGCTTTCTGATGCCGTTGAAAAAGTGCTGCTTGAAAAATCCGTAACAGGAGCCCAGTCATGGTGCCGCCTGTTTGATGAGACGATTGCCGCCCTGCGCGTCACGCTGGATGGTGAGAGCGTAACCGTTGGGGATGCCCTGAACCGCCTGTCAGATACAGACCGCGCAGTGCGGGAGCGGGCAGGTAAGGCGGTAGGCGCTGTCTTTGCAGATAATATCCGCCTGTTTGCGCTTATTACCAATACGCTGGCTAAAGATAAGGCCATTACGGATAACCTGCGCCAGTTTGCACGGCCTACATCCTCCCGCAACCTGAGCAACATGGTTGAAGATGAGGTGGTGGATGCGCTGGTTTCTGCCGTGCGGGCGGATTACCCACGCCTTGCCCATCGTTATTACGGCCTGAAAGCCAAATGGATGGGGCTGGAAAAACTGGAGCATTGGGACCGCAATGCCCCGCTGCCCGGTACGGAAGACCGCAAAATTGCGTGGGATGAAGCCAAGTCCATTGTGCAGAAAGCCTATACGGACTTTGACCCCCGCATGGGTGCCGTTATTAACACGTTCCTGACCAGTCCGTGGATTGACGTGCCACCCGCACCCGGAAAAAGCCCCGGCGCTTTTGCCCATCCTACGGTGCCATCTGCCCATCCGTTTATTCTGCTCAACTATCACGGGCGCACGCGGGATGTGATGACTCTGGCGCATGAGTTGGGGCATGGGGTGCATCAGGTTCTGGCCGCCAAGCAAGGCTATTACCTGTCCAACACACCGTTGACACTGGCGGAGACTGCCAGCGTGTTTGGGGAAATGCTGACCTTCCAGTCCCTGCTGGATGCAGAGCAGGACCCCGCCCGCAAGCGTACTTTGCTGGCAGGCAAGGTGGAGGACATGCTCAATACCGTTGTGCGCCAGATTGCGTTTTACGAATTTGAAACCCGCGTGCATGATGAGCGTAAGAAAGGCGAGCTTCTGCCAGAACGGATTGGTGAAATCTGGCAGCAGGTACAGACAGAAAGCCTTGGTCCAGCCTTTAACTTCACCTCAGACTATGATGTGTTCTGGGCCTATATTCCGCACTTCATTCATTCCCCGTTCTATGTGTATGCCTATGCGTTTGGGGATTGTCTGGTCAATGCGCTGTATGGTGTGTTCAACGAAGGCGCTCCGGGTTTTCAGGACAAATACATCGCCATGCTGGAAGCCGGTGGCACCCTGCGCCACAAGGAGCTTCTGGCGCCCTTCGGGCTGGATGCGTCTGACCCGCAATTCTGGAAAAAAGGGCTGGATGTTATTTCCGGCTTCATTGACCAACTGGAACAGGTCTAACCCATGGCCGAACGCGACTTAGATAACAGTGGTATGCTGGGTGAACTGCGCCGCATGGTGCAGACCACCGGCACAGTTGGGGGCATTGCCGCGCGCTTTGCTGGCCATAAAATGGGCTTGCGGACCGGCGGCGGCGCTTACGCAGAAGACCTGAAGGGTGTTCTGGGCGGGCTGAAAGGCCCGTTGATGAAAGCAGCCCAGCTTCTGGCCACAATTCCCGGCGCATTGCCGGAAGAATATGCCAAGGAAATGGCGGAGCTTCAGTCCAACGCTCCGCCAATGGGCTGGAACTTTGTGCGCCGCCGCATGACGGCAGAACTGGGTGCCGGGTGGGAGAAAAACTTCCGTTCCTTCGGGCGCGAAGCGTCTGCTGCCGCAAGTTTGGGGCAGGTGCATCAGGCTATCCTTACGGATGGTCGCCGCGTTGCCTGCAAACTCCAGTACCCGGACATGAAGGCAGCCGTAGAGTCTGACCTCAGGCAGTTCCGTATGGCTATTGGTGTCTACCATAAGCTTGATAACGCCATCCGGCAGGATGACGTTGTGGAGGAACTGACCGAGCGCCTGCATGAAGAGCTGGACTATAAGCGTGAGGCCGCAAATATGCGCCTCTACCGCACTATTTTGTCCGAATGTCCTGAAATTACGGTGCCCCAACCCGTTGATGAACTCTCCACCCAGCGTTTGCTGACTATGGAGTGGGTGAATGGCCGTAACCTGAACGCCGCCATTGAGGCTGGTTTGACGGAAGAGCAGAAAAAGAAGATTGCCCGCACCCTGTTCCGGGCATGGTATCTTCCGCTGTATCGCTACGGGGTCGTGCACGGTGACCCGCATATGGGCAACTTTACCCTGCGGGAAGACTGCGGCCTGAACCTGCTGGATTTTGGCGCAATCCGTATTTTCCGCCCCTCCTTTATCAAGGGAAATATTGACCTCTACCGTGCGCTGGAAACCAAGGACAAAGCGCTGGCCACCCAAGCCTATGCCGCATGGGGCTTTACAGGCTTAACGCCCGAGAAGGTGGATGTGCTGAATGAGTGGGCTGGTTTTCTGTTCGGCCCCCTGATGGACGACCGGGAGCGCTATATTCAGGATAGCGAGAACCCCGGATTTGGCCGGGAAGTGCTCAGCAAGGTGCATGACGGCCTGCAACGTACAGGTGGCGTAAGGCTCCCGCGTGAATTTGTGCTGGTGGACCGTTCAGCCGTTGGGTTGGGGTCAGTCTTTATGCGGCTGAAGGTGAAAATGAACTGGTGCCAGCTCTTCCGGGAGATTGTTGGTGAATTTGATGAGGCCGCACTGGCAGCCCGCCAGAAAGCCGCTATTGAGGCTGCTCGGTTCCCGGAGCCTCCCGTCTTTTAAGGTGTAGGAGCTACAGCCCTCTTGCGCAAATGCGCCCTCCGCGTTCTTGAAGAGCGCGGAGGGCCGTCAGGCTCAGTATGCCTGATAATCCGCTTTTTTCAGGTGTGCCTCGTTGTAGCTCAGTTGGTCCTTGGTCAACTGGAAACCAACCTCAAACCGGTAATCAGAGTCCGTATTCTTAGGCACAATAGGCAGGTCCACCGTTACAACCTTGGTGTCCGTCGTGAAGCTGGACAGGTTGGCGGGGAACTGGAACGTGTGACGGAACACATGTTTGTTTACAATCTTGTCCCCATGCAGCACGGCAACAAACCATGGCAGCGTGATGGTGCCATTCTGGGCGGCCATGCCACGGCTGACGACAAAACGCAGCGCGATTCGGGTTTTAAGATCTTTCTTGCCCGCAGCCAGACAGTCCCCTTGAAGTTTGAGAATGCTGGCGCGTGTGATCAGGTGCGGGAAGGTAGTGGTCTTGCCGTCATAGGTATAAAAATCGGCCGCTTCTGGCGGAATATGTGTCAGGGGGCAGCTTGGGGCAAAGGCCATGGACTGGTCTTCTTCATCCCCACACCCGGACAGCGGGGTGAGCAGGCCAAGTCCCACAAGACCATACAGCGCAAGGCGCGGTAAAAGGCGGCGTGGGCGGGGAAGGTCATGCGACATATGCGAATCCGGGTTTTTCAGTTAACAGGGTAGAACAAGCCAGAATAAAACCATAAACAGTGGTATATCTGCCAGATGCGGGGAGGAAAGCCCTAAAACGGCTTGCATCCGTCCCGCGCTTTGCGTAGGCCATGCGCAACGGTTACCGTACCTTCTCCGGGTTTCGGGCATAGCCTCTTTCTTATATGCTTTGTCATATTCTGTCTCTTCTATATCGTTTGCCGCAAGTTTGGGGAACACCATGCCCGATCAAACTCAAACCATTGTCCCGGTCGATACCACTCAGGCCGTGCACGATAAGACCCTGAAAGTCCTTCTGGCTGGCCCGCGCGGGTTCTGCGCCGGGGTAGACCGCGCCATCCGCGTGGTGGAGGAAGCCATCCGCCGCTATGGCGCACCTGTCTATGTGCGCCACGAAATTGTGCATAACCGCACGGTTGTGGAGGAGCTTGAAGCTCAGGGTGCCATTTTTGTGGAAGAACTGGACGAAGTGCCACCTGATGGCCACGTTGTCTTCTCCGCTCATGGTGTGCCCAAAACCGTTCCTGCTGAGGCAGAGCGCCGCAACCTACTGTATCTAGATGCAACCTGCCCGCTGGTGTCTAAAGTGCACCGTGAGGCAGAGCGCCACTTTGCAGGTGGTGGCCCGGAAAGCCGCCATATTCTGATGATTGGCCATGCAGGCCATCCGGAAGTGGTGGGGACCATGGGCCAGTTGCCGGTGGGTGCTGTCACACTGATTAACGATGCGGAAGAAGCCCGCACCGTGAAACCAGCAGACCCGTCCCGTCTGGCCTTCATTACCCAGACCACGCTTTCTGTTGATGATACGGCAGAGATTGTTGATATCCTGCGTGAGCGCTTTCCTCTGATTGAAGGCCCGAAGCGTGAGGATATCTGCTACGCCACCACCAACCGTCAGGAAGCTGTGAAGGCCATAGCGCCTGAGTGTGATCTGGTGATTGTCATTGGCTCTCCCAACTCCTCCAACTCACAGCGGCTGCGGGAAGTAGCGGAACGCTCAGGGGCACGCCGTGCCCTGCTGGTGCCCCGCCTGAACGAGCTTGACTGGTCTGTGCTGGAAGGCGTGAAAACGCTGGGTATTACTGCTGGTGCCTCTGCTCCGGAAGCACTGGTGCAGGAAATGGTGGCAGAGCTGGCCAAGCGCTACACGCTGTGCATTGATGAGCGGACAGTGAAGGAAGAAAACGTGATCTTCCGTCTGCCCGCACCGCTCGGCTAAGGCGCTGTTGCTTCCATGGCCGTTTACACGGATGTCAGTGATGAGGCCCTTACGTCTTTTCTCACAGACTATGACATAGGGGATCTGGTCGCTTTTCGCGGTATTGCTGAAGGGGTTGAGAACAGCAACTTTCAGCTTCGTACCACACAGGGGGACTTTATCCTTACCCTGTACGAAAAGCGGGTGAATGCGCAGGAACTACCATGGTTTCTGGGGCTGATGCAGCATCTGGCAGGGCAGGGCGTGTCCTGCCCGCAGCCTGTGGCGGCCAGAAGTGGCGCTATGCTCAACACGCTGGCAGGGCGCCCGGCTGCCATTACAACTTTTTTGCCGGGGGTTTGGCCGCGTAAGGTCAAGGCAGCGCATTGCCGTCCACTAGGTCAGGCTCTGGCACGGCTGCACGCTGCCGGGCAAAGCTATGCGCCGGTACGCGCCAACAGTCTGGGGCCAGACGCCTGGAAACCCCTGCTGGAAAGCTGCCGGGGCCAGACAGATAGCGTTGTGGCTGGTCTGGAAGCAGAACTGGATGCCGCCTTTGACCATATTCTACCCGTGTGGCCCGGACAGGGTGGCAACCCGGACCTGCCGCGCGGGCAGATTCATGCAGATCTTTTCCCCGATAATGTGTTTTTCCTGAAAAACATGCTCTCAGGCCTGATCGACTTCTACTTCGCCTGTACGGATATTCTGGCATACGACATTGCCATTTGCCTGAATGCCTGGTGCTTTGAGGAAGACGGCTCTTTTAACGTCACGTTCGCACGGCAGCTTTTGCTGGGGTATGATGACGTAAGGCCCTTGAGTGCGCAGGAGCGGGCAGCCCTGCCGGTTCTTGCCCGTGGTGCCGCCATGCGCTTTCTGCTGACACGCCTGTATGACTGGATCAACACGCCAGCAGATGCGCTTGTCACCCCCAAAGACCCGCTGGATTATGTGAAGCGCCTTCGCTTCCATCTGGCAACGGAGACGTTGGATGGATACGGAGTTTGATCCCACGCCTGCGCCAGAGCAGGACGTTGTGGAAATATGGACGGATGGCGGTTGCCGCCCTAACCCCGGCCCCGGCGGGTGGGGTGTGCTGCTCCGCTTTAAGGGAACAGAGCGGGAGCTCTCTGGTGGCGAACCTGCCACCACCAACAACCGTATGGAACTGACGGCTGCGGCAGAGGCGCTGGAGGCGTTGAAACGTCCGTGTGTGGTTCGGCTGCATACGGATAGCGAGTATGTCAGAAATGGCATTACCCGTTGGCATACGGGCTGGGTGCGGCGTAACTGGCGCAATGCGTCCGGTGACCCGGTCGCCAACATGGATTTGTGGCGCAGGCTTCTGGACGCCAACAAAAAACATGATGTGTCGTGGCATTGGGTCAAAGGCCATTCCGGCGTGCCTGAAAACGAGCGTGTGGACGAACTGGCAACACAGGCCCGTATTCTTATTGAGCAAGAGCAGGCCTGATATCGAAGCAGCTTCGACTTTCATGCGTTAGCGCCTGCCTGCTCAAGACTAAGCCCAACACTGCAGAGACTGTGGCTCTTCCGACAAATGGCCAGCTCTGCTTACAGACCGAATGTAACCCTATTATCTGTCAGAGCGCTGTTGCGGCTGGCACAAGCTGCTGCACATCATAACCCGCTTTACGGAGCAGGGAGGGTAGCCCCGTAGGGCCGCTCATGTGCAGGGCACCAACGGCAACAAAAATACTTTGGCCGCTTTGATGAAGCTGCTCAATTTTCTGGGCCATAAGACTGTTGCGGTCGTCCAGCATTGCTTTGGTGTGCAGTTTTTCAGCCGCGGTGCCCACGCACTTACACCAGTCGCGGTAATGGTTCAGCTTGGTCAGGTCACTCTCGCTCCACATGGTCGCAATAATGCTCAGGTCTTTTCTGGCTGTGGCGCTGCTGAGGGCCTTGATGGCGGAATCCACCACCATGTCTTCTTCGCTTTGTGTTTTGCCTGTCAGTAAGGCAACCTGCGTCTCGGCTGTTTCCAAGGCGATAAGCTGTTTGTGGGTTGCTTTTGCGATACCTTGCAGCACGGCATCTATGCCGTAATCGGGATATAGCCCATCTGCCCGGCCCTCAAGCCCCAGCAGAGCCGTGGCTTCAATACTCACCGGGATGTTGGCGAGTTTCTCCACAGGAACGCACATTGTCTTTCCAATGGCATCCAGCTTGGCTTTCCGGCCGGTCTTGATCATATGCTGCAGGCGGGCGGGGTCTGCCGGACGACGGAGTAATTCCATGGTTTTAGGGTCAGAGGTTATCAGCTCTACAGCAACAGTCGTACTGTGGCGCAGGGCGTCACGTGTCAGCAGTCCCGGTATCATCCAGTCGGACTGCGCAATATGCATTGTCCCGTATAACCACGAGGCATGACCGTCTTTGGTAATTTTCCATAAAAACCCACGGTCTTTGGCCGCTTTCAGCAGCTCCTTAAGATGGTCGTGGCTGGGCATGGTTGCCTGCGGGGGGCACACCGCTTTTTGGGGTGCGCTGGCGCTTGCTGGGGGAGCAACATCGGTCTGAGCGTAGGCAACTGGTGCGCCAAGCATGAGGGCCAAAGCTGTCGTGGTGGTTTTTAACCACCGGCCCTTTGATTTTAAAATCATAAAAATTCAAGCCTTTGTCTTAAATACAAGGCGTCTTTATACCGAGTTTTAATGTGAGAAGACATCCTGCCAATCATGACAGTTTCTGTGTGCGCCGCGCTTGGCAGTGTATCTGGCGAAGGTAATCTCTCCTTTGCCAGATACAGAAAAGAGATGCCCTAACGTTTATCGGTCCGTCAGGCGGAATTCGATACGGCGGTTGCGGGCATAGGCTTCTGGTGTATTCTGGCTGTCCAGCGGCTGGTAGTCAGCAAAGCCTGTGGCGGCCAGACGGCGGGGGCTAATGCCCTCTGCCACCAGCAATTTGACAACCGTAATGGCGCGGGCGCTTGAGAGCTCCCAGTTACTGGGGAAGGCTGTATGAATTGGTTGGCGGTCAGCGTGGCCATCCACCCGCAGCAGCCACGGTATATCGTTCGGGATATGCGCTGTGACGGTTTTAAGGGTATGCGCCAGCGTTACAATTTCTTTCTGGCCCTCAGGGGAGAGTTCCGCACTGCCTACGGGGAAGAGAACCTCGCTCTGGAAAACAAAACGGTCGCCTACAATATGCACGCCCTTCTGGTCGTGCAGGCTGTCCCGCAGGCGGCCAAAGAATTCTGAGCGGTAGCGGCTTAATTCATTAACCTTGTTCACAAGCGCAGCGTTCAGCTTGCTGGAAAGATCTGTGATTTTTTCACTTTGGCTCTGAGCGGTCTTCTGAGAAACGGTGAGAGCCTGACCCAATGCGGCCAACTGAGCGTTCAGGTCTGTCAGCTGGTCGTTAAGCTGTGTCATGCGCAGGCGGTCCGCCACAGTCAGCGCTGCGGCAGCATCGGCGGTATTGCGGGCTTCTTCCTCTGCCGCCGTATGCGCAGACAGGGCAGCAACATCCTGCTGATGCTGGCTTTGCAGGCCGCTCACACTGTCACTCAGGGCACGGTTGCGGGCGTGTTCGGTATCAAGCTGGCGGGAGAGTTCTGCGGCCTGACCCTGCAGTTTTTCCAGCACATGCTCGCGCCGGTTTAGTGCGGCAGAAAGCAGGGTTTGCCCCATGACAAACACCAGCAGCACAAACACCACCACCATAAGCAGGGTGGAAAGGGCATCAACATAGCCGGGCCAGGCGTCAAGCCCGGCATGCAGTTTTCTGCGGCGGCGGGCCATGGGTCAGTTCCCTTTATGGAGTGGTGTGTTCTCTGCCGCAGCAGCAATGGTACGGGCCAGCACGCGCAGGTCATTCCGCAGCTCAGAGGTCATGCGGCTACGGCCTTCCTCATTGCTTTGCACCAGGGTGTGGAGCAGGCGTTCAATGTTGTGCAGGCTTTCCGTCTGGCTGGCAGCGTTCTCAAGACGATCGGACAGTTTGCTGAGAATCTGGCTTTCCTTCTCACGCCGCGCCTCGCTGGTGCGCACAAGATTTTGCAAAGATTCAAGGTTTTCTGCAGTTTGTTCCAGCAGGGCTTCAATGTAGGCAGGGACAGGCGCGCCCGCTTCCATGGCGTGGGCGGACTGTGTGGGGGCAGCAAAGCGCGTTTGCTCTGCCAGCCATTCTTCCAATTCATTAAAAAAGCGGTTCTGGGCCTGTCCGGCCGTCAGGTCCAGAAAACCCAGCACAAGAGCACTGGCCAGACCAAACAGAGACCCGGAAAACGCTGTGCTCATGCCATGCAACGGTTTTGTAAGGCCGGTTTTAAGCTGACCAAACATGGCGTCCAGATCGCCGGACCCGGCAGACATCCCCTCAATAACATCGGCAATGGAATGGACCGTCAGGAGCAGGCCGTAAAAGGTACCGAGAAGACCCAGGAAAATCAGCAGCCCTGTCATGTAGCGCGACACCTCGCGCCCTTCGTCCAGTCGCCCGGACACGGAATCAAGAACAGCCTGCATGGCGGGGGTGGAAAGTGCCACGGGCTGCCCGCGGTGGTCGGGCCGAGAGCCAAGAGCTGTGGCGAGGGGCGCAAGCAGGCGCGGAGCAGGCAGGCTGCCCAGCCCTGTGCGGGACTGGCGGAGGGTTTCAACCCAGCGCACCTCCGGCAACAGGCGCTGCACCATGCCAACATTCCAGGCAATGCCAATGGCCAGAATGCCCAGTATCACCCCATCCAACACGGGGTTACCCAGAAAGGCCTCGTAGAGCGGCCGCCAGAGGACGGCAGCCCCTAACGCCACAAAAACAAGAAACCCGAGCATTCTGAGAAGGTAAAGTGTGGGACGGGTCATGGCGTGATTTCCGGCTTGAAAGGTGAAAAACAGGTCAGGATGGCGCGGCGTCAGACTGGTAAATATCTATGTGGTCCTGAGCCGTATCCGGTTTGGCTGCCTGACCTTTTGGAATACCGATAATCCGCAAGTAAATGCGGGTGGAGGGAATACCGCCATTCATCAGAACGCTACGCGCCGCGAGGCCTCGGCTTAACGCCATACGGCGTGGCAGGGACGGGTCATCCGCCATACCGGAACTGTAGGCGTCAATCATGGCGCGAACGTGGGGTTTGTCAGACAAACGCTGCCCAAACCCCAGAATAGCCTGATGTGTGGTGGGGTTGAGGTCAGCCGAGCCCGCGGCAAACGTAATACGCACACCGTTTGGGAGGTGCTGCACTTCTCCCACAGCCTTTAGATCCACCGTAGGTTGGGGCGGCACGGGGAAGGGGTGGAGTTCAATATCTGGCGGCGGTTCCGTCAGTTTTGGAACCGGCGGTGGTGCTGGCGGAATTGTTGCCGCCGGAGGGGTATGAGCGGGGGGCGCTTTGCTGGCCGTAGCAGGTTTTTCCGGTGTGGCTGCCACTTTGGGCTGTGCAGGCGTGGCAGTGGCTTTGCTTTTGACGGGACCTGACTTTTTGGCGGACTCGCTCTCCTTTTTCACAGCAGGGGGTGCCTTATGCTGTGGAGGGGCCGCCTGCACGGGCTTGTCCTCCTGCGACTTTGGTTGCGCAGCTGGCGCATCACCAAGGCTGTCCAGAGCCTGTGAGTTGGTAAGAACCTGAGCGTGCGCAGTGGCTGCGGGCAGCAGGATGAGGGCGCACAGCGCAGCAAGCGCCTGCGAGGAAAGAGAAGTGCTCTGCATTATGCGTCAGACTAAACCAGAAAATGGGCGGTATGGAACAGAACAATATATTTTCCGCTAAACTGGCGGCAAATATAGGGCATCAGGCAGAAAATTGTTCCGCCGTGATGCGTTCAGAGAGGGTTTGGCCGGGGTCAAACAGTACGGTGACGTGGCGTGTGCGGTCTTCCTGCACCTCAACAGTCACAACGTCCCGAATTTCCAACGAATCAGCCACGGCGGCCACGGGGCGCTTTTCATCTTCAAGGATGCTGAAGCGCACATAGGCTGTTGAGGGTAAAAGAGCTCCCCGCCAGCGGCGTGGGCGGAACGGGCATATGGGTGTCAGGGGCAGCAGATTACCCGAGAGCGGCACAATAGGGCCGTGAGCCGAAAGATTATAGGCAGTTGACCCAGCCGGGGTGGAAACCAGCGCACCATCGCAGATCAATTCGGGCATACGCACCATACCATTCACTTCCACCCGAAGTTTGGCAGCCTGCCGGGTCTGGCGGAACAGAAAGACATCATTGAGAGCCAGGGCATGAAAGACCTCGCCAGACTTTGTCTGGGCTCTCATGCGCAAGGGGTAGAGTTCCGCAGCCTGTGTTGTGGCCAGTTTTTCAGGCAGGGCATCTTCGGCCATGGGGTTCATCAAAAACCCGACTGACCCGCAATTCATGCCGTACACCGGGGTGTCCAGCTCCATTTCCAGAACCACGCGCAGGGTTTCCAGCATAAAGCCATCTCCGCCCAGGCAGACAATAACCTCTGCCTCGCCGGGGGGAACATTGCCATAGCGCTCAGCCAGCCGGTCATATTCATGGCGCGCGCCCTCCGTGGGGGCGGCCATAAAGGCAATACGCTGGGGGACAGGCCGGACCTCAAGTGCTGCAGGTGTAGGAAGCTGAAATGTCATGATTATAAGGGGCTTACACTGAAAGCAGACAAAGCACGAGCGGGTGGCTTTTTTTTATCACATATCAGGGAGGGCAAAAAGGCTTTGGTGGGAGGGAAGGTGCGCCCATTGCCGCCGTAACCTGCTGCCACTGGGCGTGGGCCAGCGCCTGAGCAAACTGTGCCGCCAAGTCTGTTCCCAAAAGCTCATCATAAACAGCCAGAGTAGCCTGTTGCATGGTGCTGGTGGTGTACTGTGTGAGCACATCCTCCCGTGCGGCATTGCCCATGGCAAGCAGGCTCTCGGGCGGGGCCTGTAGAACGGCTATCAGGGCTTCTGCCAGTGCGTTTCCGTCTCCGGGGGGAATGCTTATGCCTGTCAGGCCATGGTGTACGGTTTCCAGCGCGGCACCATGGCCGGTGACAATAACCGGCTTGCACATGGCCTGCGCCTCCACCACGACCCTGCCAAAAGGTTCTGGCCGGAGGGAGGGGATAACAACCACAGTGGAGAGTGCCAAGGCTGCGGGCATATCCTGGCAATGGCCTGCAAAGCGCACGAAATCAGCTATATTCAGGCTTTTGGCCAGAGTGACCAGAGTATTTGCATAGTCGCTTTTCGGCGGGCAGGAGCCAACAAATACGCAGTGCCATTGGAGTGTAGGGGCCAGCCGTTTGACCTGCGCCAGCGCCTCCAGCAAAAAGCGCTGGCCTTTCCACTCCGTCAGGCGGCCAGGTAGCAGAATGACAGGGGTGTGGGGCGGGAGCGCCCAGCTTTCGCTCAGATTATGCATCCGCTGGCCACTTACGGCCTCTGGGCTGAAAAGCTGGATGTCCGCCCCACGTGGAATAATCCGTAATCTGTCTGGCGGGACGGCGTATTCAGTGCTCAGGCGCTCCCCAATGTGGCGACTGATGGCAATAACCCGGTCTCCCGCAGCAAGCACGGCATTATAGCGTTTTTTGCCGGGAAAGTTGGCTGCATGAACGCCGTGCCATGTGGTGACAAAGGGTGTTTTGGTGCGACGGCAGGCAAAACGGGCAACCCACGCGGGTGCGCGTGAGCGCGCATGGACAAGAGAGACGGAGTTAGCCGCCAGAATATCAGCCAGTTTGCGGGCGTTGCGCAGAATGGAAACGGGGTTTTTGCGGCCACAATCCGGCAGGGTGATATGCTTGGCCCCTGTGCGCTCCAGTGCCGGTACAAGCCTGCCTCCCGCACTGACCACAAGAGCCTGCCCCCCGGCCTGCTGAATGGCGGTCGCTATTTCCAGCGTGCCACGCTCCACGCCCCCCTGATTCAGGGCAGGTAAGATTTGCAAGATGACGGGAGAAGACGGCACACTGCTCATGCTCGGCTGTTAGCATGGTTTTTATGTAACAGACCACAGCTACAGTGTTGAGGCATCATGACTTTGTATCTTGACCACCGGCGCAGGTTGCTTCCTATGAAAGACATGACACACCCTGTTGTATCCCTTGTGCGTGGTTCGGCACTGTGTGTGCCGTTGTGCTTCGGCCTTTCAACGGTTGCGCCGGCGGTCTATGCACAGCCACAAGGCGTCACGCGTGGGGGGGCACATGCAGCGTCAGTCGGAGCAACAACTCCCAAAACTGATGGTGTGCCCGAATGGTCAGACCAAAACTGTCTGGACATGGTAGGGGATGACCCCTTTGGTGCCCGAGACTACGCGCAGGACTGGATAAAACGCGATGGTGGCCGTTCGGCCCGGCATTGTCTTGCTCTTGCGTTGGTCGAACTGGGGGATGAGCAGGAAGCGGCACAGGAACTGGATGACCTTGCGCGCAAGGAACCATTTGTGGGGCAGGAAAGCGCACCCAGCCAGCGTGTGGTGATAGCCATAGAGGCCGCACGGGCATGGCTTGCCGCCAATCAGCCGACAAATGCCATCAGCATTGCAGAATACGGCCTGACCCTTAAGCCGGGGAGCGAGGGGCTGACCTTGGTAAAAGCGCGTGCCCAGCTTGAGTTGAATGACCCGGACGGTGTGATCCGGGATGTAGGCGCTCTTGTGGCGCATTCCCCAGATGTGGGTACGGATGCGTATGTTCTGCTGGCTTCAGCCGAGAGGCGTCGGGGCAAATTGCAGCAGGCGGCTGTTCATATTGCAAAAGCGATAGACCGTGCGCCAGAAAGCCCCTCAGCGCTCTTGGAGCGCGGCATTATTCGTGGGCAGGCAGGGGATGCAGTCGGGGCACGGCAGGACTGGCAAAAAGTGCTGGACCTTGCGCCCGATACGCATGAGGCAGACATGGCCCGGCAGGATCTGGCCGTACAGGCTGCCGACCCGGACGTACCGTGAGCGCGGCTCCGCAGCCTGTCTCACGCATACTGGTCATCAGGCTTGGGGCGTTGGGAGATTTTGTGCAGAGTTTCGGGCCGTTTCAGGCAATACGCGCAGCCCACCCACAGGCACATATTACCCTACTGACAACGCAACCATTCGTTGAGCTCGCACAGCTTTCCCCTTGGTTTGATCAGGTTTTGGTGGATGCGCGTTCCCCTTGGCGTGACCTGAAAGGCCTATTGGCCCTAAGGCAGCAGTTACGGGGGTATGACCGGGTGTATGACCTGCAAACCTCCAGCCGAACCGCCCGCTACTTTGTGCTTGCAGGCAGACCCAAGGGCTGGTGCGGGCATGTGGCGGCAACGCCGCTCAGCCACGCCAACCCTTGGCGGAACGACATGCACACACGTGCCAGGCAGCGGGACCAGTTGCGGATGGCAGGGCTTGCCGAAGTGCCTTTACCGGATGTCTCATGGTTGGCAGGCAAGGGGCCTGATGTGGCTGGCCCTTACGCCGTACTGGTGCCGGGCGCTGCCCCCCACAGGCCAGCCAAGCGGTGGCCTGCCCGCCGCTACGGGCACCTTGCACGAAAACTGGTGGCGCAGGGAATAACCCCGCTTATTGCAGGCACAGGGGCCGACACGCCACTTGCGCAGCAAATCCGGCAGATTTGCCCGCAAGCGCAGGACTATACGGGGCGCACAAGTTTGCCTGAGCTTGCCGGTCTGCTGGCCCGCGCCACGGTTGCTATCGGGAATGATACGGGGCCGATGCATCTTGCGGCCTTAATGGGCTGCCGGTGTGTTGTTCTGTTCTCCGGGCAGAGCAATCCGGCGCTTACAAGCCCGCTTGGGCGTGTACCGGGGCAGGTTTGTGTATTTTCTGTACCAGATTTGGCCTTACTTGGGGTTGATAGGGTTGCAGCCGCGCTCTGCTGGCGTCATTAAACACTCTCACTAATTTTTCTTTTCCGGAGTTCTTCCATGCCCGCCATTACCTTGCCTGACGGATCCGTTCGTAGTTTTGACGGGCCGGTTACGGGCACGACCATCGCCCAGTCTATTGGGCCGGGGTTGGCCAAGGCGGCGCTTGCCATGGAAGTAGATGGCAAACAACGCGACATCAGCTACGCCATTGCGGACGATGCCTCTGTCCGGTTCATTACCCGCAAAGACCCTGAAGCGCTGGAAATGATCCGTCATGACGCAGCGCATGTGCTGGCGGAAGCCGTGCAGTCCCTGTTCCCTGGCACACAGGTGACCATTGGGCCGTCCATTGAAAACGGCTTTTACTATGACTTCTACCGTAATCAGCCGTTCACCCCGGATGATTTTGAAGCCATTGAAAAACGAATGAAAGAAATTGTGGCCAACGCCGAGCCCTTCGTGCGGGAAGCGTGGCCACGCGACAAAGCCATCGCCTTTTTTGAAGAAAAGGGAGAGCGCTTCAAGGCAGAACTGATCCGTGACCTGCCGGACAGCGAAGAAATCTCCATTTATCGTCAGGGTGAGTGGCTGGATCTGTGTCGTGGCCCGCACTTGCGGAATACGAAGGATGTTGGGATCGCCTTTAAATTGATGAAGGTAGCCGGTGCTTACTGGCGTGGTGACCACCGCAACCCCATGCTCACACGTATTTACGGCACCGCATGGCGTGACCAGAAAGAGCTGGACGCCCACCTGCACCAGCTTGAGGAAGCAGAGCGCCGCGACCACCGCCGTATTGGCCGGGAAATGGACCTGTTCCATTTTCAGGAAGAAGCGGTTGGCCAGATTTTCTGGCACCATAAAGGCTGGCGTCTGTACACGGCGTTGCAGGACTACATGCGTCGTGCCCAGACCCGCCATGGGTATCAGGAAGTGCGTACCCCACAACTGGTCGACCGTGGCCTGTGGGAAGCGTCCGGCCATTGGGATAAATACCGTCACCATATGTTTGTGGCGACGATTGAGGATGAGGATAAGACCCTCGCTCTGAAACCCATGAACTGCCCCTGCCATGTGCAGATCTTTCGTCATGGCCTCCGTTCTTACCGTGAACTGCCGTTGCGTATGGCTGAATTTGGTGCGTGCCACCGGTACGAACCATCAGGTGCCTTGCATGGTCTGATGCGCGTGCGCGGCTTTACGCAGGACGATGCGCATATCTTCTGCACAGAAGACCAGATTGCCGATGAAACCGTGCAGTTCGTCCGCATGTTGCACGAAGTGTATAAAGACCTTGGCTTTGAGCATGTGCGCGTCAAATTTGCTGACCGTCCGGAGCAGCGTGCCGGGAGCGATGCTGTCTGGGACAAGGCAGAAAGCGCTTTGAAGCAGGCGTGCGAAGTGGCTGGCGTAACGTATGAATATAACCCCGGTGAAGGTGCCTTTTATGGCCCCAAACTGGAATTTGTCCTGCGTGACGCTATTGGTCGTGACTGGCAGTGCGGTACTCTGCAGGTGGACCTTGTGCTGCCGGAACGACTCGACGCCAGCTATATCGGTGAAGATTCAGCCCGCCATCGCCCGGTCATGCTGCATCGCGCCATTCTTGGCTCGTTCGAGCGTTTCCTTGGTATTTTGATTGAACAGCATGCTGGCCGCTTCCCGCTTTGGCTGGCGCCTGTTCAGGTTGTGGTGGCATCTATCGTCAGTGATGCCGCACCTTATGCGGAAGAAGTAGCGGCCGCACTGAAGGCTGCTGGTCTTGCAGCAGAAGCTGATACCCGCAACGACAAGATCAATGCCAAGATTCGTGAGCACAGTGTGGCGCGCGTACCCGTGATTCTGGTGGTTGGCCGCCGTGAAGCGGAGGAGCGGACTGTTGCCGCCCGCCGTTTGGGCAGTCAGGCACAGGAAATGTTGGGCTTTGATGAGGTTGTAGCGCAATTGACCGCAGAAGCGACTCCGCCAGATCTGCGTAAAAAAGCGTAAATTATGTGTGCAGCATTCTAAACAGGGCTGCGTTACGGTGTTTTATACCTAACGCCGCTTGATAAACGACCAGGAATTGCGCACATAATAAGGTATGAGGTAGGGCCCTTTCATGAGGTGCCCTACCTATTTTGAAATGTACGACAGGAGCTGACCATAGCCAGACCCCCTATTCCCGCGCCGCCCACCCGCGAGGGACCACGTGTTAATGAAGAAATCCGTGTACCGCAGGTTCGTCTGATTGACGAAAACGGCGAGATGGCCGGTGTATTGACCACCCGCGATGCGCTGGCGCGCGCTTACGGTGTTGGGCTTGACCTTCTTGAAATCAGCCCGAACGCTGAACCCCCCGTTGCCAAAATTCTGGACTACGGGAAGTTCAAGTACGAGCAGCAGAAGAAGCGGAACGAAGCTCGTAAAAAGCAGAAAGTTATTGAAATCAAGGAAGTTAAAGTTCGTCCGAATATCGACGAAAATGACTACCAGGTTAAAATGCGCTCTGTAAAAAGCTTCATCAATGATGGCGACAAAGTGAAGGTCACGCTGCGTTTTCGTGGTCGTGAAATGGCGCATCAGGAACTGGGTATCAAGGTTCTTGAACGCGTCCGCACCGAGATGGAAGAGCTTGCCAAAGTTGAGCAGATGCCCCGCCTTGAAAACCGTCAGATGATCATGGTGCTCGCGCCACGGTAATGTGACGAGGCCATACTGCTTTTATAGAAAGCGGTGTGTCATGTTTCAAAAAACCCCTGTGCAGAGAGTGCACAGGGGTTTTTTGTTGTGGAAGGTTTGCGTAGCCCTTACGGAGCAAGCAGTGCTGTGCCAGAGACGGAAGCGGACACAGTCTGGGTTTCTGCCGTGCTGGATGGGGCTGGCCCACTATCCATGCTTCGTGCAGCCATGGCGGCCATAAACATAGGGCGCGGGAAGGGCTGGCCCGAAATGCTGACATGTGTGAACCGCACAACATGAAGGCCAAGGGATGCAGCCAAGGTCTCCGCCTGTTTCTTCAGATCTGCCACGGCGGCCTTTTCTGCTTCGAGCTGCAGCGCCTTTTCCTTATCTGCGGATAAAGACCAGTCGAGCCCTTGCAACAGGAGGCCGCTGGCCTGCAACTGCCCGGTGAGCGGGAGCAGGCTTTGCCCATCCGGGGCCGTGAAGGTCAAATTCTGGCTGGCAGACCACGCGCTATGTTTGGCTTTATCGTCATTAAGCTCCGAGACTGAGTAATGCAGCACGGCGTACTTCACGCCTTCGGCCTGCTTTGCCTGCTCTGTGGCCTTGTGTACCAGTGTATTAACGGCCTGCTGGGCGGCTGCCGCACTATTGCTGCGGCTCTCAGCCCTGAAACTGGCCGTCAACTGGTCTGGGGCGGCCTGCACGCTGCCTTTGCCGGTCAGGTCCAGCTTGGTGTAGTTCCCCTCAGTTTCAGCGGCTTCAGCGCGTGCTGTGGGGTTAAAAGGCAGGGCGACGGCCAGCAGGCCTAGTGCACAGGCAACAGAGGCAGCCAGTTTGGCGCGGAGGGAAGGAGTCATGGAGTTTCGGTCCTTTTCAAAGCAACCAATGCGCGGCGCAACCGTACAATACCGGCCCGCATCATGCCTTTCCGGCACAAAGCAGTGCCTTCGTTGCGCATTTGCACAATAAGGGGAGACAGGTTCTCGGTCTGATAACTGTCTATTGTCTGAATAAGGGTACCACAAAACACGCGGCTCTCAGAAGTAATGACAGCCGGTTTTGCATGGAGTCTGGGCGGGCAGAGGACACGCCTGCCGTCTGTATGTGGCGGGGGAGGGGGCGCTGTCGTATAGGAGGTACGTTCCATGAAAGCCGATAAGGCAATGTTCCCGGCAATCAAAGCAATAGCGACAGGGATGGAGTGTCTCATGTCGGTATCTTAACGAGTGTGAAATGGCTTTTTGAAGGCCGACACAGCTCACAATTACGACGCAATTATTTAAATATGGTAAATATTCAGAGAGGATATTCTGAAAACCTCTTATATTTCAGTGTTTTCCAGTAGAAATGGGTGTGTCTATAGTCACAATAAGGCCGGGGTTTCCTGCTGACAATTTAAGGCTCCCTCCATGTAATTGCACAATGGCCTGAACGAGCGGTAGCCCCAGGCCTGCGCCGGGCGTATGGCGCGCCTGTTCTGCCCGGAAAAAGCGTTCTGTTGCCCGTGCCATATCGTCTGGTGTCATGCCGGGGCCTTGGTCTTGAATAGTCAGAATCATATGGTCCGGCCCTGTTTTTGGGCCGGTAGGCGGCGGGACTACCTTTACCGTAATCGTGATTTGCGCATTGGGCGGGGAGAATTTGATGGCGTTGTCAAAAAGATTAGCCAAAGCCTGCTGATACATCGCCCGGTCCCCAACGCAGGGGAGTGTTTCAGGCATGGTGTGCACCAAGGTCAGGCCCTGATCTTCTATCACGGCATCATAGAGTTCTATGACATCCCGCAGGGCCATAATAAAATCAAAGGGTGCAAATGCTGAGCGGCGGGCACCGGCTTCAATCTGGGCAATACGCAGCAGGGCTGCACATATGTCCGTCAGGTGGTCCAGATTACGGATTGTCTGGTCTATGGCCTCGTGGAGTTCTTCCGGGCTTTTTGCTTGATTCGCGGCTTCTTCCAACTGGTTGCGGGCGCGGGTGATGGGGGTGCGCAGGTCATGGGCAATACTGTTTGAGACCTGTTTAACCCCGTCCATCAGGCGGGTAATACGGTCCAGCATTTCGTTAATGGTGTGGGCTACCTCGTCCATTTCTTTATCCAACCCCAGAACGGGCAGGCGGCGGGTCATGTCACCCTGCGTAATGGCCTGTGTTGTTTTGCTGATGGACGCAATGATAAGGCGTAGTAATCTGCGTGTGACCCAACCGCCCCCTGCTGCCAGAACGGAGACCATGACGCAGGTCCAGAGCAGCCCCTCGGTCAGCATACGGGAGAGCTGGCTCCGCCCGCTCATGTCCCGCCCTATCAGCAGCCGGTCGCCATCGGGCATGTTAAAGGCTTTCACCCTTGCCATGTTTTCCGTGTCTATGCGTTTGACGTTCAGGGTGTACCAGCGCCCGGCGCGCTGCACGATTGCTGGCCACTCTTCCAGGTTGCCAGCAATCCATTCATTTTGTGACGAGACAAGCAGATAGACGGCATTGTCGTCCACATCCTGCTCAAGCCGCTCATTAATCAGTCCGACAACACCCGAATGGCCTTTAACGGCCAGGGTGCTGAAAATGCTATGGGCATCTGCGGTAATCGAGCGTTCAGTCTGACGTTCCAGCAGCCCGACTGTGCCCCACCACACAAAGGAGAGGAACACGACAGCCGAGACAACAAACAAAACGCCATAAGCCAAGGCAAATTGCAGAGTAATGGACTGCAATCTACCCTTTGCTTTTGTAAGAAATGCGGGAAGGCCCGTGATCATTCCTGAAGCATATACCCTGCATTGCGGATAGTATGCACCAAAGGACGACCAAACGGCTTGTCTATTTTCTGACGCAGGCGGGAGACGTGTACGTCAATCACGTTGGTCTGTGGGTCAAAATGATAGTCCCACACGCCTTCCAGCAACATGGTGCGTGTTACTACCTGACCCGCGTGGCGCATGAGAAATTCCAACAGGCGAAACTCACGCGGTTGCAGGTCTATACGCTGCCCCGCGCGCTTAACCCCGCGGGAAAGCAGATCAATTTCCAAGTCCCCAACCGTCAGGCGGGTTTGGGGTTGGATCTCATTGCGGTTGCGCCGTACCAGCGCATCAATACGGGCTTGTAACTCGCTGAAAGAAAATGGCTTGGCAACATAGTCATCCGCGCCAGCCTTAAGACCCGCCACTTTTTCATCCACGTCAGACAAGGCGGACAGAAGGAGCACGGGGGTCAGGTTGCCTTGCCGCCGCAGTGTTTCCAGAATGTGCAGGCCGTCAACGCCGCCGGGTAGCATCCGGTCCAGAATAACAATTTCGAATTTTTCACTGATAGCAAGGGACAGGCCGTCCTTTCCGTTGTCGACCTGTTCTACCAGATGCCCGGCCTCAGAGAGGCCCTTGGCTACAAAATTTCTAACTGTCTGATCGTCTTCTACAAGCAGAATGCGCATTCTATAAACTCGGCTACGGATGGATTACCAAAACATTACGGTGTTCCTACTGAGATGTCACGGCGAAGTTTTATACACGTTCGTCATCTTTTAGTTGGGGTGTTAGCCCATCAAAGATGGCAAGCAGGGCTGCTGTGATAGGGGAGGCAAATATAAGGCCCGGAAAACCAAGAATAGCCCCAAACAATGTTTGGGAAAGGATGGTAATGGCTGGGGGCATTTGTACGGCATGACGCTGAATGATGGGCGCCATGACATTGCCCTCGAAAAACTGGATTACACTATAGAGTGCCGCCACCATGATCGTCTCCCGCGTGCCGAGGGACAGTGCGAGCAACAGGGCAGGGACAGCCCCCATAATGGCCCCAATATAAGGGATAAAATTACAAAGCCCGGCCAGCACGCCCAGCGCAAGTGCCAGCGGAACCCCAATAAACCACAGCCCTACGCCCGACAGCACCCCGACCACCAGCATGTCCAGTGCCTGCCCTGCAACCCATGCCCAGAGTGTGTGCCCGGCACTGAGCATAAGAGCCCGTGCGCGTTTGCGCTGCGTGACCGGAATCAGCCGGAGCGCACCGTTCGCGTACAGGGAGGGGGACATGGCGAAGTAAAGACCGGCTATCAGGATAACAACAATGGTTCCCACAATGCCGAAGGCAGAACCGACAATACCCGTCATGGACCCCGCAATGCGTGACCCCAGAGAAGCCAGGCTATTGCTTCCCCCCTGATGGCCCCCGAGCGAGGCGGGAAGATAGTTGAGGATCATCTGGCCTGTTGGGCTGCCTTCCAGCGTAGCACGAAGCTGTTTTTCCTGCTGGCCTAAGGCGTCCTGCAGGCGGGAGGCTTCGTTAACAATGGCCGGGCCGCTGCCCCAGACCAATAGTACCACGGCCAAGATCAGCCCCAGTGTTACGGCGGACAACGCCCAGCCGTACCGGAGGTGCAGGTGCTTTACGAGTATGCGGGAGAGCCCGTGCAGCACCACAGCAAAAAGGGCTGCGGCAAACACAACTGTCAGCACATCCCCCAGCAGCCAGACAACCAGCGCTATAACAGCCAGTGTAACGGTAAGGCGCAGAATATGGGTTATGCTGCCCAGCCATTCTGCTGGGGAGGCATCAGACGTTTGAATAGCAAGAGAATCCTCGGAAGAGGGAGATGGCTCAGGCGTCATGTATAGAACACTCGTTGGTCAGGATTTGTGCGGTAAGGAGGCGCAGAATGCACGCAAAGATGCACAACGTCTGCATAAATTTTCCCGCGTTTGTAACGGATGAAAGTTACGGAAGTTTTGAGGAAAATCTGAAATATTACAAATAAAACAGCAAAGTGGCGTGGTGTCTGGCGTAAATTCATGGTCACAGCATATATGAGCACTTTTGTTAGTAAAAATAAACGCCGCATCTGGCGGAAAAGTTACCAGAAATACGGCGTTTGCTAGGGGGCTTATAGCCGGTTACAGCGCAAAATTACTCGTCAGCGGCTTGTGCGCTTTCCAGTTCTGCTTCTGCTTCAAGCCACGCTTCTTCCAACTCGGCCTGGGTTTTGCCTATTGCGGCCATACGTGTGTTCAGCCGCGTGACATCCTCGGTCTTGCCGTTGGTGTAGAGGGCCGGGTCTGCCAGCTTGGCTTCAATTGTGGCCCGTTCGGCTGCCAGTTTGGCTAGTTTAGCCTCAACATCCTTGATGATTTTGCGCAACGGGGCTTGGGCTTTACGGGCCTCGGCCCGGTCACGGCGGTCATCTTTGCGGCTTTGCTGGGGTGTGTCGTCCTGCTTGGCGGAGCGGTTGGCGGACCGGCTTTGCTCAATCAGCCAGCTTCTATACTCCGCCATGTCGCCTTCAAATGGCGTGACCTTACCATCGGCCACCAGCCATAGGCGGTCGGCTACCAGTTCAACCAGATGGGGGTCATGGCTGATAAGCAGCACAGCGCCTTCAAAGTCAGACAAAGCGCGCACAAGTGCGTCTCGGGCGTCAAGGTCCAGATGGTTGGTGGGTTCGTCCAGAATGAGCATTTGCGGCGCATCCCGTGTGGCAAGCGCCAGAAGCAGGCGGGCTTTTTCACCACCTGACAAATCCCGCACCGGCGTTTCTGCCCGTTCAGCATCCAGCCCAAACCGGGCAAGCTGCGCACGCACTACCGGGGGTAGCGCTTTGGGGAGCGCGCGGCTCATATGGTCAACCGGTGTGTCATTCAACACCAGTTCTTCCGCCTGATGCTGGGCAAAATAGCCAATTTTGAGCCGTGGGTTGCGCTCCATATGGCCTGACAGTGGCTCAAGCCGCCCTGCAATCAGTTTTGCCAGCGTAGATTTGCCGTTGCCGTTTGCGCCCAGCAGGGCAATCCGGTCTTCCATGTCCAGACGGAGGGAGATGTTGGAGAGCACAGGTTGCCCGCCATACCCAACGCTCACCTTGTTCATGGTCAGCATGGGGGGAGGCAGTTGCTCTGGCTCGGGAAAAGCGAAGCGGGTCGGGGTATCTTCTACCACGGCCTCAATAACAGGCAGCTTCTCAAGGGCTTTAATACGGGCCTGAGCCTGCTTGGCTTTCGTGGCCTTTGCGCGGAAGCGGTCTACAAAAGACTGCATATGCGCCCGTTGGGCTGCAATTTTTTCTGCCTGCCGTGCTTGTTGCAGCATGTGCTCGGTACGGATTCGGACAAAGTTTTCATAACCACCGGGGGTCAGCGTCAGTTTGCCCCGGTCCAGATGAGCAATAGCATCCACGCACGAATCCAGTAGGCCCCGGTCATGGCTGACGATCAGGGCAGCCCCCGCGAATCGGGTTAGCCAGCCCTCAAGCCAGAGAGTGGCCTCAAGGTCGAGATGGTTGGTTGGTTCATCCAGCAGCAGCAGGTCAGGTTCAAGAAACAGAGCAGTGGCAAGAGAGACGCGCATCCGCCAGCCGCCCGAGAAGTCTGAAACCGAGCGGCGCTGCGCTTCCGCACTAAACCCCAGCCCGGCCAGTACGGAGGCCGCGCGGGATGGCGCACTTTCTGCCCCAATGGCGCGCAGGCGTTCATGAATTTCGCCAATGCGGGCGGGGTCGGTGGCGGTTTCTGCCTCCGCTAACAGGGCTGTACGCTCTGTATCGCCTGATAAAACGGTTTCGATCAGGGAGGCCCCGTCAGCGGGCGCTTCCTGCTTTACCCGCGCCATCCGGGCGCGGGAGGACAGGCGGATTTCCCCCCCATCCGGGCTGATATCCCCTGCAATGGCTGCCAGCAGGGTAGACTTGCCTGCGCCATTGCGGCCAATCAGCCCGACCTTGCGCCCCGGTTCAACGGAGAGGTCAGCCTGATTGAGCAGGGTGCGGCCTGCAATGCGTAAGGTGAGGTCGGAGAGGGTGAGGAGACTCAACGCAATGCCTTCAATTTAAGTGCAACAAGACTTTCATGAGGGAAGTACCTACCAGCCCGCGAGAATATGCTCTAGAGGAACACGCTGAAAGGCCATCTTTATCAGGTGGCTGAACGCTAGAGAGGAGACCTTACCATGGCTACAGAACGTACTCTTTCCATCATCAAACCCGATGCAACCCGTCGTAACCTGACCGGCAAGATCAACGCTGTGTTTGAAGATGCAGGCCTGAAGATTGTTGCCCAGAAGCGCGTACAGCTGACCCCAGCCCAGGCTGGTGCTTTCTATGCAGTGCACAAAGAACGCCCTTTCTACAACGATCTGGTGTCCTTCATGATTTCTGGCCCAGTTGTGCTGCAGGTTCTGGAAGGTGAAAACGCCGTTGCAAAGAACCGTGACGTGATGGGTGCGACCGACCCCAAAAAGGCCGAAGCACACACCATCCGCGCTCAGTTTGCTGAAAGCATTGAAGCAAACTCCGTGCACGGTTCTGACAGCGCAGAAAACGCTGCCAACGAAATCCGCTTCTTCTTTGCGGAAACCGAAATTCTCGGTTGAGAATAACGGTTAGGCAGGCTTGCCTTTAACGTTTACGCGTTAAGGTAAGCGCGCCAATACAACAGGCCCGTCAGGGCATTGGCAGGGATGTGTACCCTGACAATGCGCCTGCGGGCCTGTTTTTGTTTGAACAAGACCTGCACATAACTGTTATAAAATCTGTCTGGGCCTGCATGACAGGTTTGCCCAGGCAATGGCGTAGGCCAAGTTTTTCTCAGAACTCAATGTTTTATAAAGGTTTTAAGCCTACTCTGTTGCAGCTTTCTCTATAGCGCATGGGAGATGGCAGGCTGCCAGCATGTTCTGTCGCAGCAAGAGTTTATAGCGTGCGCCACATGATTTTCTGAAACAATGGCAGCGGGTGCCAACGGAGTACCCTGTGCCATATGGAAAGGAATGGCATGAAAGTCCTCGCAGTTCACCCCAGTGCTCTTATGTATACCCGCGTGTTCCTCAAACTGGAGCCGTTGGGGCTGGAACTGGTGGCTGGTGCTGCGCGGAATGCCGGACATGACGTGCAGATTATAGATCTGCAAGCAGAGACACACGCTGACTACTGGGCACTGCTAAAGGAGTTCCAGCCGGATGCAGTCTGTTTTTCCGGCAGTTATCTGGCCAACGTGCCAGAGATTATAGATTTATGCCGGGCTACCCGCCTGCATTACCCCACCATGTTCCAGTTTATCGGAGGGCATTCTGTCTCCTTCATTGCACGGGACGTTCTGGCCCTTTCAGAAGGGGCGGTGGACTGTATTCTGAAAGGCGAGGGGGATGCCACAATCGGCCTGTTGCTGGATGCGGTGGAAAACAAGCAGGACATTTTGACCGTCCCCGGCGTTGTGACAATGGACGGGGAAGGGCCGCCCCCTATTTTTGTAAAATCACTGGATGACATCCGCCCGGCGCGTGACCTGCTGCGTAACCGGCATAAATACTTCATTGGAACGCTGGACCCGGCAGCCTCCATTGAGTTTGCGCGTGGTTGCCCGTGGGATTGTACTTTCTGTTCTGCCTGGACCTTTTATGGGCGCTCTTACCGCACGGCCAGCCCAAGCGTTATTGCGGATGAACTGGAAGAGATTAAAGAACCAGGCATTTTTATTGTGGATGACGTGGCCTTTGTGCATGAAGAGCACGGCATGGCCATTGCAAACGAGATCAAGAAACGCGGCATTAAAAAAGAATACTACCTTGAAACACGGGCGGATGTGCTGCTGCGCAACAAGGAGGTTTTTAAAGTCTGGAGTGAAATTGGGCTGTCCTACATCTTCATCGGGCTGGAAGCTGTGGACGAAGAAGGGCTGAAGCAGTTTCGGAAACGTGTTTCTCTGGACAAGAACTTTGAAGCCCTTGAATATGCGCGTTCGCTCGGGTTGATTGTTGCCATCAATATCATTGCAGACCCCTCGTGGGATCGTGCGCGTTTTGAAGCCGTGCGCCAGTGGTGTTTGGAAATACCGGAAATTGTGAATATTTCAGTCACAACGCCGTATCCGGGAACGGAAATCTGGCACAAGGAGGCACGCCGCCTGACCACGCGGGATTATCGTCTGTTTGACATCCAACATGCGGTGTTGCCTACCAAACTGCCTTTGCCAGAGTTTTATGAAGAACTGGTCAAAACGCAGCAGGTGCTGAACACCAAACATATGGGCTGGGAAGCTCTGAAAGATACCGCAGGCATTGCGGGGCGCCTACTGCTGAAGGGCCAGACCAATTTTGTAAAAATGCTCTGGAAATTCAATTCAGTCTTTAATCCCAAGCTACAACTTGCTGACCATATGCGCCGCGCCCGCTACCTGATGCCCATTCAGCCGGATGCTGTGGAGAAAATGGACCGTAAGGACTTGTATGTGCATGGTCCGGGTGGCCGTAAAACGCGTGCGCTGGACACAGAGACTGAAAATTTTGTGGATGCAACCCGCATGGGAGTCGATGCCTGAAGCGTGGAAGGCGGCAGGGTTTTGCCCTTACTGAATGGCGTTTTCCAAAATGGGTGTCAGCCATTCCATGAAAACCTGAAGCCTGCGGGAGAGATGTTTGCGGTGCGGGTACAAGAGGGTCATGGGCATCGGTTCAGCGTTCCAGTGCGGCATGACCTGTATAAGCTCACCTGTTAGCAGATGGTGTTTGACGTCATAGGCGGGGATTTGAATAAGCCCCAAACCAGCCAGACAACAGGCAATAGAGGCCTCAGCGCTATTAACAGTGATACGACCGCTGACAGCAGTTGTTTGCACAACCGTGTTGTCTACCCACTCCCAGTCTTCCACCCGGCCCGATGTGGGGGAGGCATAGCGCACAATATGGTGCTGCATCAGTTCGTCCGGATGGTTGGGCGTGCCGTAACGGTGCAGGTAGTCGGGGCTGGCAACATTGATGAGCGGTAGTGTGCCAATTCTCCGGCCAATCAGGCCGGAGTTTTGCAACGGTCCAACCCGCAACACACAGTCCACGCCACCTTCAACCAGATTTATGGCGCGGTCCGTCATGCCTAATTCTATCTCAATGCCCGGATAGCGCTCCAGAAACTCGGGAAGGGCGGGGGCAATAACCAGACGGCCAATCCGCTCTGGCACATTGACGCGCACTATCCCCTGCGGGCTGACTGTATCTTGCCGGAAGAGGGATTCCACATCCTCAACATCCGCAATCAGCCGCAGGCAGTGTTCATAAAAGGCCGCACCATCTGGCGTAACGGAAACCGAGCGCGTGGTCCGTGCCAGTAGCCGCGTTCCGACACGTATTTCCAGATCCTGAATGGCTGTGGAAATGGTGGAACGCGGCATTTTCAGCAAGTCAGCGGCGCGGGTAAAGCTTTCCGTTTCCACAACCCGTGTGAAGATACGAAAGAGGTCAATGCGGTCCAAAAAATAGCTCCCGTCTTCCGTGTCAGAAAGGTTTGTTCGTATTTTACGACATATCTTGTCAGGAGTAAGTGCTTTATAAAGATATTATGACCGATACTCTGCTGGAACAGAAGACGTGGCAGGCACGTTCTGATCGTAACAGAGGAGGCCGCAACATGGTCGATCACAGCATTAAAGGGAAAACCGTTCTCATTGCCGGGGGTGCCAAAAACCTTGGCGGCCTGATAGCACGAGACCTGGCCGCAGCAGGGGCCAAAGCCATTGCCATTCACTATAACAGTGAGGCCTCCAAACCAGAGGCCGACAAAACACTGGCTGACCTGAAAGCTCTGGGTGTAGAGGCTGTGGCGTTTCAGGCAGACCTGACAACAGCGGCAGCCAACACGGCTTTGTTTGCTCAGACCATTGCGGCAGTGGGCAAACCCGATATTGCCATTAATACCGTAGGCAAAGTGCTCAAAAAACCCATCAGCGAGACGTCTGAAGATGAGTTTGACAGTATGTTTGCGGTCAATACAAAAGCAGCATATTTCTTTATTAAGGAAGCAGGCCTGCATTTGAATGACAATGGCAAGTTGGTAACACTTGTTACGTCGTTATTGGGCGCTTACACACCATTTTACTCTACCTATGCCGGGTCTAAGGCTGCGGTCGAGCATTTTACGCGCGCAGCCTCTAAGGAATACGGTGCCCGTGGCATATCCGTAAACGCCATAGGGCCGGGCCCAATGGATACGGCCTTCTTTTATGGTCAGGAAGCGCCAGATGCTGTGGCGTATCACAAAACAGCAGCCGCGCTTTCAGCGTTCAGCAAAACCGGCCTGACGGATATTGAAGATATTGCGCCATTTGTGCGTTTTCTAGTCACGGACGGATGGTGGATGACAGGCCAGACTATTCTGGTCAATGGTGGCTACACAACCAAATAGCCATTTGGCGGGAACGGGATTTTTGGTCCTGTTCCTACTGAGGCTGAGTAAATTTTCATGCAGAGTGCGAGTTTTTGTAAAATTCTGCACGGACTATGCGGTAGACTGGCTCCCTTACCAGAATAAGCCAGCGTGACATGATCCATCGCATCATACTCAGCCTCCATGCTTTGATCATATCTCTACCAGTGTACGCTGCGTCTCGCTGCGCAACGGTTGAGAGCGTGATGGCAACGGGGCGCGTTCAGGCCGTCTCTCCAGACGCAACGGCTCTGGGGCTTACGGTGACAGACACAGGATTACGCATTGCGGCGGCTTACGGCCTTGTCTGGCCGCAGCAGTGCTCCGTTGTTGTGCAGCATGTCGCGTATGGGTGGGGTATAACCGACCACAGCATTGCGGTGATGGTGACAGCAGGACGGCTGTTTGCCAGAAAAATGAAAATATCGCCGCCTTTGCCTGAGGAGGGAACACCGCCTCGTCTGCCTGATGCGGTCTTTTCCGGGTCGGCGTCCGTGGTCTCTGGCCGGTGGCGCGCTGGCGTTTGGCGCTATGCCGATGGGCATTCTGTTGTTGCTGTTTATCGTCCTAAAAGCACTGACAGTCCCAGGCAAATTCTCCAATCTGCTGTGCCAATTCTAGGTCTGTCCTATCTTCCTGCACCGGATACGCGGGGCGGTGCTTATACTGTCTGGCAGAAGCTGTCAGATAAGAGTTACCGCGTGATTATGATGAACTGGACCGAGGACGGGCTTTAACTGTGTTTTGGCGCAGACAAGGCTTAGTCTGCGTTACAATCAGGCGGTACAAAGCGGAGAAGATCCGCCGTATAGGTTTCTATCACAGCACTGAATGGTGTGCCGTCCATCTGCCGTAAAACAGCCTGATGCCGGAAGAGAAGTGGGGGAATTTCCAGCAACGCCTCATTATTCTCGGGTGTGTGGGGTGGTTTCCACCCGTCAGGCAAGGGCGTCCAGAGTGGTTCGGTGGCAATGGCGTGGCGGGTAAAGCCGAGTTGGGCTGCAATACGCCCAAACGGAATATCCGTCGTCTCAAGGTCTCTATTCATGCTGGCGGGCAAAAGGTTGGCGCGGTACCAGTTGTCTGCTTGTGACAGCACGTTTGCGCCGCACATCAGCCTGACATGCCGGTATCTGAGCAGGCGATGCGCCTCTGTGGGGGAAACGTTCAGATGGTCACGCAGGTGCGGTGGGCAGGGGCGTGCAGCGTCCGGGTTACGTTCCGCGCGAATGGCAGGGTTTGTCGCCAAAGCATGGTGGCGGCTCCAGTCTTCCAGAGTTCTGGTGGCACTTTCCGTTACAAGCAGAGCGTGGTCCAACTGGTTCACAAGAGCTGCAAGCATACGCCTGTGCGGCAGCGTATTTCGCCATAATAGCGGCGCTTTACCCACGGGCTTTTCTGGCGTGCGAGAAGAAGATGTGTCCTGCATAAGACCTAGCATAGCGGGTGTTGTGGCATCTGCCGAGAGGCCATCCCGGCGCTGTGTGTCATGGCTTTTATGGTCACTGTATATGACCAAATGTAACAGGGGCGCTTTAGATCTGTGCATAAGTGCGATATGCTACGCACTCTGTTTCAGTGACGAAGGGATTGGGTATTCATGGCGACGGCCAGCTTTATTGTTGAAGGCATGTCTTGCGAAGGCTGCGTATCGGCTATCCGGCGTGCTTTGGCTGCTGTTGATGGCGTGCAAAGCACGGAGGTCAACCTGGCCAGTGGTGAGGTCAAAATTGAGTATGATCCCCAGCGCGCTGGCACTTCATCCTTGCAGAATGCCATTCGTGGCGCAGGATATGATGTCAGCTAAGACGGCCTTTGTCGTTTTGAGAAGCTAAGGCACGCGGCTATGCGATGCGCACGGGGGCGATGTGCTGGCGCATCCTCTATGCTGCCCTGCATGATCGTGGCACAATAGCAGCGCATACCGTGCCGGGCCTCAGCCCGTTTTTCTGTTCCAGGTAAAGGTTAGGTTGGGGAAGATGCGCGCACAACGAGTGCTTGGCCTTGGTGCCATGCTGGTGGGGTTAATGCTTGTGAGTGGCTGCTCCCCCGAAATTGGGCGCGTTCCCCTGACAGATACAGATGTATCGTGCCTGCGTAAGCAGCAGAAAGGCCCCATGTTCCTCAGCTTCCCGCTGGCCGCAAATACATGCCAGCGTATGAGCAACCATAACTTCCTCCTGGGCGAAAAAGACGCTCATCCTCTGCCTCTGGACCTCAAGGGCGCGCCAGACCTGCAAAAGCAGGCGGAAGACTATGGGTATAGCTACACCAAGTAAGGTGGTTTAGCTTTCCAGTTCCGTGTCCCAGTACAGGTAGTCGCGCCAGCTTTCATGCAGATAATTGGGCGGGAAAGCACGCCCGTTTTCCTGCAAATGCCAGGAGGTGGGGCGTTCTGGTTGGGTGCGCGGCACCATACCAATCCGGTGCGGCAAGTGTGGCCCTTTGCGTAAATTGCAGGCTCCACAGGCTGTGACTACGTTTTCCCACGTGGTGCGGCCACCCTTACACCGGGGGATGACATGGTCGAACGTCAGGTCGTGGGTGGGAAAATGTTGCCCACAATACTGGCAGGAAAAATTATCACGCAAAAAGACGTTAAAGCGGGTGAAGGCTGGTTTGCGGGCTGAGGGAATATAGTCTTTGAGGGCAATGACGCTAGGCAGGCGGAAGGTACGCTGCGGAGAATGAACCTCTGCATCATATTCGCTCAATACGGAAACACGATCCAGACAAACGGCTTTGATAGTGTCCTGCCATGACCAGAGAGACAATGGAAAGTAGGAGAGCGGACGAAAATCCGCATTCAAGACCAGTGCCGGAAAGTTCAGCATACTGCCGTCAGCCAAGGCGTGCCTCCTTGTTTTCTCAGGGGCGCACCATCTACACGGGCGTTAAAACTCTGAACGGAACGCCTGTGGTTAGTGCGTCGTCGAGATCAATACTTTAAGCAAGTATTGCAGATTACCAGAAGACGGGCAAGAATAGGGGTAAGTATTTCATAAAACAGTATTATTTCTTTGTCTGGCTAATAGCCCACTTTGTTCGGGCACCATAAGGGAGGGTATGCACCGTATGTGGGTTACGCGTTTTGCACCGAGTCCAACGGGTTACTTGCATTTGGGGCATGTTGCTTCCGCAATGGCGGGGTGGAAATACGCCCGGCCAGATGGTCAATGGCTTGTCCGGATGGAGGATATAGACCCCCAACGCTGCAAACCCTTCTACGCGGATGCATTGTTGGAAGATCTGGCGTGGCTTGGTCTGAGGTCTGACGGGCCGGTTCTGTCTCAATCCGCCCGCATGGCGCACTACGCGCAGACAGTACAAACATTGACGGAGATGGGGGTTATGTATCCCTGCTTCTGCACGCGGTCCGATATCTTGCGGGATAATGCAGACATGTTTTCTGCACCGCATGCGGCTCCTGACGGTAGTCTGCTCTATCCGGGCACATGCAGGCATATGGCTCCGGCGCAGCGGGAAGACTTGCTTGCAGCAGGTCGGCCTCATGTCCTGCGGCTGGATATGGACAGAGCTTTACGTGTGGCATCCACTCAGAAAAAAGAACTGCTTCATTACCATGACCTTCAGCGGGGGAGGGTCATGTGTCAGCCTCAGTTGTTTGGGGATGTTGTGCTGGCGCGGCGGGATGTTCCGGCCTCCTATCATCTCTGTGTAACCCATGATGACGCCGCGCAGGGCATTACGCTTGTGACTCGTGGGGAAGATTTACGACCTGCAACAGACCTGCATTGCCTTTTGCAGGCGCTTATGGGGTGGCCTACCCCACATTATGCTTTTCATCCTCTCTTATGTGGCGCAGATGGCAAGCGTTTAGCCAAGCGGGACGGGGCCAAGGCTGTGCGGGCCATGCGAGATGCAGGCATGAGCCCTGAAGCGGTTCGTGCGGCAGCGGGTTTTGACGCCTGACCCGTCAAGAATATGCTAAATATGCTGTAAATTGATCAAAAATTACGTTTGGACTGTTCCGCCACGGCATGAAGCGTTTTAGTGTGCGTCCGGAGCGGTCGCATCGTATCTTTTTCTGCCCGCTTTGGTTGCCAAGACAACCTTCATGCAAACACTGAAGTCAGGAAGTGTGGAACGTAATGAGCATTGTCGCTGACCGTCTGAACAGAATCAGCCCAAGCCAGACGATTGTTATTTCGACCAAAGCCCGCGCGCTCAAAGCCGCAGGCCGGAATATCATTAGCCTTTCAGCAGGTGAGCCAGATTTCCGCACACCAGACAATATTGCCGATGCGGCCATAAAAGCCATTAAAAATGGCCAGACCCGTTACACGGACGTGGCAGGCACGCCGGAACTGCGTAAAGCCGTGGCGGAACGCTTCCGCCTGGATAGCGGGCTGGATTATACGGCAGAGGAAGTCATTGTCTCCACTGGGGGCAAGCAGGTCATTTATAACGCCATGACCGTAACCCTGAACCCGGGTGATGAGGCCATTATCCCCGCCCCATGCTGGGTGTCCTATCCTGATATCGTGACACTGGCGGAAGGCACGCCGGTTATCGTGCCCTGCAAACGTGAAAATGGGTTCAAGCTGACAGCACAGGAACTGGAAGCCGCCATTACGCCGCGCACCAAATGGCTTTTCCTAAACTCACCCTGTAACCCAACGGGTGCTGCCTATTCTGCAGAAGACCTGCGCCCGCTTTGTGATGTGCTGCTGCGCCATCCGCATGTCTGGATCTTTACGGACGATATTTACGCCAAACTGGTTTACGATGGCTTCCGCCCGGCAACCTTTGTGGAGGTTGAGCCCCGGCTGCGCCCGCGCACGGTCACCATGAATGGCGTTTCCAAAGCCTATGCCATGACCGGCTGGCGCATTGGGTATTCTGCCTCTCCGGTTGAGTTGACCAAAGCCATGAACAAGTTGCAGGGCCAGTCTACATCCAACCCTTGTTCCATTGCGCAGGCCGCTGCCGTTGAGGCACTAACAGGCCCGCAGGACTTTATTGCAGACATGGTCAGCACGTATCAGGGCCGTCGGGACCTCGTGCTGTCCATGCTTAACCAAGCCCCCGGCTTGCAGTGCGATAAGCCGGAAGGGGCGTTTTACGTCTTCCCGTCTGTTGAAAAATGTCTGGGCAAAACATCCGCTGGCGGTTTTTCTATTAAAACAGACGAAGATTTTGTAACTGCCCTGCTGGAAGAAGAAGGCGTAGCCGCCGTGCATGGCTCTGCCTTCATGTATCCCGGCTATATGCGTATTTCTTACGCAACGGATACGGAAAGCCTGCGGGAAGCCTGCACCCGTATTCAGCGTTTCTGTGTCGGGTTGCAGTAATTTATGGCTCGGTCTTTCGCTCATAGGCTTGCAGGGCTTCCTGCTCCCGCCACCATAGAGATGGCGCGTCGTGCCCGTATGTTACGGGCAGAGGGCAAGCCTGTAATCTCTCTCGCTTTGGGGGAGCCGGACTTTCCCACGCCCGCCGCCGTTATTGAGGCTGCTAATCAGGCAGCCTTGGCGGGGCAGACCAAGTACCCGCCCGTTGATGGCACGCCAGCTTTGAAAGAGGCCGTGGCACGCAAGCTCCTGCGTGATAACGCGCTAACCTATACCTCAGATGAGATCATGGTCTCCAACGGTGGCAAGCAGGTTATTTTCAACGCATTTATGGCCACCCTCAATGAGGGTGACGAGGTTGTTGTCCCTACGCCATATTGGGTCAGTTACCCCTTAATTGCCCGTATGTTTGGGGGTGTTCCTGTTTATGCACCCTGCCGAGAAGAAGATGGTTTCCGGCTTAATGCGCAGGTGTTGGCGCAGGCCATTACACCCCGCACACGGTGGGTTGTTTTGAACTTTCCTAATAACCCCACAGGTGCCGTCTGCTCCAAAGCGGATATCGAGGCGGTAGCCGAGGTGTTGCGGCAGCATCCGGATGTCTGGATTTTATCAGACGAAATTTACGAGCATCTTGTGTTTGACGGTGCGCAGGCGTTTTCCATTGCCGCAGTGGCGTCGGATTTAAAAGAGCGCACCATTACACTGAATGGCGTGTCAAAAGCTTACGCCATGACCGGCTGGCGTGTCGGGTTTGCGGGTGGACCGAAGGACCTGATTGCCGCCATGCGCGGTGTGCAGGGGAACGCAACATCCGGGGTGTGCAGTATTGCGCAGGCTGCGGCTGCGGCGGCTTTGGATGGGCCAACGGATCTGGTGCGGGATATGGCCCAGACCTATAGCCGCCGCCGAAAAATGGTGGTGGAGGCCTTACGCGCCATACCCGGCCTAACCTGTGCCATGCCAGAGGGAGCGTTTTACGCCTATCCCGGTATTGCAGGTTGCCTTGGGCGAACAACAGCCGGTGGTGCGCGGATTGAAAGTGACCACGATTTTGCCGTGGCGTTTCTGGAAGAAGAAGGCGTGGCAACTGTGCCGGGTTCTGCCTTTGGCCTCTCCCCCTATCTCCGGCTGTCCTGTGCAACAAGCGATGCCGTTTTACAGCAGGCGTGTGCCAGCCTGGCACGGTTTGTACAGAACCTGCGCTAAACAAAAAGAAGTTTCCGGGAGGCATGGCTAAGAAATTGGCCCTGCTTTTTTGCGCTCAGCACAGCGTGAGAGACCATTTGTACGCGTCATAAATCAGGTTTTGGAAAATTACAGAATTATTATGTTAGTGTGTCCTTATGTTTATGTTTGTAAAATACGCTGAAAAAATAAAGGTTTCAGGAAATCTGTAACTGAAAATTAAGATTTGGCAGATAGCGTTTGTTGTGTTTCGCAGAACATATACGACCTTCATGGAAGCCTGAAGCCATGCCAGTTGAGCTTGATATTCAGGGCGTTACCTCATCAAACGCCAGTATTGAAAAAGAGAATTTTCACACAAATTTTAGCGCTATTTCCTGTGCGCGGGACAAAGCAAATATGGTTTGCTCGCCCGCCCAGAAAACTTCTCCTACGGCACAGGTTTATCATGCTGTGCGCCATGGCGTGAATGTCACTGTGGTTGCAGATGGCGTCATGACTTTTGGGCCGGAGGGCACGGCATCACTGGTCGGTTTGTCTTCTGCTCTTTATGTCGAGGCAGGAGCAGGCGTTAGTCATGCTGTTGTGCGCTGCGGGGAAACCCTGATGATGGAAGAAGGGAGTGCAATAGAAGATATCCTGATAGTGGAAGAAGGGGCACATGCTGTGGTGCCTGCAACTGCGGGGGGAGTTATCCAGCTTTGCGGTGCTGAAAATAATAGCTTGATTTTAACAGGAAATAAAAAATCGAATTTATTTATAAAAGGTTTTCTTGAAAACGATAATGCTGACAGTATTACGCTGTCGGATGTAAAAGCGGCTGACATTGCTAGTCTGCGTTTTTCAGATCTTGATCATGTGACATTAAATTTTGTGGATGGTCAAAACTTTGACTTGGCTGTTGCCGGTATAGGGCGGCTTGATCCAAGGAAACAATCAGAAAAAATGGTGAGTTACACCAAGCCAGTCTGTTTTCTGGCAGGCACTTTGTTGCGTACTCCCAAAGGGGATGTGCCGATAGAAATGCTGACACCGGGTGATGTCATCAGCATTTATGATGTTTCTGGTCAAAACTGGGAAACACGCAAAATTATATGGTCTGGTAGCAAGCGTTTACAGGTTCGGACCGATCGACCTGAAGATGAGGCAGGTTACCCTGTGCGTATTCTGAAAAACGCTCTGGCAGAGGGTGTGCCGTATAAGGATATGCTGGTAACATCTGATCATTCTCTATTTTTTGAGACAATGTTTGTGCCGGTCAGAATGTTGGTCAATGGGCACTCTATTTTTTATGATCGTACAGTAAGCGCTTACACATATTATCATGTTGAGACAGAACATCATTCTATCATCATGGCCGATGGTGCTTTGACGGAAAGTTTTCTGGACACAGAAAATCAGCGCCTGTTTTACCAGACGACAGACGTTGTAAAGCTGCGTTGTGGCCGTTTGACGTGGGAGCGTGATGGCGCTGTGCCGCGTGTGACAACTCGTGCGGCGGTAGAGCCTGTTTATCACCGCCTTGCAGAGCGTGCGCAGGAAAAGCAGTTTCCATGCCGTAAACCGGCCTTTGACATTACGTTTGATCCAGACCTGCATTTGCAGACAGACCAAGGGCAGATCGTTACCATGGCGCGCAAGGTGGGTAGCAGTGTCATGTTCATGCTGCCAGCCACCGTGCGGAACGTAAAACTCTGTTCACGCACCAGCAGGAAATCTGACAGCATTGGGCCGTTTGTTGATGACCGGCGGGAGTGGGGGGTGCTTGTGGGAGAAATAGCGCTGCTGGACACAACGCGCTCTGCTCCGGTCAAAATACACCTCACAACCGCAGAGCTTGAGGGCTGGGCGGATCTGGAAAGCACGGAAGGCCGATGGACCACCGGCAGCGCAGTTCTGCCGCTTCAGCATCGCGCGACAAGAGGATTTATGATCTTGTCGGTAAAAATTCTGGCTGGCGGGCCTTATGCCGTCATCGCGTCACGTGAAGAGCAGAACCCTGCTCCCGTAAGCGCTGCTCCGTTTGCTGCTTAGGCACGTTGTTTACGAGGATACAGAGCGTAAAAAGCGCAAAACACAGTTGCCTGCATTGGTGTAGCTGTAGTTTTGCGCACTGCTGTAAATGGTGAAGTCGTTAGCCTGTACGATCTGGGTTTCGGTATCAAAGTCGAGCTGGAGTGTGCCTTCAAGCACAAAGATCATCTCGTGCCAGCCCTCAGGGTCGGGGTCTGCCTTGTAATGCTCCCCAACATCCAGTGACCAGATCCAAAGCTGGGTGTCCTGCCTGGCG
>NZ_BAMV01000005.1 GCF_000963925.1 Acetobacter cibinongensis
AAAATATTACGTTAACTTTCGGTAGGGTTTTGAGGCTTTAAAATGAAGCGGCCATAAAAAAGGCAGGCTTAACAGCCTGCCCCTTCATAATGTCGGAACCACTCAACAAAGTGGTCTATCCCGTCTTCCAGCACCGTTGTGGGGTGCCACCCTGTCAGGGCCTTGATGTGATCTATGCTAGCCCATGTCATTTCAACATCGGCTTCTGGCCGGGGCAGAAGTTTGAGTTTGGCCTCTTTCCCCAAAGCACATTCTAGCAGGCGTACAAGGTGGCGCACTGATTCTGGCCGATGATTGCCGATATTCAGGACACGGGAGCCACCCTGCTCTGGTGGTTTACCCAGCACAGCCAGAACAGCAGAGACAACGTCGGCTATATACGTGAAGTCTCTTGCCAGAGCATCGCCCTCATACAGTGTT
Source organism: Acetobacter cibinongensis (assembly GCF_000963925.1). GTDB lineage: Bacteria > Pseudomonadota > Alphaproteobacteria > Acetobacterales > Acetobacteraceae > Acetobacter > Acetobacter cibinongensis. Next base: position 421 of record NZ_BAMV01000005.1, read on the forward strand.
ACGTCCTCGCCGCGCATGATGGCGCGTGCAAAGCTGTAATAGGCCATATCTGGCCGACCCCACGGGCCATAGACCGTAAAAAAGCGTAATCCGGTTTGCGGTAACCCATAGAGGTGACTGTACGTGGAGGATGTCAGCTCCCCTGCCCGTTTGGTTACAGCGTAGAAAGAGCCTGGAAGATCGACCGCATCCGTCTCACGGAAAGGAAGGCTGGTATTGCGCCCATAGACAGAAGATGAAGAGGCATAGACCACATGCGCAAGGCGCGGCAGGGTCCGGGCAAATTCTAAAATAGCGACATGCCCCAGCACATTTGAGTGGGCAAACACGGCTGGGTTGGCCATGGAATACCGTACACCGGCCTGCGCAGCCAAATGCAGTACACCCGTAATAGCCTGCTTATAAGGCTGCAAAACATCCAATGCGCCGGGTGCCGCTATATCCTGCTCATAAAATGTGAAAGCAGGATGTGCACGGAGCCGGGCCAACCGGGCCTGTTTGAGGGCCGGAGAATAATAGGTATTCAGGTTATCCATGCCGATAACCTGCACCCCTTTTTCCAGCAACGCCTGACTAACGTGGTACCCCACAAATCCGGCGGCGCCAGTTACTAGAATGGTCACGTTTCTGCCTCATTACAGCCTGTTATGGCTGCATACCGGGACAAGTTGCCTGCTCCTCCGGTGAGAGGCAGGCATTTTGTCCTCAGGATTTTTTAGTCAGTGAGGGGCTTTCAACCTTATCCCCAACCATAATGCCAAGACGCGAAGCCGTACCGCCCGGCAGTTCCAGCGTTGCGGCAGCAGGACCATGGCTGCTGATATGGGCCAGACTGCGTGGCACTGCATTTTCTGCAATAGCCTGAATGCGCTGATCTGGCGCTATAAAGACAATATCCAGCGGTACGAGTGTATTTTCCATCCACATATCACTCTGCTGTGGGGTGGCCCACAGGAACAACATGCCGCTATCTGCCGGAAGCTGTGTGCGGAACATCTCCCCCACCTGCTGCTGGCGCGGCGTGGTTGCGAGTTCTACAGAAAACGCATGGTGACCACTGGTGGAAACAATAGTCAGTTTTTCCTGCGGCAGAGTGGGCTGCGCCTGCGTAGGCTCGCTCATATCCTCAGCCATAGCACGAACGGGGCTGCCCGAAAGAATAGCTGACAGCAGCCCGGCTGCCAGCAGGCCGTAGAGACCTTGTTTCATGAGTAAAACCTCCTTTTAGCCCGCACGAAGAAACGGATTGTTCATGCGTTCAACACCCAAAGAGGTTGAGCCGCCGTGCCCTGGCATAACCACGATATCATCCCCAAGGGGAAGCAGTTTCTCTTTGATAGACTGAATGAGCTGCTGTCCATCCCCATAAGCGAAATCTGTACGGCCTATGGTGCCCCGGAACAGAGTATCCCCCACAAAGGCAACACGGGCTGCTTCATCAACAAAGACAACATGTCCGGGCGTATGGCCGGGAACATGCAATACTTTGAAGGTGCGCCCCAAGAGTTCAAGCGTCTGACCATCGGTTGTATGCTGGTCAACGCGTGCGTTTTCCAGACCTTCCAACCCGAAGTGCTGTGCCTGCGATTCGATGGAGGACAGCAGGAAATCATCCCTTTTGTCCGGCCCTATAACAACAGGGGCCTTACCTTGTGCGTCCTGCATAAGGCGGCACAACGGGGCCACTCCACCTGCATGATCAAGATGCCCATGCGTAAGGAGGATGGCCTCCAACGTCAGGTTCATCTGCTGCATGACCTGCGCCAGAACATCTGCATCCCCTCCGGGGTCAACAACCAGAGCCTGCGCGGTATCCGGGTTCCATAAAACAGAGCAGTTCTGGCGGAATGGCGTCACAGGAACAACCCGTAGTTGCATACCAGGATACGTCAAATGCAAGGCTGTTTTCCTTCCTTTACTCGACACTCAGACTGTCTGAAAAACGATGCGTGACGCAACTGTAATCCTTTCAGCGGCAAACGTCTTGGGGTGCGCATAAAAAAACTGCCAGAGGGTAAAGCCCCCTGGCAGTTTTATAAGCGAACTTTTTACCGTGTTATTAGGCTAGAACGCTCTTCCCTCAGGAAGGAAGCTGCCACCCTGTTGCCGGGATATCGAAGTGGCTGCGTAGTTCGTGTGCCGGAATGTTGGTCAGATCTTTCGGGAAGCTCTTGATCAGCTTGGCCTGAGCAGGCTTGCTCAGATTTTCGCGGATTTCATGCAGCACAGGCGCTGAAGCAGCCAGAACCAGCCCTTCAATCTTGCTGTTCTTCTGCACAGCGGCATTGATGCGATCTGCTACAACGCGGGCAAACGCTTCTTTGGCCTGATCAGCAGGGGTGGAGCCGCTTGGCACTTTGCCGGGCGTACCTTCATGGTCGTGCTGGTCAAAATCCACTACATCGTGCATTTGGCCCTGGGAGTCATGCAGGAAGCGAACTTTACCGCCGTCAGCCACAATATAGACAATCTGGCCATCGCGTGATTCTGACATGAATACTGCTCCTTAAAACGTAGTGTTTGTAATAACTAACGTGGTGTTACCCTTAACTCCTATCAAGAGGGGTGGTTGCAGTGAACCACCGCTGCAAGCAGTTCTGCCCCCGCATTCAGTTCTGCCCCCGCATTCCCTGCATGTGCGAGCACGCTGGAGCCTGATATAAGCTAGCCCCATGACTCTGCCCCCCGCCCCGGATACCGCTGCCATACCTGCCCCCCAATCGCCCATGACTGTGCTTGACCATGCGTTGCTCTGGGCTAACGCAGGGCAAAAGGTTGTGCTTGCAACCGTTGTTGGCACATGGGGAAGTTCCCCCCGGCCAGCCGGAAGCTTTATGGCCATAAGCGAAAACGGGCGCGTTGAAGGCTCTGTCAGTGGTGGGTGTGTTGAGACAGATGTCATCACCACCGCGCAGGAGATTATGGCTGGGGCCACCCCTACTGTTTTATCCTACGGAGTGAGCACGGACAAAGCCTGGGATGTGGGACTGGCCTGTGGTGGCAAACTGGATGTCTGGGTTGAAGCCATACGGAACGAGGCATGCCCTACTGGCACGCTACCTCTGCCACTTTTGACTCAGGCATGTGCTTATCAGGCCAAACGCCAGAGCTGTGTGCTGGCACGTGCGTTGGATGGGTCTGCCCACACTCTGGTAACGCTCCCCATCGCGGCTGGAGACTTGCCAGCCCATATGCCGCCAGACCTTGCCACAGCGGGCTTGACGGAAGGCCGCTGCCTGAACTGGCAGGCCCCTGATGACATAGCGTGGTTTTTGCAGCCGCTTACCCCGGCACCGCGCCTGCTGATTGTTGGGGCTGTTCACATTGCGCAACATCTTGCCCAGATGGCCCGCATGGCCGGGCTTGCGCCGGTTGTGATTGACCCCCGTACAGCGCTGGCAACGGAAGAGCGTTTTCCCGGTTTGCGGCTGGGTAGCACGTTAATAACAGAATGGCCGGATGAGGCACTGGAAACACTAGGCGTGGACAGTATGACCGCCATTGTTACCCTGACGCACGATGCCAAGCTGGATGACCCAACCCTGGAAGCCGCTTTGCAGGGGCCTGCATTTTACATTGGTGCGCTGGGGTCCCGCACCACACAAGCCAGCCGCATGAAACGCTTACGGGCCTGTGGCTTTGGCGAAGACGCATTGAAACGGATTCATGGGCCTGTTGGTCTGGCTATCGGCGCACTGGGCGCTGAGGAAATTGCCCTTTCCATTCTGGCACAGATTGTTGCTGTGCGCCGCAATGCCCCCCTTGCCCAGAACCCCGGATGGTAACCGGACCTAAGCCCTTAGCTGTTGCCATCATACTGGCCGCAGGGCGCTCCAGCCGGACAGCCCCTGCACATAAACTGATTGCGCCAGACGCCAGTGGCCGGGCCATGATTATCCGTACTCTGACCTCTGTCATGGCCAGCAAGGCAGCGCAGACTGTTCTGGTTGTCTCCCCCGACCTGCCTGCCATTCAGCAAAGTGTGCTGGAAGCCTTCCCGGCTCATCCCTCTCTTCATATTTGTACTGCGGAACAGGCAGCCCTTGGGCTTTCGGTCTCACTCCGCACAGGAGTGGAACAGGCAGAGCAGCTCGGAGCGTCCGCCGTGCTCGTCTGTCTGGGGGATATGCCTTTAGTCTCGCCAGCCGTGCTGGATGCCCTGATTGCAACGCAGAACGAGGCCTCTCCGCCCCCGGCAGCGGCACCAGAGTGGCAAGGCCGCCCCGGCAATCCGGTTATCTGGCACAGTAGTCTGTTCCCCGCTTTGAAACAGAGAGAAGGCGACCAAGGCGGTCGATCACTTCTTAAAGCCCTTGGGCCTGCGGTTCGGCTTATTCCAGCCCCACCGGAAGAACTTGTAGATTTTGACACGCCGGAACGTTTGGCCACCTACGCACATTTATAGAGTGTGACGGGAGTTGACCTGCGGCCTGCGCAGCCTCAACACTAACTCTGGCGCCGGCACCATGCCTGGCTCTGTAAACGCCAAACCAAGTGTTAAGAGAACCTGATGAGCAAAATTCTGCGCACCAATCCTAATCCCATTCTCTCCTCCGTCGTGGAGTATCACGGCTTTATTTTCACACAGGGCGTTGTCGCGCAGAACCTTGATCTGGATGCAGAAGGCCAGACCCGTGACATTCTGGCGCAGATTGACAGCCTGCTGGAACAGCACGGCACAGATAACACCCGTATTCTCCAAGCCCAGATCTGGCTGAAGGATATTAACGACCGTGCAGCCCTGAACACAGTGTGGAGCGAATGGCTGCCAGAAAACATGGCCCCTGCCCGCGCCTGTGTTCAGGCCGTTATGGCAGATCCGCGCATGCTGGTTGAGATCATGCTGATCACGACCAAATAAAGCTTGGCCTACCGTGGCGGAGAAGCAAATCGTGGCATCTCCGCCACAGCATGCGCGAATCCCAAGCGCATGGTTTGTTACAACGTCTTGGCTACAACCCCTCCCGTGACCGGAAATCTGGCAACTTCGTGGCGAGTGATAGGAATTTATTCCTATATTTTCTTTCTAGCCGAAGTTTTTCTTGCAAATAGGCGAAAGTCTCTTTTTGACCCGCATTGAGCGCTTGCCTGACTTGCAGAGATGTTTAATAGCTAGATCACCACACCAAAGCTGAATGCCATGCAGGACAGGAAGGTACGCCAAGATGCGAGATGGACGGTCAAATAGCTTGAAATTCAAGATAGCCGCTCTGTCGCTTCTGTCCTTATCCGCCTTTGTTCAGCCTGCTGCAGCAAAAGCTCGGCACGCAGCCAGCGGTGGGCATCACGGCATTCATAAAATCACGTTCTCAGCCCCACATCATGCTAACGTTCGGTATGCAGGCGGACGTGCCCACCCGATTGCCGCACGTCGCTGGCACCGCGGGCATAGTTTTGGTGGTGGTGGTCATGTCATTCAGTGTGTGGCTTATGCCAAAACAGCGTCCGATGTTGTCCTGCATGGCAACGCGCGTGACTGGTGGCATAACGCAGCTGGCGTTTACGAACGTGGTTCTGCTCCGGAAACCGGTAGCGTCCTGAATTTCCGCGGTATTCGCCGCATGCCTCTTGGCCATGTTGCTGTTGTGCGCAGTGTTGTGAACAGCCGCACCATCATTATTGATCAGTCTCATTGGGCGCAGAACGGCATTAGCCACAATACGCCGGTTATTGACGTCTCCCCCAACAATGACTGGTCCGCAGTTCGCGTAGCGCTTAACAACCGCTCCGGCAGCTTTGGCTCCATTTACCCAACCTACGGCTTTATCTATGGCCGTCGCCCCGGTAGCGCCCCTTCTCGCTCCAACGATGTCATGATGGCTTGGTCCAAGAAAACACATGTTGGTCACGCTGCTACACAGTTGGCTCAGGCCCCGGCTAACGCCCAGCCAATTGATGGCCTGAACGAAGCGCAACCCACATTCTCTGGTGACGAAAACTAAGGTTTTCTCCCACACCCTCTTCCTTTCATCCAGTTTTCTGACCCTCCCTGCCCTTTGGCATTGGAGGGTTTTTCTTTGCCACCCTTGGTGAATTTAACGCGAAAAACCGCTCTGGGTTGCCATGTGCAGCATTACAGACCCACAGCACACACCCCCTACCCCAGCAAACTCCTGATAGCTTCCGGCTTAATGAAGGAGCACGCTCCTTCAAAAACTGCTTTGCAATACCTTTATCAGGATCTTTGCAGCCTTCTGTTTGAGGACTAAACGCCGGTGTCATTGCTGTTTACCGTGCCGTGCCTGATTGTTATTGCCAACTGGCTCTGGCCCCTTCCTCTCCCCCTATGGCTTAAGCTGAGCGGTGCCGTACTTATTGGTGCTGGGGCGCATTTTTATACCTGGAGCCGTCTCTCTTCCGGCTCTCCGTTCTCGCCAGAATTTCCCAGGCCGATTGTTATTCTGTTTAACTGGGCTTTTGCGGCCATTGGTTTTCTGGCTGTTTTTCAACTTGTGCTGGATCTGGCAGCCTTGGTGCAGGCTGGCGTGTTGTGGCACATGCCCCACATTCCCACCGCCTTCCGCATCGTGGCTGGCATACTGGCTGCTCTGCTTTCTGCTCTGGGCGTTATCAATGTGGTTCGGGTGCCACCCATAAAAGACATAACCGTTACAATTCCTGGGCTACCTGCATCTTTTGATGGATACCGCCTACTGCAACTGACCGACATGCATATTAGCACGCTGTTTCCGTGCAGTTGGGCGCAAGCTGTAGTGGAGCGTGCCAATACCGCAGGCGCTGACCTGATTGTCGTGACAGGTGATTTTATTGATGGCTCTGTTGCCATGCGCCAGAAAGCATGTGCGCCCCTGCATGCCCTCTCTGCGCCAGACGGTGTTTTTGCCGTGCCGGGTAACCATGAATATTTCTTCGATTATACGGAATGGATGCAGCACCTCTCGGCGCTCGGGTTCCAGCTTTTGCTAAACACCCACACTGTAATAACCCGTGGAGACGATAAACTGACAGTGGCAGGTGTCACGGACCTCTCTGCCCCGCAGCATGATCAGGCCGGACCTGACCTTGCCGCCGCATTGCGGAACGCCCCACCAAATGCGCCTATTATTCTGCTAGACCACCAACCACGCCAGGCTTTGCTTGCAGCCCAACAGGGGATTGCCTTGCAACTTTCCGGCCATACACATGGCGGCATGATCAAAGGACTGGACTGGTTGGTAGCGCGTGCCAACAAAGGGTTTGTTTCTGGTATCTACACAGTGGGCAGCATGACGCTCTATGTCAGCAACGGCACAGGGCTTTGGCCAGGGTTTGCCTTAAGGCTGGGCGTTCCCCCTGAAATGACCAGAATTTCCCTGCGATCAGACGCGATAACGAGCTAAGACTCGTTCCGTCAAAGCTGAAGCCCCAAACGCGGACCAAGCCACGTCAGCACACTATAAAGGCAGATGGTCACGCACAGCCTGCCAACAGAGCGTACCAGAACCCTACACCGTGCCGTAAAAGTGCGGGGATAAGCAAAAACATGGGAAGTGACGGAATAACATACCAGAAGGTTGCTCCCGCATGAGCCGCCATGTTTTGCGGGTCTGGTTTTTCAACCCATAGCCAGATCATGCCCAAGACAGACACCAGCGGCAGAGACGCCACAAGAGCCCCTACGCCCGGATACCGTTTTGCTACTGTTGACGCGATAGCAATTAAAATGCCCGAAAGCGCGGCTTTAAGGACAAGATACAGCATAGTGCGCCCTCATTCTCTGGCGTAAAAACAGGGCACCCGGATGGGTGCGCTGCCCATAAAAAAGGGCGCCCACAGGAGCGCCCTTTTTCAAAAACCATAACCCGTAAACTTCTTTATTCCATCCATTCCGAAATATCGGGGCAGGAACAGACAAGGTTTCGGTCACCGTGGGCATTATCAATACGGCTGACAGTTGGCCAGTATTTACGGCTTGGGTTAACACCCGGCGGGAAGCAGGCTTCCTGACGGGTATAAGTGTGGGGCCACGGCTCAACCGTTACCATAGCGCCCGTATGGGGCGCGTGACGCAACGGGGAGTGTTCGGCTGTTAAAACACCTGCCTCAATAGCCCGAACTTCGTCCCGAATTGCGAGCATGGCATCACAAAAACGGTCCAGTTCGGCTTTGCCTTCGGACTCTGTCGGCTCAATCATGAAAGTACCGGCCACAGGAAAACTGACGGTCGGCGCATGGAAACCGTAATCTACCAGGCGTTTGGCAATATCATCGACCGTGACACCAAAAGCGTCTTTTAAGGGGCGCAGGTCAATAATGCATTCATGGGCCACACGACCTTTGCCCCCACGGTACAGAACCGGGTACGCATCCACCAGACGGCTGACAATGTAGTTGGCATTAAGAATGGCGACTTCTGTGGCGCGCTTCAGCCCTTCATCCCCCATCAGACGAATATAGGCCCATGAGATAGGGAGGATGGAGGCAGACCCATACGGGGCCGCACTCACCGCTAGCGTTGTGCCTGCATCTGCCGGGTTGCCGGGCAGAAAGTCTTTCAGATGTGCACGTACACCGATAGGCCCCATGCCTGGGCCACCGCCACCATGTGGAATACAGAATGTTTTGTGCAGGTTGAAATGGCTGACATCGCCGCCGTAATCAGCCGGGCGCGCCAGACCAACCTGAGCGTTCATGTTTGCGCCGTCAACATAGACCTGCCCTCCGGCCTCGTGCACCAGATCACAGATTTCACGCATGCTTTCTTCAAAAACACCGTGGGTAGACGGATAGGTAATCATGACAGCGGAGAGAGTGGCGGCATGTGCTGCCACTTTTTCCCGCATGTCGGTCAGGTCAATATTACCGTCTGTGTCGCACTTGACCACAACAACCTTCATGCCTGCCATCTGGGCGGAAGCCGGGTTGGTGCCATGGGCGGAAGCCGGAATAAGGCAGACTGTCCGGTTGGCCTGCCCGCGGGCGCGGTGATAGGCGCTAATGGCCAGAAGGCCCGCATACTCGCCTTGCGCACCAGAGTTCGGCTGGAAGGACACGGCATCATAACCGCTAATGGCGCACAGCCATTTTTCAAGGTCTGTAAACAGGGCTTGATAGCCTGCTGTCTGTTCCGCCGGGGCAAATGGATGAATGTCACAGAAACCGGGCCAGGTGATGGGCAGCATTTCCACCGTGGCATTCAGCTTCATGGTGCAGGAACCAAGCGGAATCATCGTCCGGTCAAGCGCCAGATCTTTATCAGACAAGCGGCGCAGATAACGCAGCATGTCAGTCTCTGATTGGCAAGAACTGAAAACGGACTGTGTCAGGAAAGCCGACTGACGGACCAGTTCTGCCGGAATAGCCTGTGTTGCCGGTGCAAGTGCCTTTGCCATGGTCTCTACCCGCCCCTGCTCCGTGCAGAAAGCAGACCAGACAGCAAGGACCGTGTCAGGTGTGGTTGTTTCATCCAGGCTCAGCCCAAGACGACCCTGACCAACATCCCGCAGGTTGATCCCGGCAGACCGGGCGCGTGCCAGAATATCGGCCGCACCGCCACCAACCTGCACGGTCAGTGTGTCAAAGAAGTGCTCTGTCTCCACCGCAACGCCCAGCGCCCGCAGGCCCTCTGCCAGTGTGGTGGTCAGGCCATGTACGCGGCGGGCAATGGCTTTCAGGCCTTCCGGACCATGATAGACGGCATACATACCTGCAATAACCGCCAGCAATACCTGCGCCGTGCAGATGTTGGAGGTCGCTTTTTCACGCCGGATATGCTGTTCGCGGGTTTGCAGAGCCAAACGGTAAGCGGGACGCCCCTGACTATCCACCGATACCCCGACCAGACGCCCCGGCAGATTGCGCTTCCAGGCATCACGCACCGCCATATAGGCCGCGTGCGGGCCACCAAAGCCCATGGGAATCCCAAAGCGTTGGGTAGAGCCAATAGCAATATCAGCCCCCAACTCACCGGGGGAGGTCAGAAGGGTAAGAGCCAGCGGGTCTGCTGCCATAACGGCAATGCCACCGGCGGCATGCAGGGCTTCAATAGCCGCGCGGGGATTTTTGAGGGCACCGGTTGTGCCGGGATACTGGAATAAGGCCCCAAATACTTCCGCAGCATGCAGGTCTGTATCTGGTGCACCAACAACCAGCGCAATACCCAGAGGTTCTGCACGGGTTTTGAGAACAGCCAAAGTCTGGGGGTGTGTTTCAGCATCTACAAAAAATGCTGTTGCCTTGGATTTTGCAACACGATGCGCCATTGCCATGGCTTCAGCCGCCGCAGTGGCTTCATCCAGCAGGGATGCGTTGGCAATATCCAGCCCGGTCAGCTCAGTAATCATGGTCTGGAAGTTCAGCAGAGCTTCCAGACGGCCCTGACTGATTTCAGGCTGGTAGGGGGTGTACGCTGTGTACCAGGCTGGGTTTTCCAGAATATTGCGCTGTATGACAGCAGGCAGAACCGTGCCGTAGTAACCCTGCCCGATCAGCGAGGTCATGACCTGATTCTGGCCTGCCAGTTTACGCAGATGAGCCAGAACTTCCCCTTCACTCCAGCCTGCTCCAATGCCCATTGGCTGAGCTATACGGATATCGGCAGGAAGGGTCTGCTCCATCAGAGCGTCCAGAGTGGGCGCACCCACGACCTCCAGCATGGTCGCAACGTCCTGACGTGACGGGCCAATATGGCGGGGCACAAAGCTGCCTGCCTCTGTCTTCAAACCAGAAAAAGCCGGGAGACTATCAGCAGAAGAGGCAGGAGAACGGTCCGGACCGGAAGCGAGCGTAAACATACAGAGCAATCCTGAAGAGGTGCCAGAGTAACCAAGCACTGGCAGCACAACACAAGAGAAACCCTGCCCGCAGCACCTGCCTGAGCAGGCGTGCTGCAAGACAGGGTAATGCGGGTTTTAACCGACGAAGGCCGCGTAAGCGTCTGCGTCCATCAGCCCGGCAAGCTGGTCAGCATTCGTAATGCGGAACTTGAGAATCCAGCCTTCGCCTTCCGGGTCTGAGCTGACGCGGGCTGGGTCTTCTGCCAGAGCAGCATTGCCTTCCAGCACAACGCCATCAACAGGCGCGTAAATGTCGGATGCGGCTTTAACGGATTCAACCACAGCGACAGATTCACCGGCGGTTACTTCCGTTCCGGCATCACGGCTTTCAACAAATACCAGCTCGCCCAGTTCCTCGGCAGCATGTTTGGTAATGCCAACAACTGCGGCATCGCCTTCAACGCGCAACCATTCATGTTCTTTAGTAAAATAGAGAGACATGCCTTAACGCTCCTTGAAAAAAGGCATTTGAAAACAAAACCGAAAACTGATTACCGCTTGAAGCGGGCTGGCACGAACGGCAGAGCCTTCACGGTTGCGGGCACGGCACGGCCGCGTAGTTCCGCAAACAGTGCAGTATCTGGCGCTGCGTGTGAGACCGCCACATAGCCCATGGCCACTGGTGCTTCGAGCGTGGGCCCGAATGCACCGGAGGTAACCCGGCCAATGGAATCCTCAAATGTGGCGTCAGCGTATAAAGGTGCGTCATGACGTACCGGAGCACGGCCTTCTGGCAGCAGCCCCACGCGGCGATGGGTGACACCATTTTCAAGCTGGCCGAGAATAACATCGGCTCCCGGAAATCCGCCCTCGCGCTTGCCACCTTTGCGGCGCGTTTTCTGGATGGACCATTCCAAAGCGGCTTCTACCGGCGTTGTGTTCTCATCAATATCCGCCCCGTACAGGCATAAGCCGGCCTCAAGGCGCAGGCTGTCACGCGCGCCAAGGCCGATGGGTTTTACGGACGGATGTTTCAGCAGTGCCCGCGCAATGCGGGAGGCATCCATGGCTGGAACGGAAATTTCAAACCCGTCCTCCCCGGTATAGCCAGAGCGGGAAATGACACAGCTTGCGCCGTCAACATCCAGCTCACGCACATCCATAAAAGCCATTTCTTTGACATCGGGTGCCAACGTGGCCAAAGCCAGTTCTGCTTCCGGGCCCTGCAAGGCCAGCAGTGCACGTTCTTCCAGCGGTTCGACCAGACATTCGCCCAGTTCGTTTTGTAGAAGTTCAATGTCCTGCGCTTTGCACGCAGCATTGACCACCAATATCAGCGCATCATCCAGCCGCGCGACCATCAGGTCGTCCAGAATGCCGCCTTGGGCATTGGTAAACTGGGTATAACGCTGGCGGCCATTTTTAAGGGACAGAATGTCGGCTGGCACAAGGCGCTCAAGGGCCAGGGCTGTTTCTTCCACCCCACCCGAACGCGCCAGCAGACGTACCTGCCCCATATGGGAGACATCAAACAGGCCTGCGTGTTCCCGCACATGGCGGTGCTCCGCCATAATACCATCTGCATACTGCAACGGCATGGCATAGCCTGCAAAAGGCACCATTTTACCGCCAGCATCTTCATGGAAAGAATAAAGGGGAGTGTGAAGTAGAGAGTCAGTGCTCATGCACACAGGCCTTGCGTAAAAGGACAGGGGCACGTGCACACTCTGAAGACCGTTGCGAGCAACAGAACGTAGTGAGAGGCCCCGGACCAAAAGTGATGGTATCCGTCTGCCCCATCTGTTCTTTTGCCTGAGATCGCTATCCCGTCGGCGGGTGCTTGTGGCACCTCTCTCCAGAAGTTCAGTGTGCAGGGTCCTTTTGCCTGAGAGTTTCCGGGGCGGTTGCTCCTTCGGCGCTGGCGCAGGGCCAGTCTCTCCCTCTACACACTGAGTTTCCTGACATCATTACGGTGCCAAGTCAATCAGCAGGCAGCGTGTTTATCTGCCTGCTGGTCAGCCTGCTTTATTTGGGCAGGTGTTTGGCAATGTAAGGCGGCAGGTTGAAAGACCCGACATGGATTTCGGGTGTCCAGTACTGGGTATTTCCCAGAATCCCTGCCTGCTGGGCGCGGGTGCGCACAGCCTCTACACTCTGCCCCGCCGGGCTTTTGCCTTTGGCTGCAATACCAAGTGTCATGAAGCCGCCAACATAGGTTGGGACTGCGGCCACATAGGCAGACACGTGCGGGAAAAATTTGGCACGACGCACACTGGTTTCATGCAGTTCATCCGCCTGCATGAACGGTACGCCACACTGGTTTACAATCAGGCCGTCCGCGGTGAGAATCCGGGCACAATGCTCATAGAACGAGTCTGTAAACAGGACTTCACCCACACCGATGGGGTCTGTGCTGTCCACAATAATGACATCGAACGATCCGTCAGCCGCCTTGGCGACATAGTCGATCCCGTCCCCTACAATCACTTCTGCACGGGGGTTGGTCCAGGCATCACCGGCAATACTGGGCAGATGCTTTTTGGAAAGCTCGATCACCGCGCCGTCAATCTCAACCATGACGGCTTTTTCAACGCCCGGATGTTCCAGCACGCGGCGCAGAACACCCCCATCGCCCGCGCCGATAATCAGGACGGAGCGTGGCGCACCATGCGTAAACAGGGGCACATGGGTGAGCATTTCTTGGTACACAAACTCATCACGCTCGGTAATCTGCACCACGCCATCAAGCATAAGCACACGACCGTGGGAGTCACTCTCGAAAACAACGATATCCTGAAACGGGCTTTTGGTACGCGCCAGTTCCTTGGTGATACGGAAGCGTTGGCCCCAGCTATCGTAAAGGGTTTCTTCAATCCAGTGCTGTGTCATGTGTCTCTTTCATCCAAATACACGAACAGGGTCAGGACAGGATTGATCTCAACCCCACCCTGCCCCTGTCGGGACGCCAGAATTTAGCGGACTATGTTCCCTTACCGGGTAACACGCCCACGGCGCTGCTCATCCACCTCAACAGCCTGTGCCTGGAACAGGCGCTGCATGACGGGAATGGCAAGGTGCGGGTCACATGCGCCGCACATGAAGATATCCACCGCGGCGAAGCTACGCTCGGGCCATGTGTGGATGGAAATGTGGCTCTCAGCCAGAACAACCACACCAGAAACGCCACCGTTAGGCGTAAAATGGTGGAAATGGCTGTGCAGAATGGTTGCACCTGCGGCAACAGCTGCTTCGCACAGTGTCCGGTCTATTTTTTCCGGATCGTCCAGATTCGTGGCATCCCACAAATCCACCAGCAGGTGTGTACCTGCAAATTTTTCGCCGTCTTTTTCGACGAAGTAGTCCTTACGATCATCGTCAGACGGGACCGTAACAGAAGATGCCTGGTTATTGCTCGGGAGTTCCGAGACCATCCCCAGTTGAGCAAGTGCGTTCATTGACGTACCCCCAAACCAGTAGATAGCCTGTTGGGCTAAATCGCCCCCTTGGGCCAAGAGCGCCCGTCACTAAGTGCTTCTGGCGTCTATGACAAGCCTTTTTTGTTTAAATTTTTGCCGCACCCCGAAGGCATTTTACCAAAAACTGAACCATATCAAGGTGATGCTTTAGACTTACCGGGCGTTTGTAACAGAATTTTCAAAAGAGCATCCCGCTCCCGCCCCAAAGAACGACCAGCCAGCCAGTCTTTGAGTGTGTGCAAGGTGGCCTGATCACGCGCTGCAGCGGCATCTGTTGCAAGGCGCAGGACCAGTATTTTTTGCGAGTCGGTTAAAGGCCCTTCCGTCGGCAGGCTGCGGCTAGCGAGCCGCCCAACCACCTGCACGGCCTGTGCCCATTGCCGGTCAGATTCATAAAGTTTGCCGCGTAAATCCAGTCCCGCATCCGTCTCATCATGCGCAAGCAAGGCGAGGGCTTTTGCTGTTTCCCCCCGTGCCTGTGCAATACGGGCGGCATTGTACGCTTTGCGTGCAGCAAGGTCTGGCTGGAGCGCGGTCAGCAAAATTTGGTCTGTTGCCGCCTGGGCATCTGCCAGATGCCCCTGCTGTAACGCAGCCTGTGCCAGAAAATCCTGTATCTCAGACCGGGCGAGCGGATCTGGTTGCATCTGCACGGCCTGATCCAGACGCCTCTGCGCTTCTGCAGCTTTGCCCAAAGAGAGTAAAAGGCGGCCGTACCCGGTCAGTAATTTAGCCTTTGCAGCCCCATCCCTGACTTTTGGAAGAGCCTGCCCCACCAGTTGGGCGACATCTTCCCCTGAAAGCCCCTCCGCACTGTGCGCCGCTGTGCCTCGGGCCTCGCTGGCACCACGCAGCGTGCCAAAAACCAGTCGATACAGCACCTGACTGTAGGCGTCCGCCAGACTATCAGAAGGCAGTTCCTCCCCCGGCTGAAGACTGTCCAGCCCGGCCAAAGCCGCACGAGATTGCCCGTTTTCACTATACGCCAAAGCCAGCCCAAGCTGGGCCTGCTGACGCGGCCCTCCAGACAGAGCCTGCTCCGGACCGGATGGCCTTAGCAGCTTGCTATATACGTCCACCGCCATGTCTGGCGCTATCTGATCTGCCTCACGGAGCAGACGCACCAAAGCGACCTGCGCGTAAGATGCCGTGACCGGGTTGGAGGAGGCTGTCAGGTTCTCCAAAGCAATTCGTGCTGTTTCGATTTTACCGCTTCGGGCCAGCAGCAAAGCGCGTGGCAGGTCATAGGCTGACCCATCCGGGAGTTCAGGCAACGCATTCCGCTGGGCTTCTGTGCCATAGCGCGCCAGATAAGTAGCAAGCTGGGGGAAGACCAAGTCCCTTACGCCAGCAGGGTACTGCGCCAGTTGCCTAGCACCCTGTGCCAGCAGGATACTGGTTATTTGGCTATCCTGCCCTGTTTTCAGGGCATAAAGCCCTTGCCACACATGCAGTTCCGGCCATGCGTACCAAGTGACATCCGCCAACGTGCTGGCAGAGCCGATAGGCCCTGCCAGCAAGGCCACAACTGCGCGAAAGAACTGTTCGCCCTGCTCCTCTGCGCCCGAAGAGGGATGAGACGCAGAAGGTGCCAGAAGTTGCTCTGCCTGCTTTGCATTTCCTGCAAGGAACGCTGCATGTGCCAGAGCAAGGCGGCGGGCCGGGTCATCCGGCAAGGGATGAGGCAATGGGGATAAAACTGCCGAAGAGGCGTGGTCCAGTTCCAACCACTGCCAGTCCTTCCCGCGTGCTGGCGTATCAGCCTGTGGGTAAAGTGGCTGACCTATCGGCACAGGATTCAGAGACAAAGCCTGCAAAACAGGCCCGCGCGGCGTAGCACGCACAAAAATCTGCTCGGAATCAGCGACGATAACAGCACCTTCGAGAGACGGCTTTACACTATACCCAATGCCTTGCAGGGGCTGCGCAATGCCCCCTGTGGCCTGCCGGGACGTAGCCACGAACAACCGAGCGCCAGATGCCGGGTCTGGCATGGCGACCACCTGCCCCGGCTGCGCCACGAGGAAACGGACATACCCACGACCCTGCTCTGGCATGAGGGGCTTTTTGCTGCCGCCTGAAGACGCCACCAGCTCCCATCCACCGCTATGCTGCGTCAGAGCAAGCTGGGGGTGCGCAGGCAGGCTCAGCACCACGAGCGTAGCGTGGTCCATAACGCTGACATGCAGTCCGGCAAACAGACCCGTCCCGCCTGAAACCCGTGCCATGGCAGGTACGGCGTGGTCCGCCACAACCACAAAGCTGGAACCAGACCAGAATGCAGCAAGTCCTGTCTGCGCATCAAACGGTAGAAAGAGGGATGCCCGATCCGTGCTTTCGCCCAAAGGCTGAAGGCCTTCAGTCTGCACAGGCACAACCGGGACAGTGTGCAGGCTATCCACCCCCTGCGCGCGCGGTGCCGTATTTGTGAGCTGCATGAGCAGGCAACCTGCCAAACCAAGGCTGACCTTACTTCGTTTCATAGCGCGTTATCAGTCATGCTTGTTCCACCGCCGCAAGTCAGGCCTCTTTTCGCACTCTCTTTCACAACAACCAAGACGAAAGACTGCACCGTGCCATGAAATAGGACGTATTGGGCGCAACTATGCGGGTCTGCCTCAGTGTCCGGAAAGGATTTTCACATGAAACACGTTCCCTGCGGCCTTGTTCTTCTGCTCCTGCCTCTCCTGTTGGCAGGATGCTATGAGGGCCGATACCACCACCCGCACCGTGATGGGTACCGCCACACACGCCATGACCATGGCTACTACCGGGAATATCAGGGCAGACCCCCAGGGTGGCGATAAGCTGCCCTATTCGGGCAATTAACGCCCACTGGTGTTATGATTTTGCCAAGGACTTACACAAGCGACATATAGGTGCGTGACGCGGGGCAGTTTTCTCTGCCCGGACAGCTAAAGCAAAGGGCACGCATCATGCTGGACCGCATTACAAGCATGCAGGTGTTTGTAAAAGTTGTTGCCACCGGCAGCTTTACTGCTGCCGGTCGTGTGCTTGGCCTGTCACAGACTATGGTGACAAAGCACATTACGGCGCTGGAAGACCGTATGGGCGTTACCCTGTTCCACCGCAGCACCCGCAAACTCTCTTTGACTGAAGCCGGGCGGCTTTTTCTGGACGGTAGCCAGAAAATTCTCACGGATCTGGAAGATATTGAGCAGACCGTTACGGAGCAACGGCGCGAGCCACGGGGGCGGTTGCGCCTGAATGCGCCGGTGTCTTTCGCCATTCGCTACGTTGCCCCCCTTTTGCCGGAGTTCAGCCGCCGTCACCCGCTAGTAACAGTTGAACTCGGCCTGAACGATCGCGCTGTAGACCTGATTGAAGAAGGGTGGGACTTGACACTGCGCATACGCACCATGGCACCCAGCACCCTACGCACCCGCAAACTTGCGACCATACGCTGCGTTGTCTGCGCGTCTCCCGCGTACCTTGAACGCATGGGCACGCCCACCCGCATTGAGGAATTAAGTGCGCACCAATGTCTGGGTTACACGCTTGGTGAACCGGGCGGCCCGACACGTTGGAATTTTGGCCCCAAGGGGCAATTGAGTGTGCCAGTAAACGGGCCATTATGCGCCAATAATGGAGATGCCCTGCGGGAAGCGGCAATAGCGGGCCAAGGCCTTATTTATCTGCCGGTTTTTGTTGTTAGCAAAGAACTGCAAAATGGACAGTTACGCACAGTGACCTTGGATGCCCCGTTAGTGGAAGCGCCTCCGTTGCACGCTGTGTATGCACCCGGCCAGACTACTCCGCTGAAAGTAAGGGCTATGATTGATTATCTGGTGGAGTGTTACGGCCAGACACCACCGTGGGAAAACGCGCTACCCTGTGGATAATTTTGTGAGTAAGCTCTGCCAGATTGGGGATTTACTCTAACGATCAGACTCGCAAACCCGCGAAAAACTGCCAATTCCACGAGTCGAATCTTGAGTGATTCAGTGTGTGGAAGAATTTTTTTTCTATTTTGTTTTGGGGAAGTTTAAAATGGTGAGCCGGGAGGGACTCGAACCCTCGACCATTCGATTAAAAGTCGAATGCTCTACCAACTGAGCTACCGGCTCACACCATTTTAAGACACAAAGAGAAGCGCCCCGTTTCTCAACAGGGTGATCACTCTGTTGGGACGCTGTCTAAACGGATCAGTCCCCTTATGTCAAGCGATCTCACATGTTTTCATGCATTTAAGCAAAAAAACATACTTTCCTGCGGTTGCTGGCCACAAATATCCAGCTTTTCCGTAATACCCGGTGCTGTAGGCATAAAAAAAACGCAGCACCGAAGCACTGCGTTTTTCCAAACTGCGTCTGACCGAAAAATCAGGCGTTTTCTGCAGACGCTGGGCGCATACGTGCAATACGGTCTGGCTCACGCACCATGCCGGACCCACCAGCACCGCGCTTGATTTTATCAATGTGTTCCATGCCTTCAATCACATCACCAACAATGGTGTACTGGCCATCCAGGTGGGGTGATGGTTCAAACATGATGAAGAACTGGCTGTTGGCGCTGTTGGGGTCTGACGTGCGGGCCATACCTACCGTGCCACGCAGGAATTTTGCTTCCCGTGTGAATTCAGACTTCAGATCTGGCAGTTCGCTACCACCGGACCCTGTACCCGTTGGATCACCAGCCTGTGCCATGAAGCCGGAAATAACGCGGTGGAACGGCACGTTATCGTAGAAGCCTTCAGCAGACAGGGTGCGGAGTCGTTCCGCAGCCAGCGGCGCAATGTCCGGGCGCAGGCGAATAACAACGCGGCCTTCTGGCACATCCATGTAAATCAGGTCGTTTTTGTCTGTTTCGGTAGACATAAAAGATCTCTCCTTAAAACCATCATCTGGGCAGAGTATCTCTGCCCTACCCTGCGGCCTTGTCTTTAAGACGGGCCAGCAGGCGTTCCTGTGTATATGGGGTTACAAAATCCGAAATATCACCACCGTAGCTGGCAATTTCTTTCACCAATCGGGAGGAGATAAACTGTGTCCGCTCAGATGCCATGAGAAACACCGTTTCTATGGAGGCATCCAGCCTGCGGTTTACACCAGACATCTGGATTTCGTAGTCAAAGTCCGTCAGCACCCTTAGGCCGCGGAAAATGAGATGTGCGCCGTTGTTCTTTACCGCATCCACCAAAAGCGAATGGAAAGACACCACCACAATCTCGCTTTCCGTACGGTCCACAATGGGGGGTAGAGCCTGCTCAACGCAATTTACGCGCTCAGCCAACGGCATAAGGGGGTTTTTACCGGGGTTATTGGCAACCCCGATAATAAGCCTGTCCACCAGCCGGGCCGCACGTTCTATCACGTCCAGATGCCCGGTGGTTACAGGGTCAAACGTGCCCGCGTAGAAACCTATACGCCTAGGCTGCGTACGCGGGCTGGTGCTCACGCGTCTGTTCCGGCATCGTCTGGCTTAGCAGGAGCAGAGTCTGCACCCGTTGCCGGTGTGCCTTCTGCTGCGGGTGCTGCCGCACCATCATCGTCCTCACTCTCATCATCCATGACAGGGAAAACGCTTGTCACGCTCTCATTGTCATTCAGACGGAACAAGGTAACGCCAGATGCCTGCCGCGCCATGACACGCACCTGATTGACCGGCACACGAATAAGACGGCCAGCATCCGTTACCAGCATGACATCCGTACCATCCAGAACCTGAAGGGTAGCGGCAACCTCCGTACCCCGCTTGTTGGCCGAGAAGGTCATGTTGGTGATGCCCTGCCCGCCACGGCCGCTCACGCGATAATCATACGCGGAAGACCGGCGACCAAACCCGCCATTGCTGACTACGAGCAGGATTTCTTCCGCAGCTTCCAGTTCCTCAAAGCGCTCTGGGCTCAGCAGATCGGTCGAGTTTGAAGCCTCTTCATCATCGGCTTCAATCACCACGTTATCTGCATCATCTTCCGCAGTCTCAGCGGCGTTTTCGGCACGGCGTTTGGCATTGGCCATACGCAAGTAGGCTGACCGCTCTTCTACCGTAGCCTCAACATGGTTCAGCACAGCAAGGCTGATAACCCGATCCCCTTCCGCCAGACGGATACCCCGCACCCCGGAAGACCCACGGCCCGCGAAGACACGCACGGTTTCATCCGTAATCTGGAAGCGGATGCAACGGGCGTTGCGCGTTGCCAGGAAGACATCCTGCCCTTCACGGCAGGTTGCAACACCAATCAGGCTGTCCCCGTCATCCAGCTTCATGGCAATAAGGCCAGAGGAGCGGATGTTGCGGAAGTCACTCAAGCGGTTACGGCGTACGCCGCCGCTTGCCGTAGCAAAGATGAGGTGTAGGGCTTCCCACAGCTCCTCGTCATGCGGCAGGGGCAGGACGGCCGTAATGGTGTCCGTCCCCAAATCTGGCAGCAGGTTAACCAGCGCACGGCCTTTTGCCGTGGGGCTGGCTTCTGGCAGACGCCATACTTTTTCGCGGTAGGCCTTGCCACCGGATGAGAAGAACATGACCCACTGATGCGTGTGCGCATTAAACGAGCGTACAACAATATCGTCACCGCGCGTGCCAGCGCCAGTGCGGCCACGTCCACCCCGGTTCTGAGCGCGGAACACATCCAGCGGGGTACGCTTGATGAACCCGTCACGGGTGATGGTCACAACCATCTGGCCGGGTTCAATCAGGCTTTCGTCGTCCTGATCGCCAGCATAATCGGCAATTTCGGTTGCGCGTGGGGTGGCAATTTCCGCACGGGCCAAAGCAAGTTCATCACGCAGCACTTCCATGCGGCGGATGTGGCTGCCAATAATTTCCAGCAATTCGTTGATACGAATGGCAACTTCAGAAAGTTCCTGCTGGATTTTATCGCGCTCAAGGCCGGTCAGGCGTTGCAGGCGCAGTTCCAGAATACCGCGGGCCTGCGCTTCAGTCAGACGGACCTTGCCGTCAATAACCTGATTACCCTCATCATGAATAAGCGCCAGCAGGGGTTCAACCTCAGCAGCGTCCCATGTTGCATTCATGAGGGATTCGCGAGCGGTTGCAGCATCTGGAGCGGCACGGATCAGCGCGATCACAGCATCAATGTTGGCAACGGCAATAACCAGGCCAACCAGAATATGCCCACGGTCCCGCGCCTTGTTCAGCTCAAAACGAGCGCGGCGCAGGATGACTTCTTCACGGAAGGCAATAAAGGCTGTCAGAACATCCTTAAGGCCCATCAAGCGCGGCTTGCCACCATCCAGCGCCAGCATGTTCACACCAAAAGAGGTTTGAAGCTGGGTGTAACGGTACAGGTGGTTGAGCACGACTTCCGGCGTGGCATCCCGCTTGATTTCAATGACCACCCGCATACCGGACCGGTCAGACTCATCGCGGATGTCAGAAATGCCTTCAATCTGCTTGTTGCGTACCAGTTCAGCAATACGCTCCTGCAGGGTGGCCTTGTTCACCTGATAGGGGATTTCCGTAATGATGATCGCCTTACGATCCTTACGGATTTCCTCAACCTCAGCGCGGGCGCGGATAATAATGGCCCCACGGCCCGTTGCGAAGGCACTGCGAATACCGGAACGGCCCAGAATAATGCCACCGGTTGGGAAGTCCGGACCGGAGATATACTCCAGCAGATCATCCAGCTCCATATCCGGCTTTTCAATCAGAGCCAGCGTAGCATCAATCACTTCAGCCGGATTGTGCGGCGGAATGTTGGTGGCCATACCCACTGCAATACCGGTTGCACCGTTGATCAGCAGATTGGGGAAGGCTGCGGGCAGAACGGTTGGTTCGTGCTCGCTTTCATCATAGTTGGGCTGGAAATCAACCGTGTCACGGTCAATGTCGTTCAGCAGAAAGGTCGCGGCTTTGGCCAGACGCGCTTCCGTATAACGCATGGCCGCCGGGCTATCGCCATCGACAGACCCGAAGTTACCCTGCCCGTCTATCAGCTTGACGCGCATGGACCATGACTGCGCCATACGCACCATGGCATCGTAAATCGAGGCGTCACCATGCGGATGGTATTTACCCATCACGTCACCGACGGCACGGGCCGATTTACGGTAAGGCTTGTCGTGGGTAAAACCGCTCTCGTGCATGGCGTAGAGAATACGCCGGTGAACAGGCTTCAAGCCGTCTCGCACATCAGGCAGGGCACGACTGACAATCACCGACATCGCATAAGCGAGGTAGGAGGAACGCATTTCCTCCTCAATGGTGACAGGCAGAAGGTCAGAAGGTTCCGGCGATCCCGGCTGGTCAGAAATCTCGGTCAAGGTCCATCCGTCTTGTCATGCCGCGCGCCCAAAACAGCGGGCACGCCTGAGGTCAATCGTATGTATCAGGCTATTTTCCGGGCAAAACCCGGCCTGTTTCATGGCCTGATAAGCGTAGGGCATCTTTTTAGCACACAAACCTTTCAGCACCTAGGGCAAGCCCTCGTCCTGACACGCAAAACTCTTGCCACGCTTGTTTTGCAGGCTCTGTAGCCTCATCATGGAGCACTAAGCACCAACCCCGCACACTCTTGGAGATGACAATGCGTTTGATAATTGCCCTACTGCTGCCGTGGCTTCAGTTTTTTACCATTGGTCGCCCGTTTTCTGGCCTGGTGTGCCTGTTTTTGCAGATTACCGTTATTGGCTGGATCCCGGCGAGCATCTGGTCTGTGTATGCGCTGAGCCAATATAAGACAGACCAGAAGCTCGCCCGCATGGCCAAGTGAGCTGCATACATACACTATGAAAAGACCACTGTTTGTCGTGGAACAAACAGCTTAAGCAAGCGACCTTAAGCACAACAGGCATAAAAAAAGGCAGCTCCCTTCAACAAGGCGCTGCCTTTTTAACTCACATAACGTCGCCGGGACTTAACGCCCTGTCATGATCCGTTCAATCAACTGCTTGACTGTCGGCACAAATCCATTGGCGTAGAACGGGTCTGTTGCAAAGCGCCAGGCATTGGTGCCGCCAAACATCAGGTTATGGTCCATAACGTCAGCAGCCTCTGGTCCGCTAGCATGGGCAACAGCCTGAAGCGTTTTCTGAATACAAAAAGAGCGGGGGTCTGCACGATGCCCATTGGAGAACGTGGGAGTATGTTGGCTCCAGTTGGAGAACTTGCATTCAGACAGGCAGCCCATGCAGGCAACCTGATCTGCCACAATCTCACGCGCACTATCGGGCGTTACAAAAACCAGCGTTGAATCCGGTGTCCGCAATGCCTCGATAAAACCCTGAGCTTCCCATGTTTTGATACGGGCCAGATCATCAGCCGTCACAAACACTTCGCGCTTACGGGCGCCTACGCCATAAGCAACCTCATGCGTGCCCACAGGCTCTGGCGAAAACGCAACCTGCCGCTCTGAGCGGCCCCGCAGGTCTTGCAGAAAGCTGTTGTTAACCGCAGAAGAATAGAAACCCGTGGGAGAGAAACGGTTAAGGTAGACGTCTCCCTCTTTCAGCGTGAGCAACCGGTCTTTCCATGCCTGCGGAATAGGGCTTTCCTGCGTGAGCAGCGGACGAGTCCCGAACTGAAAGACAATGGGACCCAGTTCAGGGTTGTCTATCCAGTTTTCCCATTCTTCCAGCCACCAGACACCGCCAGCCATGATGATGGGTGTTGTGTCCAGCCCAAAACCACGCATCAGTTTACGCAGAGCGGCAACGCGTGGGTAAGGATCTTCCGGGTTCAGGGGGTTTTCCGTGTTGGAAAGGCCGTTATGGCCGCCTGCACGCCAAGGGTCTTCATACACAACCCCGCCCAGAAGCTCGGCAGACTTGTGGTAAGCACGCTTCCACAGAGCGTTGAACGCCCGTGCGGAAGAGACGATAGGATAGTAGTAAACGCCATGTCTGGTCGCAAGTTCAGCCAGACGGTAGGGCATACCCGCGCCGCATGTCAGGCCGTTGATGAGGCCTTTGGTGCCTTCAAGAACACCTTCGATCACACGCTCGGCAGACCCCATTTCCCACAGGATATTGGCGTGGACACGGCCTTTACCCCCTGCGGTTTCATGAGCGATCTGGACCTGAGCAATACCGCCACGAATGGCGTAATCGACCAGTTCCTCATGCCGCTCCCGCCGGGTGCGGCCGTGGTAGATCTGCGGGACAGGATGCCCGGCTTCGTCGTAACTATCCGCATTGACAATCGAGACTGTACCAGCCCCGCCCGCCGCAGCCCAGGCTCCTGCTGAAGCACCGGTGGAAACCGAAACGCCCTTACCGCCTTCAACCAGCGGCAGGACATCCACGCCTCCCATACGAACTGCGTTGATCGCCTTCATTGCTATCCTATCGTTTTACCAAACAAGCCATGCCAAGACTGCGTATCCGTGAGGGATGCTTATTCAGCATCCCGGCGCGGTGCGCGTGCAGGTTTTTCACCTACTGTATCAGACAGGTCTGCACCTGTTGCCTGATCCACAATGCGCATGGACAGTTTTACCTTGCCGCGGTCATCAAACCCGATGACCTTTACTTTGACGGCGTCACCCTGCTTCACAACATCGGTGGTTTTACCCACGCGGCCCTGTGCGAGTTCAGAGATATGAACCAGCCCATCACGCGCGCCAAGGAAGTTTACAAACGCGCCAAAGTCAGCGGTTTTAACAACCTTACCGTCGTAAATGCGGCCAATTTCAGGCTCTGCCACAATACCATTGATACGCTGAATGGCTTTCTGGGCCTGATCGTCAGACATTGCGGCGATGGTGATGGTACCATCATCCCCGATATCGACTTTCGCGCCTGAGTATTCAACGATCTCACGAATAACTTTACCGCCAGACCCGATCACATCACGGATTTTTTCGCGCGGCACTTTCATGGTGGTGATTTTTGGCGCCGTGGAGGACACATCGCTGCGGCCTTCGGTCAGAGCCTTGCTCATTTCACCCAGAATGTGCAGTCGGCCATCACGAGCCTGACCCAGAGCGATCTTCATGATTTCCGGCGTGATGGACGTAATTTTAATGTCCATCTGAAGGGCTGTCACACCCTGCTCGGTCCCGGCTACCTTGAAGTCCATATCCCCGAGGTGATCTTCGTCACCAAGAATGTCGGACAGAACGGCAAAGTCTTTGCCTTCCTTGATCAGACCCATGGCAATACCAGCCACAGGGCGTTTCAGGGGCACACCTGCATCCATCAGCGCCAGTGAGCTACCGCACACTGTGGCCATAGAAGAAGAGCCATTGCTTTCCGTAATTTCAGACACCACGCGCAGCGTGTACGGAAATTCCTTACGGGTTGGCAGCAGCGGGTTCAGCGCGCGCCATGCCAGCTTGCCATGCCCGATTTCACGACGGCCCGGAGACCCGATCCGCCCGCATTCCCCAACGGAGAAGGGAGGGAAGTTATAGTGCAGCAGGAAGTTGGTGCGGTATTCACCCTGCAGCGCATCAATAACCTGTTCGTCCTGCGCCGTACCCAGCGTAGTGACAACCAGAGCCTGTGTTTCACCACGGGTAAACAGGGAAGAACCATGTGCGCGAGGCAGAATGCCAACTTCAGACACGATGGGGCGCACTGTTACCAGATCACGACCATCAATACGCAGGCCGGTTTTCAGAACAGAGGTCCGCACAACGTCAGCTTCAAGGTCCTTGAGCATCGGTTTGGCGGCGTCAACATCCAGCTCTTCGGCTGCCAGCTTTTCAAGGATGGCTTCCTTGGCTGCGCCAATTTTTTCGTAGCGAGCCTGTTTGACTTTTTCCTTGTACGCATCAGCAATCAGCTTGCGGCCAACTTTGTCCACACGGGTGCGGAGCTTCTGTGCTTCCTTGGATTCTTCCGGCAGATCCCATGGTGCTTTCGCAGCGTGTTCAGCCAGAGAGATAATGGCATCAATCACTGGCTGGAAAGCGCTGTGACCAAAGGTCACGGCTTCAAGCATCACGTCTTCAGACAGTTCGGCGGCTTCTGATTCAACCATCAGAACGCCTTCTTCCGTACCCGCCACCACGAGATCAAGGTCAACGTCCTTCATCTGTTCCAGTGTGGGGTTAAGGATGAAAGCGCCATCTTTATAGGCAACGCGCGCACCAGCAACCGGGCCGAAGAACGGAATACCAGACAGCGTAAGCGCTGCGGAGCAACCGATCAGAGCCGGGATTGACGGGTCATTTTCCATATCGTGCGTCAGCACGGTGGCAATAACCTGCACTTCGTTCCGGAACCCTTCCGGGAAGAGCGGACGGATGGGGCGGTCAATCAGGCGGGAAACCAGTGTTTCGTTTTCTGACGGACGGCCTTCACGCTTGAAGAAGCCACCAGGAATCTTGCCTGCTGCGTAAGCTTTTTCCTGATAATTCACGGTCAGGGGGAAGAAGTCCTGCCCAGCCTTGACGCTTTTGGCCCCAACAGCGGTACACAGCACTACGGTTTCACCGTAAGTGACGACAACAGCGCCATCGGCCTGACGGGCAATTTTACCGGTTTCAAGAACCAGAGGGCGGCCACCCCATTCAATTTCTTTACGGAAGTATTTGAAATCAATACTCATATTGTTCTGCTTTCCTCTTTATACTGACAATAGCCACAGGAACAGAACGGAGCCGGGAATCTATGGGAGCGGACAGCGCATCGGACGGCATGGAGTCTGGCGGCTAAACCCCAGGCACCATGTGGTCGGAAACGCCGTGGCCCGCCGGGATTCACACCCCCGCGCTTTATGAAGCCTATGGCTGGTTTATCATCCCCCGTAAAACACGGAGGTGCAAGGAGGGGTGGGGATTATTCCCGCCCTGCTCCTTTAAAAAAGCGTGTGGGAATACAGCTTTAGGCCACATTCCCACACAGGCTCTTTTAGCGACGCAGGCCCAGACGGGCGATCAGCGCGTCATAACGTGCAACGCTTTTGCCGCGCAGGTAGTCAAGAAGACGGCGGCGACGACCAACGAGGATCAGCAGGCCACGACGGGAGTGGAAGTCCTTGGCGTGGGTTTTCAGATGCTCGGTGAGGTTGTTGATACGCTCGGTCAGGATTGCAACCTGCACTTCCGGGGAACCGGTGTCCGTCGGGGTGGTCTGGTATTCGCTGATAACTGCCGTGCGGCGTTCTGCTGTAATCGACATCACTGTCTCCATAAAACAAGTCGGTTTAGAGAATCCGTATCGGGCGCAGCAGCCCGTCTTCCAGGCGGCATAAACCTAATACGCGCCCCCCTTCCATGGCCCGGATGGGGCTGTCTTCATCAACCTGCGGAATACGTCCCATCAGATCAACAAGGCTCAGCGCCCGCCCGTGCAGCAAAGACGCTGCTTCATCTTCGGTCAGGGCCAGCGCCGGGATGTCGGCCAGCGCGGTCGCGACCGGACGCAGCAGCTCCGGTGAGGCATGGGGGTTGTCGTCGTTTGGCGTCAATTTGTCCAGTGTTATTGCATCTGCCTCGGTAAAAGGGCCCACGCGCAGGCGCCGTAACACGGTAATATGGCCCACAGTGCCGCAGGCCAGCGCAACATCGCGGGCAAGGGCACGCATATAGACGCCTTTGCCGGATTCGACCTCAAACACAGCCGTATCGTCATCTATGCGTTTGACCAGCTCAAAGCGGTCTACTCTGGCAGGACGCGGTGGCAGCTCCGGGGGGCGCCCCTCACGGGCCATATCATAGGAACGCTCTCCCGCCACCTTGAGGGCTGAGAAGACCGGCGGCACCTGCATGATGTTGCCCGTCAATGCGGGCAGCGCCGCACGCAACTGGTCATCCGTGGGGCGCACATCCGAATACCCTGTTACGGCGCCATCAGCATCATCGCTGTCCCGCGCTTCCCCCATTTTAAGGGTGAACTGGTACACTTTGGTGCCGTCCATAATATAGGGAACGGTTTTGGTTGCCTTCCCGAATGCCAACGGCAAAAGGCCGGTTGCCAACGGGTCCAGCGTACCACCATGCCCAACTTTCTGGGCATCGAACAGGCGCTTGGCGCGCCCCACAACCTGTGTGGAGGTCATGCCTGAAGGTTTGTCTATAACAAGCCAGCCATCAATGGGTTGACCGCGTTTGCGTCGCATAAGGGGGAACCTCCCGTTGTCAGCAGGCTCTTCCGGCCCGGTAAAACTGGCCTGCATCTACCTGACGCCCGCAGTGGCTGCAATGCCGACCAAAGCAAAGTACAGCACCCCAACACAGTACCCAGTGCGCCAGCCACACCGCCCGTTGCCTAAAACTCCCGATGTTTTGTGCTGCGGCCAGCCCATAGCTGGCAGGACTGGTCAGCCAGTTCCGGGTGCCTTATGTGTCAAAACACATCATGACCAACACACACCCACCTTCTCCCGTTACGGGCCAACACACACCGCAGCAGGCTGCGTGGTCTCTGGACGCGTCAGGCATACCCCTTACGCTACGCCTGAGCGGGAACTGGGATGTTGAGCATGGGGGAATGGCCCCTTTCCCGCAAGATGGTCTGCACACCGCAACACCAGGCCAGGTTCTGCAATTAGATACGCAGCAACTGGAAAACTGGGATACAGCCTTTATCTCCTTCTTGTGGGATGTAAAGCAGGCTGCCAACCATGCTGGGGTTCAGTTTGACCCCAGCACCCTGCCCGGCCCGGCGCAGCGGCTTCTGGCGCTCCTCCCCCCTGAGCCCGCCAAGCCGCCAGCGGCACAAAAAGCGCCCGCTCCCTTTCTGGACCGGGTAGGAGACAAGACTCTTCGATGCCTTGATGAGACGGGCACCGTGGCTGTCATGGCGGCTGAAACCGCAAAAGGGGCACTAAAAGCCCTAACCGGTAAAAGCGGTATGCGCCTGAAGGATCTGGCCACAGACCTCTGGAACGCTGGCCCCTCCGCCCTGCTGATTGTGGGCATTGTCAATTTTCTGGTTGGGGCGATTTTGGCTTTTGTCGGCCTGATTGAACTCCGCCGTTTTGCTGCGGATATTTACGTTGCCAATCTGGTTGGCATTGCCTGCGCCAGAGAAATTTCGGCCATCATGACCGCTATTGTCATGGCGGGTCGTACAGGTGGGGCTTACGCAGCCCGCATTTCCACCATGTTGGGCAATGAAGAAATTGATGCGCTGGAAGTATCCGGCATTCCCGTTTCCACCTATATCCTGCTGCCGTCTATCCTGTCCCTCTCCCTCATGATGCCGCTGCTGTATATTTACGGCACGATCATTGCCATTTTTGGTGGGTTTGTTGTGGCAATGACCATGATGAGCGGGACCGCCATTGGGTACCTGACCACGACAGTAAACGGCATAGCCCTGCATGAATTCATTTTTGGCTTCATCAAGTCTTTCTTTTTTGCAGGGTTTATTGCGCTGGCAGCCTGCCGCGTGGGGTTGAAGGCAGGCCGAAGCGCCGCAGATGTCGGGATTGCAGCAACCCGTGCTGTCGTGATTGGTATTGTTGGGGTTATTGCCATGGACGCACTGTTTGCCATCATCGCCAACGTGCTGGATATCTGAGCATGGCCGAGTCCTCAGATCCCATCATCAGCGTACATGACCTGACCATTGCCTTTGGGCCAAAGGTTATTCAGCAGAATGTATCCTTTGATCTCAAACGCGGCTCCATTTTTGCCGTCATGGGCGGGTCTGGCTGCGGCAAAAGTACGCTCCTGAAAAGTATGATCGGACTTTTGCGCCCCGCTTCCGGCCAGATTCTGGTGGAAGGCGAGGACTACTGGGCACAGAACCAACGCCGCAGAACGGAGCTGAACCACAGGTTTGGCGTCCTGTTCCAGAGTGCCGCACTGTGGAGTTCCATGACTGTAGGGGAGAACGTTGCCCTGCCCATGGAAATGTTCACCCCCCTGCGGCCGGACGTGATTCGTCGCCTAGTTGAGCTCAAGCTCGGCTTTGTGGGAATGGAGCACGCTGTAGACCTGATGCCCTCCGAAATTTCAGGCGGGATGCGGAAACGCGCAGGCCTTGCACGGGCCATTGCGCTAGACCCGGACATTCTATTTTTTGATGAACCCTCCGCCGGGCTGGACCCTATTACATCAGCCCGACTGGATGACCTTATCCTGACCTTGCGGGACGGGCTGGGCGCGACAATTGTTATCGTCAGTCATGAACTGCCAAGCCTGTTTAAAATTGCTGATGATGGTATTTTTCTGGATGCCAAAACCCACACACCCATTGCGCACGGTGCCCCGCGTGACCTGCGCGACCACAGCACCATTCCTGAAGTAATGGCTTTCATGAACCGTGAGGCGACCGTGCAGGACGCTTCCGCAACAAAGGGCGAAACGCATGGCTGAAAGCACGAACCGAAAAACCATTATTGGCGCGTTTGTGGTTGGCGGCGGTGTGTTGGCCATGGCCATTCTCATCCTGTTTGGCCATATGCGTCTTTTTTCTTCATCCCGTGAGGCCGTTGTGGTATTTCAGAACTCCATTACCGGCCTGAGTGTGGGGGCACCTGTTACGTTCCGCGGGGTGAAGGTGGGGTCTGTCAAAAGCATTACCCTGCGCTTCGACCCCAAAGACCATAAAGCCTATATTCCTGTTCTCCTGACACTGGAGCCGGAACAGATTCATGTGGTGCATGACTCGTTTGGTGGGGGGTCCGTGCATATTCAGGACCTGATTGACAATGGCCTGCGCGCTGAACTGAATGTGCTCAGTTTTGTTACCGGTCAATCCAACATCGACCTGAATTTTGACAAATCCACGCCCGCCATTTTCCACCCGCGCATTACCAGAGAAACAGAAATCCCGGCCCGGCTTTCCCCTGTTGAAAAGCTGAAGGACACGCTTGGCCAAATTCCGGTCAAGGAAATGGCCGCTCATGCGGACAAGACCCTGCTTTCCGTGCAGGAGTTGACTGCCACCCTGAACGAGCAGCTCCCGCCCCTTATCGCCAGCATCAAAGCCACGGCGGACCATTCTGACGGCACGCTCTCTGCAGCAACGGATGCAATCCGCGATCTCCAGAAAAAGCTGGACGTTACCCTCGGCAAGATGGATGGCCTGCTGCAAACCACCACATCCCAGATGGCAGGCCGGGGTGCTGACCTGCATGCAACGCTGGCGTCTGCAACCAAGACGCTGGATACGTTGCAGACCATCCTGTCTCCACGCTCAGTTGACCGTGCTAATCTGGACGCCGCCTTGCGTGACATTGCGGCCTCTGCTGCCTCGCTCCGTGGGTTTGCCGGAGACGTGGAGCATAATCCGCAACTTCTGTTGATGGGACGCCGCCCATGATGCCTTACCTTCGCCACCTGGCGCTGCCCCTGCTATGCGGGTGCGCCCTGCTTTCCGGCTGTGCTGCGCCGCCACTGCGCCTTTATACGTTGGGCATGCCCTCGGACCAGAACACGCAGCAGCAACCCCCGCGCCTTTCTGCCCATGCCACAACGGTGCAGATCAGCCGTGTTGTGCTGCCCGACTATCTCGACACACAGGACATTGTCATCCGTAATGGGGAAGAAATTGTCCGTAGCCCCAAGTCACGCTGGGCAACCCGGCTTTCGCTTGGAATCACGGATCTGATTACCAACGAGATCTCCCTCTCTCATCCCACGGCATTGATTACGGACCAGCCTTTGGCTGACACCCCGACCCTGCGGGTACAGATCAATATCTCACGGTTTGATGTTGATACGGATGGTCAGGCCGTATTGGATGCCAACTGGGCCATCATGCCCCAGGACCCCAACCAGCCCCTTATCCGGAACCGCGCGCACCTGACCCAGACAGGCCCCCTGACATCTGATGCCGACATGGCCGCTCTTATGCGCAAACTGGTTATTACGCTGGCGGACAACGTCAACGCGTCTTTCCCGCCTCACCTATAAAAAACAGCCTGCCAGAAGGAGTATTCTTCCCTCTAGCAGGCTGTTTCAAAAATTCAGAACTGAGGTCCGGACAGGCATTCCTGTGACTAAACAGGTGCCTTTTGAGACAATCTCTACGTCCGACGTGTTCTTTTAGGCTTCGCTACAGTCGTGCGCGCTCCTGCCTTGGCTTTCTTCACCACTGGAGTTGCAGGTTTGGCAACCGCTGCCGCCTTTTTCCGTACACCGGAAGACGCGGGCACAGTGCGCCGAGGTTTACGGGCTTTTACCGGGGCGGAGGGGGTCGCCTCAGTCTGTACTGCGTCGAGTGCTCTCGTTACCTGGGGCTTATGGCTGTCAATAATCTTGGCAATCAGCGCTTCATATTCGGCCAGATAGGCATCCATACACAAAGACTGCTCAGCCTCTGCGCGCACGGCTTTACGAAGCTTTTTAGCCAGCACTTTATCTGTCAGTAACCGCAGAATCCCCTCAGCAATACGCTCTGGCTGATGGAAGGGGACCAAAAGGGCTGTCTCACCGTGCGTCAGCAATTCCTGCACCGGAGCCGTGTCACTACCCACAATGGCGCACCCTGTTGCCATAGCTTCCCGCAGAGACCATGAGGCGACAAATGGGTAAGTCAGGTAAACATGCGCATCGGACCGCTGCAGAAGCGCTAAGAAGTCTTCATACGCTACTTTACCGACAAAATGGACACGGGACAGATCTATCGTATCGCCCAATTCCTGCAACAGAATCTGACGCCAGCACCCCGTAGCCAGCTTGGCGCCGTAGCTGACACCATCACTCCCTACGATAATGACATGCGCATCTGGCTGCTCTTCAAGCACACGGGGTAAGGCACGCATGAACACATGAAACCCCCGATAGGGCTCAAGGTCGCGGGATACATACGTGACCAGTTTCTGGGTGGGCTTAATGCGCACATCACCCAACACGAAATCTTTTTTATGGCTTTGAGGGTTAGGACGACAAAGCGTCAGATCAACCCCTTCTCTGACAACCGTAATCTTGTCCTGCGCCCATGCGGGGTAAGCCCCTTTCTGGAACAGGGTGGGTGTCTGACCATGACCAGGGTTTGTTAGCGCAAGAAGATTAATACTGTTTTTGGCCCGCACAAGCGGCACAAGAGCCGGGTCCATAGGGAATTCCGGGTCGAAGTTCACATCGTATCCCGGCTCTGTGTGGTAATAGAATTCAAAATACCCAATGACTGGCACATCAGGATAAACATCCTGAATATTCAGCAGTTCACCCCATCCATGATGGCCGAGAATAATATCTGGTACAAAGCCCAGATTTTTGAGGGTCGCTGCGGCCTTGGCAACTTCATCAGCCCGCATCAGGCCAGAATCAAGTTCCCGCACGCCGGGATGCGCACCCTCTGCCACAGGCCGAGGTAACCGGTAGCGTACGCGCCGGACCCCTTGAATGACATTCGCGTTGTCTTCGCTGATAAATACGATCTCATGCCCACCCTGCTGTACAAGATGTCTTACAAGATGAAGGTACTGGCCTGGGAAGTTCTGATGAATAAAGAGGTATTTCAAGAGAATGCTCGTTTGG
Source organism: Acetobacter cibinongensis (assembly GCF_000963925.1). Classification (GTDB taxonomy): domain Bacteria; phylum Pseudomonadota; class Alphaproteobacteria; order Acetobacterales; family Acetobacteraceae; genus Acetobacter; species Acetobacter cibinongensis. The sequence goes on from NZ_BAMV01000005.1 coordinate 33,924, forward strand.
TCATAAGATCATAAAAAAAGCCCGGCATTTTTGGCCGGGCTTTTCTGTATTATCGGCGGGAACCCGGTTTCCGTCCACGTCCAACACCACGTTTGGGTGCCGCTGCTGCCTTGGTACGGCTGGACGGTGCTACTGGTGCAGCTTTGCGACGGCTTGGTGCAGGAGAAACAGGCGCAGCCGCTGCTGGCTTGCGGCCCCGCTTTGCACGTGGTGCGGGGGATGTTTCTTCTATCTGCTGTTCTTGCGCTTTGGCAGGCTTGCGGCCACCACGCTGTTTACGCGGCGCTTCTGCCTCTGGCTCGTCTATTTCTTCTTCAATGAAGAGGTCAAAGTCATCTTCATTGTCTTCAAGCTCGGCAATATCTTCCGCAAGCAGGGCGGCAAGGTCAGCGGCAGCTTCGGCCGCGTTGGCTGCAACAGGCGCAGCTTTCCCTTTTTTGCTTGCTGACGCGTTACGCGGCACGATTTCCAACAAGAAAGCCTCTAGCGGAGCCAAAGAGTCTGCTTCGATCGGCTCATCTGTCTCCAACGGACCAATTTTTGTGCCGTCCGTAAAGGTTGCTGTCAGGCGACAAACAAACTTTTTGGCAGCCTGACCTTTCAGGCGTACGCAAAGCCCGAGAATGGGCAGGGCCATCCCACGGCTACCGCAATACTGGCCACCTTCAACCCAGGGTGACAGCCAGCCTTTACCCAGAACTGCCTGATACTCGATATCCGCAGGAGAAATGATTTCTGCCGGAGACACGCCAAACCCTTCAATCCAGGCGTGGCTGCCAGGCTGGCCCATCCATTCTCCCAGACGCACGGCAACATCACCACGGCGCTGAATATGAGCACCGATTTCCGGCTTCTGGGCGGGGGCGTTGTTCCGCTGCGCCTGCGCTTGTGCCTGCACACCGGCTGGAATAGGTGTTGGTGCTTTTACAGCCGGCGCTCCTGCGGGGGCTGGTGCATTAGCCTGCGCGCTAAGCTGCACAACCTGCAAGCGGGGGGCCTCATGCGGTGAATTTTCTTCCTGATAGATGGTGACCATCACCTGTGCCGTGCCTGAATGCACACGCACAAGAGCCGCACCACTACCAGCACCCAGCCAGCCATCATTTTCAAACGTCACAATATCCACTTGCCCTGCCACCTGAGTGGGGAAGCGGGTAATACGAACGCCCGGCAGGCCTGCTGGCGTGGGGGGCTGCTGACCGGGTGTATAAAACACGCAGAACAGGCCAGTCTGAAGCGTCATCAGATGTCCTGATACTTTTAGGTCTGAAATACGCTGCTGCGCAGGCGTCTGGCTGGTCTGTGACATACATCCTCTTTCATCAGAAAACTTCGAAGAAAGTCTAAATCGAAACCACTAAAAATTTCCAAAAAGTATTTCTTCACTGTGCCATAGCTGTCTTGCCGCTAAGCACGGTTTTTATCAACACCTCATTTAAAGCGGCCCCACGTAAATTTAGATCTAACAAGATTCCACGCCCTGTCGCCCTGATACGCTCTGCCGGGGCACCATGATCAAACGCTAACACAGCCAGCCCGGCGCGCCACGCTAACCCCACTGTAAAGCACCATGTCTCTGGCCAGATTGATGGTAAAAAAGCGGCATCCGACGCGGTAGACGCGATGAGCTGCACAGCGTCCTCTTCCCGATATTCGCCAGTTATGAAGACCCGGCCCGTATCCAGCAAAAGCTGGTCATGGGGAGTATGCCCTACAATCACAAATTCCAGAGGAAGATCCCGCATTGCGGCATCCAATGCCGCCTGATGAAGAACGGCATACCCTTTCTCCATCCCTATCCCGCCAATGACGCATAGCCTGACACGTTTGTTGCCTGTTGGGCTGGAAAGCGCTCCACGCCCAACAACAAATTTAACTGGCGTGCGGGGGCTGCCGCCGTAAGGCACACTCTTCGCATCATTTTCAAGCGGTCGAACATGGCACAGAAGCGACGGGAAATGACGCGCCATACGGGCAGCGACATCCTGGGATGGTGCATAAACACGCCGTGCCTGTCGCAAAAAAACTTCCGAGCGCGCCAGGAACTCAGGAACATCCATCGCCTCTCCACCCTGCGCACCAGCAAGAGAGAGGCATTTTGTGCAGCCGTCAGTATCCGGTTCTCCGCAATAGTCCCCATCAGACCCCAGAAGGGAAATCCTTTGGCAAAACCACATATAATCATGGATATGCACATCATAAGAACAATCCAGATCTTGCGGTAACGTGTAGAGCAGTGGCGAATAGCCAACCAGATGATGCACTTCAATTTTACGGACAGCTTCTGCTTTCAGCACACGCTTGAGCAAGGCCCAGTCTTCTGGCAACCGAAACTGTAAGGATGGGAATGAGTCTGGGTCACAGCTCTCTTCCAAAATACACCCGCTCTCCGTTGGGCGTAGTATCAGGCATCTGAGAGATTTTTTGACATAGGCCTTTGCGTGAGACTGAACCACGCGCTCCACACCGCCTCCATAGGGATGCGTAATCAGCAGAACTGATGTATTTTTATGAGGTCTAGAACTTGTTTTTTGCCGAAACCTAACAAGATCCATCCGTCTTCTGGCTTCAAATAACGGATCCTGCTTGATCCAGTCCGCGACCATAGCGTGATATCCTGGGTGAAGCGCCTCGAGAATATCAGAATTTCGTTTTATAAGCTCTATACGGCTTTCTCCAAAAGACGCAGAGCCAATATGCGCCACAAAAGCACCGACTGCGGCCTTATGCTGCCATCCCAAGGCATATGCGCGCATGCAAAAATCGTTTTCTTCTCCGTAACCTTGCGCAAAAACATCATCACGGAAAACACCAGTCTGGCGCAAGCAATCCTGCCGGATATAAAGACAAAACCCATTCCCTGTGGGAATATCATAAGCTTGCCCTTTATTGGCAGCCTGAGCGACCTGCATGAAGACTTCAACAGAATCCATGGTCGGGACAGGATTTTTCTGTTCTCTGGATGGATAAGAGAGGATACTCGCATCATTTGAAAATGGCGTTACTGTTCCAATATTTTTTTCAGAATAAGCAATAGAGCGCAACTCCGCCACCCATCCGTCTGGTACGAGAGTATCACTATTCAGCAAAATAACATCGTGCCCGGCAGCGGCTTCCAGACCCGTATTGACCGCCTGAGGAAAGCCCTGATTGACTGTATGCTCAATATAGAGCCAGTGGCTTTCCTCGCAAAACTTCTTGACACTATTACAAAGAATAACATCAGGCGACGCATCGTTAACAACTATGATTTTAATTTTTGTCCGACACGTTGTTTTTTGAACGGCCTCCAGACACGCCATGGTCACGGTATACCCTTTAAAAACGGGTATAATAATCGTTAATGGGAATTTTTTATTGTTATAGTCTGGTTCGACTATTTGTTCTTTACAGTAAGGCAGCGGCAGAAAAGGAAGGGCGCGCAGGTTTGTTGCTATTAGGTGTTCATTTGATTTTTGTGAAAGGCAGCTTGCAATAAACTGTCCTCCCATTGCTATTTTCCGCGCATCAAGCGGGCTGCCAGCAAGGTCTCGTCTGTCTGGACCCAGAATATGCACCATTCCTTCTGGCAAAATGTCCCATGGAATAGCAACATGCCGATACCGCGCCACAGGCCTGTCTGTAATAACCGTCTGACTTAATTCCTCTGCCACAAAACTGAAAAGTTCTTTCTTTCTGTCTCCACACAAAACACGCAGAACGGGTGCCTCTTCCGCATTATAAGGTAGCCAAGCCCATCCCGTTATCCCACTTGGGTCGGCGCGCACCAGTCCTTCACAACGTGTTATTTTCCCAACATCAAATGCACCACCCAGAATACCTGAATAGCCCTGCGCCGTAACCTGAATGTGCTGCGTCAGGCACCATCCGTCCGGACAGTACCAACCACCATTTTTCTTTTTTACCGACGTTTTTACATGATCGAAAAACAGGGTCGGTCTTACAGCCTGCAAGGCCTTACCGGATACAAGTTCTCCGTCTGTTGCCAATCCATACCAGCCGGATAAACCGGCTTTTTGGCAAAGTTTATCTGCAAGCTCGCCAACCTCAGGACTATAGGCAAAATTCGACAGCACATAAGACAAAGACTTGAGAGCATCTTGCAGATACCCGTAGGCATCCTGAAATGTAGCGAGTAGGAACCAGCCTTCCTGAAAATCAAAGCGCTGCACAAGAGCATGCAGCAGAGCCAGCACACCGTCACGATCTCCGGCAGCCTGACGGGCCAGCACCAGAGCAAACATGACATGCGGATTATCTGGCGCTTGCCTGTTGGCACGTTCCAGCCAGTCCCAGGCTTTTTCCGGTTTTCCTGCGGTCCAGGATTCAACACCAAGCCGGAAGGATTTTTGAGCAGCCTCACTTGCTATGACAGCACGCTGCTCTTTGGTCAGGGACGCATCCTGCCACACAAAACCTGTGTAAAATGCTGCCATTTTTACAACTTTCTACACAGAGCACACAGTATGTGCGTCAACCTTGTTCTGACACACTCATTTTCTCTTGGTCTTCCAGGTCAGCAAGTTCGCTGGCTGCTTGCGTTACATCCTGCGCTTTTGCTTTGGCATACCATTTTTTTGCTTGCACGATGTTTTTGTCACCAGCCAAGCCAAGCGCCAGATAACGACCCATCATAAGCTGGGCAGCAGCATTGCCGCGCTGCGCTGCCTGTAGGAACCAGCTTTGCGCCACAGCACGATCCTGCGGAACGTCGTGACCACCGCCATACATTGCCCCCACAGAAAACATGGCCCAAACCTGACCGGATTTTGCAGCGTTTTCATAAAGCTTCAGGGCTTCCAGGTGGTTTTTACTTCCGCCTTCACCTCTTACCAACAAGTCAGCATAAGCCACTTGAGCCTCAATCATGCCCGCGTCAGCCGCTTTCTTTATCCAGGCACGCCCTTCTTCAGCATCTTTTTCGGTACCACGTCCATTCAACAGCATGGTGCCATACCAATACTGGGCATTTACAACGCGTTCTGCTGCTTTATGTAGCCACTTAAGGGCTTCGGCCTCATCGGGCTGCGTACCTACCCCTTGAGCGAGACAAACACCAAAATTGAATGCAGATAAATAGTCGCCTTGTTCTGCCTTGACCTGATAAGCGCTCAGAATTTCCTGTCCGGCTTCAGGAGAAATTTTCCCCTGCAACAACAGATTCCCCAAACCGGCAGCGGCATCACCATTGCCTTGTTCAACCGCAATTTTGAACCAACGCTCTGCCTCCTGCATATCCTGCGGAACGGCAACACCTTCTTGGTACAACGTGCCCAACGTATAACTAGCGGCTGAATGACCATGGTCAGACGCATACCGATACCAGGCAATGGCTTCTGCATAATTGGGTGGCATATCGCCCCCCCGCCCGTACATATCCCCAAGGGTAGCCGCTGCTTCAGCATCGCCTGCCAACGCAGCACGCCGCAGCCAGGTTTCACCACGCACTGTGTCTCGCTCAACGCCTTGGCCAAGCATGAGCGCTACACCATATTTGGCCTGCGCACTGGAAACATGGTGTTCCGCAGCCTGTGCATAATACTGCATCGCTTCTGTTATGCTGGCGTCTCGCCCTAACCCGCGTTCAGCCAGAACACCCATGAGATAGAGTGCGGTCCCAAGACCTTTTTGCGCTGCTTTATCAAGTTCTATAGCAGCCTGTGCGTACTCTTCATCCGATTGAGCCGCATTGAGCGCTGCTATACCAAGGCCCAGATTACCTTGAATGCACCCAGCCTGCGCTGCTTTCTGATACCAAAGCAATCCTTCATCAGGGTTACGGATATCTTCCGGACCATTACAAAGAATATAGCCATACATGGCCTGCGCATCGGGGTTTTCGCCCTCAGCAGCTTGTTTAGCCCAAAACGCAGCCTTGCGGTAATCTGGCTCGGGTTTGACTTCAGGGGTTTGTGCTTCATCAAAGACTGAAACACTACTTTGGTCTGCTTCCGCCTCTGCTGGAAGACCATATAAATAGAGCGTGGCAAGAATAAAACCTGCCTGCCCCCAGCCTTGTTTTGCTGCCCGTCTTGTCCAGCGTACCCCCTCTATAAGATTGGGGGGAGCTCCTGTCGCATTGAGATAGGCCTGCCCGACAAGAAACTGCGCCTCGGCACTCCCTTCCCGTGCAAGAACAGAAAGTTGCGAAAAGCCTTTTGCAGCATCGTCCGGGTCTTCCATCAGGGCTTTGGCGCGCAGTAGCCTGTCCTCTAGTGAAGACCTGTTACGCCCCAAAATACGCTTGAACAGACCCAGAACCATAAATTACCTCTTCCTATACAAGAATCTTTCTATTTGTAAGCAGAGGTTCTCTTAAGGTTCGCGCATACCATTACTCATGAGTGGCATGAAGTTATTGAGCAGATACTGCATGATAGTCCGCTTACCAACCTTAATGTCTGCTGTAACAGGCATACCCGGCTGTGGATGGAAGAAGCTGGGTACACCACGCAATGTGTAACGATCAATCTTCATGCGAACACGGTAAAAAGACTTCCCTGTTGCATCAGGTGTTACCCCACCCTGCTGAGCATCCTCGTTTGCTACAAAGGAATCAGCACTGATGGTTCTTACGACTGCATCCGCGCCACCATATTGCTGATAGGGAAAGGTCGCGAATTTTACGAGTGCTTTGTCACCAAGCTTAACAAACCCGACATCCTTGCCGGAAAGAACTGCTTCTACTTCCAGACCTTTACCCACAGGCACAAGCGTCATAATACGCTGCGCTGCATTGACAACCGACCCAACAGATACCTTGCCAATACTCAGGACCACAGCATCTTCGTCTGCTTTAAGAGCAACCAAGCTATTATGCAGAACCGCTTTACGGTACATACTGTCAGACTCTGCTGCACTATGTTCTGCCTTGATCAAGTTTTGATAGACCTCGGCTTTCCAGCTTTGAGTATATCCTTCCTTCTCAGCCACTTGAGCTGCAAGCTTGTTACGCGTTGAAGCGGCCTGCTGCTGCGCAGCAATCTGCGATCTTTCCGTTTCCATTAGAGTGCTTTGCGCACCTAACGTAGATAGCTTGCTGCCAACCTGATCTTTCTGAAGTTGCATACGCATTTTATGCACATCGGCAGCAACTTTGGTTTGAGCGGCATACATTGCCGCACTGGCTTCGTAGCCTTGCAGGTCATGCTGTAAACTGGCGATCTGCTTGTCATAGTTTGCTATTTTTGCGTCATATTCAGCTTTGCGACGCAGGAAAGCTTCCCCCTGCCTGACTGAGGCAGGTTGTTGCAGATCAACTTGATAAGACTTGCCTTCCGCTTCCGCTTTCAGACGCGCCACTTCCGCTTGATACTGGTCATTCTGCGCTCGCATATTGTCAATATCAGCACCCGTCGTTGTCGGGTCGAGGTGAGCGAGAACATCACCCTTTTTGACAAAGTCACCCTCTTTAACATCGATGGACCGTATAATCGACGTATCTAAAGGCTGTATGACAAGAGAGTTCTCGACTGAAATCAACTGCCCCTGTGTAGAGACAACACGATCAAGAGGAAAAACAGCCATAGCCGTGACAGACGAGAGGACGAGGGCACCAATCACCCACACAATATATTGCGCGGAAGCCGTAGGCGGCATGTTGACAAGTGCCGCGGTTGGAGAGTGGAACTCCAGCAGCGCAATAGGCATATCACCCTGTGCATAGGGATCGTCCGCCTGACGCAGAAAATCAACGCTGTTTCTTTCCACACCGTCAGAATTGGATTCCTGCCCGGCGGGAATTACATCATTCTCGCTCATGGCTTATTCTCCTTCCGCAATCAGAGAAGATCTATCATCGGGTTTTCCCGCAGAGCGACCTTCTGTGTGACGGTTTTGCTGCATCCACAACGTACGATAAATATCACAGCGCTCAAGTAGGACATCATGCGGCGCGATATCTACAACCGCCCCCCGATCCATGACGCATATCTGGTCACAGTTGACCAGAGACGACAGACGATGAGACACGATGACCATGGTTCTACCCTGACCAATCCGTTCAAGGTTGGCGTTCACCAAAGCTTCACTTTCCGGATCAAGGGCAGAGGTCGCCTCATCCAGGATCATAAGTTTGGGATCCGTAATGACAGCACGTGCAATAGCAAGCCGCTGACGTTGCCCCCCGGAAATATTGGTAGAACCTTCTTCAATAAAGGTTTCATATCCCGCCGGCATACGCTCGATAAACTCTTCTGCACCCGCCATACGGGCAGCACGGATAACATCGTCAATTGTAAAACCAGGGCGGCCCGCCGTTATATTCTCACGAATTGTCCCGCGGAAAAGAAAGTTATCCTGCAGCACAACCCCGAAAGAGCGACGAAGATGCGTCAGATTGATCTCACGCAAATCAATCCCATCGAGCTTCAGATAACCCGTATAAGACCGACTGACACCTTGCAGAAGCCGCGTAATGGTAGACTTACCCGAACCGCTTCGACCGACCAGACCCAACATGGTCCCTGCGGGGATCTCAAAATTGACGTCCTTCAGCGCAAGCGTGGTAGCTCCTGGATAGGAGAAGTTCACATCTTCGAAGGATAACGCACCTTTGATAGGCGGACGCATGCCGGTTGTCAGCGCCTTGGTTTCTGTCGGCTGATTCAGCACAGATGCCGCTTCGCCCAGAGACGTCATGACTTCCGTATAATCATCCATGAGTTTTGCCAAACCAACAAGGGGCGTCGCAACACGCCCACCAAGCATCATGAATGCGACCAAACCACCAGCACCAACAGAAGACGGACTCACAAGCGCCAAATAAGCACCGATAATAATAATACCGCGACTAATAAACATATCTAAAGGCATAACAAGCGTTTGAGGCCAGTTTTGTATACGTCCAGAAGCCAACTTCCAGCGCACAACACGCGCCGTCATTTCATCCCAAACTTGCTTGCGACTATTTTCCAAAGCGAGCGTTTTCAGTGTTCGAATACCGGCAACAGTTTCATACAATATTGCACCACGGTCACGTTCTGCTTCAATCTGCTTGTTCATTATTTTTGTTAGTGGCGCCGTGAAAATAACGACTATCAAACCAATCAAACCGGCAGCCGCAACAGTCATCCATGCCAGAGTAGAACTAAGATAAAACAAAAACGGCAGAATAACGATAAGCGTAAATAGGTCCAGGAATGTCATCATCAACTTCCCGGTCAAAAAATCACGCACTTTGTAAATAGCCATGACACGCCCCAGCATATTACCGGTCTGCTGGCGTTCAAAATACTCAAGAGGCAATGAAACGAGACGGCTAAACAAGTGCAGCGAAAGACGCGCGTCCACTCGTGTTGACAAAATCAATGACAGTTCACGCCGACCATACGACAGCAAAACTTCATAAAAAGAAAAAACAAACACAATACCAGCAATGGAAACAAGAGTCGCCATTGAGTGGTAATTGACCACCTTATCCACCACCTGCATAACAATAAGCGGTGGGAATATTTGAAGAATACTAAGAGTCATGGAGGCAATAGCAATGTCGCGCAAAGATTTTTTCTCGCGCAGCACCATCTTGGCAAACCAGCCAAAATTGATAGGGGCCTCGGCTTCTGATTGCCCCACCCTTCCTTTGACAAGAAGCACATCCCCTGTCCAGATACGTCCCAGACGGAGTTCATCCACAGCAACAGGAACCGCGCCCTCCCCTTTCATAGGGTCTCTTAGCCACACAATCCCTTTTTCAGGCGAGGCTCCGACCATCAGCGCGGCGGATCCATCGCGGAACATCAGTACGATGGGGGGAGTGTTGGTCATTCGTACCAGATAGCGCCATTTAATGCGCATCCCCTTAGCCGCGGCACCCTGATCTCTCAGCCAACGTGCCAAAGTAGCTGGAGATGGACTGTCTTCACCTGGTTCAGCGGCAAAATCATGAATATCAAGTTCGAGACCATGATATTTTGCAGCCGCCATAGCCGCCCGCAAGCGGATCATTGCAGGGTGGACACGCTCAGTACCGTGAGACGAATGGGAGGAAGAGCCGGCAACCTCAGGCACATGATCAGACTGGTTCACGAATAACCCTTTTGATAAAACCAACACTCTTCAACCGGCCTCTCCCTGTAATACAGGAGCCAGCAGGCCCCTATATGACAGCGAGAGGCACTGACCTCCAAGTGTTTCTACACAAAAAAAAGAAGTTTGTTTGTTATGTCAGTCAGGATTGACAGGAAAACCGGCTAGAAACCGCCTTTAATCCATAAAATCCAATAACCAGATTATCTCTTGCCAGATTTTCTTGCACGAGAGCTCTTTCTTCTGCCGAACAAATAATAACCAGGTTGGAAAAATACTTACACAGCCCTTTGACGCGCTCCTGAAATAAGGCAACCAGAGCATGACCCAGCCCATTGAGGCGTATGCAGCACGGGCAACTACCTGGATGCAGCATGTCAGAAGCCTGCCGAATCTGCCCCACCCAGACCCGACTGACCAACCAGCCCGCATCCTCTACCGGCACAGCCCCTACAAAAAAGACAGCGCTCTGTGCTTTTTCCACGTCACACATATCGTGCGGGGTGAGAATGCTGAGCGGAATACGGGGGTCTCCTGACCCTCTCCATGCCAGCGCACTGGTGGACAGGGCGGCCTTACTCTGGAATAACGGCTTGCCCGCTTGGCCTAGGCCTGATGGGCGCTTCCCCTCACTTTCCTGCTTCATGGATGCCATGCCTACTCGTCTTCCGCTTCTCGATGCCCTGCGTGATCAGGTCCTGCTGTGTGATGGTGGGATGGGATCACGCATCCAGATGCTTGATCTGGACCTGACGCGTGATTACTGGGGGCAGGAAAATTGTACTGAAATCCTGACTCTCTCACGCCCTGAACTCATACGCGAAATCCACCGTGGCTACTATGAAGCCGGAGCGGATATGGTGGAAACCAATACTTTTGGTGGTTCGCCTATTACTTTGAGCGAATTTGGGCTGTCAGACAAGACACGGGAAATCAATCGGTCCTCCGCCATTCTGGCGCGTGAAGCAGCGGATAGTTTTGCAGACGGTCGCAGCCGGTATGTTCTGGGCTCCATCGGGCCGGGCACCAAGCTGCCTTCTCTGGGAAATGTTGATTACGATACGCTGGAAGCCGCCTTGGCCGAGCAGGGGCGCGGGCTTATTGAGGGTGGGGTGGATGCCTTCCTGATTGAAACCTGTCAGGACACGCTTCAGATTAAAGCCGCCGTCAACGGCATGAAAATTGCCCGGGCGGAAATGGGTGTGACAACGCCTATTTTCGTACAGGTTACCGTTGAAACAACGGGTACCCTGCTTGTTGGCCCCGACATTGCGGCTGCTGCGACCGTCATTCATAGCCTTGATGCAGACCTGATTGGCCTGAACTGTGCCACCGGCCCGCAGGAAATGGCGGAACACGTTCATTGGCTGTCTGAAAACTGGCCGCGCCTTATTTCCGTGCTCCCGAACGCAGGCCTGCCGGAACTGGTGGACGGCAAGACCCACTACCCTCTCTCCCCCGAAGATATGGCGACCTGGGTTGAGCGCTTTATCAAGGAAGATGGCATTAACCTGATTGGCGGCTGCTGTGGCACCTCCACGCCGCATATTGCTGCGTTGGATGCCATGCTGCGCCGCCGTGCAGAGGGTACGGGCAGGCACCGCCCTGCCCCTATTGCCAGAACCTCTGTCTGGGTTCCCTCCGTTGCCAGCCTGTATACTCAGGTGCCATTACGGCAGGAGAACGCCTATTTCTCTATTGGTGAGCGCTGCAATGCCAACGGCTCAAAAAAATGGCGCGAATTGCAGGAAGCCCATGACTGGGATGGATGCGTTGCCATAGGCCGGGAGCAGGCTAAAGAGGGCTCTAACGCTCTGGATGTCTGCACGGCATTTGTGGGACGCGACGAGCGTGCGGAAATGGATGAAGTGATCAAGCGCTTCACATCCTCCGTCAACGCGCCTCTGGTAATTGATTCTACGGAAACGCCCGTTATTGAGGCCGCTCTCAAACTGCATGGCGGCAAGCCTATCATCAACTCCATCAATTTTGAGGATGGAGAAGGTCCGGCAGCCGACCGCATGACACTGGCCCGGAAGTTCGGGGCCGCCGTTGTGGCCTTGACCATTGACGAAGAAGGCATGGCCCGCCGCCCGGAAGACAAGCTGCGCATTGCCACACGCCTGATTGAATTTGCCTGCGAAAAATACGGCCTACCGCAGTCAGACCTGATGATAGACCCGTTGACCTTCACCATTGCCACCGGCGCGGAAGATGACCGCAAACTGGGTGTATGGACGCTGGAAGGCATCAAGATGATTCGGGACAAGTTCCCGGATGTGCAGATTGTGCTGGGGCTGTCCAACATCTCATTCGGCCTGAACCCGGCTGCCCGTGCGGTTCTTAACTCGGTCTATCTGGACCATGCCGTCAAGGCAGGCATGACGGCCGCCATTGTGCATGTGTCCAAAATCCGCCCGCTGCACATGATTGCACCAGAAGAGGTCAAGGTTGCGGAAGATCTGATTTTTGACCGCCGCACAGCCGATTATGACCCACTGCAAAAACTGTTGGAGCTGTTTGCAGACCGCAAGGCATCCGAAGCTGTTAAACGCAAGGTCGCAGAAACGGTCGAAGAACGCCTGAAAGACCGCATTGTTGATGGTGACCGCAAAGGGCTGGAAGCAGACCTTGAAGAAGCCATGACCAGACTGGCGCCGCTCGACATCATCAACACCGTGCTGCTGGATGGCATGAAGGTGGTTGGGGAACTTTTTGGTTCGGGCAAAATGCAGCTTCCGTTTGTGCTGCAATCTGCCGAGACCATGAAGGCCGCCGTAGCATGGCTTGAACCCCACATGGAGCGCGCTGAAGGGCAGCACCGTGGAACCATTGTGCTGGCCACCGTAAAAGGTGACGTTCATGATATTGGCAAAAATCTTGTCGATATCATTCTGACCAATAACGGCTACCGCGTGGTTAATCTGGGCATCAAGGTGCCTGTGGCTGACATGATTGAAGCGACAAAGCGCGAAAAAGCTGACGCCATTGGCATGTCCGGGCTTTTGGTGAAGTCCACGGTCATCATGCGCGAAAACCTTGAAGAAATCAGCCGCGAAGGGCTGGATGTACCGGTGCTGCTTGGGGGCGCTGCCCTAACCCGCAACTATGTGGAAGAAGACTGTGTGGCCGCCTACAACCCCACAGGGCGCGTGGCTTATGCGCGGGACGCCTTTGATGGGTTGACCCTGATGGACCACATTGCCCAGAACAAGTTTGACGACTACCGGGCCGCCATTGCCAAACGCCGTGAAGGCAAGGCCACACGCCGTAATGCCCGCACGCCGGAGGCGGCTGAAACACGCGGCTTCACCCCTGTAGACCCGGCACAGACCAAAGCCCGCCGCGCCCGCATGGTTGCGGATGAGCCTGTCCTGACGCCCCCTTTCTGGGGCAGCAAGGTTATCTCCGCCCCTACCGAGGCCGTGCTACCCTTCCTGAATGACCGCTCACTGTACCAGTTCCAGTGGGGGTTCAGAAAGCAGGGACGCTCGCTTGAGGAGTTCATGGTGTGGGCCAAGCAGGAACTGCGCCCTATCCTGCTGCGGATGCTGGACCTTGCCGCCAAGGATTCTATCCTGAACCCGCAGGCCAGCTACGGGTACTGGAAAGCTGCGGGGGAAGGGAACGACCTGATCCTGTTTGAAGAAGACGGCATAACAGAAGCTGCACGCTTCACCCTACCCCGGCAGCCCCGCGAAGACGGCGAGTGCATTGCCGACTTTGTGCGTGATATTTCAGACCCACAGCGTGATGTTGTAGCCTTGCAGGTTGTGACGGTCGGCCAGAAGGCCTCTGACATTGCGCGGGATTGGTTTGAGGAAAACAAGTATCAGGATTACCTGTATCTGCACGGCCTGTCGGTTGAAATTGCCGAAGCCATGGCAGAATACACGCACAAGCGTATCCGTGCTGAACTTGGCTTTGCCGCAGAGGATGCGCGGGACATGGATACCCTGTTGCAGCAGGGGTATCGCGGGTCACGCTATTCCTTCGGGTATCCAGCTTGCCCACGCTTGGAAGATCAACACCCCATCCTCCGCCTTCTGGGCGCAGAGCGGATTGGTGTGTCTCTGACAGACGGGGACCAGCTCCATCCGGAACAATCGACCTCTGCTCTGGTTATTCTCAATAAAAAGGCCAAGTATTTTACTATCTAACAGGCTTGTCGCTATGAGCTTTCCTGAGAGTACTGGCGGACCAATGCTCTCAGGAAAATACCTTTCAGGCAGGCTTAACCTGCAATCGTGCCCCAACTCCCCACACCACTGCTGAAGATGCGCTTTTCATTTTCACGCTGGAAAAACTTTTCGTATTCAATACGACCTGTTGACCAAAAGGCCGTGTCCTGCCCATCTTACTGCTATGCAGCATCCTTCCCGCTCTTCAGCGCGTTTGGCGCACAACTCTACGGGTTCCTCAGCCTCTCAGGCTGCGGAGTCGGCAGACAAGCCGTATCGTGACCCTACGGCAGACATCATGGCCACCTGTAATAAAGCGGGCCTTCATGCAACAGCCTGCGTAGCGGCGTTTATTGACCGCAGAAAACCGGACATTGTGCGGGAAAGCGCCAACTTTATGCAGGAGCTGGCTGCAATCTGGGCCCTTGAAGGGCTTGAACCTGAAGAAATCTGGACAGAAATTCTGCGCCGCATTGAGGTAGGAGAGCTATTCTTACGCCTCAACCAGCCGCCACATCGCAAGAAGCAGAATGGCAGAACTCCCCGCCCCTGGCGCATTTCCACCAGCAAGCTTCCGTAACGCATCGCGTGACAAACAAGCTCCTTCTGGCGTAACGGCAACATCATGGCTGTCATAGACTGTATTGCGCTCGTACTGGTTGGGTTGTCCGTTCTACACGGCCTGTGGCGTGGCTTTACGCAGCAGGCATTGGGGGTGGGAAGCTGGATTCTGGCAATTTTTCTTGCCTGCCACTTTGTCAGCACCGCGGCACAATGGGTGCGGACCTTTATTCACAACCCCCTTCTTGCCGACATTGTCGCCTTTGTGGGCCTCTTTCTGGCATTGGTGGTCGTATGCTCCCTGCTGGTCAGCACCATTGTCAAAACGGTTAAAAGCACGGCCCTCAGTGGCATTGACTCTACATTGGGGGGAGTATTCGGGCTGATACGCGGCCTTCTGGCTGTGCTGCTGCTTTTTATGGTCGCACAGTGGTTTTTGCCCGCAGAAGACATGCAAAGCCTTGAAGAAAACGGGAAGCTCACCCCATATATCCAGCAGGGCGTGACAGCAATACAGCCATTCCTGCCTACTTTTAGCGCGAAAAGGCTTGCGCTAACGGGCATCACAGGTCATGACCCCACCCTATAGTCCCCCTACGCTCTCTTTCGGCTATTTGCGGAGGCCCTGCGCACCTATGCACGCCCACGATACCCGCTGTTCTCTTCCCACCACAGCTGCCTGTCATGATGATGACCACCCACATGAAGAATGTGCGGTTTTTGGTATCTGGAACACCAAAGACGCTGCTGCTCTGACAGCGCTTGGGCTCCATGCCTTACAACATCGCGGTCAGGAAGCTGCCGGGATTGTGTCCTACGACACCCAGTTCCACTCTCATCGCGGGCTTGGCCTTGTGGGTGACGTGTTCAATGACCCCCGCGTCATGGCTACCCTTAAGGGTGACCGCGCCATAGGCCATAACCGTTACGCGACTTCAGGGGCCACCCTGCTGCGTAACGTGCAGCCGCTGTTTGCAGAATTCGCCTTTGGTGGCTTGGCCGTGGCGCACAACGGCAACCTCACCAACTCCGGCAGCCTGCGCAAAGAGCTGATCCGCCGTGGGTGCCTGTTCCAGTCCACCATGGACACGGAAGTTTTTGTGCACCTGATCGCCACCTCGCTTTACGCAACGGTGGAAGACCGGCTGATTGATGCCCTCAAGCGCGTGACCGGTGCGTATTCTCTGGTTGTGCTCTCTACCGATGCCCTGATGGGTGTGCGGGACCCCATGGGTGTACGCCCGCTGGTTCTGGGCAAAATACCGGGCGAAAGTGGCGCCGAAGGCTCCTGGGTTCTGGCATCAGAAACCTGCGGGCTGGATATTATTGGCGCGGAATTCGTGCGGGATATTGAACCGGGCGAACTGGTGATTATTGACCAGAACGGCATCCGCTCCCTGCGGCCCTTTGGGCAGACGTCTCCGCATTTCTGTGTGTTTGAATATATCTACTTCGCACGTCCGGACTCTGTGCTGGAAGGCTTGCCGGTTTATGCTGTGCGCAAGCAGATTGGCCACGAACTGGCTCTGGAAAGCGCTGTAGAAGCTGATATTGTGGTGCCGGTTCCGGATTCTGGCGTGCCGTCCGCCATGGGGTATGCTGAGGCAAGCGGTATTCCGTTTGAGCTGGGCATTATCCGCAACCATTATGTGGGCCGTACCTTTATTGAGCCGACCGACCATATCCGTAATCTGGGTGTGAAAATGAAGCACTCCACCAACCGCCCTGCCCTTGATGGCAAGCGCGTTATTCTGGTGGACGACTCCATTGTGCGTGGCACCACATCCCGCAAAATTGTGGACATGGTGCGTGCGGCTGGCGCGAAGGAAGTGCACATGCGCATTTCCTCACCGCCCACCAAGCATTCCTGCTTCTATGGCATTGATACGCCAGAACGCAGCCACTTGCTAGCAGCCCAGCATGACGTTGCCAAAATGGCAGAGCTGATTGGGGTGGACAGTCTGGCCTTTATTTCGCTGGATGGCTTGTACCGCGCCATGGGCCATGAAAGCCGGGCCGCTTACCGGGAACGCTATTGCGATGCCTGCTTTACCGGTGACTATCCCATTCCGTTGGTGGACCACGATCTGGAGTTTGGCAAAGGCACGGCCTGAGCCTTAACGCCACAGGGGCCTCTGCTTCAGACCGTAGCAGAGGCCTTTTTTATTGCCGTATGGTCAGGGGGCTGCTGGTTCAATAGGCCAGTCTGCTTTCGCCAAAGCCTGTGGGGCCAACCAGGCCATAACTGCGCTAAACGGAATACCTGCCACCATCACCACCAAAGCCCATACCGGCACGGTATGATGGGAAAACAGCAGGCCTAGCGCCAACTGCACACCAATGATGCTGCCGCCCGCAGTTAAAAGCTGGGTCAGGGCTGGCCTGTTTTTACGAGGGCTGAAGATAAGCCCCAGACTGGGCAAATACCCTATTCCAACAACAATACAGAATATAGCCAGCAAGGTTACTGGCAGCCTGGACCAGTGCAGGCCAGCTAGAAAAATGCCTAAAGGGCTGCATATCACTGTAGCAAACACCGCATTTTGCACGGTGCGCTTGGCATGGGTTGCATAAAGTGCCCAGGCAAAGTCCAGACGTGTGCCATACCCCGCCAGATTCAGGAGAAACGGCCAGTCCGCCCTGACCTGCATCCATGAGGCCAGACCACTGACTGACATGATGCAAATGAGCTGCGGTGCCATAAGCATGGACTTCTTAAGGGCGGCCCAGTTGGGTACTGCAAACGTTTGCAAGACTTCCAACAGCGCGTGCATAATAAAAATGCTTACAACCGCCAGCACACAGCCTGCCAGATAGCCAACCGGCCCCGGTGACATCATGGTGTTGGGAACAGGCGGATTGCGTAACCACGGAAACTGCCAAAGCATAACCCGTATCAGTCCGCTGCCCCTTTGCGCTGCATCTTGGGAAGACGGTGCTGCCTCTACGGAACGAGAAGGCTTGCCCTTGCTCCTGCCGCGAAAAGATACAGCTTTAATACTAACGCTTTGCTGTCCCGCGCCCTCCTGCCCAACGGCAGGCCGGGGTGTATGTGCCAGTTCTATAACTGTCAGAGCCGTCCCTACAACCAACAGACCTAAAGCCATATACCAAGGCAGGGACAACAGGCGCTCCTGAACCTGCGGAAACAGGAAGAGCACAAAAACACCCATCAATAACAGAGCGCGAAACAGCCGTATTGGTCCACGTAAGGCTTTGGGGGTGGCCGTATCTGAGTTGACAGATAAGGCTAGAGAAAGGGACTCCTGCGCCAGAATATTCAACAGAGGCGCACCAAGATAAAGGAGCGGCACCGCCATAAGCAGCATGATGAAGGCCAATACAGCATGGATAGCCTTGTATTCTGCCGCGATCATGCCCGGTGTCATGCTGGCTAAAGGGCTACGCACCTGCCGCCAGTACTGCGCCGCACCAGACGCCACCAGCCCTTGCAAGCCTAACCACCACCAAAGCGAAAAAGACTCCGGCAATTTGAAAATACCATTTTGCCAGTGCGTTGCGGCATGGTCCTGAAACGCCACAAAGAAGGCGACCGTGCTCCACGTCACTCCGGTAAGAAACGCGTAGTTCTCCCGGAAAAATACCGGGGAGAGATAAAGCCGCAGAGCGTGCTGCATGTTCCTCATCGTGAGAGGGCCAGAAACAGTGTTTCAACATCTGGCTGTGTGGCGACCACCCCCTCTTGTAAGGCGGCCTGATCAAGAGCGGCGTGCCACCCCTCTACCCAGAAGCCACCATCTTCTGCCGGAGCAAGCAGGGTCAAACCCCACCCCTCAGGCGGCAGGGCTGACAGATACCGCACCTGCTGGTGAAGATTATTCTTGGAAATATCCAGAACCAGTTTTCCGTGGCGCATCATCACGAAACGATCACAGATGGCCTCAAGGTCAGAAATAATATGAGAGGAAACGAGCACCGTGGCCCCATGCTGATGCGCATAGTCTGGCAGCAGGCGCATGAAATCATGCCGGGCTTGGGGGTCAAGGCTGGCAACGGGTTCATCCAGCACAATGAGGTCTGGCCGGAAACGCAGCGCCAGCACAATGGCCAACCGCTGCCGCTCACCCCCGGAGAGAGATTTGATGCGGGCAGCAGGGTTCAGCCCGGCCCAGTCAAGCCAGCGGTTATCCTGCGGTGTTGTGGCGGGGCGGTAATCGGCTAGGTAGGACAGCAACTCCCCCACCTTGAACCATGTAAAACCGGTCATGGTCTGGGGTACAAACCCGACCCGATTACGGACCTCAGGGGTCAGATGCGCAATATCCTGACCAAAAAGGCGGATACTTCCGGCATCCCCTGACAAAAAACCAAGCAGGCATCCGATCAGGGTTGTCTTTCCTGCACCATTCGGGCCGAGAAGAGCTGCAATTTCCCCCTGTTGAAGGGTCAGGCTGAAATTATCAAGGGCGCGTTTTGTGCTAAATTCTTTGGTAAGTGACGTAATTTCTAATGGAAATACAGGTCCAGACACACTTCTGACTCCGCTACAGACTATGCTGTTTATGGTGCCTGTGTGGCTGGATGGCCGTCAAGACGTTACACTGCCGGATTGTTGGCGCAGCACGCCCCCGCCCCTCCTCCACCCTGAAGCAGATGCGGGCGGGCAGAGGCGGAAAGGCGGGCAAACTTATCTGGCAACCGTACCAGCCGGGATAGAAGCGCGGGAGGAAGGTGCCCCCTGCGGGACTTGCACCGGTAGCAGGCGCAGTTGTGCGGCGGCGGTATCTGCAATGTTCCCCACAAGCTGGCTGAGTTCACGCACCAATGAAACGGAACCCGAGGAGGCAGCGCCTTGCAAACGAAGACGCTGCAAATAGAACGGTGTGCCACCTGCTGGCGCACCAGCTTCCGCAGCCTGAATTGACAGGGCAGCTTCTATCTCAGCGCGGCCATCCGGCCCTTCAGAAAAACGGGTTATGGAAAGCTCGACATAGGCTTCCGGCTGAGTGGTGACAGCATCGTTTTCTGCAAAAACTGCGGTGCCGGGGAGGCGCTGCGCCAGGTCAGCCGCCAGAGCCCGGCTTACCTGCCCTGCCAGTGAATCTCCCCACGCATCGTTTTTGGAAACGGTGAGCTGGTACCCTGTATCCTTGGTTACAATACGGTCGCGATCCAGCCCGGAGGCGATGGTCGGCAACCTGACCTCAACATAGCGCGGGCCACCCGCTTGTGGCTGCTGGCTTGGTACAACAGCCAGCGTGTACAAGGTAGGCCCTGCACCGGAGCATGCCGTCAGGGTAGTTGCCATAACCCCCAGCCCCACAACGCCGAACAGAACACTACGGCGGGTCGAGAAGCCCTGATCAGGCTGAGCAGAAGAAAAGCGTTTCATAGCATTACCGTCCAGAAAGCAGCGCTGAGGGATGATTGGTCAGGAACTCTGACAGGAAGCGCAACGAACGCGCGGTCTGCCCAAGCTGCTGCACCATGGCCTGAAGGTTACGGTGGAAGTCACTATTGCCACCATAGCTCCCCAGAAGGCGGTTGGCGTTCTGGACTGCCTGATCAAGCTGATTGGTCATTTCCGGCAGGCGGTCCATCAGCGGGCCAACCCCCTTACGCATCTGGGTGCTCATATCCTGTAGGTTCTTCATGGAAACCCTCAGGCTAGCCAGAGACTGCTTGATGTCCGGGCTGGTCAGAGTTTTATCCGCATTGGCCAGAAGGTTATTGGCGTTCACCCCAATCTGCTCAAACGGCATGGCGGACAAGCGGGACGCCACGGTTGAGAGCGAATCCATAATACCATTCATGCCACCTGCCTGACTGGGAATAACCAGCGTTGGCCCTTCCATGCTTGTGGTGGCCTCTGGCGGGTTCTTGATGAAATTGAGCGAGATCATGGTCTCACCCGTCAGGAAGCTGGCACTGTCGGTTGACGCACGCAGGCCGTTGGCCACCAGCATTCTGAACATTTCTGTCAGCGTGCCATGCTTGATGTCCTTGGCATCCAGCACGCGCTCCGGCTGAATCTGCATTCCGATACGCACACGCGGGTGGCCGGTTTTCTGGTCCAGATCCAATTTCACACTGGTGACGTTACCAATCTGGATTCCGAACATGGTGACCTGACTACCCGGTGCCAGCCCCTTGACCGAGGAGGTCACATAAGTGGCAAGCGGCACACGTTCATGGTAGCCCGCGCTGTCTGCTTCTTCCTTGCTGTCATACAGTTTGAAGACCGTATCCACAGGGGCTTCCTGTGCCTCATCGCCTCCGGTCCCGTCACGGGGCAACCCGAAGGCCACACCGCCGGAGAAGAGAGCCTGAATGGACTGCAACTGCACCTTCAGACCGCCGGCCCCAAAACCAACCTGCACGCCGGAGACATTCCAGAAGCGCGTGTCGGTGCGCAGGTAGCGGTCATAGGGTTCACGAACAAAAACCTGAATGAGAATCGGCCCACGCCCGCCGGGCGGCATGGTGTAACCCAGCACTTCCCCAACATCCACATCCCTGAAGAAGACGGGCGCGCCCTGACCGATAGACCCGATAGACGGTGCTATGAGGGTATAAGTCCGGCCTGGCTGATCTGACCGGACACCGGGAGGGGCTTCCAGGCCTTGAAAGGTCGTGACACGTTTTGCATGACCATCGGCCGCAGTCCCTGGGTCAAACGCGATATACGCGCCAGACATCAGCGTCTCCAGCCCGGTAACGCTGGCCCCGTTTATGCGCGGGCGCACAACCCAGAAGCGGGCATGGTCTGTCAGCATATCACTGGTGCCGGAGTTCATGCGGATACGCACTTTGACGTGCCGCAGGTCATCCGTCAGGGAAATATGCTGCACGGTGCCAAGCACCACCGCCTTGTTCTTAACCTGAGTCTGCCCGCTGGTCAGGCCATCTGCCGTGTCAAAAACAATGGTGATTTCCGGGCCGTTACTGGCGAAACTGCGCCAGACCAGAAACCCTGCGATCAGGACGGATAAGACCGGAATAATCCAGATAATGGAAAACCTGATACGGCGCACGACGGCATCTGGCATGCTGCCACTCTCGCCGGAATGGGGAGATTGATGAGAATTCTGTCCGTTCACGCCTGGTCCGGCTCCATATTACCTAAATAAGCCTGTGCACTTGCGGGCACATGCGGGGCGGTCCCATCCGGACCGGGGAAAGTAGTGGGGTGCGGGTCTACCCCACCCTGTGGCTGCGCCTCTTTAACCGCATCCCACATCAGGCGCGGGTCAAAGGTATGCACGGCAAAAATGGTTAGAACAACAACGGCGGCAAAACAAACCATACCACCATTTGCCGTAACGCTGGCCAGATGGCTGAACCGCACCATGGCCACCAGAATAGAGACCATGAACACGTCAATCATGGACCAGCGGCCCACGATATCAATAATTCTATAGAGTTTGGAACGCAGAGCCAGCCCTTTGCGTGTGCCGCGCCGGATGCACCATACCATTTCTGTCAGGCCAACCATCTTGAGGACAGGCACAGTCACACTGGCAAAAAGCACAAGGATGGAAAGTGGTATCATCCCGCCCTCCCATAGCTCCACAGCGCCTTCTACAATGGTATGGCCACTGCCATTCCCCATTTTTATCACGGTCATCACTGGGTAGAGGTTAGCAGGTATATAAAAGACCATTGCGGAAACCAGCAGCGCCGTGGTTCGGCTTAAACTGTTGGCCTTGCGCTGGCGCACCACATGCCCACAGCGCGGGCAATATCCTGCTGGCTCCGTGGGGGAAATGGCATGGTCAAATTCAAGCACCAGACCGCAGCTCAGGCAGGAAAGCCGATTGCTGGACGGTGCCAATGCCCCGTTTTTTTCAACTGAGACAGCCCGGACCGGAATGCGCGTACCCTGCTTGGTACGCATTGTGCTGTCCACCTTGCGCTGTTGCCAGATCAGTTCCGTATCCAGCGTTGCATCGGTAGCAGCCATGGTCAGCATCAAAGCTGCCACCAGATAAACGGCGGCCCCTACTTCTACAAATGCCAGATCGACCAGTTTGGTATAGGCAACAAAAACCCCGAGAATATAAACTTCCACCATCGACCACGGGCGCAGAAGTTCATACCATTTCAGCAGATGGGGCACCCATGATGGAAGAGTGGGGCGCAGGGCAGACGTCAGGATCATGCCCATCATGGCAATGACGATACCTGGTGCCAGCACTGTGGCAATAGCCACCAACACGCCAACCTCACCCCACCCCTCATGGAGCAGTTCAATAGGACCGGTAATAATGTCGACCGTACGCTGCCGCCCGTACAGATCCAGAATCATGAGGGTGGAGAACAGCATGGCCAGATACAGCGCCGCTGAGCTGATACAAAAAGCCAGAGGGGTCGCGATAGGAGCCGTCTTGTTCCGCCGGTCCAGCATCTGGTTGCAGCGCGGGCAGCGCGCCTGCGTGCCCGGTTCCAACGGCGGCAGTTTCTGAAACAGACCACAACACGGACATTCGATAACGTCCCGCACAACATCAACATGCCGGGTTTCATCGACTGGAATGGTCTGTTCAGCCGAAACAACCTCTCGCAGCAGGTCTGTAAAGCGTGACGCATTCATGACAGCAACCTTAAAACGGAATGACGCTGCATGTAATAGGCCGTGTGCCAGATTGCAGCTATGCGGGCCCTAAGTCCTTCACATATTTTGCACAAAATTTTGTCTTTGCAATATTTCAGGTTGCGCTGATGGCACCACCATGATAGCTAGCCCTCGAAAACTGGTTACGCCCGCTTAGCTCAGTTGGTAGAGCACGTCATTCGTAATGATGGGGCCGGTGGTTCGAATCCTCCAGCGGGCACCAGTTTTTATTTTCCCTTACATATTAAGTGTATTGTAGCAGCCTTATGGCAGTGAACTGTTTTAACAGCTTTCACAAACTGCTTGGCCCTACTCCCACCCTGCTTTGGTCAGGGTGTTTGTGTTGGCTGTGTAAGAGCATACAGGCTGATGGCCAGATGATGCCCATTGGAATAATTCAGCCCGGAAACCATACCGCGTGACACCACTTGCGCTGCGTCTGCCCCCAAGGCGTTTAGAAAAGCAGTACGTGCTTTTTCATCCACCAAGGCAACGCCACAGGTACGGTTAGTGCGCATAAAGTCTGCGGCCTGTGTCACCCCGACCAGCTTTACCTTCCCACCCAATAAAAAAACCAGACTGGGTTCGGAAAAGGAAACAGACGCAACCTCGGTCTCAGCACCGCAGGGCCGATGGGTATTCACAAGTTCTGCCAGACGCGGGGCAAGCCAGATGCTGTGTAAGCGTGGCACGACCACAGTAAACAGGCCTACATAGAGGAGTGCGGCGCAGGCCGCACTGGTCAGCACTGCTTTCCGCAGTTCCGAACGCCAGAGCAGGATGGCCGAAAGAATAACAAGTGGAAGACAGCCCCCTGCAACAATAAGTGCCGAGAGGGATACAACATGCTCCAGTTGCCACATTAAAATGGGGCCAGCAAAAGCGAGGGCCAGACCAACCAAGACCCACGCCGCACCGTACACGCCCAATGCTGCCCGTGCCCAAACCGCCTTGGGCCATTGCTGCCAAACAGCCCCGCCGCGCATGAGCATACCTGCCGTTAATACTGCCAGCGCAGGATAGGTTGGCAGAACGTAATGGGGCAGTTTGGTTGCTATGAGTTCAAATACAACCCAATGCGGGATGATCCAGCAGAGCAGATATTTTACAATCAGGCTCTGACGGTTTTTCCAGACAGCAGGCAACGCTGCCGCCACGAAAAACGACCCCGGCCAGAAGGCCAGCAGAAAGACCAGAACATGGTAGCCCGGTGCCAACCCATGTGCCTGCTGGCCGGACGCCACCTTACCCAGAAAATTGGTCCCGACCGCATTTTTAAAAAATGCTCCGTGGCTTACAACACCAATGGCCACACACCAGGGGAGCATGATGGCCAACGCAATGAGCCACCCCCATGCCGGGCGCATTTTACGCCATAGACTGAAATTACGCTCAACAAGACCCAGAGCCAGCGGTGTTGCCAAAGACGGGATAAGGATGACCGGGCCTTTGAGCATAAGCCCGCACCCAATAGCAGACCAGAACAGTACAGGCGTCTGCCAGCGCGTCTGACGCCCGTTTTCACGGTCCAACAGGGCACGCACCAAAGCGACCTGTGCCAGCAGAACAGTCAAGAGCAAGGTGGAATCAATTGTGCCCATACGGCTTTCTGCCGTTACAAGCACTGACACCGTAAGAAAAACGGCGGCCATAACACCCGCCGGCGCACCAAAAAGGGCCGACCCAATCCATGCGGTCAGCATAACGGCCGCAGACATGGCCAGCAGAGACGGGATACGATACGCCCATACAGCTCTGTCGTTTAATGTGCCGGTGGCGGCAACTGCCGCTGCTTCCAGCCAGTAAATACCTGCGGGTTGAAGATAACGCGGCTTGTCCTGAAACCGCACATCTACAAAGTTACCACTTTCCAGCATCTGGGCTGTGGCTTCCATGTAGCGCGGCTCATCCCGGTCAAAAGGCGGCGTAGCGGCCCGACCCGGCAAGAAGAGCAAAAACGCAACAAGCCCAAGAAGAGCCAGAGCACGCCCGGAAAGACGTTGCCCCTGCCCCGTTACCAAGGCTTTCAGCATTCTTTAACCGTTTTTGGTAACCGTGTGCGGTTACGGAGCCAAATGACACCCAACAAATCACGCACACCAACGATGGCGCGATTGAGGTTGGTATATTTTGATTGGCCGTGCAGGCGCGGCCGATGTTTTACCGGATGGCACAACAGCGGCACGCCATAGGAATTAAGCAGCGCTGGCAGAAAACGGTGCAGACCTTCAAACTGCGGCAGACGCAGGAATGCAGCACGCTCGAACAGTTTTATGGGAGCGCCGGTATCCGGGCAGTCATCACGCAACAAACGGCGACGAAGACCATTTGCAAAACGCGTAGCAAAACGGCGGGACCAGCCATCCTTACGGCGTTTTCTGACCCCCACTACCAAAGGAGGTGTGCCATTTGCTGAGCGCGCCAGATGCAGAAGGGCTATCAATTCACGCGGGTCATCCTGCCCATCGCCATCAATAGTGGCAATCCACTGCCCTTTTGCCGCTGTTATGCCTGTACGCAGCGCCGCAGATTTACCGCAACAATGGTCGTGCGACAGAACACGCAGAGACGGGAGACATTTTGCGCGTTGCTGCTGCAACACGGCAACCGTGTCATCCTGGCTGCCATCATCTACAAAAATAATTTCTGTTGCGGGAAGATCAAGGCACGCATCGGCCAGTTCTTCACAGACGAACGGTAGGTTATCGCGCTCATTCAGAACTGCGATAACGATACTCAGGATCGGGGGTTTTTCACCCCGAAGAGAGGATTGGTCGTTCAAACCAGATCACACAGCATGACGCTGCAATCAGGCCGCGCGACGGGCGGCCAGAGCAGCAGGCAGGCCTGCAATAGCGCCATCAATGAGGGCACTTGCATTTTTTGCTGTCAGAGAGTCTGCAATAACCCCACGGCTTGCTTCAACCGCGACATCAATTGCTGCCTGACGCACTTCCTTAATAGCCGCACGCTCAACAGCGTTGATACGGTCACGCGCCATCTGCTCATGCCGTTTTACAGCGGCTTCAGCTTCAGCGCGGGCCTTTTCTGCAGCTTGCGCGGCATGCAGGCGGGACTGCTCGATCATAGATTTGGCTTCAACCAGAGCCTGCTCACGCTCACGCGTGGCGTCTTCCAGCATCTGCTCGGCTTCGCGGCGCAAACGGGCTGCTTCATCAAGCTCTTCACGAATTCGGGCAGCGCGGCTGTCCAGAATTGTGGTGATGGGCGCCCAGACTTTACGACCGAAGAAAACAAAGAACAGGACAAAGGAAACCGCGACCCAGAAACCTGCTTCGTGAAAAATGCCATTCATGATGATTATTCCTCTCGGAGCCGGTCAAACAGTCCGGTATGCCGTTGCGCCTTCGACCTTCTGTGCAACCAGTGCGGGGTCGGCCTGTGCACCGGTCAGGCGGCTGACAAGTGACTGGGTGGTTTCTGCTGCAATATCTTTCAGTGCAGCAAAGGCCCGCAGCTTTTCAGCAGCCACACGTTTTTCAGCGTCAGCAATTTCTGCGCCAAGACGTGCGTTAATTTCTTCCATTTTCTGTTCTGCAATACGCTGTTCTTCGTCCAGCGCCTGCTTCAGATTGGCCTGAGCTTCAGACAGGGCATCTCTACGCGCCTGCTGGAGTTCTGCCACGGCATTATCAGCGTCCAGCTTGGCAGCACGAGCAACTTCGAGATCATTCGAAATACGCGTACTACGGTCTTCGAGCACACGGCCAACGCGTGGCAGCATAACCCGGCTGAGCACCAGATAAAAACCAAGGAAAATCACGCCCCCCCAGATAACCTGACCGGTCACCAGAGGGTTGTGAAAATCCAGCTGAGGCATCCCTGCGGCGTGGGCACTTGGTGCCGCCATGGCCAGAAAAGACACGCCGGATAACGCAGCGAGCACACCGGCACGAACAGTCTTGATCATGACACCCACAGGAAGTCCTCCCTTTAACTCGCCGTGTCTTAGACGAAGAGAATCAGGAACGCGATCAGCAGAGCGAACAGAGCGATAGCTTCTGTCAGCGCAAAGCCGAGCATGCCCAGACCGAACACGTGCGGACGAGAAGCTGGGTTGCGAGCAATGCTGCTCACCAGCGTTGAAAAGATGTTGCCGAGGCCGATACCAACGCCGGCAAGGGCGATCACGGCGATACCTGCACCGATTTCCCGGGCTGCAGCGATGTCCATATCAGTCACTTCCTTGTTTAAAGTACAGTTCAAACGAAACGGGCAAAGCAGCTCAGTGAGCCACGGCCTCCCGCAGGTAGATGCACGTCAGGATGGCAAACACATAGGCCTGCAGCACACCAACAAGCAACTCAAGAGCCACAAGCGCCATGTTGATGACGATTGGCCCGATTGCAAACACGTCACCCACCACACCAAAACCGGCGAGCATGACAACGAAGCTTGCAAAAATTTCAAACATGACGTGCCCAGCGACCATATTAGCAAACAGTCGGATGGACAGGCTCACGGGGCGGGACAGAAAGGACAGAATCTCAATCGGAATCAGCAGCGGCGCAAGAGCCATGCTGGCACCAGCCGGCATGAAGTGCGCGAAGAAGCGGAAACCCTGAACCTTCAGAGACACGATAACCGTGAGCAGAAACACCATAACAGCCAGACCAAGCGTTACCGCAATATGGCTGGGGAAGGTGAAGGAGAAAGGCAGCAGACCCAGATAATTACCTGCCAGAATGAAGAAAAACAGCGTAAAGATGAACGGGAAGAAGGCTGCACCTTCTGGCCCGATGGTATCCAGCGCCATATTTCTGATAAATTCGTAGCAGACTTCTGCAGCAGCCTGAAAGCGACCGGGCACTACAGCAGCAGGACGCATACCGAAATACAGGAAAGCAAGAACGAGGCACACAGCCACGATCATGTATAAGGGAGACTGACTGAAGCGCAGTGCGTCACCAAGCCCGCCAAGAACGGGATGAAGCTCGAACTGACCAAGTACGTCGATACTGGAACCGCCCGCCAAAACCGCTCTCCTAACCCTTACTGCACCGGGTCTTAACCCACGGCTTGCAGCCTTCTGTTTTTTAGATCTGGGGTGGTTTGACCAGCCGCCAGACATTCAGCACTCCTGCACTTCCGCCCAGCAGCGCGAAGATGATCAGGAAGATAGCACGGGTTTTGAACCAATGGTCCAATCCCCAGCCTATTGCCACACCCACAACCAGCGCAGAGATCATTTCTGTCCCTGCACGGAGTGCCAGTGCAGGAAGAGATTGCTCGTCCTGCCCTTGTGCGGCGGCTTTTTCCTCTTTCACCAGCTTTCCGGAGCGGCGCTCGGCTGCATCCAGACGCTTGGCAAAAGACTCGTTACTTTCTTCGCCCATACTTCGCACCTCCAGAGGGGTGCAGGCGCTTGCTAACGGGGCTGGTATTCCCTGTCAAGGAAGCATCGCCTGCACGTGCGGGAAAAACCGTCACTTCCGCAAAAAAAAGCGGTTTAGCGTTACTCTTTTTTCTCGGCTTCAGGCAAACCCACCAACCCGCGGGCATAATCCTGAGCCTCAAACGGTCGCAGGTCTTCCGCCTGCTCCCCCACACCGACCGCGTGTACGGGCAGACCAAAGCTATCCGCCAGCGCCACAACAATGCCGCCACGGGCAGAGCCATCAAGCTTGGTCACTACAAGGCCGGTCACGTTCACAAGCTCACGGAACACACGCACCTGCTCCATGGCATTCTGTCCAGTTGTGGCATCCAGCACCAGCAGCACCGTATGCGGAGCCGTCTCGTCAAACTTGCGCATAACACGAATGACTTTGGCCAATTCTTCCATAAGCGCACTTTTGTTGTGCAGCCGGCCTGCGGTGTCGATAAACAGCAGGTCCGCCTGTTCCGCCGTAGCGCGCTTCAAGCCCTCAAAGGCCAGACCGGCGGCATCACAATTGGGTGGGCCGGCAATAACGGGGCAGTTTGTGCGCTCCCCCCACACCTGCAACTGCTCAACAGCTGCGGCACGAAAGGTATCACCCGCCACCATCATCACTTTTTTGCCCTGCTCCCCGAAGGAGCGGGCCATTTTGCCAATGGTGGTGGTTTTCCCCACACCATTCACCCCCACCACCAGCACAACATGCGGTTTATGCGTCGGGTCGGGTTCAAAAGGCTTGGCCACAGGTTCAAGAATGGTCGCGATTTCTTCCGCCAGAGCATCACGGATTTCTTCGTCCGTTACCTCCGCACCAAAGCGGGAGCGGCGGAAAGACTCGATAATACGCTCCGCCACGTTGGGGCCGAGGTCTGCGGTAATCAGCAGGTCCTCCAGTTCCTCCAGCGCTTCCTCATCCAGCTTGCGCTTGGTGAAGACAGAGGTAAGCCCTCCACCCAGTTTCTGCGTAGAGCGGGACAAGCCCTGCTTCAGGCGAGAAAAAAAACCTAGCGCCATTTCAAACCCTTTCCGCCAGCAGGCCGGTGTCCTCCACCTTTATGGCACGCAGGCTGATAATCTCACCAATTTCTGCTTCACCCTGCGCCAGACGCACCGGGGCAAACTGTTCACTATGGCCGGATGTAGGGGTTTCCATCAGCACCCGCAAATCCTGCCCCATCAAAGTTTCAAAATAGGCGCGTGCTGCCTTGGCCCCTACATCCCGCAACTGGGCGGCACGGGCCTTGCGCTCTGGTACGGGAACTGCACGCATTCTGGCCGCTGGCGTTCCGGGTCGCTCGCTATACGGAAAGACATGCAGGTACGGGATCCCCTGCTCCGCCAGAAAACTGCGGGTTTCCTCAAACAGGGTGTCATCTTCTGTCGGGAAGCCAGCAATCACGTCCGCACCAATACCAAGCCCCGGGCGCAGGGCACGGGCGCGGGCGATAACCCGTGCGGCATCCTCAGCCAGATGGCGGCGCTTCATGCGCTTGAGGATAAGGTCTGACCCTGCCTGCAATGAGAGATGCAGATACGGCATGAAGCGTGGCTCGTTTTCCAGCAACCGCCAGATGTCATCATCAATTTCCACGGGGTCCACGGAGGACAGACGCAGGCGCTCAAGCTGCGGCACCAACGCCAGCACACGGCGGCACAACTGACCAAGGCTTGGGGTGCCTGGCAGGTCTCCGCCCCAGGATGTCATGTCAACGCCTGTGAGCACGACTTCACGATAGCCCGATTCGACAAGCGCGCGGACCTGCTCCACCACAACACCCACAGGAGCCGAACGGGAGGGACCACGGCCAAACGGAATAATGCAGAACGTGCAACGGTGGTCACACCCCTGCTGCACCTGCACAAACGCACGAGTACGCCCTGCAAATTCCGTCACCAGATGGGCGGCTGTTTCCTTGGCGGCCATGATGTCTGATACCGCTCGGGCTTCCTGCATGGCAGCAGGAGACCAGCTATCCGCCTTGAGCTTCTCCTCATTTCCCAGCACGCGGGTAACACCCGGCAGGGCAGCCCAGCGGTCTGGGTCAATCTGGGCAGCACAGCCTGTCACCACTATGCGTGCGCCCGGCTTGTCCCGGTGAGCACGACGAATGGCCTGACGCGCCTGCCGCTCGGCCTCACCCGTCACAGCACAGGTGTTTACGATAATCACATCATCCAGCGCGGCTGCGTGTTCGCGCATCACCTCGCTTTCCCATGTGTTCAGGCGGCAGCCGAAGGTAAGAATTTCCGGTTTGGTCATGAGGGGTAGTCAGCCAGAACGACTGTCCCTTCAAAAGCAAGAGTTGCAGAGCCAGTCATGAGCACGTGGTTATTGGCAGCCCATTCAATATGCAATGTGCCGCCATCCAGTTCCACGGTGCAGGTACGTTCGGTCAGGCCACGCCGCGCTGCATTGACCACTGCCGCACAGGCCCCGGAACCACAGGCCTCGGTAACACCCGCGCCACGTTCATGCACTTTCAGGCGCATACGGGTTGGGCTTTCAATTTTTGCAAAGCCGATATTGGCACGTTCAGGAAACAGCGCATCATGCTCCAACGCATGACCTTGGTTCAGCATATCAAAATCACTGACAAAAAATGTCGCATGGGGGTTCCCCATGGACGCCGCTGCCGGGTCTCCGGGCAACGGCAGGTGGAGTGTGTCGTGCGCGTGCGCCAGGGGCACGTTCTGCCACTCCAGCTTTGGCTCACCCATATCCACAGTCACCTGACCGTTTTCTGCAATACTGGCAGGCAGCACACCGGCGCGCGTTTGCAGCACAGGAGTGCGGTTACCGCTCTCACGCCACATAAGGTCTGCCACGCAGCGGGAGGCATTGCCGCAGGCTCCGGCTTCTGACCCATCAGGATTAAAGAAGCGTACAAACACATCCGCCCCTTCCGCACATGCCGGGCGTAACGTGACCAGTTGATCACACCCGATCCCCCGTTTTCGGTGCGCCAGTGCGGCAATACGCACGGGCGTGAGGGACAGGTGAGCGGTACGTTCATCAAGAATGACAAAGTCATTCCCAAGTCCGTGCATCTTGTGAAAGGAGGTCAGCATGGTGCGCCTTATAAGCCAGTGCGCCTGCTAACGCCATAATGGAAGCAGGCCACTGACCTGACGTGTCAGGTTTTACAGAAAACGCCCCGGCGCGCCGCGCTGAAGCACCTCTATTTTATACCCATCTGGGTCGGTCAGGAAGAAAAACGTACCCACAACCCGGCCATCATTTTCAAACGTCTTGATCGGGGTAACGGTCAGGCCAACCTCTGACAGGCGTGCATGCTCGGCCCGAACATCCTCTACAGACACGGCAAGGTGCCCGTACCCATTCCCCAGGTCGTAAGATTCGGTCCGCCCCTGGTTGACAGTCAGTTCGAGCTCAAAGGTCTGTTCCGCGTTGGACAGGTAGATGAGGGAAAAATCAATAAATTCGATTTTTTCTGCGACCGTCAGGCCCAGAGCCAGCTCATAAAACGCCAATGACCGTGCCTCATCGAGCACACGGATCATCGAATGGATCATTTTTGCCACAGTCACTCTCCGTTTAACTTTATAATTATTTTTATGCTTATAATGCACACACAAAGCGCCATGAAATTATTTTTTAAATAATGTGCTCTTTACGCACCCCACAAATAAATGGTTCACAAATAGGCACATCATCTCTGCCTGGATTATCCGTAAAACCATGCTTTTTTTTCGTTCCTTGTCGGGTTCGACTGTCCTGCGCGCGCGTACTCTGTTGTTTGTTGGTTCTGTTCTTGCAACCAGCAGCCTCACCGCGCCTTATTTTAATGTGGCACACGCCGCAGGAGACGACAGCGCTTCCCTAGATGTGCTGGAAAAGCAGATGGCGCGTATTCAGGCGCAGCAGATGGAACTGCAAAAAACGCTTGTCAGCATGCAAAAGCAGATTGCGGCTCACAGGGCCGCACTGACCCACGGCGGCAAAAGCGGCAGCACAGTGCGGCATGGTGGAAGCGGCCATATAACGCCCCCCTCAGAAGCTGGTGAGGAAAGCCAGTGGGCTGCCACCACGCCAGCCGAGCATCTTGCTACCGGCGGCCATACAACCACGGCCATGAACACGCGCGGCCCGCACCTCCACCATGCCACCGGCCCGGATGCAGAAGCCGTTTTTTCTGGCGCAGATGACAAGCCGGATGTTGAGGCCGTGATTGGCCACCGTGCGGAAGACATTATTTCACATCTGGCAGAAAATGGTGTTGGCCCTCACCCGCGTGAAACCGTGGGCGCACAGGCGGCGGGCGCATTGGGCGACCATGGCGTGTTCCATATGGGACCTGTCAGCCTGATCCTGGGTGGCTTTCTGGATGCCTCGACTGTGCTGGAAAACCGGCATGTGCCGTCCGGTACGTTCAATTACTGGCAAGCCATGCCCTACCCTAACGAGTCGCGGTACCATACCAACAACTTTGAGGGCAGCGCCCGCTACAGCCGTATCTCGCTCATGGCGCGGGGCAATGTGGATGCCCACTCCACCATTTCCGGTTTTTATGAAATGGACTTCGGGGCTGGGGCCGCCACAACAGACGCTTACGAGAGTAACAGCTACGCCTTCCGTATGCGTCAGCTTTATCTGGCTTACGATAATAGCGACATCAATTTCCATTTCCTGGCGGGTCAGGCGTGGACCATGCTGACACCGGGCCGGATTGGCATTACGCCACGGCAGGAAAGCCTGCCGGAAACCATTGAGGCCTCCATGCTGGCTGGCCAGACATGGGCCAGACAATTGCAGTTCCGGTTTGTGGAAGACTTTTTCAAGCATCGTCTGTGGCTTGGGCTGTCTATTGAAAACCCGCAAACTCTGTATGACACCACGGGCTTCACCAATAATGATGGGGCTGTACGCCTGCCTAACGGCAGAATTGCGACCATCAGCAGCAATGGTACAGGCCTGACGAACGATGCCCCCTTCTCCAACGAGATTGCTCCGGACGTTATTGCCAAGGTGGCATGGGACCCGTCCTGGGGCCATTACGAAGCGGAAGGGATCTTGCATTTTCCACATGACCGAGTCGCAACGGAAGGTCAGGGCCATAACAACACGGCCATTGCTGGCGGCGGTGGTGGCTCCATGGTGCTGCCAGTCATCCCCCACAAAGTGGAGGTCCGGCTGGCTGGTCTGGCTGGCGTAGGTATTGGGCGCTATGGCTCGGTCCTGCTGCCAGACGCCACCTTGAAAGCTACGGGAGAGCCGGACCCCATACCCTCCGTTCAGGCAACAGGGGGTATTATTGCCCACCCCAACCCACGCATTGATGTGTATGGTTATTTTGGCTACCAGGCCGCAGGCCGCCGTTATTCCAGCTACGGCACCGGGGGGGCTTATGGGTACGGCAACCCGACCTACTCCAACCTTGGCTGTGGCATTGAACTGTCCACGCTGGGCTGCACTGCCAACACGCGCAGTGTCATGGAAGCAACCATCGGCGCGTGGTACCGGTTCTTCAAAGGAAAGTACGGAACTGTTGAGGCTGGAGCCCAGCTTGCGTACTCCCGCAGAGACGCCTGGAAAGGCCAAGGTGGAGGCCCGGATACAAATATGAGTCAGATATTTCTGGACTTCCGCTACCTGCCGTTCCAGTAACAGGGCACGCTTCTCAAAAAGCGCCTATGGGCAAAAGTTCTCCGGCCAGAGTCTGGCCTTTAAAGCGGGGAACCTTTATCCCCACCTTATTCTTGTTGCCTGGACCTAAAGACGTATGCCTTTTCAGAATGCCCCCGCCTCTCTTGCGAGCGCCCTTGCTGCTCGTGGGTATGATTCCGCAACCCCTGTTCAGGCGGCTGTTATCGCCCCTGAAGCCGAGGGGCGGGACCTGCTGGTTTCAGCCCGCACCGGCTCCGGTAAAACCGTAGCCTTCGGGCTGGCCATGGCCAGCACCCTGCTTGAAGAGTCTGGCCGCTGCCCGCATGCGGGTGCACCGCTGGCTCTTGTTATTGCTCCAACCCGTGAACTTGCCCTGCAGGTTCGGAACGAACTGGAATGGCTGTACGGTCAGACCGGTGCCCGCATTGTCTCCTGCGTAGGCGGTATGGAACCGCGCAAGGAAGCCCGTGCGCTTTCTGCCGGGTGCCACATTGTTGTGGGAACGCCAGGCCGTTTGTGTGACCATCTGTCACGCGGGCAGTTGAACCTGTCCAACCTGCGCGCCGTTGTGCTGGACGAAGCGGACGAAATGCTGGACCTCGGCTTCCGTGATGAGCTGGAAACCCTGCTCAAAGCCATGCCGGACACGCGCCGCACCCTGCTGTTTTCCGCTACCATTGCGCGTGAAATTGCAGCCCTTGCCCGCCGCTACCAGCACGATGCCCTGCGCATTGACACACAAACCGGCAGCGCACCGCACAGCGACATTTCCTACCGCGCCATTTTGACAGACCAGTCCGATATGGCTGGCTCCATTGTTAATGTTCTGCGGTTGATGGAATCTCCCTCTGCAATCGTATTCTGCCACACCCGTGAAGCGGTGCGCCAGTTACAGGCCATTCTTACGGAACGTGGGTTCTCCTCCGTCGCCATTTCCGGTGATCTGGGGCAGAACGAACGCAGCCGCGCCATTGAAAGCCTGCGCCACGGTCAGGCCCGTGTATGCGTGGCAACAGACGTGGCAGCCCGTGGTATTGATATTCCGGACCTTGGTCTGGTTATTCATGCAAGCCTGCCCTCCAACCCGGCAACGCTGCTGCACCGTTCAGGCCGTACAGGCCGTGCGGGCCGTAAAGGCACCTGCGTTCTGCTGGTTCCTGCAAGCCGCCGCCGTCTGGCGGAACGCCTGCTGGAAGCCGCAAAGGTTGAAGCTGAATGGAGCGGTGCCCCAACACCGGAAGCCATTGCCAATGCTGACGCCGAACGCCTTCTGGCTGCCCCGGCACTGAATGTGCAGGTGCCGGAAAGCGGTGAGATGCATGACCTGATTGCCAAGCTGACGGAAAGCCATTCCTCCCAGCAACTGGCCGCAGCTCTGATTTCCATGTGGAGCCAGAACCTGCCAACACCAGCCAGTGTGCGCGTGCTCTCCCCCGGCTCTATCAAAAAAGCCCCGCGTGAGAGAACCCGTGACGGTGAACGCCCGGAACGCGGTGAACGCAGCGAACGTGGCCCGCGTGAAGCAGGCTCATGGTTCCGTCTGTCCGTTGGGCGTGAAGACAAGGCCGACCCAAAATGGCTGGTGCCTATGCTGTGCCGCTTGGGTGGTATTAAAAAGCAGGACATCGGGGCTATTCGCATTCAGCCAGACCATACTCTGGTGGAAATTGCGCAGGATAAAGCTGAACGCTTCCAGTCTTGTGCTGCTGCAACTGATCCGGATGAGATCTCTGTTGAACCTGCAGAAGCCCCCCGTCAGGGTGGTTTCCGTGGCAAACCGGGCGGCGGTGCCGGACCGGGTGCTGGCAGCAAGCGCCCACCCCGCAAAGGTGGCGCTGGTGGTGGCGGGGATCGGCCTTTTAAAGGGGCAACCAGCCGCAAGCGTAAAAGCTTCTAAAGCTTGATTACAAAAACGGCCCTTCCATCTGGAAGGGCCGTTTTTTATTGCACCGCTTTGCAGAGAGGCAACTTGCCTCTCCCCCAAACCTCTTAGAGTTTTGGAAGGCTGGTTGCGTCTTTCCAGTCCGCTTTCAACCGGTCTTTTTGGGACTTAATGGCGTTGCGTGTGCTGTCGCCCGTGTTGTTCCAGCTTTTTTTGGTTGTATCGTACTTGTCCTGCGTGGCCTTCAGTTTATCCTGCCATTTCTGGCGTGTGGCCTCATCCGCAGTCTTGATTTTGTTTTCTACAGTGTTTTTGGACGTATCAAACTTGTCCTGCCACTTCTGACGGGTTTCCTCGTTTGCGTTGTTCCACTTATCCTGCGCATTTTTACCGGCGTTCTTTATGCTGTCACGCTCAGACTCAAGCTTTTTGCGGGTTGCCTCGTCAGTATTCTTCCATTTGTTCTCAGCTTCTTTTTGCGTGTTGCTGACTTTGTCCTGCCATTTCTGGCGGGTTTCATCGCTGGCATTATTCCATTTGTCACGCGCTGCCTTGCCTACATCCTTGACACTATCGCGCTCGGATTCAAGGCGTTTACGTGTGGAGGCGTCCGCGTTGTTCCACTGCTCCTTGGCCGTTTTCTGAGCAGAGTTCAGTTTGTCCTGCCACCCTTGTTTGGTTTGATCAGCGGATGACGTCAAACTGTCACGGGCATTTTTGAATGTATCTTTGAAGCTGGATGACAATTGCTTCGTATCATTCTTGACAGCACTCCGTGTGTTGTCCCACCCCTGTTGTACCTGCTCTTGCGCGGAGGCAACGGTTCCAGACAGCATAAGCGCTGCAAGGGGTAAAACCACCATGGAAATTTTTTGAATGGAGCGCATGAATAATCCTTTCCTTATCCCTGATAATCAGCAGGGTAACGGCAGTGTGTTAACCATGACATTTTGTCAAAAAAACGCCTTGGCTCCTTCCCGCTAGAAAGCACCGCACAGAACCATTTGGTTTTATTTCTCTCTGTACACAGGAATACTTAATGTCCGCATCATTTCTATCAAAAAAGACGACATCTACCAGACCACCTCACTCCTTGCCGGGTTGTGCCGCTTTAAGTCTTTCGGCTTTTCTGTGCCTGTCCGTTGCGCCACTTTGCGCCACTGCGGAGACAACCGCAGCCAAACCTGTGGCTGCACAGACAGACGCCACCAAAACCGCAGCCCCTACATTTGAAGGCGCGGCAGCCCTTTTGCCGCCAGACTCTCTTACGCATCACACAGAAACCTTCGCGGGGCATAAAATTGCGTACACAGCCCACGCCGGTACGCTTGTGCTGCGTGATAACGCTGGCAAGCCGACAGCCCGTGTTTTTTATGTTGCTTACACACAAGACGGTGCAGATCCTGCAAAACGCCCTATCTCGTTCTTCTTTAATGGTGGGCCGGGTGCTGCCACAGCTTACCTGCATCTGGGTGCTGCTGGCCCAACCGTTCTGTCTTTCCCGACCGGTAACCCGACAGATGGCGCCAACGCCAAATTGGCCCCCAACCCTGATAGCTGGCTCCCGCAGACGGACATGGTGTTTCTGGATGCACCCGGCACAGGATGGTCCATTCCGGTTGACGAAAAAACAGCGGATAAAACTTTTTACGGCGTAAAGCAGGATGCCAGCGCGTTTGCCAAGGCTATTCAGCTCTGGGCCAACACTAACAAGCGCCTTGCCTCCCCACGGTATCTGGTTGGCGAAAGCTACGGCGGCATTCGCTCCATAGAAGTAGCCGATGCCCTGGCACAACAGCAGAACCTGATGGTCAACGGCATTGTCATGATTTCCCCAGCCCTTGATATGCTGTTGCTGGATACCGCCAACAGCCCGCTGGCGTCTGCGCTTCTGCT
Organism: Acetobacter cibinongensis; assembly: GCF_000963925.1. Classification (GTDB taxonomy): domain Bacteria; phylum Pseudomonadota; class Alphaproteobacteria; order Acetobacterales; family Acetobacteraceae; genus Acetobacter; species Acetobacter cibinongensis. The sequence continues at coordinate 72,072 of NZ_BAMV01000005.1, forward strand.
GCCTTCTTTTGAGGCCTCGCGTCTGGCGCTCCAGCACAAGCTTTCCCCGGACACTGCGGCACATCAGTTGGACGAAGCCTACCACTATGCCCTGGGGCCATATCTCTCCACACTGGCCAACACGCCCCTCACCGGCGAAGACGCCAAGGCATTTTATACCGATGTTGCCACTCATAGCGGCCTGCCGCTGGACGTTATTACCAAAGAACGCGGTGCGCCTCAGCCTTTCGCCCATGACGTCCGCAGCCGCGATGGCCGGTTATACACCCTGTATGATGGCACCCTCTCCATTGCTGACCCCTTCCCTGAAGGGGTAGATAATGGCGACAGCCCCGACCCCACTCTTTCAGGGTTTGGGCGCGCCTATGGCAGTGCATTTGAGCATTATGCTGCCGACAGCTTAAACTTTCACACTGACCTGTCTTACAACTTGCTCAGCATGAAGGTGAATGCCGCGTGGGACTTCAAAGGCAATGGTGAGCCAGTTGCCCGCCAGATACCGGTTTTGCGCCGCCTGCTGGCCCTTAACCCAACCCTGCGGATTTTTATTGCCAATGGGTATTATGATCTGGCGTGCCCCTTTGCCAGCTCACGCTGGGTTGCCGAGCATATTCCTGTAGGCCGTAACCGTATTGGGCTGCACCTCTACCCAGGTGGGCACATGCTTTATACACGCACTGACAGCCGCGCCGCCCTTGCGCGCGATGTGCAGGCATTCCTCAGCCCCTGACCCCAAAAGCTGCGCCCCAAAACCGACACTCGTTTTGGGGCGCAATGGCTGAAGTCACTCCATAAGTCAGAAAAGCGCCCTTTATGGACACTCTCGCTCAACTCCCGACACAGGAGACACAACGCCTGCATTTGGCGCCTCTGAATGAAGGCCATGCAGAGCCACTCCAAAAACTCACAAATCATAAAGAGATTACGGAGATTGTGCATTTTCTTCCGACCCCGTTTACTCTGAAAGATGCGGAAACACTGCTTGCGGGCAAAGGGGATGGAAAAGACCGCCTTGTAGGCGTCTGGCTTAAAAACCAGCCAGATATGGTGGCCGTGATTGGCACGCATCTTCTGGAGCCTCAGGACATTGAAGTTGGATATTGGGTACACCCTGAGCATCACCGCAAAGGCATTGCGATGGAAGCCGTCTCAGCAGTGATTGCCATGCTTCAAACGCATTTCCCAAAAAGACAGATTATTGCTGAATGCCGACCAGAGAATAAGCCTTCTTGGCTCTTGCTCGAAAAACTGGGCTTTCGTGACACCTTGCAGGCAGGTCACAGGCCCGGGCGCAGCAAACTAGCGCTGCACCCCACCGCCAGTACCACGGCATAAAAAAAGGCGGGAGAGGAAACCCTCTCCCGCCCTTTCTGGACGAAGCAAAAGCTGCGTTCTGACAGATCAGCGCTTGCTGAACTGGAAGGAACGACGGGCTTTGGCGCGACCGTATTTCTTACGTTCAACCTTACGGGAGTCACGTGTCAGGAAGCCTGCGGCTTTCAGAATGCTGCGCAGTGCTGGTTCGTAGTTGGTCAGCGCGCGGCTGATACCGTGACGAACTGCACCAGCCTGACCGGACAGACCACCACCGGTGACCGTGCACACAACGTCAAACTGGTTGTAGCGGTCAGCAACCAGGAAAGGCTGGGTCAGCAGCATACGCAGAACCGGACGGGCAAAGTAGGTGCCAACCGGACGGCCGTTTACTGTGATGTCGCCTTTACCAGGCTTGATCCATACGCGAGCAACGGCGTCTTTACGACGACCCGTAGCGTAGGAGCGGCCCTGCGCATCGCGCTTTACTTCATAGACAGGGGCTTCAGGAGCTGTAGCAACAACATCCTTCAGATCAGCCAGCGTGCCTGTACGTTCCTGAGTTTCAGACATGATGCTCAGCCTTTCTGCGCGTTAACGACGTTTTTGCGGTTCAGAGCCGCAACGTCCAGAGTCTGCGGCTTCTGACCGTCATGCGGGTGCTCTGCACCAGCATAAACATGCAGGTTGCGCATCTGCTGGCGCTGCAGCGGACCACGGGTGATCATGCGCTCAACAGCTTTTACAACAACGTGGTCAGGGTTCTTGCCACCCAGACGCTGTGCAATGGTGCGAGTCTTGATACCGCCGGGGTAACCCGTGTGGTAGTGGAACAGCTTCTGACCAGCTTTGTTGCCCGTCAGTGCCACTTTCTCAGCGTTGATGACAACCACGTGGTCGCCACAGTCAACGTGTGGGGTGAACTGGGGTTTGTGCTTGCCGCGCAGGCGGTTAGCGATGATGACGGCGAGACGACCAAGAGCGAGACCTTCGGCATCGATCAGGATCCAGTTCTTCGTCACCTCCGCAGGTTTCAGCGAGAGGGTGGTCTTCATAGAGTATGATTCCGTTAAGACTGTAGGCTTGTAAAGATGGCGCGTTATGAGGGGTTGCCATCTTTCAGTCAAGAGGAATTGGCGTTCATGGCCGATATTTCAACGGTTTTTCTTCAGGTAACATGTTACCGTACCACCCCTTGCAGGCACCCCCCGCAGTGCATTAAAGGAGTCTGGAGTTGAAGAATTTCTCGTAAAAACAAGCAGGATTTCCGGCTGGTGAAGAAAAACGTTCTTATTACCGTAGGTGGCCTGGCCGCCCTTGCGTGCCTTGGGTGGTTTGGCGCCCGCCACGCAGAGCATGCCATGCTTGATAAGAGCATTGAAAGCTTCCGGCAGAGTCTGGGGTCCGATACCTCCCTCACCTACCAGAAAGCCTGGCCGGGGATGCTGGGGCGTAGCGTCAAGTTTGAGGGGCTTGTGCTCCGTCAGGGACCGGAAACCCTTACGGCGGATGAAGCCGAAATTTCCAAGCCCTCAACATCGGGCGATGACTCCCGCCGAATCGGCACCCTCTCTTTTCATAACTTTCAGCTGGCAGACCCTGCTGGCAGCCTGAGGTTAGACAGCCTGCTGATGGAGGGGGTAACCCTACCCGCCAAAGCAGATGACCAGCAGGGCATTCCCGCGCAGGGACTAGAGATCAAGCACGCAACGGCCAGCCAGCTACATGGCTTTATCAGCAGTTTGCAGTCTGATATTTCCGCAACCTCTGTGTCTGTTGAAGATTACGGTGGCAACAGCCCCTCCAAACTTGATGCACAGGCTGTGGCACTTTCCACTGATGTCGCGCCCCAACGCCATATAAAAGCGGCTTCTATTCTCATTGATGGGCTAGACCTTGCAGGGCTGTATGCCAGCCTTTCCACCGGCACACCCTATACAGCCCGCAATGGCTCTCGGGATATCCGGGTTGATAAGCTGTCCGTTGATGGCACAACGCCCCTGATGCATGTGGCAACCCTGCGCTCCCACGCCACCAGAACCGACGCGCAGGAAAAAGAAGTCTCCAGCCTTGATGGGCTGGAACTGTGGCCGGATGTTCCCAACCTCTCCATTCTGCCGTCTCTGGGGTATGACCACTTTCAGGGCAATCTGCTGCTCAGCGATACGCATGACTTCAAAGCCAACATCTTCCATGTGGATGATTTCCGGCTTGATGGTAAGGACATGGGCCGTTTGAACCTTGAAGGGGACTTTGGCCAAACCGAAACAACGGCCCTGCTGAGCGCCAATGCTGCCGATATGCCGGTACGCAGCATGACGATCACTTATAAGGATGGTGGCCTTGTGCCCCGCGCCCTGAAAGCCTCTGCTGATGCCCGTGGCATAAAGCCAGAGGAACTGGTAGCACAATTACAGGCTCAGTTTGGTCCCCAAGGACCAACCCCCTCACCAGTTCTGGCATCTTTCAGTTCTTACTTGAGCCGAACCGGCAAAGGCCCGCTCACAATAACCGTCAAGCCGCAACAACCTGTGCCACTTCTGGCCATTATTGCCAGTGCCGGGATGGTGGCTACAAACCCACAGGTTGCCAGACAAATCGGGTTATCTGTTAAAGTGCCTTAACAGATCGCCCAGATCTTATACGTTTCAAAAAAGGGGCCATATTGGCCCCTTTTGCATGTCTTATTGTGTCTTACGCACAAGAGAAGGCGGAGGCTGCGGTACCTCCGCCCGTCTTTTTATTGGGTCTGCAGGAACCGACTGTTCAAACGTCATGTCCTTCTGTGGTGGTGTCACCAGACGTTGAAAGTAAATTGCGCGGTCATGCCGAGAAACCCAGACCCGGTTGTGCCTCAGGAAGTCCGCCCCGAGCAAAGCTGTACCATCAGTCTTGATACGAGACACTTCCAGCACAGGCTGGTCAAATGTTTCCGTCCCTATTTGCAGGCTACTAAACCGATGAACATGGCCTCTGACCTTATGCTCATCTATCCCTCCTGAAATAGACAGAGGATTTGCTTCCAACTGCTCCTGCGTTACACCCGCCCGGTGCGCGTGCCGCTCTGTCACCACTGTTCTGAATGCGCCGCTATCCAGTAGTGCGTCTATGCTGCGTGTGTTGTTGAGCTTAATGTTCAGGCCAATACGGTTATGGTCTTCAGGCACCATGTCCACCTTGGCATTTGGTCCATCCCACAAAGGCGTAGGAGATGGGCAGTCCTTGACCTCATCGTAAAGGTTGATGGTCTGTTTTTGCAGATCAAAAACCACATCGTAAGAGCTTAGGAAGTCAGAGCCGAACAAGCCAACAACAGGCTCACCGTGAAAGGTGCCAATATCGCCGGGAGAATCGAGTACAAGAACATCGTGCGTGGTCCCTGTGCCCAGTCCGAGCGTATCAATCTTGTAGGGGATTGCCGCGTAAGACCCGCCAACACCATGCATCCACAGGTCGCCGGGCAAAGCGGATAACCCGAGCGTTTTGACAGCCCTGCGGGACAGAGTAGAAAATTCGGCACCACTATCAACCAGCATGATAACACGCCGGCCATTAATGGTGACATGCACCAGTGGCGAACCATGGGTGTTCAGAACAGGCAGTGTTCCCAACGTCCCAACCCGACAGCCATGCTCCTCTGGTGCAGCACAGGCGGCCAGGCTGGCCAGCATGGCCCCCAGGAGTAACGTCTTGAGGTTAGGCATCCTTCCGCCCAAAACCGCGTGGCTTGAACGGAAAAACGCCCGCACGCTCAGTTTCCCTTACGGGCTGCACCACCGCGCGGACGCACGGCAGGCAACATTTCTCCGGTTACGGCGTAGTAGACGCGCTCCGCAATATTGGTTGCATGGTCACCAATACGTTCCAGATTTTTTGCCACGAAGAGCAGATGAATGCATGGCCCGATCTTGCGGGGGTCTTCCATCATGTAGGTGACAAGTTCACGGAACATGGCTGTGTACAGCTCGTCTACTGCTGTATCCGCGTTCCAGACTTCCATGGCGCGTTCGCTGTCGTTACAGGCCATGGCATCAATGGCTTTATGCAGGTTTTCCTGCACAAGACGCCCCATATTGCGCAGAGCGCTGAACGACATTGCTCCATCCAGAGGCTCAACCTTCAGGGCACGACGCGCGATGGAGGAGGCGTAATCGCCAATACGCTCAAGGTCACCGGTGATTTTCAGCACGGCAACAATCAAACGCAGGTCAACGGCCATAGGGGCACGCAGCGCCAGAATACGGATTGCCAGACTTTCGGCATCCCGCTCCAGCGTATCAACCTCAACATCCAGTTCGGGCGGTTCCAGAGCCGCTTCTTCGTTCTGGTCCACCACAGCCGCGATCGCTTGTGCGGTCTGGCGCTCAACAAGGCCACCCATGCGGGCTACAATACCACGCAGGCGGTCGAGTTCCTGATCGTAACGGGTAACGGTATGTGCTGGTTCTGTACCCATAACTCTGCCCTCCTTGCTCAGCCAAAGCGGCCGGTAATGTAATCCTGCGTACGGCTCTCACGCGGTGTGGTGAACATGCGTGCCGTGCTATCCACTTCAACCAGTTCACCCAGATAGAAAAAGGCCACCTGGTCCGCACAACGGGCGGCCTGCTGCATGTTGTGGGTTACAATGGCAATGGTGAACTCGGTTTTGAGTTCATCAAGCAGTTCTTCAATACGGGCTGTGGAAACCGGGTCCAGCGCACTGGTGGGCTCATCCAGCAGGATGACTTCCGGGCGCGTGGCAATGGTCCGGGCAATACACAAACGCTGCTGCTGACCGCCTGACAAAGCTGTTGCGCTGGCTTGCAAGCGATCTTTCACCTCTGGCCACAGGGCAACACGGCGCAAGGCATCTTCCACCCGGCCATCCATCTCGGACCGGCCAACGCGTTCATGCAGGCGGATACCGAAGGCAATGTTGTCGTAAATGGACATGGGAAAGGGCGTTGGCTTCTGGAACACCATGCCAATGCGGGAGCGCAACTGGTTGAGGTCCACTCCGGGAGCCAGAATGTTCTGCCCATCATACAGAACCTCACCCGTTGCTTTCTGGCCGGGGTAGAGGTCATACATTCTGTTGAGAACACGCAGCAGGGTGGACTTCCCGCAGCCGGAAGGCCCGATCATGCCGGTTACGCTGCGCTCTGGGAAATCAAGCGAAATACCGTGTAACGCACGGGACTTGCCGTAGTAGAAATCCAGATTGCGCACCTGAATGGCCAACGGCGTGGCCTGTGCTGTATTGGTGTCCAAAGGTTCAGCCTGCATGGTGCTATTCATGGCTTGTCCGTTCATGTCCGTCCTGCGCGGATGCCCACCCGCACCACAATATTAATAATCAACACACCCAGCGTCACCAGCAGCGCGCCGGTCCAGGCCTGCTGCATCCAGTCCTGATAAGCGGACCCTGCGTACTGGTAAATTGCCACTGGCAAGCTGGCCATGGGGCGCCGCATGTCAAGCGACCATTCGGAGTTACCAAGTGACGTAAACAGCAGGGGTGCCGTCTCACCCGCCACACGTGCAATGGCCAGCAGAACGCCGGTCAGAATACCGCCGCGGGCCGCTCTGACACAGATAAAAAGAATAACCCGCCATTTTGGCGCGCCCAGCGCAATCCCTGCTTCACGCATGGCAACAGGCACCAGACGCAGCATGTCTTCAGTGGTCCGCACCATGATGGGCATGGCCAGAATGGCCAGAGCGACAGCCCCCGCAAAACCGGAAAAATGGCCCAGCGGGGCAACCAGCACCATGTAAATAAACAGGCCGATCAAGATGGAAGGCGCTGAAAGCAGCATGTCCGATACAAAGCGCACGGCCCGTGCAAGACGGCTAGTGCTGCCATATTCGGCCAGATAAATGCCCGTCATCAACCCGGCAGGCGCACCAAGTAAAATGGCAAGCCCGGTTTGCAGCAGGCTCCCCACAATAGCATTGGCGAGACCGCCACCCTGCCCCGGAGCGCCCATGGAGCGCGTAAACAGTGCCGCTGTCAGCCCCGGCAGACCATTTTTGAGCAGGGTCCAGAGAATGGAGCCGAGCACGAACACCACAAGAAACGTGGCACACCAGCTCAACACCGTTGCAAACCGGTCCATCATTTTACGTTGGGCCGCAAGGGACCGTGAACGGGAAGACGGGGTGCGTGTGGCGGTCTGGCTGTTCATCAGCGTTTTCCTGCCTGTGATTCGCTCCGTACCAGTAGAACGCGGGAGCACCAAAGGGTGATAAACGAAATAGCCATAAGAATGGCCCCAAGAGCCATGAGAGAGGCCAGCTTCAGGCTCCCGGCAGGGCTTTCAGGAAACTCAAGCGCAATAAGGGACGCAATAGTGTTGGATGGGGCAAACAGCGACCAGCCAATGTGGTTGCTGTCACCAATAACAAAGGTAACCGCCATGGTCTCACCCATTGCACGGCCCATACCCAGCACAATGCCGCCTACAACCCCGTGGCGTGACCAGGGCAGCACGACCTGACGCATCACTTCCCAGCGGGTAGCGCCAAGACCGTAGGCGCTCTCACGCAATACGGTGGGCATGGACACGAACACATCCCGCATGACGGCGGTGATGGACGGCATGATCATGATAGCCAGAATCAGACCGGCGGTCAGAAGCCCTGTGCCGAATGGTGCGCCAGAAACCAGAGCAGAAAGCCCCGGCACATGCCCGAACAGGTGGCGCGCCGTTGGCTGCACATAATGCGCCATTGGCGGAACCAGCACAAAAAAGCCCCACATCCCGAAGATGATAGACGGCACGGCGGCCAGAAGCTGCACAGCCATACCAATGACCGATGAGAGCGCTGGCGGCGCAAGAGCCGTAAGCCAGAAAGCCGTACCAAAAGAAAGCGGAATGGCGATGATCAGGCCAATGGCGCTACTGGCCAGCGTCCCGAAGACGGGAGCGGCCGCGCCAAAATGCTGGCTAACCGGGTTCCAAGCAGCCGAGAACAGAAAACCGGGACCAAACGCCTTGAAAGCAGGAATGCCCCCTACCGCCATGACCGTGATGATTGCACCAAGCACCAGCAAGACGCCAATGCCTGTGGTGAGAACCAACCCCTTGAACAAGGGGTCTCCCGTCATGGTGCTCTGGTGACGCTGCTTGACCATTGTCTGGGCAGGCTGCTGTGAGGTTCCGTCCATCTGCTCTCCGTTTCCGATCGGCAATCGGGCGAAGCGAGCAATACTGAACCCCTAGCCCGCCTGCAACCGAATGATGGTTTTATAGCCTCTAAAAGCCATATTTATCATAAAATTGTAGTATTATCTGGCCCAAAACGACCCAGACACAGTCTCCCCCCTGACAGAAGGGCCTTTGTGCCGTAAGGTGCACGCCCCCTGTAAACCACGACCAGACAGAAAGACCCTCAGCAATGGCCGGCTACCGCTCCCGCACTACCACCCACGGCCGTAACATGGCAGGTGCCCGCAGCCTGTGGCGCGCAACAGGCATGAAGGACTCAGACTTCGGCAAACCCATTATTGCCGTTGCCAACTCCTTCACCCAGTTTGTACCCGGCCATGTGCACCTCAAGGACCTTGGGCAGCTTGTCTGCGAGTCCATTGCGGAAGCGGGCGGTATTGGTCGTGAATTTAATACCATTGCCGTTGATGACGGCATTGCCATGGGCCATGGCGGGATGCTGTACAGCCTCCCCTCCCGCGAATTGATTGCGGATGCCGTTGAATACATGGTCAACGCACATTGTGCGGATGCGCTGGTGTGCATCAGCAACTGTGATAAAATTACGCCCGGTATGTTGATGGCCTCCATGCGCCTGAACATTCCGACCATCTTTGTATCCGGCGGCCCCATGGAGGCCGGACGCGTGACACTGGATGACATTGAGCAGCGCGCTGACCTTGTAACCTCCATGGTTGCCGCCGCTGACCCCACGGTAAGCGAAGCGGACTCCGAGATTATTGAACGCTCCGCCTGCCCCACCTGTGGGTCCTGCTCCGGCATGTTCACCGCAAACTCCATGAACTGCCTGACCGAAGCACTGGGCCTGTCCCTGCCCGGCAATGGCAGCCTTGTAGCCACACACGCTGCACGCCGGGAACTGTTTGTAGAAGCGGGCCGCCGCATTGTGGATCTGGCCCGCCGCCATTACGAGCAGGATGATGCCAGCGTGCTGCCACGCAGCATTGCCACCATGCAGGCGTTTGAAAACGCCATGTCTGTTGATATTGCCATGGGTGGCTCAACCAACACGGTATTGCATCTACTGGCAGCAGCCCATGAGGGCAGCGTGCCCTTCACCATGAAGGACATTGACCAGCTTTCCCGCCGTGTGCCCAACCTGTGTAAGGTCTCCCCTTCCCGTGCAGATGTACATATGGAAGATGTGCACCGTGCCGGTGGTATTCCTGCCATTATGGGTGAACTGGACCGGCTGGGCCTGCTGCATAACGATATTCCAATGGTACATGCCCCATCCCTTAAAGAGGCACTGGCCAAGTGGGATATCCGGTCTGAAGACGGTGCAGGCAAAACAGAGGCACGCGAATTTTTCCGGGCAGCACCGGGTGGTGTACGCACCACGCAGGCGTTCTCTCAGGCCAGCCTTTACAAGGAACTGGACACCGATCAGGCAAAAGGTGCCATTCGTGATGCCGCCCATGCTTACAGCAAGGACGGTGGTCTAGCCGTACTCTACGGCAACATTGCCGAGGACGGTGCCATTGTTAAAACCGCAGGTGTTGCCGCCGGTTTGGAAACCTTCTCCGGTCCGGCCCGTATTTTTGAAAGTCAGGATGCCGCCGTTTCGGCCATTCTGACCGACAAAATCAAACCCGGAGACGTGGTCCTGATCCGCTATGAAGGCCCGAAGGGTGGACCCGGCATGCAGGAAATGCTGTACCCCACCAGCTATCTGAAATCCAAAGGGCTGGCCGAAAAATGCGCCCTGATTACGGATGGTCGCTTCTCTGGCGGCAGCTCGGGCCTGTCAATTGGTCACATCTCCCCAGAAGCCGCTGAAGGCGGCACCATTGGTCTGGTAGAAGAAGGGGATATTATCGAAATTGACATCCCCAACCGCCGCCTTGCTGTTGCAGTTGCGGAGAGTGAACTGTCTGCTCGTCGTGAAAAAATGGACGATAAGGGCGATCAGGCCTGGCAGCCAAACCGTGAGCGCGTGGTCTCCAATGCCTTGAAGGCCTATGCGGCCCTGACCACCAGCGCAGCACGTGGCGCTGTACGTGACGTATCCCAGCTTAGCCGCCGCACACCACGGTAACGCACGCCTACAAAAACGCCCCTCACACCAACCTGATGTGAGGGGCGTTTTTTACAGAAAAACCTTTAATATTTATACACGGCCACGCCAGAGCCACACCACAAGAAATGGCACAAAGAAATAACAGGCCACACCCGCAATAAGAATAAGAAGAACTGAGTACAGTTCTATGTGTAAGCCTATTTTGCAGATGTAATTAGCTGCTCCAAGCATTCCCAGCACACATAAAAACCCACCCATATTGGCCAGAAGTGACCGACCATCGTTCAGTTCTTCCATTTTTTGCAGGAAGCTGGACTGTCTTGTGGGGGGTGTTGGCATGGGAACTTCCTTAACCTGAATCCGGCATACAGCGAACCAGAGAGTAACCGTGCTCGCATGATTGTCTCTGCTCATAAATCGATATGCCTGAGAAGTCACCCGCTGTTTCTACACAGCCGCCCCCACAGGATTTTGAGCATTAACATGGACTTAGAATATCCCCACTTTCAAGCAGGCCTGTCATACGTTTTTTGAACACACAGAGCCAATTGACATTTTGCCATAATGGCTGAAGAGAGAGCCAGTTTTTACAATCGCGTCGGTCTGCGCCAAAGGGTGCAGATGTCATAAGGCACAAACCGTAATGACCCTTCTCCAGAGTCAGCTTCCCATTTCTGCAAAGCGCGAGCAGCGTTCAACCCTGATAGGACTGAGCGCCGTATTGTGGTGGAGTGTCAATGTTGGCTTGGTGCGGGGCGTAAGCAATGCTTACGGTCCCGTTGAGGGCATGGCGCTGATGTACACAATAGCTGCCATTTTGCTGATTATCGCCTCCGGCAAACCAAAATTTGAGAAGCCATCCTTTGTCTATCTGCTGTGTGGCGGCGCCCTGTTTGTAGGGACAGAGTTATCCTTTGCGTTATCCATTGGGTATGCCAGCAACAACCGTCAGGCCATTGAAGTAAGTATGATCAACTACTTATGGCCAACCTTCACCATGATTGCGGCTATTGTGCTGAATGGTCGCAAAGCAAACAAACTGATTTTCCCAGGCGTTATGATCTCGGCCCTTGGTGTGTTCTGGGTGCTTGGCGAAAAAAACGGCATTAATATTCAAGAAATATGCGGGGATATTGCCAGCAATCCATTAAGTTACGGCCTTGCCTTAAGCTCCGCCGTTCTCTGGACGCTTTACAGCACAGTAACGCTGCGTATGGCGCGTGGTAAAAATTACGTACCGTTCTTTTTCATCATGGTAGCACTGGTGCTGTGGGGTGAATTTCTGCTGCACGGCGACAGTAAACTGGTGCTGAATACTGATGGCCTCATCTATCTTTTTGGAGGCGCGGCAGCCATTTCTGGTGGCTATATCACGTGGAATACTGGCCTGCTGCATGGCAATGTGACCGTTATGGCGGGGGCTTCTTACTTTATTCCTGTTCTTTCCGCTGTTTTTGCCGCGTTTTTTCTCCATACCACTCTTACGGCAGCATTCTGGAATGGGGCAGCCATGGTCTGCACCGGCTCTATTCTGTGCTGGCTGGCAACACGCAGTAAAGCCCCTAATACGTCCCTGCCCCCTCATGGTGATTGTGTGCCATCTTAAGACTATAGGGCACCTGAATAGTGCCTCGAAGATTTGGTAGCAGCTACCAAACGCCGGTGCGATTACAGCAGACCCTATTCTAACAGGCGCACGTTAGAATTAGAGCTTCCAGTGCCTGAATGACCCCTAAATAAAAAAAGAGCGCCCACACGGAGCGCTCTTTTTTACTGACACAGCCCACTAGAGGCTGCGTGAGCGTTTTTTATTGTGCTGGAGCTGCTGGAGCTGCTGGAGCTGCTGGAGCTGCTGGAGCTGCGCTATCAGACTGCACCCCTGCTGCAACCGGATTCTGCGGCGTTACGGTGTCATTTTTGATGATGTAGGAGATGGATTCCATCCGGGTAATATCAATAACGTCCCCAACTTTCAGCGTGCTCAGGAAGTCACGCATCGCTTTGGTACGCAGCACAGCAACGTGCGACGTATCATCGTCCGTTACAAAAGATATCGTGTGCGTCGGCAGGTCTATCGTTTCAACTTTGGCACGTTCGCGGCGGAAAGACGCAATAACGCCATGGGGGTGCCCATGCACATAGCCACGGGCTGTTGTGAGCGTTGATTCTGGCAGCGGGCTACCCGGCTGCGCAATATCCGCACCCAGCGTTTCCACAAAGCTGATGCTCAGCTTGTCACCAGGGTTTACGCGCGGCAGGTCACGGATGCTGGAACCATATTCAATGGTGATCAGGTGGCCATTGGCTTCACGCAGCAGCAGTTCACGCGCATCGTGGTCAACAGTTTCCACAACAGCTTGTGCGGACTGGTGCTTTAGCAGCACGGATGCCTGAGCATGCGCCTGTGTGGACAGCCCCACACCCCCTAAAGAAAGGGTGCAAACTGCTACGGAACCAGCGGCCAGAGAAGCAAGACGGGAGAGGAGAGACTGCAATGCCTTTTTCCTTTCTTAAAAAGTGCCTGAACAGCCAATGGCCGCAGACACGAGAGTGAAGAACAATCAATTACTACATGACAGCTTAACACGGACTGAGTAGTCCGCATTGCTCTGTATCATTAACAACACACTTCGGCAGTCAGGCTTCCACAAATTTCTGAAGCTGGCCAATAACCTGCTGACCGGTAATCAGACGCGAACATTCAAACTGGCGGGGCGTGTTTTCGTGCCGGGGGCACCACAGGAAATTATTGTGGTCAAACCGTACACGGGGGTCATTCCAGCAGGAATTACAGGTGTGCCAGTTCATAACCCGGTAGGGCGTATCAAATTCGTTGGTAGGGTGCGTGAAGCCGGAGATCATGACAACCTTGGTGCCTGCGCCCCATGCCAGCCATGCCAGACCGGAACTGACACCAATAAAAGCCTCTGCATGTTTCAGCCACCGCACACGCTCGGACAAAGGCCGGTTGCCTGTCTGGTCTTCTGCGCCATGCGGAATATGGTTCCAGACAATCCCCGTGCCATGCACTGGGCGCTGGTCAATACAGATAACCCGGTACCCGTGTTGCTTGAGATAGGCAATCACCTCAGCCCATCCGGTGGGGTTGTTCCAGTATTTGCATTGTGTGCTGGCCTGCACGGCAATGCAGATATATTTTTCTTCTATGGGACGTGTGTCGTCTTCTGCCGTCAGACGTGTGGGTTCTTCCTGCGGGGAAACGCCCAGAATATACCCTGCCGTGCGGTGAAGGCCGACAAAGCGGAAGTCCGTTGGCTGCTGAATGTTGGCTTCATCATCAAAGAACAGACCAATGCAGTATGTGGCATAGGCCTTGGCACATACCCCTTCTTTCTCCGCATCGTCTGAAGTCATAAGGCGCAAATGAGGGTAGTTGTCTTTCAGCAGCGGTAAAATCAGGCCTGACATCAGGCAGGTTACGCGTGCGCCCCGTTCTTCTGCAAACCGGTTGACATACGGGAACCATGCCAACGTGTCCCCCAGGGTGCCCACAGGAAGCTGAATGACAATATCCTTGTCACGGGCGTCATACTCATGGGTCAGGCAAACTGTTTCTGTGCCATCTGCCTTAATGTCCACAACGTCCAGAGCAAACCGGACATAATAGCGTTTGGCTGACGCAATAGAGGCACCAGTATTTTCGTTCTGAAACAGAATATTGCCGGTATCCAGATCACGCAGGGTGACGCGCCACTTGCCCTCTGTCCGCTGGGGCAGGAGAACCCGGGCACCTAAATTGAAGTCAAAGAAAATACCGTTCCCACCATCCTGGGTAGGCTTCTCCGGCGGCCCAAGATAGGCAGGTTTACCTGCCGGTGGTGCTTCTGGCTGTGTCGGGGCTGCTGCCTGCTGGTCTGGCGCGGCTGCTGCGGGTGCAGTGTCTGCGGCAGACGCGGTGGTAGCTGACGGGGGCGGGCTTTGTACTTCGGTGGGGGCCAACGGATGCTCCTGAAGAAAAGCCCGCCCAGTTATGCCAGGCAAGCTGTCACTTTATCTTTGGTGTTAAAGACTCTCACCAAATAGACATTTTGAATAGGGTCAACTGTTAGTTGCAGCACTTCTTTTTACGAAAGAAGTAAACCACCGTTGCCACCAGCCCGATAAGAATAAGGCCGCGTGCACAAGGGGATTTAGGGCATTTTGAAAGACATTTTTTCATAGCTAACTATCCTTGTCATTCTGTCACGTTCCGAGAGGCCAGAACGTACTTGGCAAGCCTACCGCATCTCAAAGCCTTCGTCATGCCCACACATGACATAATGGCAATACATCTGCTGCACCAGACAGTTAGAGGGCGTCTTACCACCTTCACGGGAGAGCCTTATTGAGCCTGAACAGACAATTTTTCTGCCCCGTGCAGGACAATGCATAGAGACAGAAAAATTCCGCTTTAAGGCACAGTCAGGTAGCCTGGACCGACCGTGGCAACTTCTAAGCCGACCTCTTACAGGGTCAGGATCGTGCTGCCTGTGGTTTTGCGTCCCTCAAGAGCTTCGTGAGCCTGTGCGGCTTCCGCCAAGGCAAAATGCTGCCCGATCGTGGGCTTGAGAATACCTTTTGCCAGAACCTCAAACAACGCTTTGGCAGAGGCCTGCAAGTCCTGCGGCTTGGCAATATAGGTCATCAGGGTCGGGCGGGTCAGGTACAGGCTGCCATGTGCGCTCAGGGCGGCAACATTAAAGTTTTCAACTGGACCGGACGCATTCCCGTAACTGACCATAAGGCCACGTGGGGCCAGACAGTTCAGGCTGGTCTCGAACGTGTCCCGCCCTACACTGTCATAAACCACAGGGACCATGGCCCCGTTGGTTATACGCCGTACCTGCTCAGGCAGTTCGTCTGTCCCGACAATCACGTCCGCTGCGCCACAGGCCCGTATAATCTCAGCCTTTTCCGGGCTGGAGGTTACACCAATAACATGCGCCCCAAGATGCTTGCCCCATTGGCACATAAGCTGCCCTACCCCTCCGGCAGCGGCATACACCAGAATGGGGTCTCCTTTTTTGACGTTATAAACCTGACGGAGCAGCATATGCGCTGACAGGCCACGCAGCATAATACCTGCGGCCAGTTCAAAACTGATACTCTCGGGCAGTTCAACCAACCGGTCCGCAGCAATGGTTCGGTAGTGTGCGTAAGCACCAAGAACCCCTGCATAAGCCACACGGGCACCGGGCTTAAGGGTTGTTACCCCTTCGCCCACGGCCTCAACAATCCCTGCCCCTTCCATGCCCGGTATGGCTGGCAGAGTGGGGAATTTGTACAGGCCACTGCGGAAATAGGTATCAATAAAATTGACGCCCAACGCCACCTGCCGCAGCAACACCTCCCCTTTACCAGGCTGTGGAATTGGGAGTGTTTCGACCCGAAGAACCTCTGGCCCTCCGGTTTCATGCAGTCTTACAACCTGATTGGCGGAAGCGGATGTCATGGCAAGCTCCTTACTGGTCTGTCTGGGTCAGCTACGTTCAGTATCATCATCCCCCAACAGCCGGATAAGAGCTATCAGGTCAGTACGCAGAATTGTGAGAACAAAACGAATAATCTCATCCGTCTGCCCATCCTCTGTTGGCAGTGCGCTGATAACCCCTGCGGCCACGCGGTATTCTTCACCAGACCGGGCAATGGCCTCTTTTTCACAGCGGGTGATAATCCAGTCAAAAGCCCGGTGCATTGCCGCACGCAGGGCCTCGTTTGTGTCCTGCGTTATGACCTCATGCTCTGTTGGCGGGCTGCGCATAATGGCTCTGGCAACAACCAGCGTGTCCATCTGTAACTGGCGCAGTGTTTTGGGCAAGTCGGCCAGCATGGGGTCACGTTGCTCAAGCGGCTTCCAGCGCTCCCGGCGGGCTTCTTCCACAGCCGCCTGCACCTTGCGCAACGAGGCCGCGCAGTCATCATTCATGTCCTGAATGGTCAGCCAGTCACATGCGCCTGTGCGAGCCTGCTCAAGAATAGTGACAATCTTGCGCACGGTAGCGGCTGCGTTGCGGAAGGCGTCCCTCCGGGCCTGTTCGTGCAACACGACGTAGGACACCAGCATGGATACGCTTACACCGAACAGAATGGACAGCACACGTTCCACGGGCCGGAGATACGGGTCATCCTGCGTAGGAAACAGAGTGGCGATCATTAACGTAACAAGCGCCATGCGCGTGTTAGGCCGCCAGGATGCCAGCACCGCCAGCGGCACAAACACCACCCCAAAACTGAACCATAAGGGGAAACGAAACACGATCAGGGTAATGGTGATCACACTCACCAAAGCCCCGATAAGCGTGCCAACAAGCTGATACCGCCCGCTGGACATGGTCTCGGTAATGCTGCTCTGGGTTACAATCACGGCGGTGATCAATGCCCAGCCGGGTTCCTGCAAATGGGCAAGCTGCGCCACAAGCCCTGCCAGAGCTACAGAAACCAGCAGACGGATTGTCTGCCGCACCGTGGCATTGCCCAGCCACGGCACGGAGAGAGAGAAAGTGGGAATACGCAACGCTTCTGCGCTCCGCAGTATTATTGCGCGTCATCCCCATTCAGCGGGAAGGGCACCCAGCGCAGGCCATCAGCATCGTGCACCAGCAGCAGAACGGATTTCTTTTTTGCTTTCTGGGCTGCCTCGATCCGTTTTTTCAGATCTGCCGGAGTGCTCACTTCCGCCTGCTGCACCTCTGTCACCACGTCCCCTTCTTTCAGGCCACGGTCAGAGGCCAGCCCACCATCCTTGACGGATGTAATGAGCACACCTTTCTGGGTTGCAGGCAGATTATATTTCTGGCGGGCAGCGTCATCCAGTTGGCCAGCGCTGAAGCCTAGAGCCGCAAAGCTGACATCCTTGGCATTTTTAGCCGCTGGAGCCTCTTTCTTCTCTGGTTCAGCCGCAGCTTCTGGCAACGCGGCAATGGTCACAGGCAGGTCAAGCACCTTGCCATGACGCCACACCCCAAGATGCGCCACCGTACCCACCGGCAACTGCGCGGACAGGCGCGGCAGGGCCTTGCCTTCAATGGCAACGCCGTTCAGGGTCTGGATAACATCCCCTGTCTGCAACTTGGCCTTGGCAGCGGGACCATCCTTTTCAACCCCGGCAACAAGCGCACCGCGTGCTGGGGTCAGGTTCAGGCCTTCTGCAATTTCTTCCGTCACATTCTGGATACGGACACCCAGCCAGCCGCGTGAGACCTTACCGGTTTTGCGTAACTGGTCGATAATACCCTGTGCCTCGTTAGCGGGAATAGAAAAGCCAATCCCGACCGAGCCGCCGGAGGGGGAATAAATGGCGGTGTTCACACCAATGACATTGCCATCCATATCAAACAGCGGGCCGCCGGAGTTCCCTTTATTGATGGGCGCATCCGTCTGGATAAAGTCATCATACGGGCCTTGGTCAATATTCCGCCCGCGGGAGGAAATAATACCGGCAGTCACCGTACCGGACAGACCAAACGGGTTGCCAATAGCCAGCACCCAGTCCCCTACCCGGCGCTTGTCGCTATCCCCAAAATGTACGAAAGGCAGAGGTTTTTTGCTCTCGACTTTCAGCAAGGCAAGGTCCGTCCGGTCGTCATGCCCAATCTGTTTGGCGGTCAGAACCGTGTTGTCTTGCAGGGTCACCGTCACCTTATCCGCATGGCGGATAACGTGGTTGTTGGTGACAATATAGCCGCTGGCATCAATGATGAAGCCTGACCCCAGCGCCTGCATACGGCGGGGTGGTGCATCCGGGCTGCTCTGGCGGTTCATGAAGTCATGAAAAAACTTCTCAAAGGGTGAGCCCTGAGGGAAATTCGGCATCTGGGGCAGTTGGTCGTCCCCGTCCTCATCGTCTTCATCATCCGTGCTGCCACTTTTGACGGTCTGAGTAGTGGACACATTCACGACCGCTGGCAGCAGACGGGCAGCCAGGTCAGCAAAGCTGTCCGGCACACCATGGCGCATACTGACAGCGGGCGCCGCAGCGGGTGGAGTGACCGCAGCAGGGGCTGCGGCAGAGTCTGAGGCCCAGGCCACGACCGGGCTGGCAACGCCTGCCAGCAGCAGGCAGGACAGGGACGCAGCGCAAAAAAGGCGAACGGGCAGACGCATGGGTGACATCACTCTCACTAATCCGGACACGATAATAAACATCCTCTATCGCACGATCTGGAGCAGACGTCAGCCTTTACCGCCTGACCCTGTTACAGTTTGGCTGTTGCCAATTGCCGACTGCGGCTACGCCGCTTGTCCAGCCACGCAGCCAGAGCAAACAGGATGGTCAGGCCAGTCACATTGACCAGCACCTGTAAGAGAAGGCCATCACCAAACGTGTTGAAGACGAGGCGGGCGTAGAGATCAAGCAACGTCCCCACGACAAAAATTTCTAGGGAGTGCCGCCCAACCCGTGCCAGAATTTGCCCTGTGGTTGATTGGGCTGCCCATGTACGCGCTGTGTCTGACGACTGCACCAGATAGAAAATAGCCATCACATCCAAAAGCCGCAGGGGGGACAGCCAGCTTTTTTCTGGGGTTGTCATCTGCCCAAAGGGACGCAGGTCAGGCAGGTGCCACTGTGCCCACGGAAAGGCCTGAAGCGCTGAAAAGACCAGATAAATCCCACACAACCAGACCAGCGGCCTGATGCGGGGAAAGTCCGCACCGCGCTGCTCTGTCTGGGCGGAGGCCGCTACCCCCAACGCAAACAGGAACTGCCAAGCCAGGGGGTTGAAATACCAGCCATCCGGGTCAAGCCAGTTAGGAAAATTCAGCCCGGGGTCGAGGTTAACCAACATCCACAACGCACCTGACAGAAGCAGGGCGAGGGAACGCTGCGCGCGCATCAGCAGATAGAACACCGGAAAACCGCCCAGCAGCACAATATAGAGCGGCAGGATATTCAGGTTGCTTGGCAGGGCATCAAACATCATGACCCGCCAGACCCAACTCAGGCCGTGGGCAAGCTCTGGCTCCAGAAAATCAACCGGAACCGGGGTATAAGACCGCCATAACCGAATACTGATAACGGACACAAACACCATGATGGCCTGCCCGATATAAAGCTGAAGGCAGCGCCGATAAATCCGTTTCAGGCACTCCACCGTGCCATATTTCCTGAACCCACGGCCATAAGCCAGCCATGACGCATAGCCCGCGAGCAGCACAAAGACCTCCGCTGCATCCGCAAACCCGACGTTGCGCATGGTAAACCGATTGAGCAGACTTTGGGGAATATGGTCCACAAACATCATCAGCAGCGCCACACCCCGCATGGCGTCTATACGGTGGTCCCGGCTGCTGCTTACCGCAGGTTTGGCAGGTAGAGAGGGCGGTTGAGACGCAACTGGCGGGTGGTGCTGTACCGTCATGAACTTACGCGTTATCCCCAATGGTGCGTGGGCTGCCTGCTGTTATACTCTGCCCGACACGGGGTGTCTGCCATATCGTGCAAAATCCTTCCGTTGTCTTTACGCTGTATGACTGGCAGCACAAAACTGGCAGAACCAAGGCAGTTGCACGCACCACCTCTTGACGCAGGCGCCCTGTTGCTGTTGCCAACACTCTCCTTATCAAGTTGTGCCTCCCATTTTTCATCAGGACCTTCATACCGTGACCCAGACCCCACCTTCCCTGCATCATGATGATATCGCCAAGGTTCTGGATTCCGTACTGGACACCCAGACCGGCCATTCCCTGCTGGCACTTGGCAAGCTGGAAGGCTTCCGTCTGGAAGAGGGCAAGCTGTCCGTAGCCCTCTCCGTTCCACGTGAAAAAGCAGCCGCCCTCTCCCCCCTGTGCGATGAGGCAGCCCTCCGCCTGAAACAATTTCCCGGTGTGCAGGATGCAACATTAATCCTCACGGCACATCGTCCCGCAGGCCCGACAGCCCCTACACCGGGACGCACGGCCCCGGCGGCTGGCGGCGGCCATCGCCCCTTTGGTGGCGCCCCCCCGGCCGACCCCAACGCACCGGTATTGCCAGACGTAAAAGCCATTATTGCCGTAGCATCCGGCAAAGGCGGAGTCGGGAAATCCACCACAGCGACAAATCTTGCCGTAGCACTTGCGCAGCAAGGGCTGAAAGTGGGCCTGCTGGATGCGGATATTTATGGCCCGTCCTTGCACCGTATGTTAGGCACATCCACTAAACCTGTAGCGCTGCAAGGCCGCCTGCAACCACTGGACGTCTGGGGCCTGAAAGCTGTTTCCATTGGGATGCTGGTTGATGAAAAACAGGCCATGATCTGGCGTGGTCCCATGGTTATGGGGGCCATCACTCAGTTTCTGACTGATGTGGATTGGGGACCGCTTGATGTCATGGTTGTCGATATGCCACCCGGCACGGGGGATGCCCAACTCTCCCTTATGCAGAAAGTACCGCTGGCAGGCGCAGTGATTGTCTCCACCCCGCAGGATATTGCCTTGATTGATGCGCGGCGCGGTGTCAGCATGTTTGAGAAAATGAAGGTGCCTGTTCTCGGTCTGATCGAGAACATGTCCTACTTCTGCTGCCCCAAATGCGGACATAATACGGAGCTATTTGGGCACGGTGGGGCCCGCAAGGAAGCGGAAGCCTTGCAGGTGCCCTTCCTGGGAGAAGTGCCGCTTCTGGCATCCATCCGCTCAAGTGGTGATGACGGCACCCCTATCGTGGCGAGCGCACCGGAGAGCGATGCCGCGCAGGCATTCCGCCGCATTGCACAGGCTACGGCGGAAAGTTTGAAAGACCGCCTGACCCCCTGACCCCCTGAGCATAACCCTATAAAAAACGCCGCTTCCGCTATCCAGAAAACATAGCGAGAGCGGCGTTGGCAGGGTGGATGTTATTTGCCCGCTGTTTTTTTGCCGCTTGTGCCTTTGTCAAAAAAAGCACGGCATTTGGGGCTGAGCTTGTCCTTCTTTTTTTCCATGCAGCGGGTAATTTTTTCTTCGTTAGGAATAGCGAAGGTACAAAGTTTGACGGCATCCCCTTTACAGGCTGCGGTCTGCTTTGCACGCAGGCTATCGTCCGCCTGTGCGGGGCTTACTGTTGCCATAAGCCCCATAAAAGCTGCCAGACCCGCAATAGAACGCACAGACACCTGTTTTAAAGTAAACATTCTCTCAATCCCACTCAAACCATAATGGCATCCAACATATACCAGTCGTCAGTATTGTTTGCACGGAATGTTAAGGCCTTTCACACGGGTTGGTTGCAGGCATCTGCCTACATGGCAAATATGTGAGTGGTGCACGGCCATCTGAGCGCGGCATTTTCCACTATTTTTTCCGTGTTATGATGATGTATTTTCTTTATATCGCTTGACATCGTTATTCTCTTACATTCAATCAAACGCCTTCGTTATATTTATATCCAATCCATCTCACAGGGCGGTACGTCATGTCCTTTTCTGTTCTTTCCCGTCGGTCAGCCCTTGCCCTGCTTGGGAGCGCACCATTGCTATGCCGTGCAGGACAGGCAGCCACCCCCCAGACCCTGCGTATTGGCATCATGTCTGGAGAAGATGAGGA
This sequence comes from Acetobacter cibinongensis, assembly GCF_000963925.1. Lineage (GTDB taxonomy): Bacteria > Pseudomonadota > Alphaproteobacteria > Acetobacterales > Acetobacteraceae > Acetobacter > Acetobacter cibinongensis. The sequence continues at coordinate 94,122 of NZ_BAMV01000005.1, forward strand.
TGTGTGGCGCGTTACCGCTGAAAATGCCGCCAAAGCGGGTCTCACGCTCAAAATCATTCCCTTCACAGACTATAATGCCCCGAATGAAGCCCTCTTTGAGCATGAGCTGGACGCCAATGCCTTCCAGCATGGGCCTTTTCTAAAAGCACAGAACGATGCCAAGAATTTTCATATCGTTCCCGTAGGTGACACTTATTTTGCCCCTATCGGCCTGTACTCACGCCGTTGGAAGAAGCTCGCTGACCTGCCGCAGAACGCGACCATTGGCGTTCCCAATGACCCGAGCAATGAAGGCCGTGCGCTGCTACTGCTGCAAACGCTGGGCCTCCTCAAAATTTCAAAAGAGGCTGGCCTGACACCTACCGCGCTGGATATTACCGAAAACCCGCGCAACATCACCATCAAGGAGCTTGATGCCGGGGTGGTGGGGCGCGCTCTGCCTGACCTGGATGGCGCCATTATCAACACAGATTGGGCCAAGAAGGCCGGGGTAGATGTGGAAAAAGAGCGCATTGGCCAGGAGAGTCTGGAGCATAACCCCTATGTCTGTTTCATAGCGGTTAATGAGGCTGACCAGAAAGCCCCGTGGGTGCAAACACTGGTAACAGCCTTTCACCAGCCTAACGTCCGCCAGTCTTTGATTGACGTTTATCATGGGGCCATTGTGCCAGCCTGGTCATGAGCCTTCTTGCTGTTGAACAGATAAGCCGCCAATTTGGCGGCCAGACCGCCTTGCAGGATATCAGCTTTACGGTGGAGCGAGGCGATAGCCTGGGCATTATTGGCCGGTCCGGGGCGGGTAAATCCACCTTGCTGCGGTGCCTCAACGGCTTGGAACGCCCCGATAGCGGGCGCATCCTGTTTGAAGGGGAAGATCTGGCAGCTGTGCCAGACAACAGACTTGTTATGCTGCGCCGGAAAATTGGTTTTGTTTTCCAGCATTTTAACCTTCTGTCTTCCCGCACAGTTGCCAGCAACATTGCCCTGCCGCTGGAAATTACTGGCGCACCCGCACCCCAGCGTAAAAAGCGTGTTGCGGAGCTTTTGGACCTTGTGGGGCTAAGCGACCATGCCAGCAAATATCCAGCCCTGCTCTCTGGCGGTCAAAAACAGCGTGTTGGTATTGCCCGCGCTCTGGCCGCCAACCCGGCTCTTCTGCTGTGTGATGAAGCCACATCCGCACTAGACCCGGAGACGACCAGTTCCATTCTCAAACTTTTATCAGACATCAACCACAACCTTGGGCTGACGCTGGTTTTCATTACGCACGAAATGGACGTAGTGCGGCAGTTGGGGCGGCATGTCGTGGTGTTGGAACATGGCCGTATCATTGCACGCGGCACACCAGACAGCGTTTTGCAAAATGACCCTCCTCTGCGCCTGCCCTCCGGCCTAAGCCCAACGGCCCGCGCAGGCGACCACACCGTGTTACGGCTAACACTGGATACTCAGGCCCTCATAGCCCCTCTGCTAGCCGACAGTGCCGCGCAGGCCACCGTGCTGGATGCCCAGGCACGCCAGACTGGCGGCACACAGACACTGGAGGCCCTCGTACAGCTTTCCACCAGCACCCCGGATGCTCTCTCCCTTCTTCAGGCCACGGCGCAATCCGTTGAGGTTATTGGTTATGTCCCGTCTGATACTTGATCTTTTACTCCGCGCCACGGCCGAGACACTGGAAATGGTTTTGGCATCCGGTCTTCTTGCCGTCATAGGTGGTCTGCCTTTAGCGGTGCTCATGATGCTGACCGGCCCTTCCGGTCTGTGCCGCATGCCGTGGCTATCCCGCCCGCTAGGACTGCTGATAGATGCTGTGCGTGCCGTGCCTTTTATTATTTTGCTTGTGCTGCTCATTCCTTTTACACGCTACGTTGTTGGCACATCCCTTGGCACAACTGCTGCCATTGTGCCGTTAGCCATTGCCGCCATTCCCTATTTTGCACGCATTGCAGAAGTCTCCCTGCGGGAAGTTGACCCCGGCCTGATAGACGCTGTGCGCGCCATGGGGGGCACACGCTGGATGGTTGTACGGTATGTGCTGCTACCTGAGAGCCTGCCCGGCCTTATTTCCGGCTTTACAGTCACACTGGTCACGCTGGTTGGGGCATCCGCCATGGCCGGGGCCATTGGCGCTGGCGGACTGGGCGACCTTGCCATCCGCTATGGGTATCAGCGGTTTAACACGCCGGTCATGCTAGGGGTCGTGCTGGTTCTTATTGTGCTGGTAACAGGGTTGCAGGCACTGGGTAATGTATGCTCCCGCACAGCACGGCACGGTAGCCGGTAGACTCTTTATTCTACACAAATACCAGTGCCGCTTTGTGTGCTACCCGTAGCGCACAGATGCAGATGTCTCACAGGCTGGTTTTTGGGTGTGCTGAGCCATAAGGCTGCCCACGCAAGCACCAGCACCACGGCAACAGCCACAAACGGGGTAAAGCTCGGCAGGCGGGATGAAGGCGGAAGAATTTCCCCTTCCAGCACGGGTGGGTCCTCCCGCAACGCATCCAGCCCGATAGGGGGCGCAGGCCCTTTGTCATCCTGACTATGCGGCATTGCGCCCCCTTCAGCCATAACAGCGTGCTCAGCCTTTGAGCGTTGCCATCATTTCATCCCACTCGCGCTTGCTCAGCCCGGAGCCTTCACGCTCTACGGTTTCACCGGCCAGCATACGGCGCACAACCTTCATCATGCTGGCAGAGAACGTCACCGCACCACGGCGATATTCTTCAAACGCTGTTGCAGCTTGCGGCACCCACGCATGAAGAACCTGAAGCATGACTTCAGCATAGGCCCGAATTTCATACTGGGCATGTGGGTCAAGGCGCAGGGCCAGGAAGTGCATGAAGTTATGCAGGTCGATCTTCCAGTACCACTGCGTATATGTGTTCACGGTCAGGTTGATGCGGGCCAGTTCACGCGCAAGGCCGGGACCGTCTTCCGTATCCAGCATTTTTTCGTAATTGCTATAAGTACGCATGGCGTCGCTACGCAGAATGTCCAGCACCTCAGCCGCAGCCTGCGGGTCCAGCACATCCCCACGGCCCTGCCGGTTCACTTCACTCTGGGCTGCCATATGCTCTGGGGCGGGCAGGTAGAACTCACTGTCCAGAATGGAGTAGCGGGCGGAATATTCATTCACGCTTGCCATACGATGGCGAATCCACTGCCGGGCAATGAAGATGGGCAACTTCACATGAAATTTGATTTCGCACATTTCAAACGGTGAAGAATGGCGGTGCCGCATCAGGTACCGGATCAGGCCTGCATCTTCAGACACCTTGCGCGTGCCGCGCCCGTAAGACACACGTGCCGCCTGCACAATTGCGGAGTCATCCCCCATATAGTCCACCACCCGCAGGAACCCATGGTCCAGCACTGGCTGGGCTTCATACAGCATGGCTTCAAGGGCAGGTACGGTAGGACGGCGCGTAGGGCTGGAGTCTTTGGCGTGCGCGGCTATTTCCGCACGCTGGGCATCAGTCAATGGCATAGTGTTCCCCTATCGCAAATGCAGGCAAATTAACGTCCCCTCCTATACACCGGGGTATTGCAGAAGCGGAAGGCGGGAAATCACTCCTCATAATTATTCTTTATTACATGATAATTTTTACTATTTGGACAGCTCTCTTGGCCTATGACATGTCATTCCATCAGGAAAGAAAGTTTACATTGCAGTTTCGATACTTTTTTTCTCGATGAAATTGTTTCTTTTCTTAGAATGGTCTTTTTCCTTGAGAAATATTCATAATTTTTCCTCTCTTTTAAAGAAAAAAACCTTACATTCGCCGCTCATGATTGCTGCGGGCCTTGGTGCGTGTCTTGCCATTATCGTGACCATGGCTGTCACGGGCTGGGTGGTACCAGCCGCTCTGCCTGCACTTGTCGCGCCTATCGGGGCGTCCAGCGTGTTGGTCTTTGCTATACCAGCCAGCCCCCTTGCCTCACCTCGCGCCGTAATTGGCGGCAATACACTCTCAGCCCTGCTGGGCATTATGGTTGGCCTGTTGATCACCAACCCCTTTCTGGCAGCCGGAGTAGCCGTTGGGCTGGCCATTGTGGCCATGGCCGCCACCGGTACTCTCCATCCGCCCGGTGGGGCGGCCGCACTGACTGCCGTACTGCTCCATCCACAAACGCTGGACCTTGAAGCGGTGTTGGCTTTCCCCTTCATTCCCGTGTGCCTGAACTCTGCCGTACTGGTGGGGGTTGGCCTGCTGTTCCACCGCATTTCAGGCCACTCCTACCCACATAAGGCAGCCCCTTTGCCGCCTCAGCCTGCAACTGCTCTCCATATCCAGCGGGAGGATGTGCTCTCGGCTCTGGAAAACGCTGAGGATGTGTTTGACATTGCCGTGGGGGACCTTGAACGCCTACTGGTTCTGGCCGAGCAGCACGCTCATGCAAGACAGGCCTTGCCATAACAGTGGCGCACTCCTATATTTGTCAGTGCAGGAGGGGCTTGCCCCTTGGCTATGGCGATAAACGGAACGTGGAATAAGCGTAGTGGACCCGGGGGCAGTACCCGGCGTCTCCACCATAAAAATCCGGCTTTTGCGAGCATGGACAGATGGGGACGAAACAGGCTCGACACGCGTGGTAAAGACCTTCCTTTTGCCCGGTATTGTACCACCGTCATCGGGCTAAACTTACAAGTGCCAATGATAACACAAAGGTGCTCGCTGTCGCTGCATAAGCGATAAGCGCGGTTCGGGAGGGCACCGGGCAACAGAAGCCCTCCCACCTTATGTGATCTGCATTTTCCCCCGCGCCCTCCGGCATTTTTTCTGTTTGCGCTTTTTTGTCAGCACTGCCGTGCGATGGCAAAGAATTGCGCCTCCATCCCTTGCACTTGCGCCGCCTTTCCCGCATGGCTGACACCAGATGTGTTACAGCACTGGCGGGGCAAGTTCCCCGCCACGCAAACAAGGAGAGTCGGCATGGCAGACGACCACGACAACACCCCTGAAGACGGCGTTTTCCCACCAGAAAGCAAACTGCCTTACGAGAAGTGGCTGGAAGACGCCTACCGTACCGTCATGCTCAGCGCACTCGAGCATGTCAGCCGCGAAGGGTTTGAAGGGGAGCATCACTTTTACCTGACCTTCCGGACCGACATGCCAGGGGTGAACATTCCCGCCCGCCTGAGCGCACAATACCCGCATGAGATGACCATTGTGCTGCAACACCAGTTCTGGGACCTCAAGGTTGACCGGGATGCAGGGACTGTCTCCGTTGGGCTGTCTTTCGGGGGTGTTGGCTCCACTCTGACCATTCCCATCCGGGCCTTTACCGGCTTTGCTGACCCGGCCATCCACCTAAGCCTGCACTTCTCCGCTGGTGAGCCTGAAGAGGGGCTTGAGGCACCGGATACCACTCCGGAAGCAGCCGCCGTGGCAGACGATACAGCAGAAAGTGATGCCTCTTCTCAGGTCGTGAGTCTTGACGCTTTTCGTAAGAAAGGGCCATCACCCGGTTAAAGCCCCCGGCGCATGAACCAAGGGGGCGCGGCCATGGAGATGATGCACACATGAACAGCCAGCCCCCCCGCCCGCCTGTGCCTGCTTTTACCTACACGCCAGTTTTCCCACTGGGAGAAGACACAACCACCTACCGCAAGGTGGATATTGAAGGCGTGAGCACATCGCACTTCGGTGGCAAGACCGTTTTGCACATTACGCCAGAAGCCCTGACGGAATTTACCGCGCAGGCATTCCATGAAGTAGCGCATTATCTGCGCCCCAAACATCTGGAACAGCTTGCCCATATTCTTAAAGACCCTGAAGCTTCAGACAACGACCGCTTTGTAGCGCTCGACCTGCTCAAAAACGCCTGCATTGCCGCTGGCGGCGTGCTGCCCATGTGTCAGGATACTGGCACCGCCATTGTATTTGGTAAAAAAGGCCAGCGCGTATGGGTAGAAGGGGACGAGGAAGTTGCCTTCTCCAAAGGTGTGTACGAAACCTACACACGCACCAATTTGCGCTATTCGCAAATGGCGCCGCTGAGCATGTTTGAAGAAAAGAACACAGGCACCAACCTGCCTGTGCAATGCGATATTTTTGCAAGCCCCGCCACGCATCACGATGAACAGTTTGACCTGATGTTTGTGGCCAAGGGCGGTGGCTCTGCCAACAAAACCTTTCTGTTTCAGGAAACCCGCGCCCTACTGGGGTCTGAACAGAAGCTGCTTGACTGGCTGGATGTTAAAATCAAGACACTCGGCACCTCAGCCTGTCCGCCTTACCATCTGGCCATCGTAATCGGCGGTATGTCAGCCGAGCAGACACTTAAAACCGTCAAGCTGGCCTCCACCCATTGGTATGACAGCCTGCCAACCAGCGGCAGCCCGACCGGCCACGCCTTCCGTGACGTGGAAATGGAACAGAAAATTCTGGGCCTAACCCGCAAACTGGGTATTGGCGCACAGTTTGGCGGCAAATATTTCTGCCATGACGTGCGCGTTATCCGCCTGCCACGCCACGGGGCGTCCCTGCCCGTAGGTATGGGTGTCTCCTGCTCGGCTGACCGGCAGATCAAGGCGCGTATTACGGCAGAAGGCTTCTTTTTAGAACAGTTGGAGCATGACCCGGCACGCTTCCTGCCTGAAACCACGGACGAGCATCTGGACGGTGAGGCCGTGCAGATCAACCTGAACCGCCCGATGGATGAGATCCGCAAGGAGCTGTCTCGCTATCCTGTCAAAACCCGCCTGGCCCTGACCGGCACCGTTGTTGTTGCGCGTGATATTGCCCACGCCAAATTCAAGGAACGGTTGGACCGGGGTGAAGGTCTGCCACAATACCTGAAAGACCATCCGGTTTATTACGCTGGCCCCGCCAAAACGCCGGAAGGTATGCCCACAGGCTCCTTCGGCCCGACCACGGCAGGCCGTATGGATTCCTATGTGGCTGAGCTTCAGGCCAATGGCGGGTCCTTTATCATGCTTGCCAAAGGCAACCGTTCCAAAGCCGTGAAGGATGCCTGCCAGACCTATTGCGGTTTTTATCTTGGCTCCGTTGGTGGCCCAGCAGCCCGCTTGGCGCAGGACTGCATTCGCAAGGTAGAGGTGCTGGAATACCCTGAACTGGGCATGGAAGCCGTGTGGAAAATTGAGGTTGAAAACTTCCCTGCGTTTATTGTTATCGACGACAAGGGCAATGACTTCTACGCTGAGTTAAGCTGAACCCGTCAGCAGTCTGACCGGGCTTGTGCCCGGCAGGCCAACCAGAGGAGCCGTGCTGTTCATGCGCTTTACCGTTGACCGGATGGACCATGCTGTCCTGACCGTTAGGGATGTTGATATTTCCGCCTCTTGGTACCAGCGTGTGCTGGGCATGGAGCGCGAGGAATACGGGCGCAACAACCGCACCGCCCTACGTTTTGGGGGCCAGAAGCTTAACCTGCGCCCGCAGGATGCCTCCGGCTGGGATACGGCTGTTCATGCCCTGCCCGGCGGCAATGATCTGTGTTTTGTCACGGCTGTCACCAGTGATGACGTGGTGGAGCATTTGAAAAAATGTGGTGTCACTCTGGTGGAAGGGCCTGTCGCGCGCTTGGGCGCACTCGGCCCCATTACATCGGTCTATTGCCACGACCCTGACCAGAACCTGATAGAAATAGCGTCCTACCAAGGATGAAAAAAAGGCCTGCCCGGCACTCTAACCCGGCAGGCCTTTTTCTTTGCGCTGCTTCCTCCAGCTTATCCAGCCTGGTGGGCGTCAGCAGCCTTATCAGCCGGGGTTGCAACCGGTGTTGCTGCGGTGGAGCCATTTCCCAGCCAGCCACCGCGGAACCCTGCCCGCTCCAACCCTTTGCGAATAGACGGGTTACGCTTCATGACAGACCAGACGAACCCACTGCGTCTGTTTTCCAGCATAAGCAGGATTGGTCCCTGATCGATCCCCAGATACGCTGTGTCTGACCAGAGTTTCTGATTGTTATGGTGGAAGCTCGGGTTGAAGGCATCTACAAATCCATATTGCCCGTAAATGCTTTTCCCGTATCGACGCTTCATTTCCTTAAGAGCAGGAATTGCAATTTCCGGCGCAAACGCCACAGCACCACCGGCTGCTGTTGGGGCAATGGTCCCGTCATCCTGCGTATAGTCACGGCCAGCACCACGCGCAGCATAGGACAGGAAGTGGCGGGTTATGCCATTTTGCACTTCTGTCAGCTCGCCCGGTCCGTCACTGGCCGTCAGACCCCAGACCTCTGGCCCGTAATCCTGCCATTTACCGGGATTGGCAATGGCGTACGAACGCTGTGCATACACGGCGCGGCGGCTGTTTTCGAAATAATCAATGCCTTTTTCACGGTTCCAGTCATCCTGAATACCCCGAAAATCAATCCATGAATGGCTGTATTGATGGCCAAACAAAGGTGCAAAATTCAGGAGGGTCTGACCATAATACTCACCCCACCGCTTGTCGTTTGTGGTCAGCCACGCCTGCCAGGACGCGGGTTGCAGCGGATGTTTGGTTGAACCAAGGCCCAGAACATAGGCCATCATGCCCTCGCTATAACCTTCCCAGTAATTAGGGAGAAGCTGGTGCTCAGGAGACCACCCCATGCTCAGCCTCTGGTCTGGCCGACGCAACCAGGGCCAGTCCACATCCTGATACAGGGTGTTGGCCAGTGTGCGGATTTCCCGCTCCTGCGCTGTATCTGCCGTGTAATAGCTTTCCGTGAACAAGATACCTTGCATGAGCAAAGCGGTATCAATGCTGGACAGTTCAATATCCTTATTGAACCGCAGGCCCGTATTACGATCAAGGAAGTGATAAAAAAAGCCGTGATAACCTGAGGCTTTGTCAGGTGTGTCATTCTGCGGCAAACTGCTCAGATACCGCAGGGTGGTCAGTGTGCGCTCAACTGCCTGTGCATGGGTAATGTAGCCGCGCTCAGCACCTATACCATAAGCGGTTAAACCAAAACCGATGGACGCCACGCTGGCCTGCGTCTGGTCTGAGGGGTAGCGGTCTGGCACAAGGCCTGTACGCGGGTCTCCTGCCTCCCAGAACCATTGAAATGTGCGGTGTTCCAGATCATCCAACAAGGCCGTGTCGGACGATGTCAGAGCAAACTCTTTTGCTGCATGAACAACTGTGTGGGGCTGCAGCGTGTTTTGTGGTGCCGTTACAGCGTGGGCATTGTCTACAACCCCTGCCGCCAGAGCTGAAACAGCAACGAAAGAGCGACCAACACCTAAAGCCGAACCAAAAAAACGCTGCCACAAACTATGAGACAGAACAGAGTGACGAGAGAAGCGCTGTTTTATCATATCGTGTGCCCCGTGCCTTTTCCGAAATGTCAGACTGTTTTTTCAGTCATAACACCATCATGCAAAGGAGGCATATCCATGACAGGGCTATGACTCTGTCATGGAGAGTGGTGTGCAGGTGCGGTTACGCAAAACCAGTTGCAGACACTCCGCGCACCCGGTTTTGCGAGTTCAAGTTATGACGAGACCCGAGAGATCAGGCGCGCGTGTACCGGAAGACATTCAGATCTTCATAGGCAATATCAGGCTTTTTAGCTGACATAATGTCAGCCAGAACCCGACCAGACCCACAGGCCATAGTCCAGCCCAACGTGCCATGACCCGTATTTAAAAATAGGTTTTCAAGCTTTGTGCGCCCGATAATGGGGGTGCCATCCGGGGTCATGGGCCGCAAACCTGTCCAGAATGTTGCACCGGGCACATCGCAGCAATTCGGAAATAAATCTGTTACAGAGTGCTCAAGCGTATCACGCCGGGGTTTACGCAACCGTTTACTGAACCCTGCCAACTCCGCAGTACCGCCAACGCGCACGCGGTCGCCAAGGCGGGTAATACCAATCTTGAAGGTTTCATCCATAACGGTGGAGACCGGAGCGCGGTCAGCATCCGTAATGGCAGCCGTCAGGGAATAACCTTTTACCGGATAGATCGGCAGGTCCATCCCCAATGGCCGCGCCAGTTCAGGCGAGAAGCTACCCAAAGACAGCACATAAGAGTCTGCCGTCATGACGCCTCGGCTGGTTTCCACCGCCGTAACACGTCCGGTATCAGACAAAATCTGCTTTATCTTGGTATTATAAAGGAACTTCACCCCTTCCTGTTCCGCCATGGCGGCCAGACGCTGCGTAAACAGGAAAGCATCCCCGGTTTCGTCACCGGGCAGGCGCAGGCCTCCAACAATTTTCTGGGCCGCGTCAGCCAGACCCGGCTCCGCCTTGATACAGCCTTCACGATCAAGCACCTCATACGGCACCTGATATTGCTTCAGCACGGCAATATCCAACGCAGCACCGTCAAGCTGCTTTTGTGTGCGGAAAACCTGCAATGTGCCCTGCTGGCGGTCATCGTAATGGATGCCCACTTCTTTGCGTAAATCGCACATAACATCGCGGCTATATTCTGCCAGCCGCACCATACGGCCCTTATTACGGTCATAGGCAGGGGTGGTGCAGTTTTCCAGCATCTGCATCAGCCACTTCCACAAATGCGGGTCTGGCAAAGGCCAGAATACAAATGGCCTATGCGCCATTGACAGCCATTTCATGGCTTTAAGCGGCACACCCGGCCCGGCCCATGGCGCAGAATACCCCGGAGACACCTGCCCTGCATTGGCAAAACTTGTTTCCAGACCCGCTTCGGGCTGGCGGTCAATAACCGTTACCTCGTGCCCGGCTTTTGCCAGATACCAAGCAGACGTAACCCCAACAACACCACCACCAAGAACAAGAACTTTCATGCCTGTAGCGCCTATTTTGTAATTATTAATTCAAGAAAGGGGCGGTGTGTTCTGATAAACACGATGGTAGCGCCGCCCAAGGGAGGTCAGAACTTCGTACCCTATTGTGCCTTCTGCTGCGGCAACGTCATCCACGCCGTACTGGTCGTTCAGCAGATCTACCAGCGTGTCTGCTGCCAGTGCCTCTTCAGAAAGAGCCGAGACATCAACCGTCATGGAATCCATGGAAATACGACCAAGTATGGGTAGCCTGTGGCCGTTGAACCATGCACAGCCGGTTGCGGCACCCTGGCGGGCAAAGCCGTCTGCGTAGCCAGTCGCTAATGTAGCAACACGACATGGGCCCTCTGCCTGCCAGCTCAGGCCATACCCTACACGGTCGCCTTTTGACAGGGTGCGGGTTTGCAGAACATGGGCCTGCAACCGAACAACAGGCCTGAGCGGGTTTGGCCGGGTCTGGTTAGGAGCAACTCCGTAAAGGGCCGCACCCGGCCGCACCAGATTACGGTGAAAAGCGTCCCCTATAAAAATACCAGAAGACGCCGCAAGGCTAAGCGGTGCTTTGGGTAAAAGCGCTGCATACGCAACAAGCCGTTCAAGTTGCTGGGCGTTGGCGTCATTATCCGGTGTGTCCGCACAGGCCAGATGGCTCATGATGAGCGAGAGCGAAATGCCCTCAAGCAAACTCGGAGTGTCAGCCAACCGCTTTACATCCTGCCCGGACAAGCCGAAGCGTGACATGCCCGTATCCAGCTGTAAAACGGCATCCTGCGTTTGGCCCGTCTGCCGTGCAAATGCTTGAAGCTGCGCCACCTGCTCCAAAGAATTCAGTACCGGGCGCAAACCTGCCGCCGTGCAGTCTTTCAACGCATTGGGCCGTGCGCCATGCAAAACGGTAATGCGCGCCTGCGGAGAGACAAACGCCTTTAATGCTAGTCCCTCATCAACATGAGCCACAAAAAATTCACGCGCTCCGGCCTGCTCAAGCACGGGCGCAACGTGTGCAGCCCCAAGGCCATATGCGTCAGCCTTCACCACAGCAGCACAGGTTGCGTTGCCTACTTTCTCTGCCAAGAGCCGATAATTTGCCGCGATAGCCGCAAGATCAACTGTCAGGACAGCGCCTGCTCTGGAAGCAGGCCAAGATGTGGCGAGGGATGAAGACATAAACGGTGCACTCACACTGTTTCGATTTAAAAACTTTAGCAGGAATACTATGGTGTATCCTGCCCATTTATCGCATAATAGTGCACTATAAGGAAAATTTTTCGCATATTATGCGCAAAACGCCGAAAGTCACATCATGATCTTCGACCGGGTTACAGATGCCATTATCCGCCATCTTCAACATGACGGGCGCATGAGTAATGCAGACCTGGCACAGAAGGTTGGCCTTTCCCCTTCTGCCTGTTTGCGGCGCGTCAAGTTATTGGAAAAAAACGGAATTATTCAAGGTTATCGTGCTGTTGTAGACCGTAACGCAACCCGCGCCATGGCCACCGTGATTATCCAGATCACCGTGGAACGGCAGACAGATGACTGCCTCCGCCGCTTTGAGAGCCGGGTGCGCGAATGCCCGGATGTAAAAGAATGCTACCTGATGACAGGGGATGCAGACTACCTGCTGCGTGTTGAGGCGCAGGATATGTCAGATTACGAGCGCATTCATAAAGAAGAACTGTCCCGACTGCCGGGTGTTGTGCGTATCCAGAGCAATTTTGCCATTCGCCCCGTCGTAGCAGGCTGGAAAGGCACCATGACTCAGCCCCAGCGCGACTCATAAAAAAAAGCGGCTGATACGGCAGCATTCTGCGCCATATCAGCCGCCTTCTTCTAAACTGGTATCGAGAGACAACCCCGCTTAGTGCTCGGAGTCGTCCTCAGCCTTGTTCTCTTCTGCCTCAAGATCTCTCTTCACGTCGGGAGACTTGAGCAGTGTGTCCATATACATGGCGTAATCAAGCGCCGTGTCTGGCTGGAAGTGCAACTCTGGTGCCACACGCAACCGCAGCTTGTGCGACATTTGCGTCCGTAACCAAGGCGCAACCCGCTTCAAGCCGGGAAGAAGAACTTCAATATCACTCCGCCCCAGCCGCGCGACGAAAACCGTAGCGTGTTTGAAGTCTGGTGAAAGCCGGACTTCTGTCACGGTAACACGTGCATCTGCCAGTTCCGGGTCGCGGAAGGTTGTGCGGGCAAACAGCTCTGCCAGAACGCGCCTTACTTCTTCTCCAACCCGAAGCTGGCGCTGAGACGGCCCTGATGGTGAAAGACCGGCGAGATATCCCGCCGGTCCATTCAGTGCTGCCTTGCCTGATCCGTTGCGGCGGCTCATGCAGGCACCAGTTCACTTTCAAAGCACTCAACCACGTCACCTTCGCGCAGGTCATTATACCCTGCAAAGGAAAGACCACATTCGTAGCCTTTAGCCACTTCTTTGACATCGTCTTTGAAGCGTTTGAGCTGGCTGAGGTCACCTTCGTGAATAACCACACCGTCACGCAGCAAGCGCACACCACAGCCGCGTTTGACAACGCCTTCCGTAATGTAGCAACCGGCCACTTTGCCAACCTTGGTGATGTTGAAAACCTGACGGATTTCTGCGTAACCAAGGAATTTTTCGCGGTGCTTCGGCGCAATCTTGCCACGGACAAGCTGCTCTACATCGTCCGTTACCTGATAGATAATGGAGTAGTAGCGAATTTCCACGCCCTCGCGCTGGGCAAGGGTACGGGCCTGAGCTGTGGCACGCACGTTAAAGGCGATGATGAGGGCATCAGATGCCTTGGCAAACTGCACATCACTTTCCGTGATCTGGCCTACCGTGGCGTTCAGAACGCGCACACCAACTTCTTCATGTGCCAGCTTGAGCACAGAGGCCTGCAATGCTTCTGCAGAACCCTGAACGTCGGCCTTGATAAGAACCGCAACTTCTTTCTGCACACCAGCCTGAATACGGGCCAGCATCTGGTCCAGCGTACCACGTGCAGCAACCTGCCCGGCAACCTGATGCTCTTTCAGCTTACGCTGACGGAACTCAGAAATTTCACGGGCGCGGTTTTCGTTCTCAACCACAACAAACGGTGCACCAGCAGAGGGCACGCCTGTAAGGCCAAGAATTTCCACCGGCATGGAAGGCGTTGCTTCTTCAACCTGACGGGCACGGTCATCAACCAGCGCACGAACACGGCCCCACTCTGCACCGGCAACAACAATGTCACCTTTACGCAGGGTCCCTTTCTGCACCAGCACAGACGCCACAGAACCACGACCGCGGTCCAGACGGCTTTCAATCACAGCACCTTCGGCAGAACGATCCGGGTTTGACTTCAGGTCCAGAATTTCAGCCTGAAGCAGGATGGCTTCTTCAAGCTTGTCGAGGCCTTCGCGTTTCTTTGCAGACACTTCAATGTCCTGCACGTCACCGCTCAGGGATTCCACAACAATGTCGTGGCTCAACAGGTCCTGACGAACACGGTCCGGGTTTGCACCAGGTTTGTCGATCTTGTTGATGGCAACAATAATCGGCGCATTAGCAGCCTTGGCATGCTTGATGGCTTCAATTGTCTGCGGCATGACGCCGTCATCAGCAGCAACAACCAGCACCACCACGTCTGTAATAGACGCACCACGCGCACGCATGGACGTAAAGGCTTCATGTCCCGGCGTATCAAGGAAGGTGATCTTGGCACCAGAGGCCAGTGTTACCTGATAAGCGCCAATATGCTGGGTAATACCACCGGCTTCGCCTGCTGCCACGTCTGTGGTGCGCAGTGCGTCAAGCAGAGAGGTTTTACCATGGTCAACATGGCCCATAATGGTAACAACGGGTGGCCGTGGCAGCAGCTCTTCGGGCTGATCTTCCACACCTTCAATGCCCAGCTCAACGTCACTTTCAGCAACACGGCGCACGCGGTGGCCGAATTCTTCAATGATCAGTTCAGCCGTATCCGCATCAATGGTCTGGGTAACCGTTGCCATGACACCGTTTTTCATCAGTGCCTTGATAACTTCACCCTGACGGGCCGCCATACGGTTTGCCAGTTCCTGCACCGTGATGGTTTCAGGCAGGATCACATCACGCACAACGCGCACCTGATCGGCACGCAGGCGTTCAAGCTCGGCCTGACGGCGTTCACGCTCACGCTGGCGACGGACAGAAGCGAGTGAACGCGTCTTGTCGTCATCACCTTCAATCGCGGCCTGCACGTCAATACGGCCTGTACGACGCCCACCACCATCAGCCTTGCGAGACCCGGCGTTTTTACGCGGGGGCACACCACTGTTGCCACCTGGGCGACGAGCCGGACCACTGCTGCGGCGCGGTTCATCTTCACCCTCGGCACCACGGCCACGCAGACGCAGGGTCTGGGCAGCGGCTGGCTCAGCGGTAGCAGCTTTGGGCTGCGGACGTGGCGCTGCTGGCTTGAGGGGTTTGGCAGGCATGATAGCGCGTTCGGCCAGCGGCGTAAGGCGGCTAACAGGCGGTGCCAGCGTCACTTCACCAGGAATCGGCACGGAAGAAACAACCGGACCTTTTGATTCAATTGGCTTTATGGCGTCGATACGTTCTTTGCGCTCAGCTTCATCTGCGGCAATTTTGGCTGCAGCAGCTTCTTCAGCGGCGCGCTTTTCATCTTCTTCACGACGGCGGGCTTCTTCAGCGGCGGAAAGAATTTGAATCTTTTCCTGCTCGCGCCGTTCAGCTTCACGCAGTTCGGCTTCTTCAGCCGCTTTTTTCTGTTCCTGCAGCACGCGCTGGCGAATTGCCAGCTCAGCAGCCGTCAGGGTGCGACCGCCCCCTGCACGCCCACCAGCGCCACGGCCATTTGCTCCACCGCCAGCGCCAGGGCCACGCTTTTTGCGCACCTCAACCTGCACGACCTTGGAGCGGCCATGGCTGAAACTCTGCCGCACGGACCCGGCATCAACCGTCCGTCCGACGTCCGTACGTCCTGCCGGCCGTAGGGACAAACGCCCCTTGCCCTGATCCTGATCCTTGCCTTCGCTCATTGACCCGCCTGTTCAAACCCATCCGCCGGAAAGGTCCGACGAACCCGAGAGCCACCTTGGGCAACCCCCGAAAAACGCTCATTCTCGCAGCACAGGCGGGAGGCCAGACCTCCTGGTACCAATGCTACGTTTACAACACGCTCCCGCCCAAAAACCTTTGACAGATCTTGAGCTGAAAGCACCTCAATCACAGGTAAATTTCTGGCACCCGACACCAGCCGGCCCAGCTCATCCCCGCTTCCATCCGATGCGTGAATGATAACAGCAGCCTGACGCCGCGTTACCAGTTCCCGCACCTTCATAAAACCGCTTACGGACTGCCCGGCGCGCCGTGCCAGCCCTAAAACGTCTATCATGCGCCGGTGCAGACCGGCTTCTATCTGGGAGACCAGATCATCCGGCACCTGTACCTGACAGCGTGCAGCCCGCGCAAACACTCCGCGCGTGCGGGCCTGTTCTATCACATCCCGCTGGGCACTCAACCATATTCCCCGTCCGGGAAGTTTTGCATCCAGATCAGGGACAATAACAGAGGATGGTGATACCACGAAACGAACCATTTCAGTAGGCCTACCCTGCTGCCGTGTTACGGCGCAACGCCGCAGGGGGCCTTTTTCATCGGTATCTGTTTCTGGCAAAAATTCACTATCCACTGTTTATCAGGCCTTTGAACTGGCCTTATTCTCCTTCCTTGGGGGAAGACTGACCCTCTTCGCCGTCAAACCAGTGAGCGCGTGCTGCCATGATGATTTCATTGGCGGCATCTTCCCCAATGGCATCGGTGCCAAGAATCTCAACCAGCTCATCGCCAGCCAGATCTGCAAGGTCGTCCAGAGTTTTTACACCCTTTTCACCCAAAGTCACAAGCATCTGGTTGGTAAATACGCCCATGTCTGCAATGTCGTCAGACACACCCAGCTCACAGCGCTTGGTATTCAGGTTTTCTTCCTGCTTCACCAAATAGGCTTCAGCGCGCTGTACCAGCTCACTTACCACCGATTCGTCAAATCCTTCAATACCAATCAGCTCATCGGGGTCTGCGTAAGCCAGTTCCTCAACGGAATGGAAGCCTTCTGTCACCAGCAGGCTTGAAATAACGTCATCAACGTCAAGCGCTTCGACAAACAGATTGGTGCGGCGGCGGAATTCTTCCTGGCGGCGCTCGGATTCTTCCGCTTCCGTCAGAATATCAATATCCCAGCGCGTCAGCTGGCTGGCCAGACGCACATTCTGCCCACGGCGACCGATGGCGAGGGAAAGCTGCTCGTCAGGCACAACCACTTCCACGCGGCCAGCTTCTTCGTCCATCACAACCTTGCTGACTTCAGCAGGAGCCAGCGCATTCACAACAAAGGTTGCTGCCTGTGGGCTCCAGGGAATGATGTCGATTTTCTCGCCCTGCAATTCAGCCACAACGGCCTGCACGCGGGAGCCGCGCATACCAACGCACGCCCCTACCGGGTCAATGGAGGCATCACGGGACACAACAGCCATTTTTGCACGGGACCCTGGGTCACGCGCCACAGCTTTGATTTCGATAATGCCGTCATAAATTTCCGGCACTTCCTGCGCAAACAGCTTGGCCAGGAAGGCCGGATGCGTACGGGACAGGAAGATCTGCGGGCCGCGTGGTTCGTCACGCACATCGTAGATGTAAGCGCGTACACGGTCAGAGTTACGGAAGGTCTCACGGGCAATCAGTTCATCGCGGCGCAGAAGTGCCTCGGTAGAGCCAATTTCAACCATAAGGTTGCCGTACTCGGTCCGCTTGACGGTACCGTTTACAATTTCGCCTACGCGGTCTTTGAATTCGTTGTACTGGCGTTTGCGTTCATATTCACGCACGCGCTGCACGATAACCTGCTTGGCGGTCTGGGCTGCAATGCGCCCGAAGTCGATGGGCGGCAGTGGGTCAACCAGATATTCGCCAGCCTTGATTTCGGGCTGGAACTTGCGGGCGATCGCCAGGGGAATCTGAGTTTCCTCATTTTCCACAGTGTCAACCACTTCCGTCCAGCGGGACAGGCGCACTTCACCGCTACGGCGGTCGATCGTGGCGCGAATGTCCTTTTCATGCCCGTATTTGGCACGACCAGCCTTCTGGATGGCCTGCTCCATGGCTTCCAGCACTTCTTCGCGGTCGATTCCTTTCTCGCGCGAGACAGCGTCTGCAACCAGCAGCAGTTCAGGACGGGAAACAGAGGTATCCATACTCTCAGCTCTCCAAAGCAGGCGGCTTGATCAGTGTAACTTGCGCCCGGCGGGGTTTTCGGCCCCGGCCTTGCTCTCTTCATGTTCGCCCTCAGCGACAGGACGGGGGCTTGGAGCACTCGCCTCTATCAGGGCATCTGTCAGCACCAGCCTTGCACGGCGGATTTCCGCCAGCGGCAAGACGGCCTCGGTCCCATCATCCAGCCGCATCCGGGCATTGTCGGTATCTGCGCCAAGCACAATACCAGCAAAGCGGCGGCGGCCATCAATGGGAACCAGAACTTCCGCCTTGGCCTGATGCCCGGCAAAGCGGTTCCAGTCTTTCGCACGAGTCAGGGGACGGTCTATCCCGGCTGAGGACACTTCAAGCGTCCATACTCCCGGTATAGGGTCTTCCACATCAAGCACTGCGCCAACTGCACGGCTGATGCGTTCGCAGTCTTCTACACTGATGAGTGTTCCGTCTTTGCGGTCGGCCATGATCTGCACTGTCGGGCTTTCACGCCCCAGCACCGCCACGCGGACAATTTCATACCCCAGATCGTCCACAGTCGGGGCGATAAGGGCTATGAGCCGGGCCTCAAGGCCGGAATGAGCAGGCAGGTCAGCGTCCAATGCAAAAAAGGCGGCCCGTCAAGGCCACCCCCCAATTTTCTTATACGATGAAAGGATGATGTCTCATGTAGGATATACGGCACCGTGCCGCAAGACTTGAAACTGGCCACCTCTCGACTTTTATCCGATTCGTGAAAAAGAAATTACTTTATCATCTGTCGTTTCAAGGCTTCTTTGCTGTTTCATGTCTTGCGCACCCCTACCCGATATGCCTGACTGGACTCCATGAGCACACAGCCTGATCCTGCCTACAAGGCCGAGTTGGAAGAAGAGAACAAACCTTCTCATTTTCGGACGGCCTGTATCATTTTGGCCACCTGCACACTGCTGGCAGGTGCCGGAGTCCATTTTTCCGGCATTGGCGGAAAGTCCTCCGCCATTCCCGCCGCAGGATCAACACAGGGGTCTGACAGCACCGAGCAGCGGATTGGGGTGCAGATGTCCCTGATCGCTCCGGAAAAAGCGGCTGAAGCCCTGGCCTCTTCTGGCTATTCCGAGAAAGAGCAGGCCGATATTCTAGCTGGCATCAAGCGCCGTGACCTCCGGCTGGTTGCCATGCCGGTCTTTGATGCAACCGGGGCTGGCGGGACCGTGACAATAGCCTGCGGCACAACCCACCGCACCGTTAGCCTGACACCCACCCCCCAGGTTCTGGTTTTACCCATTACGGTAGCCGGAAATGTTGATATGGTGCCGGTGTCAGACCCTGGTGTAACGGGGATTGGTGCTGGTGTTGTCACCATGTTTGGGCCGGAAGCATTGCCAGTAATGCATCAGGGCGACTCTCTTGGTCTTACGGTGATTGCACAATGAAGGGTCTTCTTCCTGCCCTTAACCGGCTGATGCCGCTGATGATGGTGGTCTTTCTGGTGCTGGCCAGCGTCCAGATGGCTATCAGCCTTCATCTTTCCTTGGGGTCACTGACGCATTTCATGGAATGGTGCGCGCCCGCTTGGCCCGTTATTGCCGGACTGAGTGGCCTACTCACCATTGGTGGCCTTCTTTTTGAAACACGCGCCGAGCGGCTTGCACGCAAAGGCTTACTACGCCGACGGGGGTGGATCATGGACGTTCTTGCCAGACTGACAAACCGCAATGCGCTGGAAGAAATGCTGGCGCGTGAACAGCGCGAAACAACAATTGATGCCGAGGAACTGGCCGCCAACCTGCGCGCCCGCGTTATTGGTCAGGATCAGGTGTGCGAAGATATTGCCATGCAACTCCGCCGCCGTCTGGCACTACAGGTACGCGGCAAGCCTGTCGGGATCTTCCTGCTGGCTGGCCCGCCCGGCACTGGCAAGACCTATCTGGCCAAGCAGATGGCCCGCCAGCTTGAACGCCCCCTGCTGCACTTTGACATGACACAGATGAGCAGCCCGCATGCCGCCACCCAGCTTTTTGGCTCTCCCAAAGGGTATGTGGGGTCAGACACCTACGGTAAACTGACCGGCGGCCTGAAAGAGAAACCTGATGCCGTTGTGCTGCTGGACGAAATTGAAAAAGCGCACCCCGACGTCTTCAAGAAATTTCTGACTGCGTGGAACGATGGGCACGTCACCGAAGCTTCCACCGGTCAGCAGATTTC
This sequence comes from Acetobacter cibinongensis, assembly GCF_000963925.1. Taxonomy (GTDB): domain Bacteria; phylum Pseudomonadota; class Alphaproteobacteria; order Acetobacterales; family Acetobacteraceae; genus Acetobacter; species Acetobacter cibinongensis. The sequence continues at coordinate 114,285 of NZ_BAMV01000005.1, forward strand.
TACCGTGCGCGCTATTTTTGTGCTGACCTCCAACATTGCCACGGAAGCCCTTACCGAAATTGCCGACCGCCTGCATGATGACCCTGACAGAATGCGTGCCGAGTCGGTTGAGGCATTGCGTCAGGCCGGGTTTGCGCCGGAAGTGCTGAACCGTCTGGACCGTATTTTTGTCTTCCGCGCCCTCAAGGGGCTGGATATTGCCCGCGTTTCCGCCCTTGAAATTGAGGCCATGATTGAAAGCTACGGCCTGAAGGTGGAAACCGGCGGTATTGATCCGGCCTTGCTGATTGATGTGATGCGCCGCCAGAGCCGCATGGGTGACGGTGCCTCGGCCCGTGACCTTGTCCGCTCCATTGAAGACATGATCAGTGAATCTCTGATTATTGCGCGGCAGCAGGGTGCAACCATGGTCCGCATTACCAAGGATGAAGACGGGAATATTGCCGCCAAGGCCACTGATACCAGCAGTGATGGCAACAGCCTTCATGCCCGCCTGACACCCTGAGGCCGCACAGCATGTCAGCCCTTACCCGCCTGTGGAGTCGTGCCCCCCTGTGGCGCACAACCCTGATCATGACTGGCGCCTGTGGCGTGTTCTCGCTCTTTTTCCCGGCACCATGGCTGGGCAGAACCCTGCCCTATTACCAGACCGTGACAGACAAGCTCGGCCATATGCTGGGGTGCGAAACCCCCGCCCAGCAAGCGGCAAAAGAAGCAAGCCAAGGGCGACGCATGGTGTCTCAGCCACCGTTGGATGCCCAGTTTGAAGGGGTGATTCCGTTTGCAGGGCGGCAACTTGCCTTGCCAGCCGGGCGCTGGCACCCCGTCCTGAACTATCAGGACGACATTGCCCACGGTGAGGTGCTGACCTCTATTTTCGTACGTTCCCAGCAAGGCACGGTCACCGGCTTCATCATTGCGCAGGCCACCACACAGTCCATTCCCGCAGCCGATACGCGACTGTTGCAGGATATGTGCCATAACGGCTTCAACTTTACGTCTGGTGATTTGCCGCAGGATGGCAACAAGACAGAATGTTGGCTCACCGCTCCCATTCATGTTGCCAATGGCCAATTCATTACATCGAACGAGCCACTACAGGCTTTGGTCAGTAGCCCGCTCTTTATTCCACCAGCACTTCAGCGCCTTGGGCTTCTGGGGTTCAATCTGCCGCCTGTGCTGGTGGATGCAGGATGGACACATATTGAAAAGAGTAAATCTGGCACCGGGGTGGATTTTGCAACCATCCACACCTTTGTCAGCCCCGTGCCAGCCGGGCAACACGCCGTACCCGGCTCACCTGAAGATTGGTCACGCGCTGGTATGAATGACACACCAGATGTCGCCAGCTTTGTGCAACGGACGGATGCATGGCTTAAAGGATGGCTGCCTATACTGCGCAAAGGCTACGCTGGCACACTTGAGGTCGGCACCCTGCCCTTGCAGAGCACCACTGACCCCGGCTTTCATGGCTAAAAAAAACTGACCGGCAGCTCAAAAGGCTGCCGGGTGGGTTTTAGCCAATATCGTCCCGCAGAACATCGGACGATACATCAATCAGAAAATCCAGCACGGTGCGCGTCCGCAGGGGGAGCGTACGTGGGCCAGTATGCACAGCGTAGAATGGCAGTACCGGAATATTCCAGTCAGAAAACAGCCTGACCAACTTGCCTGCCTTAACGTCTTCCCGCACCAGAAACTCCGGCAGCAAACCAATGCCTATATCTGCCGACACAGCATAATAAACAGCTTCACTGCTATTGGCCCGGAAAACCGTAGACGGCGCGATAACGCTTTCTTCTTCCTCACGGTAGAAGTTCCAGTCGTGGCGGCCACCACCGTAATTATAAACAATAGCCGGATATTCGGGCAGTTCCTGCGGATGATCTGGTGTGCCACACCGCTTCAGGCAACCGGGGGATGCCACCAGCCACTTGCGTACGCCCCCAAGCTTACGGGCAATCAGGGAGCCTTCTGCAATATCCCCAACACGGACGGCCAGATCCAGCCCTTCCTCAACCAGATCGCCAAACGTGTCACGCATGACCAGTTCTACGGACAGGTCTGGATGGCGTTCCAGCAGTTCACCAAGGCGTTTGGTGAGGTACAACCCAAATGCCGTGGTCACCCCCAGCCGCACCAGCCCGGAAATGGAGGCACGCCTGCGCCCCAGCACGGTCTCTGCTGTTTCAAGAATTTCCAGCACTTCATAAGCGTGCGGCAGAAGGCTTCTGCCGTCTTCCGTCATCATGAGGCTGCGGGTTGTTCTGGCAAACAGAGTCGTGCCGTAATGCGCTTCCAGCAGCGCAATGTGCCGAGAGATGGTGGGTTGGCTAACACCAGTCTCACGCGAGACAGCGGAGAACGAGCCTGTGGCCGCCACGCGGACAAAGCTGTGTAGGGCAGAAAGAAGGTCCATCGGTTCCGGAACGGCTATAGTGAGGGCAAAAAAGGCTCTTTTTTCTAGTGTGCAGGGTGCACCTTAAAAAAACAATTTCAAATGACCGTTGCAGCCACTCAACGGTATGTGACGCAAGCTGATAAGGCAGACAACTGACAGGAACAGTGCTCGGCCATGCCGTGCGTGCATCCACCGCACAGGCATGACGGAGCCATAAGTCCCCTATTTCCGGCGTGTATGAGGTTGCGCCAGCTTTTTTTCTGCAATGCGGGCCAACCTGACGAAGGGCAGGCCCAGCAGAAGATAAGCTCCCCCCACCATCAATCCGGTCCCAAAATAATCAAAATAGGTTGACGACAGACGAATATAAGTCTGGGTCAGTTCTGTCAGAGTAATGACACTGACCAGAGACGAATCTTTCAGCAATGAAATAAAGTCGTTGGTCATGACTGGCATAACCAACCGGAAAGCCTGTGGTACCACCACATAACGCAAGGCCTGAACATGGGTCATGTTCAGGGCAAGAGCCGCTTCCATTTGCCCACGGGCAACAGACTGAAGCCCTGCCCGATAGTTTTCAGCTTCATATGCGGCGTAGTTCAGGCCAAGACCAATAACACCGGCCAGGAACGGGCTGAGGTTAATACCAAACTGCGGCAAACCGTAGAAAATAAGAAGAATCTGGATCAACAACGGGGTGCCGCGCACCACCTCAACATACAACGCCGCAATAGCTGCCAGCTTCTGTGGTCCGTACAGCCGCACCAGAGCCAAAGTCAGCCCAAGAGCGACGGCCAGAACCATGGCACACAGCGAGACTAGGAGCGTGAGCACCGCGCCTTTGGCCAACAGCGGCAAAAACCCGACATACCGCCAGAAACGGGCCTGCCAACTGGAGGCACCTTGCAATGCGTCCGTATAATGCTGCCATTCTGTTGGCGCGATGTCTGGCTGCGTTTTGTCTTTGGTAAAGGCCGCCATTTCTGGCGTCCACAGGTTCCAGCGGGCCAGAACTGCGTGCAGGCTACCATCCTGAATCATTGCGGCCAGAGCGGTATCGACCTTCTGCCGTAGCTCTGCATTTTTCCCTTTGGCAAAGGCTATACCGTAGGACACCCGGCCAATCGGGTCGCCCACGACCTCAAGCGCTGGGTTGGTTGCCCCGTAATACTGGGCAATGGGGCCATCAAGCAGCACGGCATCCGTGCGGCCATTCACCAGATCCATGAAGACATTGGTTTCTTCTTCATAGGTCCGCACCCGTACCTCTGGGTAGTCCGCCAGAATACGCTCTGCCTGTGTGGCCTTGATGGTCCCAACCGTATGGCCCTTAAGGTCCGTAACACCCTGAAAGACCGGGCCACCACGCCGCACGACAATCCGTTCAGATGTCACATAATAGGGCGTGCTGAAATCCACCCCTTCGGTATGTTCCGGGGTAATTTCAATGCCGCAGATCACCATTTCATACAGGTTGCGCTGAAGGCCGGGAATCAACCCATCCCAGTCATTCTGCACAAACTGCATGGGCGTGTTCAAATGCCGCCCCAGCTCCTGCATGAGATCATATTCAAACCCCGTCAGGCGGGATTGATCTTTCAGGTCATGAAAGGTGTAGGGCACGTCTGCCGAGGCATCAGCCGCCCAGCGCAGGGGCGTTTGTGCCTGTGCCACCGGCCCTGTCAGCCCGGATACCACCATGGCCAGCACTGCCAGAAACAGTACCCGAGCCCCAACAAAACGCGCCACGGAGCGCCGCAGGCCGTGCTTCACAAAACTGTCCTTAAAAAACGCCGTGTCCGGTCATCTGCCGGATTGACACACAGGGTTTCCGGCGGCCCGGATTCAATAATATGGCCGCCATCCATGTAAACGATGTGGTCTGATGCCACCTGAGCAAACCGCATGTCGTGTGTCACCACAATCTGGGTCATACCCTCATCATCCAGCTTGCGCATAACGCCCAGTACTTCCTCAGCCACAATCGGGTCGAGGGCCGATGTGGGCTCATCGTACAGCATGATCTCGGGGCGCATGGCCAGAGCACGCGCAATAGCCGCACGCTGCTGCTGCCCACCAGAAAGCGATGCGGGATAGCGTTGCGCAACACGCCCAAGGCCAACTTTTTCCAGCAGGGCCATAGCCTCATCCCGCTCGGTCTGGCTGTTATCGCGTTTGACCACACGGGGGCCAAGCAACACGTTATCCAGCACAGTCAGGTGTGGGAACAGGTTAAAGCTCTGAAACACCATCCCTACATGGGTGCGCAGTTTATGGGCCATGTGCTCGTCAGCCTTACGCCACGGGCCACCCTGACGATCAATGGTCACACCCATGGCGGTAATGGTGCCACGGTCAGGAATTTCAAGAAAATTCATGCATCGCAAAAAGGTGGATTTACCACACCCGGATGGGCCGATGATGGATATGAGTTCACCCTTGCGTACTTCCAGAGACACACCACTCAGAATGGCGCCGTCTCCAAAACTTTTGTGCACATTCAGCGCACTCAGTACAACTGGGTCTTCTTCTACAGAAAAAGCCGACCCGGTGTTTACCGGGTCGGCGCTGTCATGTTCAGTCAGAACAGAACGGTTTTCAGGCAGCTTTAGTCATCCCGCGCAAGACATATTGGAGGATGCCACCATGCCGGTAATATTCCACTTCGTCCAGTGTATCTACACGGCACAGAAGGGGAACATCCTGCGTAGAACCATCATGACGCGTAATTGTCATAATCACATCCATACGCGGCGTGATCGTCTCCAGCCCCTTGATGGTGATGGTTTCATCCCCTCTCAGGTTCAGGGTTTTGCGGGTTGTGCCGTCCTTGAACAGCAAGGGAAGAACACCCATGCCAACCAGGTTGGAGCGGTGAATACGCTCAAAGCTTTCCGCCACCACAGCCTTGATCCCGAGCAGCAGAGTGCCCTTGGCTGCCCAGTCACGGGAAGACCCCATGCCGTATTCCTTGCCGCCAAAGACAACCAGCGGCGTGCCTTCCTTCTGATACTGCATGGAGACATCGTAAATGAAGCCTTCCTTGCCATCCGGGTAGTGCTTGGACAGGCCACCTTCCGTACCCGGCAGCATCTCGTTTTTAATACGGATATTGGCAAAAGTACCCCGCACCATGACACGATCATTCCCGCGGCGTGAGCCGTAGGAGTTGAAGTCACGCGGTTCAACTCCATTCTCGATCAGATACCGCCCGGCTGGGGAGTCCTTCTTGATGGCACCTGCCGGTGAGATATGGTCGGTCGTGATGTTGTCACCCAGAATTGCCAGGATACGGGCATTCTCAATGCCGCCCCGTGGTGTTGGTTCGGGCGTGATGTCCTTGAAGTAAGGCGGGTCCTGCACATAGGTGGACTTGGGGTCCCACTGGTAGGTTTCAGAACCAGTTGCCACCTTGAGGTCCTGCCACTCCTTCGTGCCTTTGGACACGTTCTTGTAGCGTTTGATGAATTCCTCACGGTTGATGGAAGACCCCATGAGATCAGCAATTTCTTTATTGGAAGGCCAGATATCCTTCAGATAAACGGGCTTGCCATCCTTGGATGTGCCAATCGGGTCTTTGGTAATGTCCTGCCGCATGGTGCCAAGAATGGAGTAAGCCACCACCAGCGGCGGGCTGGCCAGATAGTTGGCCCGTACGTTGGGGGAGATACGCCCTTCAAAGTTACGGTTGCCGGACAGTACGGACACAGCAACCAGATTATTGTTTTCAATGGCATCCACAATGTGGGAGGGCAGCGGGCCGGAGTTACCAATGCAGGTTGTGCACCCGTAACCAACCGTGTTGAAGCCTAATGCATCAAGGTCTTCAGACAGTTGGGACCGGTCGAGGTAATCCGTCACAACCTGAGAACCAGGGGCCAGAGACGTCTTGACCCAAGGCTTGGGCGCCAGACCCAGAGCACGCGCCTTACGAGCCACAAGCCCGGCCGCAATCATCACCGCCGGGTTGGATGTGTTGGTGCAGGAGGTAATGGCCGCAATAACAATGTCACCCTGGCCAATTTCGTAATTGGTCCCTGCAACTGGCACTTTTTTGTTCGCATCGTTGGCAGGCACACCAAGAGAGGACGTCAGTTCTTTCTCAAACTCGGTCTTGGCTGCGGTCAGAACAACGCGGTCCTGCGGGCGCTTGGGGCCGGAGATGGACGGAGCAACCGTGCTCAGATCCAGCTCAAGCACGTCCGTAAAGACAGGCTCCGGTGTATCAGACGTGCGGAACATATCCTGCGCGCGCAGATACGCTTCCGTCAGTTTGATGCGGTGTTCGTCACGGCCCGTTTCCCGCAGGAAGTCGAGCGTCAGCATGTCAACGGGGAAGAACCCACAGGTTGCGCCATATTCCGGGGCCATGTTGGCAATGGTCGCGCGGTCGGCCACGGGCAGGTGGTCAAGGGCGGGGCCAAAGAATTCGACAAACTTGCCCACAACGCCCTTTTTACGGAGCATCTGGGTCACCGTCAGCACCAGATCCGTAGCAGTAGCGCCTTCCGGCAGTTTACCAATCAGCTTGAAGCCGATGACGTCTGGAATAAGCATGGCAATGGGCTGGCCCAGCATGGCGGCTTCAGCCTCAATACCACCAACCCCCCACCCCAGAACGCCCAGGCCGTTAATCATGGTGGTGTGGCTGTCTGTGCCGTACAGGGAGTCAGGATAGACATAGTCTTTCCCACCCACATTGGCGGTCCAGGCAACCTGCGCGATATATTCAAGGTTCACCTGATGGCAGATACCGGTATCAGGCGGCACGACGGAGAAGTTTTCAAACGCCTCCTGCCCCCAGCGCAAGAAGGCATAACGCTCACCATTCCGCTCAAATTCCAGCGTGATATTTTGCTGTAGCGCATCGGCAGAGCCGTACACGTCCACCATCACTGAATGGTCAATCACAAGATTGACCGGCACCAGCGGGTTAACTTTTTGGGGGTCACCTTTCAGCTTCACAATCCCGTCGCGCATGGCGGCAAGATCGACCACCGCTGGAACACCCGTGAAGTCCTGCATCAGGATGCGGGAGGGTTTGAAGGGAACTTCCTTGATGCTGCTGCCCTGTGGCAGCCAGCCTGCAATGGCCTTGGCATCATCAATACTGTAGGAGCGCCCATCTTCAAAGCGCAGCACGTTTTCAAGAAGCACTTTCAGAGAAACCGGCAGACGACTGACATCGCCAATGGTTTTAGCCGCTTCAGGAATTGAAAAATAATGATAGGCCTTGCCGTCAACTTCAAGCGTGCGGCCTGTTTTGAGTGAATCGTGCCCAACCGTCTTCATATGCTCATCTCCCCGATCACAGCCCGTGGCTGGTGATGCGTTCCGGAAGCCGTCATACCGTTCGGTACCGCGCTAGGCGCTCACCCGGTCTGCCGGGTGTTCGGCTTGCTATCCCGTTGGTGCTAGAACATACCGGCACACTGATAAGGCACAAGCAGGGGCGCGACCACGAGAGCGAGAGCCACCCTGCTTTGGCGGGTTTTGACAGGTAACAATAAGGAGAACACCTATCTCCGGGTCTTCTTTCACGCAGCATACGGCACCGCAGGACCACGCGCCGCCTATGCCAAAGCCCGACGGCGTACCGTTGTTAGAGGCTGAATCAGTTTGTGTTTTTCGGGGTGACCGCCTTGTCCTGAAAGACGTAAGCCTGAGCTTGCATGCCGGTGAGGCCATGTTGCTGACAGGCCCCAACGGTGCGGGCAAATCGACCCTCCTGAGAGTGATGGCTGGCCTGCGCAAAGCAGATGCCGGCGCTCTTTTATGGAATGGCACCCCCGTGCTGGAGGATCCTGCAGCGCATTCCGCGCGTGTGGCGTATCTGGGGCATCAGGATTCGCTCAAACCCAGCCTGACGGTGAGAGAGAACCTGAGCCTTTTTGCCATGGCCGGGCACCAGAGCCTGATGGAGGCCTTGCAAGCTGTAGATTTGCTGCCCTTGGCAGACCTGCCCGCCCGCCTGCTCTCTGCCGGGCAAAAAAGACGGACAGCACTCGCCCGCGTCCTGCTGGCCAATGCACAGCTCTGGCTTCTGGATGAACCAAGCCTTGGGCTGGATACTCATGCCATTACGCTCTTAGGCCACGCCATTGCCCAACACCGTGCTCAGGGGGGTATTATTATTGCCACCACCCATGTGCCGCTCCCGCTGGAAGATGTGCAGCATTTGGCATTACCCGCCGCCCCGGATCAAGGACAGGGCATATGGGCCACTCTGGATGATGACCCATGGGGTGAGCTGACAGGAGCCACGGTATGATCCGGCTATTCTGGGCCATTGTGCGCCGTGACCTGAAACTGGCCTTGCGGCATGGCGCAGACACGCTGGGCGCTGTGCTGTTTTTTATCCTGACCGGCACCCTGTTCCCTTTGGCATTGGGGCCATCGCCCGAGCTATTACGCCACATGGCGCCCGGCATTATCTGGGTTTGTGCGCTGCTCGCCGCCTTGCTACCACTCGACCGCCTGTTTGGCGCAGAGCTGGAAGATGGCTCGCTGGATCAACTTCTGCTTCTCGGCCTGCCATCTGCCTTGGTAGCACTTGCCAAAATGACCGCACATTGGCTCACGACAGGCCTGCCCTTGCTACTGGCGGCAGTCCCTCTGGCCACCATGTTGGGCCTGCCGGGTAGTAGCCTTCCTGTTTTGCTGGCCGGCTTGCTGCTTGGCTCGCTTGTTCTGTCCCTTATTGGGGGGATGGGCGCGTCCATCGTGCTGGGTGCCCGGCGAGGCGGGGTTCTCTTACCCCTTTTGGTGTTACCGCTCATCACGCCCGCCCTCATTTTTGGAGCGGCCGCCATTGATGCCGCCAGCACCGGGCTGCCCTGGGCACCAGACCTGGAACTGCTGGGCGCCTTTGTTGCTGGGGCCTTGCCTTTATGCCCGCTCGCGGCAGGTGCTGGACTACGCGCTGCCGTGGAATAGTAGGGGAGCGTTATCTCCCCCACTCTCTTGCCTTACGGTGCCGGGTTAGAATGCACCTGATGAATAGCATTCAGCTTCGCTTCAAGCTCAGGCGTTATGACAACGTCTGATGCGCCCAAGAGCGTTGCCAACTGTTCCGTGCTGGTTGCACCAATAATGTTTGACGTCACAAAAGGCCGGGATGTCACAAACGCAACGGCAAGCTGTATGGGGTCCAGCCCCTCTTCCCGCGCAAGGGCATGATAAGCCTTGATGGCGTCATCCACACCCGGCTTCTGATATCTCTGGCCACGATCAAACAAGGTGGTCCGTGCACCAACTGGGCGCGCGCCATCAAGATATTTTCCGGTCAAATAGCCTTGGGCCAAGGGAGAATAGGCCAAAAGACCAACTTTCTCACGCAGGGCCATTTCTGCCAGCCCGATCTCAAACGTCCTGTTGATAAGATTATAGGCATTCTGGATAGAGGCGACCCGCGGTGCGCCCTCTTTGGCGCATGCCAGACTTTTGGCAACACCCCATGCGGTCTCGTTAGAAAGACCGACATGCCGAATTTTACCTTCGGCTACCAGATCTCCCAGAACCCCCAATGTGTCTTCCAATGGCACTTCGTCTGCATCAGAAAGAGCCGTGAAGGTTGTCCCCCCTTCCCCAAACAAGCCGATTTTGCGGTCTGGCCAGTGTAGTTGGTAGAGGTCAAGATAGTCTGTTCCCAGCCGCCGCAACGACCCTTCCAGCGCGTAACGAATTTGCCGGGGTATCAGGCGTGCCTCTTCTCCACCCGGCCTAAACCAGGGTGACGCACTACGCCCCACCACTTTGCTTGCCAGAATAATCTTGTCCCGGCTGCCGCGTGCTTTGAGCCAGCTTCCGATAATCGTTTCTGTCGCACCATACGTTTCCGCACGTGGGGGAATGGAATACAGTTCAGCCGTATCAATAAAATTGATACCATGCGCCAAAGCCATATCCAGCTGGGCATGCCCCTCGGCTTCGGTGTTCTGCTGGCCAAATGTCATGGTACCAAGGCAGATTTCACTGACCATAAGACCCGTGCGGCCTAGTTCTCGTTTTTGCATCAACACCACCTGAGGGATAAAAAATACTCTCGAAACAAACGCGTGCATAAACAGCACAACGCTAAGCCTCGGCCCGAATATTGGAATGATGTTTCAGCCATACAAGACAAATAAGGTAAATTTTTCAGATTTTTGTACGAAAAAAAGAAACAATTGTTTCTTTCAATTTTATTACATGACTTTTTTTCTTAAAAAGATGTCCATATTTTCTATACTTTCACCAAATTTCATATTGTTTTTAAAAAATTCCACAGTCTTTATCACACTCTCCCTCGCATCCTTACGCCAGAATATTCCTGCGTTTAACAAAAGGTCAGAATGTGTTTCTCCCCCCCAGGAAGCCTCAAATTTATGGCCTGTGGATTGAAGATAAGAGAGGGTCGACATGCCTATTGTATCCGGATGCGTCATCAACGTGCCGGCACCCACAGGTGAGTTGAGTTCAATCAGCTTTTTAGGAGACTTAAGGTCATTATATTCCATGACCGCATCAAACCGATCCCGCATGGCGGTGCCACGCACAGGTAAAACCCAAATTTTGGATTTAAAGTTTTCCCAGTTCTTCATGATATAATTTATGCTGTAAATGTTATTTCTATCAATAATTATACAATTATCTTTATATAAATATTCGAAGCTCAGCCTTTCATCCAAAAAATCAGTATACGTACTTGCAAAGATAATATCGGCTTTCCCCTTTAAAAGAGAGGAGAAAAGATGCTCTCTTGAACCATAATTTACAGAAAAATTGATATCACCTTTCTCAACAATATCTAAAACACACCGCATCATTTCAGATGTTATGGAATGAGACTGAAAGGCCAGAGTGATATGGTTTTTATCTTTAGACAAATCGTCTATATCCATAATCATTCTGTCGATTTCTTTTTCAATAACAATACTGGCTTCAACAACCCTTTTTGCTATGGAATTTGGTACCAACCCTTGCCGTGTTCTGGCAAAAAGGGTTTTCCCAATTATTTTTTCAAATTCTATACATGCTTTTGAAATGGCCGCAGGTGTCAACGCCATTGCTTCAGATGTGTTTTTTAAATTCTGTATTTTATAGAGATTCTTGACAACATTCAGATGTCTTATCTTGATGTTCGATTTTCTTTTCATGGTTTTTCTTTACGAAGTCAGAAAGACATACGTCACGCCAAATCAGAAACCATAAAATTTTTATCTTTCAGTATTATGCTTGGATCTTCTTCGATGAAAGAAATCCACCCTCAAGAAAATAAAAATCTATGATTCTTTATGAATGCCTCAAGCTAACAAGATATTAAAACTCGGTTCTCTTGAGATTATTCGCGGTTCTCGGATGGAATATCAAGATTTTTTTCATTATTTTTTAGCTTATTAAGCAATAATAAAGAAACTATACTGTTTTTTAATCGTTGTTATATTAATCGAAACCACTTTGCGGCGGAAATGTGGGTTTTTTTGAAGAATAAAGCAATTTTATGGCGGTTTTTATAGTATAAAAATTCTTCCTTGAAATGATTTTTGGGTAAATCCGACTCAGGGCTATACTTCGCGCCCCATAAAAACTCCCATTTTGAGAATTATTCCTAGAAAATGATCTATCCCTGCATAGAGTTTCTATTTTTATATTGTGTTCGCAATGGAACTTGCAGCTTTGAGCGGGCTTTTACCCAATATGCCCTTATCAATGCTACTTGCAAAAGAAGGAAGAGACCACGTTTGCGGAGAGTGGCTACCCTTCGGCACAAAACAGACCAAACCTTAAGAAAGTCTTTCCAGATGTGGCGCACGACAAAGGGCATTGATATAGTTTGAATTAAGTATGACTTACCAAGACGCAGCCTTAAACGCGCCGTGCCGTAGTGTTTCGTCCTGTCGTAAATAGTTGCTTCCCATGGGTTCCACCTGACCGCATCCCAGCTTGCGTCCGTTGCCCTGTGGCTGCTCTATATGCCTTTCACGAAACAGGCTCTTTTCGCGTCATGCCGCACAGCAGGCCTGCTAGCTCTGCCATTCAGCATAAGTTCCATACACCCTTATTCCAGCGTAATGGATGGATGGCTGACTTTCTCAATGAAAGAGAAGACCTCACTTCATTAGAGGCGGCTCAAGCACCCCATAATGCTTATTCCCAGTGAGGCATAAGAACAGCGAAACCATGCTGGCTTATAAGAAGGAAAAGCAATTTTTCTAGGGAAGATGTGGCGGAGGGGAAGGGATTCGAACCCTCGATACAGTTTAACCCGTATAACGGTTTAGCAAACCGTCGCCTTCAGCCACTCGGCCACCCCTCCGCAAGAAGAGTGTAAAGATACACGACGTTTGCACTGGTGCTTTTAGGGGGTTCTTTGCGTCTCGTCAAACCCCCTAAAGGCGATTTTGAGGGAATTTTTACATCCCCTCAAAACTTAGGCGTCCAGCTTGCCTTTCAGGGCCTCATTCACGAGGGCTGGGTTGGCTTTTCCTTTGGTTTCCTTCATGACCTGCCCCACGAAGAATCCAAACAGCTTGTCCTTGCCAGACCGGTATTCGGCCACTTTATCAGCATGTTTGGCCATAATGGCATCAATGGCGGAATCAATCACGCCAGTGTCCGTCACCTGACGGAGGCCTTTTTTCTCCACAATGGCATCCGGGCTTTCACCGGTTTCGACCATATCCTCAAACACCTCTTTGGCAATTTTGCCATTGATCGTGCCGTCAGCAATCAGGTCGAGCATTTTACCCAGAGAGTCAGCACTTACCGGGCTGTTTTCAATGGTCCGGCTGGTGCGGTTCAGGGCTGCAAACAGGTCACCCGTCACCCAGGTAACGGCAAGTTTGCCATCACGGCCTTTGGCCACGGTTTCAAAAAAGTCCGCCACGGACTGTTCTGCTACCAGCACGCCAGCATCATAGAACGGCACGCCATAGTCCGCCTGAAAGCGGGCACGCTTGGCGTCTGGCAGTTCCGGCAGTTCAGCCTTCAAGCCATCCACCCATGCCTGCTCAATAACCAGCGGCAACAGGTCCGGGTCCGGGAAGTAACGATAGTCATGCGCGTCTTCCTTGGAGCGCATGGTGCGGGTTTCACCCCGGCTGGGGTCAAACAGGCGTGTTTCCTGATCCACTTCCCCACCGTTTTCCCAGATTTCAACCTGGCGCGCTGCCTCGGCTTCAATGGCCTGCATAACAAAGCGGATGGAGTTGACGTTCTTGATCTCGCAGCGGGTACGGAACGGCTCACCAGCTTTACGCACAGACACGTTGACGTCTGCCCGCATGGAGCCTTCATCCATGTTGCCGTCACAGGTGCCAAGGTAACGCAGAATCTGGCGCAGCTTGCGCAGGTAGGCCCCGGCTTCTTCTGGCGCGCGGATGTCTGGCTCGCTGACAATTTCCATCAACGCAACACCAGAGCGGTTGAGGTCAACGAAAGAGCGCGTAGGGTCCTGATCGTGCAGAAGTTTACCAGCATCCTGCTCCATATGCAGGCGGGTAATGCCAATCTGGCGTGTTTCACCGTTAGCCAGTTCGATTTCAATAGAGCCTTCGCCTACAATAGGATGCTCAAACTGGCTGATCTGGTAACCCTGAGGCAGATCAGCGTAAAAATAGTTTTTACGGTCAAACCGGCTTTGCAGGTTAATACGCGCGTTCAGGCCAAGACCTGTACGCACGGCCTGCGCCACACACTCGCGGTTGATAACCGGCAACATGCCCGGAAAAGCGGCATCAACCAGACTGACCTGAGAGTTAGGCTCACCACCAAACTTGGTGGAAGCCCCAGAAAACAGTTTGGACTGGCTGATGATCTGGGCATGAACTTCAAGCCCGACAACAATTTCCCATGTGCCAGTTTTACCTTCAATCAAGTAGCTCATGCACCTGCCTCCGCATGCAGGGTGGGTGTGTGGGCAAAGCCCGCAGCAGCCTCTAATGCGCCGCCAACAGACAGCACGGTTTCTTCATCAAAGTGGCGACCAATAATCTGGAGCCCCAAAGGCAAACCTTTTGCATCCAGACCAACCGGCACTGAAAGCGCAGGCACCCCAGCCATGCTGGCAGGCACGGTGAAGATATCGTTCAGATACATCTGCACTGGGTCGGCCATGTTCTCGCCCTGAGCAAAGGCAGCACTTGGCGCGGTAGGGGTCAGCAGCACATCAACCTGCTCAAACGCCTGCACAAAATCGCGTTTGATAAGGGTGCGGACTTTCTGAGCCTTCAGGTAATAGGCATCATAGTACCCGGCGGACAGCACATAGGTGCCCATCAGAATACGGTTACGCACTTCCTCGCCAAAGCCTTCGGCGCGGGTCAATTCATAAACGCCATCCAGCGTCGCGGCGTCCTTGCGCTCACCAAACCGGATGCCGTCATAGCGGGCCAGGTTGGAGGAACATTCGGCCGGGGCGATAATGTAATACGTTGCAAGACCATACTTGGTGTGCGGCAGAGAGACATCCACAATCTCGCAACCGGCCTCACGCAGCCAGGCAATACCCTGCTCCCACATGGCGGAGATTTCAGGCGACAGGCCGGGAGCCCGATATTCTGCCGGAATACCAACACGCAGACCTTTTACACTTTTGCCAACTGCCTGTGCAAAAGCCGGAACAGGGCGGTTGGAGCACGTGCTATCTTTTTCATCAAACCCGGCCATGGCTTCCAGCATCAGTCCGGCATCGGCCACGGTGCGGGTCATGGGGCCAGCCTGATCCAGCGAGCTTGCGTAGGCAATTGTGCCCCAACGGCTGCACCGCCCATAAGTTGGCTTCAGGCCGACAATACCGCAGAAGGCGGCTGGCTGACGGATGGAGCCACCCGTATCCGTACCAGTCGCGGCCAGTGCCAGCCCTGCGGCAACCGCTGCGGCAGACCCGCCGGATGAACCACCTGGCACCAGAGCCACTGTTTCTTCACCCTTGCGCTGCCAGGGATTGAGCACAGAGCCAAAGGCTGACGTAATGTTGGCGGACCCCATGGCAAATTCGTCAAGGTTGGTTTTGCCAACAAAGACAGACCCGGCATCAAGCAGGCGTGCTGTCACCGTGCTTTCATAGGGGGGCACAAAATTAGCCAGAATTTTGCTGGCTGCCGTTGTTTTAACGCCTTTGGTGCAGAACAGGTCCTTCACGCCAACCGGCAGCCCTTCCATTGGGCGGGCAGTGCCAGCAGCGTACCGAGCATCAGCCGCATCGGCAGCCGCCAACACATCTGCTTCCGGTATGACCGTGATATAGGCATTAAGCTTCGGGTTTAACCGGGCAATGGCATCCAGATGGGCTTTGGCCAGTTCGCGGGCAGAAAATTTACGGGCGGCAAGCCCTTCACGCGCTTGCGTGAGCGTCAGTCCGGTCAGCATATTATTCAACCACCTTGGGTACGGCATAGAAGGGGCCAGATTTTTCTGGGGCGTTGGACAGCACGGCAGCTTGGCAGTTGCCATCCGTCACCACATCCTCACGCTGGCGCAGGGCTTCCATCTCGGTGCCAACCATGGGGGGCACGCCCTCAACATCCACCTCGGACAGCTGATTGAACCAGCCAAGGATGCCATCCAGCTTTTGGCGGACGGTTTCAAGCTCGGCATCGGCCAGGCCAATGCGGGCCAGTTTTGCAATACGTCGGGTGGTCGCGAGGTCAAGCGACATGAAAGCAGACTCTCTTCAGACTATTTAAGGAAAAAAAGACCTAGCATAATCGGGCGCAAGGCAACATACCGTGCAGGCATGACACTTCTTACCCTGACAGACCTTGCCGCCAGATTGCCCCGCCATGCGCGGCTTTTAGGCGTAGACCCCGGCCGCAAACAGGTGGGGCTGGCATTATCCGATGTCTCCCGCGTGGTGGCCTCCCCTTTCCAGACGGTGAAACGTGGCAAACTGACCGCCATGGCAACCCATATCCGCCAGATTGCGCAGCAACAGGAAGTAGCTGGCATGATTGTGGGCATCCCGCTTTCGCTGGATGGCAGCTTTGGGCCTGCCGCACAGGCTGCAAAGGACTGGGCCATGGCGCTCTCTGACCAGACAGGCCTGCCCACCTGCCTGTGGGATGAACGCCTGTCTTCCTCCGCCGTAAACCGGATGCTTATTAAGGAAGCCGACCTGTCACGCAAAAAGCGCGAAGGCGTGGTAGACCAGTTGGCCGCCGCCTATATTCTGCAGGCTGCACTGGACAGCATGCCCAGCCTGGAATTTTAGCAGCCATTTACCCCCACGCCGGGAAACCTTGTGGGGGTTCAAACAGTTATGACGCATAACAGAAATGACAGATGGTCAGACAGACGCCAGTGTGTGTTCTCATATTTGCCACAAAGGCACACCATGCTGAGATTACTATTTGAACAATGATTTGGAGACCTTTTATGGCGCATATGACAATCCGCACTTTTGCTGCCACCCTGTTGGGCACCGCTGCTTTTGCACTGTCCCTGCCTGCTGCTCATGCTGAAGAACAGGGTGCTGTAAGCCGTGCCTGGAACGATACACAGGCTGCCACAAGCAAGGCGTGGGATAAGACGAAGGCCGGCACGGAAAAAGCGTGGGACAAAACCAAATCCGGCACTGAAAAGGCTTGGGACAAGACAAAATCCGGGTCCGAAAAAGCCTGGGATAAAACCAAAG
>NZ_BAMV01000004.1 GCF_000963925.1 Acetobacter cibinongensis
GGCGTGTTCTGAGCGGGATCGTTTATGTGATCCGTAAAAGTCTTCAGTGGAAGGACGCTCCGAAAGCGTATGGTCCCGCACAAGACTTTGTATAATCGCTTTATCAGGCTGAGCCGGTTCGGTGTTTTTGACAGGATCTTTGTCGCCCTGACAGAACAGGCTGGCCATTCGAAGCGTCTGATGATTGATGCAACACACCTCAAGGCACACCGGGCATCAGCATCCTTGTTCAAAAAGGGGCTTCTCCGCGCCATGTCGGGCAGACAAAAGGCGGCCTGGCCTCAAAACTTCGCGCCGTGTGCGAGAATCAAGACCGCCCCGTCTATCCTCATCTGACTGAGGATCAGATCAGTGCCTCCAGAGATGATGACATGCACCTAGTAGACTTCCCCGGTGAGACAGAAAAAATCATCTTGGGCAGAGCCTACGACAGCAACTAGATCAGGTTATAGCTTGCAGGACGTACTATCACTGCCTGTGTTTCGCCGACAAAGAACCGGAAATCAAAACCACCTTACAATTGGCATCCGTAAAAAAAACATAATTTGGTCGAAATTGTGTTCATAGTCCACAGAGCAGCAAACTTCACCTTCTATCTTAAAGATATGAGCGCTGAGCCTGGGTTTCGCTACAAAAATTCTCTTTCATTCTTTCTTATCCATGAATATTATAAATAAAAAATGCCACAATAAAATATATTGAAAATAAAATACAATTTTTATCGCGTAATAGTAATTCAGTTTTATATTTTCGTACTGTTATATTGCAATGACAAACACTCACCTTTATCAAGGAAGGATACTGTTTCTATTTTGGAAGATACTTACCCCATGACTTTGCGTGATAAACATGAGATTGCCAAGCGCAGTATTCTTGATAGCGCACGCCCTCTTATTGGTGCTCGTGGGTTTTCTGCTGTTGGCATTGCACAAATATTGGTAGCAGCCCGTATACCCAAGGGGTCGTTTTACCACTACTTTGACTCTAAAGAGCGTTTTGGTGAAGATTTGCTTAGTTTGTATATTGCAGATTATCTCGCCACATTGGAGAACCTTTTCTCTGCACCCCATCAAAATGGCTACGAAAAAATACGTGCCTATCTGAAATTCTGGCGTAGTACCCATATAGATGGCAAAGTGGGTGATAAGTGCCTGATCGTAAAACTAGCGGCTGAAATGGCAGATCTGTCAGAAACCATGCGTGAAATTATGCAGTGTGGCACCGCCAAAGTTATTGACCGCCTTACAGACGTTATACAAAGTGGGCAGAAAGACGGTTCAATTAATAAGGAACTGCAAGCATCTACTTTGGCCGCAGCCCTGTATCAAACGTGGTTGGGTGCCACGCTTATGCTCAAGATTACAAAACACACCCAACCGTTTGATATAGCCTGGCAAACCTCGGCGCACCTACTTAGAGGCACACCAGAATTACTCTAATCCAGCCTTACAGGGGGGCGAATAATGCCTTCTATCCAGTCAGCCAGAATAGAGGCCAGTCCTCGGTAGTAGCCAAAAAGCTCCATCTGGTGCTTACGGTAGAGCATAATATGTCCCAACCGAGCCGAAAGCCCATTCATAATACCCCCACCTAAAACAGTGCCCCCAGGCAGAGCAGCCCACCCATTATAGTTACCCAAAGCGACAATAGCGCCTTTATTATGAAAAATGCAGGACGGCACAACTGTACCGCGCTCCAACCATGCGGGTAAATGCTGAGCAAGATGGTGCGCCTGCTGTCGTGCCACTTGTGCAGTAGCGGGCAATGGCTCATCGGTAATAAAAGAACAGTCACCCATTGCAAAAATTCTGTCATCATCAACAGAACTTAAGTTGGGTCGAACCAGTATTTGACCAGATTTGTTTAAAGAAAGTCCACCATAAGCTTTAGTCACTTCAGGCGCTTTTACACCAGCAGCCCAAACGCGGAGTGTGGCATCAACATGTGTGCCATCTTTTAACGTGAAGCCCGTTGCATCTGCCGATGCCACACGGGACGATGTCCGGACATTCACTCCTAACCGTTCAAGTTCCTGCTGCGCTGCTACAGACACAGATTCTGGAAAAGCTGGCAGAATACGGGGGCCGGACTGTAAAAGAGTGACGCGCAGTTTAGGCGGTTTTTTACCAAAAGCATGCAGGCTTACGGGGTCCACAATCTCCAAGGACTTATGCAGTTCTGCCGCAAGCTGGGTGCCTGTAGCCCCACCGCCCACAATTGCGATATCAAGTTGTGAACTGTTAGCAAAAGATTTCAGAATTTCCATTCTGAATTTTTCATTAAAACTGTTCGCTTCAATCAGGTTATCAATAAAAAGGCAATTTTCTTTAACACCCGGTGTTCCAAAATCGTTAGCGCAACTGCCTACGGCCAGCACAATAGCATCATAGATGAGAGTGCGGCTTTCCAGCACTTTGGTTCCATCAGAGGCATGGAGCGGGCTTAAGACCACTTCACGCTTGTCACGGTCAATGGACACAACTTCACCGGGCCAAAATTCAAAATGGTGGCTACTGGCCTGAGAGATAAAGCTAATGCGGTCATTTTCGTTAAGCACGGTACCTGCCGCAAAGCAGTGCAGCATAGGTTTCCAGACATGCGAAAAGCTTTTATCTACCAATGTAATGCGCGCTTTTCCCTGTCGGCCAAGGCTTTTACCCAAACGTGTTGCAAGGGCCAGACCAGCCACCCCACCCCCGACGATAAGAATTTCAGATTTGGATACCATCTGGTGCATGCGCCTTTTCCAAAAGTAAGACGGGGCTGGGATAACTATGCCCGTGCAAAACCACGCTTTATAAAGAAGCGTGCAAATACATTATTTTTTAGGAATATTCTAAAAAGCAGCAGGCGCTTTTACACGCCTGCTGTGAAGTCCGCTTAGAACGGTGCGTCGATATCAACAATATTAATGAGCTTGTGGTTTACAAACTCCTTAATACCGAGACCAATCAACTCACGCCCATAACCTGAGCGGGCAATACCACCGAACGGCAGGTCAGCTTTTGGCACCAGCGGGTGATTGATAAACACCATGCCTGTGCGAATTTTAGCCGCAACCCGTGCGCCGCGTGCTTCGTCTTTGGTAAAGACCGCACCACCCAGCCCATAAGGAGAGTCGTTTGCAATCCGGATAGCATCTGCTTCATCTTTAGCGCGATAAAGCTGTGTTACCGGGCCAAAAAACTCCCAGTGTCGAGCCTCGTTATCGCCATCAAGGCCAGTCATCAGCAGCGGACGGAAGAAAGCGCCTTCATTCGGCACTTCTGGTCCAATAACTTCAACTTGGGCACCGTGGTTAATAGCTGCCTTAACTTGGTTTTGCAGATCTTCAACTGCTGCACGTGAGCACAAGGGAGCCAGCGTAGTTGTGGCATCCATCGGGTCACCAGCTTTAAGTTCTGCGGCGCCTTTTTTGTAAAGCTCTACAAAGCGGTCATAAACGCTGTCTGCCACAATAATGCGCTTGGCAGAAACACAAACCTGCCCGGCATTCCAGTGCCGACCAATAACAGCCCACTTTGCAGCTTTTTCTACATCGGCATCATCCAGAACAATGAAAGCGTCTGCGCCGCCCAGTTCCATGGTGGCTTTTTTCAGGGCTTTACCTGCAACGCCAGCAATAATGGTGCCTGCACCTTCAGAGCCGGTCAGAGCAACGCCACAAACGCGTGGGTCGTTCAAAATCATGGCGGTGTGGGGGCGTGCAGCATAAAGGTTACGGAACAAGCCTTTAGGCAGGCCAGCCTCAATCATCAGGTCATCACACGCGGCTGCACACTGTGGCAGGTTAGAAGCATGCTTGAGGAGGACAGCGTTACCAGCAGAAAGCTGAGGGGCGATAATGCGCACAACCTGATAGAAGGGGAAGTTCCAAGGCTCGATAGCAAACACGATCCCCAGCGGTTCATGGACCAGCGTCGCTTTACCTTCTGCCGGGTCTGCTACAGGCAGGGCTTCGGGCTTAAGGAGTTCCTGAGAATATTTTGCATAATATTCAAAAATTTCAGCAGAAAGAATGACTTCTTTCTTGGACTCTTCAAACGTCTTACCCATTTCAAGGGTGCCGAGGCGAGCATATTTTTCAACATCACGGCGCAAAATAGCCCCGGCTGCTGTCATAACGCGAGCACGCTCTTCAAAAGATGTATCGCGCCACTTTTTGAAAGCGGCATAGGCTTCGGAAAGCGCGGTCTGCACGTCCTGATCGGTAGCTTCAGGGAAAGTCGCCAGCACTTCCCCGGTATAGGGGTTTGTCGTCGCGTAAGCCATTTTTACCTCGTAGAGAATGGAAAACAGGCAAAAGAAAAACGACACCGCCTGCGCGGTTTGCAAACACAAGAGCAAAATGCGGTCTTCTGTTTCATTATCGTCCTTCTGACCAAAAAATAGACCGGTCAACTCTTTTGAAAAAACAGGAAATTCAGATGCTCATACCCTGCTTTTTCGTCGCCAATCTATATACGAATGGATATAGACACGGTCAATGAATGAATTGCCCGTATAAATTTATAACTCTTATCAACGCCACCTTTATCCTTTCACAAAATATTTTATGACTTACAGTCCATAATAAATCGCTTTGCACAGATGCTGCTGAGTGACGTTTTTGGTCTTTCACACAAACCCGCCACCGCTACAGAAATCTCCTTTCAGGAATGAACGCACCGGACAAAGGATTTTCACTCTGTCCACAGAGAGAGCGTTTTCAAGCTAAGATAACGTAAGGTACGATTACCTTCGGCACCTCCCTGCCCGGCTAAATATTTGCTATGGCATCCCTCATGAAGCACTTATCCAACCGCGCCCTGCCCTTATGTATTTCCATTGCCATTTTATCCTGGGCAAGCGCTTACCCTGTGGTGAGAATTGCGCTGCAAGACTTTGCGCCTGTGCCTTTAGCGGCGTTGCGTTATGCTATTGCCTCACTCTTGGCGGCTGGTTGGCTTCTCTATAAACGCCCTGCGCCATTACGGCTGGCAGATGTTCCACAGTTTCTGGCCTGTGGGGTCATCGGCATTACCCTCTACAATATTCTTTTCAACTTGGGCGAAGTCACCGTTTCTTCTGGCGCAGCAAGTTTTCTTATTAGTGCGGCGCCCCTGATGGCAGGGTTAATTGCCATGATATTTCTAAAAGAGCGTATGTCTTTTTTAGGCTGGGCGGGCTCTCTTCTCAGCTTTGCGGGTGTCGCTCTTATTGCTCAAGGACAGGCTGGCGGGATCTCATTTGGAGCCGGGGTGAGCTTCATGCTGGGAGCAGCCCTTTGCGCTGCTTTATACACTAATCTGCAAAAACGGCTGATCCATCGGTATGGCGCTCTTACATCCATTGCTTACATTTTGATTTGCGGTGCTTTTTTCCTCCTGCCCTGGCTTCCCGCTGGCATAAAAAGCTTTGCAACAGGGTCATGGGCCAGTCGGGCGTCAGTTATTGAGCTGGGCATATTTCCGGCCGCTATTGGTTATGGCGCATGGGCTTTTGTTATTGGCCATATGGGCGCGACAAGAACCTCTGCCCTGCTTTACCTGCTGCCTCCCATTACAATGGCGCTCGCTTATTGTCTGACTGGAGAAATCCCGACAGCACGAACACTGGTTGGGGGTGCCGTTGTTATGACCGGAGTTGTCGTGACAAACACTTGGGGGCGCAGGCCTCCCCGCCAGCGCGTTCAACAGAGCACCTGATGGGACGCAAAAAGCTTGCCGAAATTTGAGTCAAAACTACTTACTCTTCGGCAGGAAATAGCTTTCCCGGAATTCGATAGTCCTAAAAATACTTGGGCCATGCTGCGACCTCATAGGCAAGAAGCCATATCCAGAGACCACGCAGCATCTAGCCGGGCCTCCTATAAATTCCGCCCACCCTCGAAAATCATTTTGACATCGGATTGTTTCGCTTATACTATCCAAATTCTACTTCCCACTCCGTCAATGGCGGCGGAATGGGCACGCACCTTTCGGGGTAGAGATAGCACACAGAGCGGATCAACGGCGGTTCGCTGGCTCTAAAGAGCGATGGTTTTTGTGGTTTACGCACTGACCATTTGAAAGACGTTCTGTGGATAAAGGTTTTCTGAAAGCCGGTCACGCACCAACACTGGTTGCGGCGTTTCTCTATTTTGATGTGTCTTTCATGATCTGGGTGCTGCTCGGGCCATTAGGCATTTCCATTGCGCATGACCTCCACCTGAACGCTGGCCAGAAAGGCCTTCTGGTTGCCACACCTGTTCTGGCTGGCGCGGGCTTGCGTGTTCTGGCTGGCGGGTTGGTGGATGTCTTCGGGCCCCGCCGCGTGGCCATTGGCGCGCAAATCAGTGTTATTCTTGGCCTGCTGCTTACATGGTTTCTGGCCCCTCATACGTATCTCAGCATGTTCTGGGTAGCGCTTGTGCTTGGCATTGCGGGAGCATCCTTCGCTATTGCTCTACCGCTTGCCTCCATGTGGTACCCTCCCCGTTATCAAGGCACAGCCCTCGGTATTGCCGGTGCGGGTAATTCTGGCACGGCTCTGGCGTCCTTGTTCGCGCCGGGTCTGGCCGCAATGTTTGGCTGGCTCAATGTTCTTGGCTTAGCAACGTTGCCTCTTCTTGCCGTCCTTATCGCCTTCCTGTGTCTGGCCCGTGAACCCGCCACACGCCCTGCAAGCCTGCCCCTTTCATCCTGGGGACCGATTTTGAAATCGGGTGGTTGCTGGGCGCTCATGTTCTTTTACAGCGTGACGTTTGGTGGGTTTGTGGGCTTGGCGGCTTTCCTGACCATCTATTTTAACGACCAATACCATCTTCCCCCCGCAGTCGCTGGAGCCTGCACTGCTTTTGTGGTCTTCGCCGGGTCCTTCATCCGGCCTGTGGGAGGGGCGTTGGCAGATCGGGTAGGCGGCACAAAAGCCCTCATGCTGCTTTACAGTGTAGCGGGGGTTGTTTTTCTGCTTATTTCTACAGGGTTACCCTCTGTCTACCTGGCGTTTTCAGCATTTTTTGTTGGTATGCTGACACTGGGTTTGGGTAACGGCGCAGTCTTCCAGCTTGTTCCCATCCGGTTCCCGCAGCAGGTGGGTATTTTGACGGGGCTTGTTGGTATGGCTGGCGGTGTAGGCGGGTTTTACCTTGCATCGTCTCTCGGTGCTGCACGCCAGATGACCGGCTCCTACGGTCCCGGCTTTTTTATCTTTGGGCTTATCTGCCTTATAGCATGCGGATGTGTCACTTTATGCCACCGCAAATGGGCAGGAATTTCTTGATGAAACGTGTTACCCGTACCTTCCGTTGCTGGAAAAGCAGTGGTCTTGTGCTCAGCCTTGCCATGACTGGCCCCGCCTGGGCTGACAAACTGACCACCCCTGCCCCCACCCCCCTTTTGCCGGTTGTCCCTGTTCCGGTTTTACCTACCCCCGACAAAACCGCCATGGTAAAGGGGGCCTTGTACCATCCGGACTGGAACCTTTTTAACGCGGGCAATAGCGGTGCCTCCGGCTTTGGTGTGGTGAATGGCTACGGCCAGGCCCGCTGGGCGGAAGATTGGAGTGCGCTTGCAAACACACCACGGACCCAGCGGCAAAAAGACTGGTTCAACCGCCTGAAATACGTGAAGCTGAACACGAGCGGCAGCATCTGGATGAGCTTTAGCGGGGAAGAACGGCTAAGGTATATTTTTGAAAACCAACCCATGCTGGGGTACGCTGGAAAAACAAATGCAAGCCGCGTCCTGTTACGCAATCAATACGGTGCAGACCTGCATTTAGGCGAGCACGTACGCGCCTATGCCGAGTTTTTATATGGTGTAGCCGGTGGTTCCAACACATACGGCTATCAGACCGGGGCACAGCGTGAGAGTTTGGACCTCCAGCAAGGTATTCTGGAAGTCAAAGGCAATCTGCTCGGTGCCAAGATGGGCGTTATCGGTGGGCGGCAGATCTTTCTGGATGCACCCGTCTCCATGCAATCTCCGCGCGACCTAACAAACGTGCAGCAAACCTGGGATGGTTTCCGTGGTTATGCCGTGTGGAAAAGGTTCCGGATTGATCTGTTTGACTTCATGCAGACTAACAAACTGCCGCAAAAAGTCTTTGCGGATGGCACAAATTATAGTGCCCGTCTGTACGGTGCCTATACCTCCACGGCTCTGCCGGCCTTTCAGTTCATGGGCCAGAAAAGCCAGATGTTCGCAGATCTGTTTTTTCTGGGGTATTTATACAATGGCGCGGCAGCGGCCATTCCAGCAGCAGCCTCTGGCAGTTTGCAAAAAGGGTCTTCTCGCCGGGATAACGTGGGCCTCCGTTTGTGGGGCAATGTTGGCCCCTTCAGCACGAACCTGACAGGCATTTTTCAGGGCGGTGAATTCCGGCCTGCCCAGGCCAGCCAGCGCACGCGCCCCGTGCTGGCTTACGCCATTAACGGCAGTATAACCTACACACGGGCAGACTGGGCAGGCAAACCGGGTTTTGGTGTGCAGGGAGACCTTTTTTCAGGAGGATCTACCCGGAGTCAGGACGGCGCAGTTGGCACTTTTTCCACGCCATTTGTACCGTTGCCGTATTATAACGACATGTCTCTGTCTCTCACCTCACAAAATCTGATTGGTGTAGGCCCTATCGCCAATTTTACAATACGGCCTACACTACACCTGAAGCTGCATGTACCTTTCTTCTGGCGTGCCAGCACACAAGATGCGGTCTATGGCGGCAACAGCAAGGTGTATAACTGGCGTAACAACCTGCATGGCGGGTTTACCGGGGTTATGCCCTATACGCAGTTATCATGGAATTTTGCCCCCCACTGGGCATGGACGCATGACATTGAGGGCATTCTCCTCTCCCGCGGCATGAGAGACGTTGGTGCCAAAGAGGGCACTCTTTACATGCAAACCCTTGAGTTCAAATTTTAAACACAGGAACCAAACCCCATGACCACCAAAGACAATATCATTATTGTTGGCAACGGTATGGTTGGGCACTACTGTGCCGAACAGCTCGTGATGCATGGCCTGCACGAGAGCCATCAAATCCATGTCTTTGGTGAAGAACGCCATCATGCCTATGACCGTGTCCATTTAACGGACTACATGACGGGACAAGATGCGCTGGCCCTCCGGCTGCATCAGGATGACTTCCATACAGCGCATGGCTTAACCCTCCACCTCAACACCCGGATCACGCAGATAGACCGGGCGGCAAAAACCGTCACCACGCCGGACGGTACTCTTCCCTACAGCACCCTTATTCTTGCCACGGGCTCCCTTCCCTTTGTGCCGCCAGTGCCGGGAAACACGGGTACTGCGGGCCTTGTTTACCGCACATTGGAAGATCTGGACCTAATCCGCGCTGCGGCACAAAACGCGCAGCATGGCACTGTTATTGGGGGTGGCCTGTTAGGGCTGGAAGCCGCCAATGCGCTGAAAGTGCTGGGATTGAATGTCAGTGTCATTCAACTTGGCTCCCACCTTATGCCCGCTCAGCTTGATGCCGAAGGCGGTCAGGCGTTGAAACACCGTATTGAAGCACTGGGCATTGATGTACGGGTGCGCCACACAACCCAGGAAATACAGTCCGGCACCACCCATCGCCACAAACTTGTTTTTGCTGATGGAACAAGCCTGGAAACGGACATGGTTGTGTTTTCAGCAGGCATTCAACCGCAGGATAATCTGGGGCGGCAATGTGGCTTGCACATTGGCCCGCGTGGCGGCATTGTGGTCAACAATCAGTGCCAAACATCAGACCCGCATATTTTTGCAATCGGTGAATGTGCGTTGTGGGAAGGGCAAATTTTTGGTCTGGTTGCTCCCGGTTACACCATGGCCCGCACGGTTGCTTCGTTGCTGTCTGGCGACACTGAAGCCAGCTTTACCGGTGCAGACATGTCCACAAAACTCAAACTCCAGGGCGTGGATGTCGGCTCCATCGGGGATGCACATGGCCTGGAGGCTGGTTCTACAAGCTATCGTTTTATTGGCGAGGCCGATGGCTCCTATCGTCGCCTTGTCCTGTCCGCTGACGGCAAGCGTGTTACCGGCGCTGTGCTGGTTGGCGATAATTCTTACTACGACACCATTTTTCAGTATGTGCAAAACGGCATAGCCCCTCCATCCGACCCTGCGGTACTTATTCTGCCACGCGGAGAAGGCGCTGAACTGCTTGGGGCTGATGCCCTGCCAGATACAGCCATGATCTGCTCATGCCATAACGTGACCAAAGGTGCTATCAGCTCCGCCATTGAGCAGGGCTGCACAGACCTTGCAACACTCAAGAAGGACACAAAAGCCAGCACGGGCTGCGGTGGCTGCGCTGCGCTTTTGAAAAATGTTTTTGAAACAGAACTGACTGCACGCGGCATAACGGTTGACCGCAGTTTGTGCGAACATTTCTCCTACACTCGGCAGGAACTTTACTCTCTGGTCCGTGTCCACAACATTCGGACCTTTGAAGACCTTATGCTCCAGTTTGGCAATGGTGGTCTTGGGTGTGATATCTGCAAACCTGCCGTAGGGTCCATTCTGGCGTCTGCATGGAACAAGCCTATTACGGACCCGCTCTACATCCCGTTACAGGATACCAATGACACGTTCATGGGGAATATCCAGAAAAACGGGACCTATTCTGTGGTGCCCCGTATTGCTGGCGGAGAGATCACACCTGATAAACTGATTGTTCTTGGTGAGGTTGCCAAAAAGTACAATCTCTACACAAAAATTACCGGGGGGCAGCGTGTTGACCTGTTTGGTGCACAGTTGCACCAACTCCCGGCCATTTGGACGGAACTGCTTGATGCCGGGTTTGAAACAGGCCACGCCTATGGCAAGTCAACACGCACAGTCAAATCCTGTGTTGGCAGCACCTGGTGCCGTTACGGGGTGCAGGACAGCGTAGGCAAGGCGCTGGATCTGGAAAACCGCTATAAGGGGCTGCGCTCTCCCCACAAGCTCAAATTTGCCGTGTCTGGCTGCACCCGCGAATGTGCAGAAGCGCAGAGTAAGGACGTAGGTATCATTGCCACGGAAAATGGCTGGAACCTGTATGTGTGCGGCAATGGTGGCATGCGCCCCCGCCACGCAGAACTGTTTGCCACAGACCTCGATTCAGAAACTCTGGTAAAATATATAGACCGCTTCCTGATGTTCTATATCCGCACGGCTGACAAACTACAGAGAACTTCTGTCTGGCGTGAAAATCTGGAAGGTGGGCTGGATTACCTGAAAGATGTGATTATCCGTGACAGTCTTGGCATTTGTGCAGAGCTGGAACAGCAAATGCAGCACGTGGTGGACACCTACCACTGTGAATGGAAAGATGCGCTGACAGATCAGGAAAAGCTCAAACGCTTCCGCACATTTGTCAATGACAGCCGCCCCGACCCCAACATCCGCACTGAGCTGGAGCGTGACCAGATCAAACCTGCGGACAATCAGCCGGAAGTGGCGCAGTCTTCCGGGCCAGTGGACTGGACGGACCTTTGCGCACAAAGCGACCTTGTGGCGCGTTCTGGCGTTGTTGCCCTTCATCAGGATGCCCAGATCGCGCTCTTCTATCTGCCTGATGCCTCAGGGGGTGGGCGGGTCTATGCCGTTGATAACCATGACCCGTTCTCTCACGCCAATGTTCTGGGCCGTGGGTTGATGGGGGACCTCAAAGGTCAGCCGGTTGTAGCCTCCCCCCTCTATAAACAGCACTTCAACCTTGAAGACGGCACCTGTCTGGAAGATGCAGACAAGTCAATTCGTGCATGGGATGCCCGCCTGCATAATGGCCGTGTGCAAATTCGTGCACGCGCGGTTACGGCCAAGGCGGAAGCTGTTCTGGCGTAATCTGCCATGACGTGCCAGGAAGTCCGCTCGGTCTGCCCCTATTGCGGTGTCGGTTGTGGCATTGTGATGGAAGTAAAAGACCAGAAAATTGTTCGGGTGCGGGGGGATACCGCGCATCCGGCCAATAAAGGGCGCCTGTGCACTAAAGGAAGCTCCTGCGATAAACCCGTTACATCCTCCGCACGTCTGGACACGGCACTTGTTCGGGCAAACCGGACAGGTTCCCCCGAACCCGTTGCCCTAAACCGTGCCATCCAGCAGACCGCCGCTCGGCTTAAAGCCATTCTGGACACAGACGGGCCAGATGCCATTGCACTCTATGTGTCTGGCCAGATGTCTCTGGAAGCCCAGTATCTCGCCAATAAACTGGTGAAGGGCTATTTACGCACACCTCATATCGAGTCCAACTCACGCCTCTGCATGGCTGCCGCTGGGACCGGTTACAAGCTCTCTTTGGGGGCAGATGCACCGCCCGGTTCTTACGAAGATTTTGACTGCACCAATCTGTTTTTTGTCATTGGCGCAAACATGGCGGACTGCCACCCCATTTTATTCCTGCGCCTGATGGACCGTAAACGCGCATCTGGCGCAAAACTTATTGTTGTAGACCCGCGCCGTACGGCAACCGCAGACAAAGCCGATCTGTTTTTACAAATTCGCCCCGGCACGGATCTGGCACTTCTTAACGGGCTTTTGTTCCTGCTCAACAAGCTGGGCGCTATTGACCCGCACTTCATTGCCTCCTGCACCACGGGGTGGGAAGATATGGGTGCTTTTCTGGCAGACTACACTCCAGCGCATGTTGCCCGCGTGACCGGCCTTGCGGAGGCAGACCTGCACACGGCCGCACGCTGGATTGCGGAGGCCGGAGACTGGCTCTCCCTCTGGACAATGGGCCTTAACCAAAGTGTTTCTGGCGCGTGGCACACAAATGCGTTGTGTAACCTGCATCTTGCAACCGGGGCTATTTGCCGGCCCGGTGCCGGGCCGTTTTCTCTTACCGGGCAGCCTAACGCCATGGGCGGGCGCGAGATGGGGTACATGGGCCCCGGACTTCCGGGCCAGCGTAGTGCCTTGTCCGCGCAAGACAGGGCTTTTTGCGAAAAACAATGGAACCTGCCGTCCGGTACTATACGGGATAAGGCCAGCGACGGTGCTATAGCCATGTTTGCGGATATGGCAGCAGGCGGCATCAAAGCCTGTTGGATTATCTGCACAAACCCCGTTGCCACCGTGCCCCGGCGGAGTGTGGTTAAAGCCGCTCTGGAAAAAGCCGAACTCGTTATCGTTCAGGACGCCTATGCCGATACCGAGACCGCACACTATGCTGACATTCTGCTACCGGGTGCCTTGTGGGCGGAGGGAGACGGCGTACAGGTTAACTCTGATCGTACACTCACCCTCGCGCCACAAGCTGTACCACCACCCGGAAGTGCTACGCCAGACTGGCAGCTTATTGCGCAGGTTGCCTGCGCCATGGGGTTTGAAGATGGGTTTTCCTTCGCCTCCGCAGCAGACGTGTTTGCTGAAGCAAGCCGCTTCGCAAACCCCATAACGGGGTATGATATCTCTGGCGTCAGTCATAACCGGCTCAAAACAGGCCCTGTACAATGGCCTGCTCCTGCGGGTGACACGGCTGCACGCCACCCTATCCGCTACTGCCCCACCCCCGGTGCACCACCCGTGTTTGCAACACCGTCCGGCAAGGCCGCATTTTTTGCCCGCCCATGGATGCCTGCGGACGATGCTCCTGATGAAGAGTACCCCTTTCTGCTGAACACGGGGCGCGTGCAACATCAGTGGCATACGCTCACCAAAACAGGCCGCGTGGCGCAGCTTAACAAACTCAACCCCGGTCCCTTTATAGAAATTGCCGCAGAGGACGCAGAGCGGTTGGGTTTGAAGGACCAAAACCCGGTTGAAATTCGGTCTCGGCGCGGGAGTGCAACCCTGCCTGTGCGCATCTCCTCCACTGTTGCGCCGGGCACCTGCTTTGCACCTTTTCACTGGAATGATCGGTTCGGCACGCAGCTCTGCCTTAATGAACTGACAACAGATCAGGTTGATCCGCTCTCACTCCAGCCCGGCATCAAGCAGTGCGCTGTGTCCCTGACCGCTGTCCCCACATCCCCTCTGGCTGTACAGGAGGAAACCACCCTCATGCCTACTCAGCAGATTGCACAGCATTTCGGCCTGGCGCCCTATAAAGCACCCGTTCTTTCACAAAATCATAAAAACTGGCTAACGGGGTTTCTGGAAGGCCTGCAACTGGCACCCCTAGGCAACACGCTCCCGGTTATTCCGGCCTCTGCCCCGCTTTCCGCAGAGCAGATCACTTATCTGAATGGTTTATTGGCTGGGCTGTATTCTCGCGCTCCTACGGCAACCACCTCTCTGGTGCCTTCCCCTGCCACACCGTCTCTGACTATTTGGTGGGCGTCCCAAACCGGGCGTGCAGAAACCTTAGCAACTGACTTAACAGCGTGGCTCCGCGAAAACGGGCATGATGCACGAGTTGCCAGCTTGGATGACTGCACGCCTGACGCCCTGTCGGGTACAGCAGTTTTTGTGGTTTCTACTTTTGGCGATGGGGAACCACCAGATAATGCGACCACGTTCTGGGACACTTTGAAACAGCAGCAGGCACCTCTTCCAGCCTTACGCTACGCGGTCATTGCGCTGGGAGATTCCACGTATGCCAGTTTCTGTGGTTTCGGTCGGGCGCTTGATGAGCGGCTGAAAACGCTGGG
The DNA here is from genome assembly GCF_000963925.1 of Acetobacter cibinongensis. Lineage (GTDB taxonomy): Bacteria > Pseudomonadota > Alphaproteobacteria > Acetobacterales > Acetobacteraceae > Acetobacter > Acetobacter cibinongensis. The sequence continues at coordinate 14,552 of NZ_BAMV01000004.1, forward strand.
GGCAACCTCTCTCCTGCCGCGGGCCGACTGTGAGCCGGATTTTGAAGACACGGTAGAAAACTGGCAACCCCAGTTTCTGACTGCATTGGGTGACACTGTTTCACTGAACGCCCCTGCCACGCCATCCGTGCCCGCGGCGCCAACCGCTATTACCCGTAATACACCCGCCTTGGCCCGCCTTGTTACCGTCAAGCGCCTGACAGGTGATGATGCGGAAAAAGAAACATGCCATATTGTTCTTGATGTTTCTGGAACAGGTTTGCAGTATTCTGCCGGTGACGCACTGGGCGTGTGGCCCCGCAATAATGAAAGCGTGGTGCAGCATGTGTTGCAAGCCTTACAGCTTTCAGACGACACACCACTCATACTAAAGCGCGAGGGGGCCTGTACATTGGGTCAGGCCCTACGGTCCTCGTTTGACCTCTCACGCCCCAATCCGGCCCTGTTGGAGCGTATTGGCGGCGGAGACGGTGGCTATCTACCAGACCTTCTGACGCCCTTTGTAGCGCCACCAACCCCTGATGAAATCCCGACCCTGTTCCGCCGGATGCAACCAAGGCTCTACTCCATTTCCTCTTCCCCTCGCACGGTTCCGGAGCAGGTGCACCTCACGGTTGGTGTCAACACAACCCCCTTCCCCGGCGTCTCCTCCACATGGCTGGCGGGGCTGAAACCGGGCGATGAAGTGCCTGTCTTTGTGCAACCAACCACCCATTTCCAGCTTCCGGTAGATGATAGCCTTGCCGTTATCATGGTCGGGCCGGGCACGGGCATTGCCCCCTTCAGGGCATTCCTGCAAGAGCGCGCCGCACGGCAGGCCACAGGCGCTAACTGGCTATTTTTTGGCGAGCGGCATGCAACAACTGGTTTCTATTACCATGAGGAGTTGGAGAGCTTTCTGGCGCAAGGCATCCTGACACGGCTGGATACCGCCTTCTCCCGCGACCAGTCAGACCGTATTTATGTGCAGGACCGTATGGCAGAAAACGGTGCCACATTATGGGAATGGCTCTGCCGTGGTGCCCATGTGTATGTTTGCGGAGACGCAGCGCGCATGGCGCGGGATGTTGACAGCACCCTGAAAAAGATTATCGCACATCATGGACAGATGAGTGCCGAGCAAGCAGAGTCTTTTCTGGCCGACTGTTCTCGCGCTGGCCGGTATCTTCGGGATGTGTACTAACAGGAAGACTGCACATGATGAAAGTCCTTCTGGCAGATGAAAATTCCCACCGCGCTGGTGCTCTGGCGCGGCTGCTGGAAGCTGACAATAGCCTGGATGTCATCCTGTTAAACCCGCATGCCAGCCTGATCGACGCCGTGCGATGCCATGCGCCCGATATCGTTCTGGTGGACATCAGTCGCGCGGACCGAGACGCCCTCGATAGCGTGCGCGCACTGGCAGCTTCCCCCTTAGAGCGGCCAGTTGCTTTGTTTGTTGATGAAGACGATGAAAGCCTGATGGAAGATGCGTTTGCCGCAGGTGTCTGTTCCTACAATGTGCTGGATACACCAGTAAAAAACGTAAAACCCCTATTGCGCTCCGCTATTGCCCTTTATCATCGTTTCAAGAAAACAAATGCGGAATTGCTCGCGGCCAAAAAAACGCTTTCCGAGCGAGAGACCATAGATCGTGCCAAATTATTATTCATGAAGCACGAACGCTGCAAGGAAGAAGAAGCCTACCGTTGGTTTCGGAAACAAGCCATGCAACACTCACGAAAAATAATAGACATTGCCTCAGAGTATCTGTCCAACAATGCTGGGAAACCTGTAGAATGAGCACTTCATGCCGTATTGGCCTGCTGCAACTGGCAGATAGTGCTCCTGTTATTGTTGCACATGCGCTCAATCTGTTTTCTAAATATGGGGTAGCGGTGGAACCCGTCATTGTGCCCTCCTGGGCCAACATTGCGGATGGGCTTGTCTGGAATGGGCTTGATGGCGCGATTATGTTTGCACCCCTTGCCATTATGACCGCACTTGGGCAGCGCGGTCGCGCCATAGCGTTGCGCCCCGGCCTCCCCCTAAGCCGCGAGGGCAATAAAATTGTCTTGCGCGGCCAGCATACTGAACAGGAGCAGTGGCACTCAGAATGTGACAAGCACAGAGCGTTCCAACACTGGGCAGCTACTCTTGACCGGAAACCCCGCCTTGCGGTCGTGCATCTTTATTCCACACACTATCTTATTTTAACGCGGTTTCTTAAAAGCATTTCCATTTGCCGCGACACGGAAACAGAAATTGTTATTATGCCACCAGCCAACATGATTGAGGCTCTGGCCGCAGGAGAGATTGACGGTTTTTGTGCAGGGCCGCCGTGGGGGGCTGATGCAGCGCTTAAACATCTGGCTTTCCCTGTTGCTGGCTCTGCATCCATTGTCTCTGGGCATCTTGAGAAAATGCTGATCCTGAAAGAGACATGGAAAGCCGAAAATCCAGACGCCACTCACCGTATCTACAATGCTGTGTGCGATGCTGCCAAAATATGCACGGCACCAGAACAGACCGCTTATGTTACTGACCTGCTTAGTGCCCCACTCACTGCATATGGCCTAGGCCTACCAGCAGAAGCCGTTGCCACTGTTATGCCCGCCGCCCCCACTGCGCCAGATACAATGATATTTGATACGGCACCTCGCAGTGCAGACTCCTCTTTCGGCTGGATGATCCAAGACATGCAAACAGAAGGCTGGTTAACGCGCCCATTGCCAGACGCACTCAGCAACTTGGGCTGGGTGTAGCCCCACCAAGCGGAGCCGAGTGAATAGCTTCAGACCGAACCTCACTTTGTCCAGTCAGCTCATTATGACATTTATAAAGCCGATTTATGAAATTTTTCCTTGTGCCAATTATACTTCTGCACCTGAAAACCGATAGAATCTCCTGATAAATCAGCCACAAAACCTCTCATTCACGTCCCTGCCCAGAATCTTAAATATTCGACAGAGAGTAATAAAAAAGACCCAAAAAATCTCTTCTTTATAAAAGAAGAACTCTATTCTTATACTCATTAAGCATACCGAGAGAATGAATTCCCGCTCACATTGAAAATATAACATATTTTTTAATGGTTTTTATCGAAGCCAAAAGATCAATAGTGCAGAATGGTATAAGTTTAGGGCACGCAGTGTTCTATTAAATTGGTTTTTCCGAGAGGAAGAGAAACATGCTTTCGCGACGTTCCGTGCTTGCAAGCGCCCTGACGGTGGCGGCAGTGCCCCGTGCCAAAGGGTGGGCTGCGTCCCGGATGGTGAGCACGCAGGATCTCGCCTTGATCGACCTGCTCACATGGGGCGCAACCCCATCCGCACTTGATGAATTTCTGACCCTCGGTCGTGATCAATGGCTACGTTGGCAACTTACCCCATCTCCGCAACAGCGTTTGCCTTTTAATGTGCAGCAACAGATTGATGCGCTGCCAGTCTCTCACCATACCGCTCTTGAAATGGGGCAGGCGTTTGAAGCTCAGGGCCGTGCTGCAAACAAAATTGCGGATCCGGACGCACGGATAGACGCAAAAAAGCAATATCAGAAAGCTATGGCGGAAATGGCTCGGCAGGCGAGCAGCGCGTCCATTCTGCGGGCTCTCTACTCACCAGACCAACTGCGGGAGCGCATGACATGGTTCTGGTTTAACCATTTCAATGTGTATCAGGCCAAAGGCATTGTCCGTGTTCTTGTGGGTGACTATGAGGAGAATGCCATTCGCCAGCATGCCATGGGCCACTTCCGTGATCTGCTGATGGCAACGCTGCGGCATCCCGCAATGCTGCGTTTTCTGGACAACGCTGACAACAAAGCGGGGCACATAAACGAGAATTATGCCCGAGAGATTATGGAACTGCATACCATGGGTGTAGGCTCCGGCTACACGCAGCAGGATGTAGAGCAACTTGCCCGTATTTTGACGGGTGGTGGGATAGATTTTCGACCCACCGACCCCAAAGTAAAACCGGAATGGCAGCCTCTAGTGGTAAGAGAGGGTGCATTCCTGTTCAACCCTGCCCGGCACGATTTCAGTGACAAGGTTTTTCTGGGCCACACGATCAAAGGCAGCGGATTTTCCGAAATTGAGCAGGCGGTAGACATACTGTGTGCTCACCCTGCCACGGCCCGCCATATTGCCCACCGGCTTGCTCTCTATTTTGTTGCCGATGAGCCCTCCGGGGCTCTGGTCGCGCGTATGGCAAAGCGCTTTACGGAGAGTAATGGGCACATCCCCAGCGTGCTGGACGTTATGATCCGATCTCCCGAATTTACTACCAGTCTAGGCACCCGGTTCAAGGACCCGGTTCGTTATGTCTACTCAGCCGTCCGCTCGGCCTTTGAAGGAAGGCTGATTGTTAATCCAGCGCCCATACAGGGCTGGTTAAACAGGCTGTCTGAAGGACTTTACAATCGCCTCACGCCGGATGGCTACCCGCTAGACTCCACCGCATGGTCTTCTTCAGGGCAGATGATGGCGCGTTTTGATATTGCTCACCAGATTGGCTCGGGGGCGCCCAAGCTTTTCAGCCGCCCTGATGAGGTCACAGTTGGTGAAATTACTGTACCGCAGTTGCAGCAAGGGCCGTATTTTAAGGCCTGGCGCACCACGCTATCACGGCAGACACGCACTGCGCTGGAGAAGGCCACATCTCCGCAGGAGTGGAACACGCTTTTCCTCTCCTCGCCCGAATTCATGAGTTGAGAGGAGGATTACCGTCATGAACCTCAACCGTCGTACTGTGTTGCTCGGAATGGCAGCCGCCTCTCCTCTTGCAACCGCAGGACGCCTCTGGGCTGCCCCCTTCGGGGGCTCTCGGTTGCTTGTTGTCTTTCTTCGCGGTGCCTATGACGCCACGAATATTATTATCCCAACGGGGAGCGACTTCTACTACGCGTCCCGCCCGACACTGGCCATCCCAAGACCAGACTCAACCAACCCGCACGCAGCCTTGCCTCTGGATGCCGCATGGGCACTCCACCCTGCCCTGCGCGACACTATCCTGCCGCTTTACCAGAAGGGGGAGGTTGCGTTTATTCCCTTTGCTGGAACGGACGACCTGACCCGCAGCCATTTTGAGACACAGGACACAATTGAACTGGGGCAGGACATCAAAGGCTCCCGGAACTATCGCTCAGGTTTTATGGGACGTCTGGCGCAAAGACTGAACGGGGCCTCTCCCATCTCTTTCACACCACAATTGCCCCTCACGTTCCAGGGGGCTGGCGCAATTCCGAATGTTGCCATCAATGCCGTTGGCAAACCGGCTATCACGGCGCATCAGGCGCAGTTGATCAGTAACATGTATGCCGGGCATCCGCTGGCCTCAGCCGTGGATGAAGGCTTCCATGTGAGGGATGACGTCTATCATGCCATCACTGACAAACTGACACAGGCCAGCCGTGGCGCGGCAAGCCCAAAAGGGTTTGAGCTGTCAGCCAGACGGATTGGCCAGTTGATGCGCGACCGGTTCAGCCTTGGTTTTGTAGATGTTGGGGGGTGGGACACACACGTTAACCAAGGGGGCGCGACTGGCTATCTGGCTGATCGCATTGGTGAACTGGGCCGTGGTCTGGCCGGTTTCAGCGAAGAGATCGGCTCGGAGTGGCACAATACAGTCGTTGTGGTGATCTCAGAGTTTGGTCGAACTTTTCGTGAGAATGGTGACCGGGGTACGGACCATGGTCACGGAAGTATCTATTGGGTTTTGGGCGGCGGCATTAAAGGCGGCCGTCTTGCTGGTGAGCAGATACCTGTTGATCAGAAGCACCTGTTCCAGAACCGGGATTACCCTGTCCTCACGGACTATCGTGCACTGTTTGGCGGGTTATTCACGCGGATGTACGGACTAAAACAGACCGACCTGCAAGCCATTTTTCCCGCAGCACGTCCTACAGACCTGAACCTTGTCTGACTGCTGGCGCTGTCAGAGCACTGCTGAGCTTCTACAGGACGATATCCCCGCAAAGCAGCACTGAGCACCTATCCTTGTTCGTACGGCGACAAGGAAACTACGCAATGCTGTTCAAATAGAAAGTTTCTTTGCATTCTTGCAGATGTCTGACGTGGTGGGGAAGCAAGCGCTTCCCCACCAACACTCAGAACCAGTTATCCGACCTGACGCTGTTCCGCTGGCACTACAGGAGCATTCAGCACATAAGGCCCGCTAGAGACGATCTGAAGAGACAGTACACTTGGCTCCTTACCGCAGGTAGCGCTATCCTGCAGCGGAAGCTCTGCATTGCCACTCGTCCAGCGATACAGGGAAGATTCCAAGCCATGCCAGCCTGACAGATCTGCTTCGGAAAGATGCGTTGTCAGAGCAACCGTCTGACGAGACGTCAGTAGAGAGACCTCTCCCACAAGCACACCAAGATCACGGCGATCATCCACAAACGGCCCGATTGCATCACTTGGGCGGCTGGTGCGTGAGACCAGACGGACGGTCGTAACATTTGCCGGGATCATGAACGTAATCCGGTCGTTGGTCTGGCGCATTGGGCGAATAACCTGACCAGCGTTTGTAACCAGCTTCAGATCCGGGTCCGTTGTCAACTCGGGCTGAGGGGCAACACTTGCTGCGCGTAAAGCAATACGTGCATGAATTGGCTCCACAAACGCACGGGATGTTTCAAGAGGCAGCGTTTCTGAACCGCCTGCTTTTGACCCACCAAAAAGTGCCGTCACAGAGTGGTTTTCAAACTGATCACGGTTACCTGTGTCCAGATAGCTTTCGGTCAGTGCATTTTCAGCCCAGACGGCCTCGTGACGATCAAGTTCTACATGGTAGTAAGTATAGCTGTTGATTGTGCGGTCAATCAGAACTGACACACCATTCACCAGCATACGGGCCGGAACAAGCTTGCCCTCAAAGACCATGCAATGTTCCTGCGTCACCAAGAGATCACGTGACGGAATGCCATCAGCCAAAGCACCGGCACGGATACGAACCAGCCAGTTTTCTTCTGGAACAGGCTGGCTGGAAACCGTGATAAACCGATGACCCAGCCATTTAACTGCCATTGGACCTTTCGGGGTCATGACCAACGTGCCCGGCACAAGTGTTTCAACAGCAGCTTCACCATCCGGCGTCATGAGCAACGTGCCTTCAGCAAAGCATGTTGTGTAAATCAAACCGCCAGTGCCGTCAGAGGACAGTGTATAGCCGTAGCTATTAGCACCCGGGACGTTCAGTGAATAATTGCCATTTTTTGTGTAGAACGTAATGCCGTTAGCGGTCGTACCCACACTGGTAACACTTGCTGCCGGAATAGACGCCAGCTCGATTGTATCTGTAGGAGACCAGTTCGAGATGGTGTTTGTTGGCATCGTTGTGCCACTGATAACAAGGTTTGCGCCGTCTCCAGCCAGAGACACCGTACCACTTCCTGCTGTGCCGTTCAGAACCAGCGTGCCGCCGGAAGAGACTGTTTGTGTTCCAGAAAGAACACCGCCCGCAGCAACGACAGTCGTGCCACCCGCAGCAATAACAGTGCCCGCAACACTAGCACCACTTTGAATAACAAGCGTGTTCCCTGACGTTACGTTGTAGGCTGCATTGCCATTATTGTTCCAGGTAGCGCCACTATCAATAATAATAGTACCGCCTGTACCACTACCAAACCGGTTGCCATTAAGTGTCGCACCGGACGCAATTTCCAGCGTGCCACCGTTGACAAGATTGCTTGAACCAGTTGCACCGGCACCAAGATAGAGCCGTCCACCATCCTCAACAGAAACGCCAGAGGTGAGAGAATTTGCGCCGGACCCTGAGGCAATCAATTCAGCAGAATCTGATAAAGTGCCGCCATAGACCGCGCCATAGTTGGTTATAGTGCCACTATAAGAATAATTGCTCGTGGCACTAAAAACACCTGCACTCGCAACTGTTGTGAGGCCTGAGACAATACTGCCATCGCGTACGTTAACCGTACCGCCAGAATTTACGGTGTTAATGGAAAGCGTAGCGCCTGACACAACGGTCTGTGTGCCGATCAGCCTGCCACCGGAAGCAATGACGGTGGTGCCACCAGAAGAAAGCGGCGTGGCGGAAACAGAACCACCACTCTGAATGATCAGTGTATTCCCGGATGTAACACCCAAGCTGCCAACATTATTATTGTACCAGGTTGCCCCGCTATCAATAATAATTGTCCCGCCCGTGCCACTTCCAAATCCATTGTTACTTATAGAAGCCCCGCCAGCAATTTCTAACGTGCCGCCGTTCACTTTGTTGGCTGAACCTGTAGCCCCGGAACCGAGATACAGACGGGCACCGCTTCCTACATTAACAGTGTTGATAACGGCCCCGTTATAAGCGCTCAAGTTTGCGCTAGATCCGGTCAGTGTCCCGTTGGTAACTGTTGAACGTGAAGAAACGTCGATCGTACCTTCCAGCACAGTTGCTGAATTTGCGACTATGGAGCCGCCATTTTCAAGCTTACCACCACTGACAATGGTACCAGAGCCAGCACTTAATATACCACTTGCATAAGCATAAACGGCCAAAACAATGGCACCAGGATCCGCGCTGACAGTTCCTCCCTGAATAAAGGTGTTGTTTACAATAGCACCGCTGTAAGCAAAGCGGATCCCGCCACTAGAGATCACTCCTTGGTAGGAGGAACCGCCACTGGAGATATAGTCCTTGCCGCCATTGTTGAGCGTACCGTTACGCACAACGCCCCCGGAAAGAACAAACCGTTGGCCCCCGTTGAGCTGATCTTGTGTAGCACCGCCACTGGAGACAGTTTCGATGTCCCCATATACGAGAGTATTTGAAACAACTTGCCCTGAAGAAACACTATAATTTGCCATCGCGCGTCCATCCATCCTCAATCATCAGCCATGGAGCGCAATGTGACTGCGTTCACGCTCTGGCTACTGGAACCTGTTGCGCCGCAATGACCCGATATTTTTATCCGGCCAATCGCCACGCCAAGAAAACGCAAACACGCACGAGAATGTAACTCAAGTCTTTAGTTTTCGTGATATGAATTTGTTAACTCCTTATTAATATACCAAGCAATTAACAAATGATTTACGTCTGTTTTCTTAAGAAGTTTTCCGTAATAATAATGATCTTTTCCGTGTTAGTATTTATATAATATTATAACATCACGGATTTGTGATAAGCAAACATGTGTTAGTTATTTCTGTCTTGCTCTGTTTTAGAGTCGACCTCGTTCGTGCACCGACACCCAAAACCACCTGTTATATTTGATATGATTGAGGGGCGCTTATCGTCTTTTCGCACGGGCGCTAGGATGCGTCATGCACAGGCAGTTGACGCTCTCACGCTCCCGTTTCACGTCCAACGGGAGCGTGAAACGCCAGAAGTATAATCAACCCCTCGCACCCACGCTCTACGTTACAGACCAGAGATTGCAGCGTCAGGCCTTCAGTTTTTTACCAGTATTTTCTTCGACATACCGCCGGAGCTCTTCTCCTGTCACTGTATGCTTGGCCTTAAGAATTTGAGAGGCCGGACCCGCATACATAACCTTTCCTCCCTGCGTGCCAGCACCTGGCCCAAGGTCGATAATCCAATCCGCAGCAAGCATGGCATCCAGATTATGCTCAACCATAAGAACCGTAACCCCACGCTCGACAAGCGTTTTGATGATACCAAGAAGGCGCGTTACATCGCTGCCGTGTAATCCGGTCGTTGGTTCATCAAGAATGAGTATATCCACATCCTCATCGAGCAGCGCCGCAAGCTTCACGCGCTGCCTCTCCCCCCCTGAGAGCGTAGAGGTAGACCGCCCGATTGTCAGATAGCCCAGCCCCACATGCTGTAACCTCTCAAGTGTCTCAGCACTCTCCTGATCATGGTTTTTGAGAAAATGGACAGCCTGATCCACGGACATCGCTAGAACGTCAGCGATCATTTGCCCGTCAAAGCGATACCCAAGAGCTTTTGCATTAAATCCGGTGCCATGACAGACCTCGCAGGTCATCTCGGTACTATCAAGAAACGCAAGTTCCGTCACAATAGCACCCCTGCCCTTGCAGACAGGGCAAGCCCCTTTTGACGCATTGGTAAACCAACTGCGAGACACACCATTGGCACGCGCAAACAGATCGCGAATACGCTCCATGACCCCGGTATATGTTGCTACGGTAGAGGTAGTGCTCCCACGCAGCGGGCTTTGATCAATCAGCTGTGCTGAGGGTGTTACCGCCAAAATTTCTTTGATAAGAGAGCTTTTCCCGGAACCCGCAACGCCCGTTAAGGCTGTCAGGACATGTCGGGGGATATCGACACTGACGGCTTGAAGGTTATTACGGCGCGCATTCCGGACGCTGACCGGATCACCCTGAGGTTTACGCGCAGACGTAAACTCACGCTTAGTACGGAAGTAGTCCCCCGTGGGTGTGGACGTACCTTTCAACTCCGCAAGAGACCCCGTGAAAAGGATTTTGCCACCCGCAGCGCCTGGCCCCGGCCCCATATCAACCACAAAATCAGCGATGTTGATAAGGTCAGGGTCATGCTCAACCAGCAGGACGGTATTCCCTTTATCGCGCAGGCGTTTCAAAATCTCACCAAGATGCCGCACGTCCCGTGGGTGCAGGCCCGTGGAAGGCTCGTCCAGAATATATGTAAAACGTGTCAGGGAACTGCCAAGATGGCGCACCATTTTGATACGCTGCGCCTCACCGCCTGAAAGAGTTGTTGTGCCACGCCCCAACTGGAGGTAGCCCAAACCAAGATCAACTAGTGTGCTAAGCTGGTTGCCCAGATTTTCGACTGCTGGCGCAACTTCAGGCATAGCCCAGCCTTCCACCACCACTCGCAAATCCTCAATCGACAAGCGGCAGAGATCATCAATATTCTGCCCGTCTATCCGGCAACTGAGCGCACGCTGGTTGAGGCGGGCCCCTTTGCAATCCGGGCAGAGCGTCTGGTGAATAATACGGTCCAGATCCTCCGCAAAACGCTTCTTGTGACCCTCGCTTGCATTGCCCAGATACATGCTACGAAAACGATGAATCACACCTTCATATTTGGCGGTAGCATACCAGTCTGCCGGAGGGTTTTTTAAAGGCGTTGGTTCGGAATAAAGGAGTGTATCAAGGTCTTCCTTTGAATAATCACGTAATTTACGATCAGCATCAAACAAACCAGTGCGCTTATACCATTTCCAATACCATGTGCCTGGCGCATAGCCTGCGAACCTGAATGCCCCTTCATTGATGGATTTATCCAGATCAATCAGTTCATTTTCGTCAACATCAACAGCTACGCCCAACCCTTTGCAGCGCGGGCACATTCCCGCAGGGTCATTGAACGAAAAAACATTGGAGTAGCCTACAAAGGGCTTTCCCATTCGTGACATGATCAACCGCAGGAGTGGCGCGGCATCTGTCGCTGTACCTACAGTAGACCGATTGTTGGTACCTATAGCTTTCTGGTCAATAATGATTGCTGTGGACAGGCCAGAAATATGATCAACCTGCGGCGTGCCGCCATGCGGCAGCCGATTACGAACATAGGCCGGATATGTAAAATTAAGCTGCCTTTGTGATTCCGCAGCGAGAACGCCAAAGACGAGAGAGGACTTTCCCGAGCCAGATACCCCCGTAAAAGCTGTAATCTTTCCTACAGGAATGGAAACTGAGACACCACGAAGGTTATTCTGCGTGGCGTTCAAGACCTCAATAAAATCCAACAGATATATCCTTTTCGGATTTCATGTCATGACCGTGGGCAAAACTCTTTACCAATCTGGGTCGCTGTAAATACGCATGTATCCGCCAGATAACGAAACAGGTTTTATACGGTTTCAATAATTTTATACGATTTTCAGAAGTTCTATTTTCTCAAACTGCAATCAGGTCTTAGAGAAAGCGTTACTGTATTCGCAGCATGAACTATGAGTGTTTACGCTAAAAACATTTATTCCTTTAACAGAAAACCAATAATTGCTTTCACGCTTGGACATAAGTTACGACAGATCTAAAACCAAATTACGAAAATCATATAAGTGCGCGGCCATAAGCTGCCGGAGCAACGTATGACCGCGCATGACTGCACTACTGTAAACGAGGTTTAGGCTTGTTTTGCAGCCGTAACACCATCGCGGACACGCTGCCCAATTACGGGATCAATCTTTGTCCAGTATTCAAACACGCGGGAGAGGACGGGTTCTTCCACACCATTGAGCACATGCCCAACAATATTATTGACCAGCCGATCACGCGCGGCGTCATCCATCACTCTATTGATGAGAACGTTAGCTTGGCTGAAGTCATCATCGTCCGGACGCAACGTGTAGGCCTCACGCACGAACTCACCATCCGCCGCCCAAACCGCATTCTCCGGGAAACGCTGAGCATCAGCAACAGGACCGCCTTTGGAGTTAGGAACATAAGCAGGATCGTGCGCTTCCTGAATGCGCATGGCACCACCTTTAATATATCCATGGACAGGACATTTCGGGGCATTAACAGGGATCTGCTTGTAGTTAACGCCCAGACGCGCACGATGTGCATCCGCATAGGCAAACGACCGGCCCAGCAGCATTTTGTCTGGTGAAAGCCCCGTGCCGGGTACGAAGTTGTTCGGCTCAAACGCAAGCTGTTCGATCTGAGAGTGGAAATCTGTCGGGTTACGATCCAACGTCAGCTTACCAACCTCAATGAGCGGATACTCACCCTGCGGCCACACTTTGGTGAGGTCGAATGGGTTAATGTGATAGGTCTTCGCATCCTCATAGGGCATAATCTGCATCTTGAGCGTCCAGCTTGGATGCTCGCCACGCTTGATTGCCGTATGCAGGTCGCGGCGGTGGTAGTCTGCGTCCTCGCCAGCAATCTTCCCGGCCTGTTCCTGCGTCAGGAACTTGATACCCTGATCGGTCTTGAAGTGATATTTCACCCAAAACCTTTCTCCCGCAGCGTTCACCCACAGGTAGGTGTGGCTAGAAAACCCATCCATGTGCCGCCAGCTGGCAGGAATACCCCGGTCACCCATCAGCCAAGTAACCTGATGCGCGGTTTCGGGGCTGAGCGTCCAGAAATCCCACTGCATGTCGTTATCGCGCAATCCGTTATCAACACGGCGCTTCTGGGAGTGAATGAAGTGCTGAAATTTTATCGGATCCCGCACAAAGAAGACCGGCGTGTTATTGCCGACCATGTCAAAGTTGCCGTCTTCCGTGTAGAATTTCAGCGCAAAGCCACGCGGATCACGCCATGTATCCGGGCTGCCAGCCTCACCTGCTACAGTCGAGAACCGGGCTGCAACCTCGGTCACCGCACCGGGCTGAAGGAACTTGGCCGACGTGTAGCGGCTAACATCGTGTGTCACCTTGAACGTGCCAAACGCACCACTGCCCTTGGCATGCGGCTGACGGTCAGGAATCATCTCACGGTTAAATGCTGCCATCTGCTCAATAAGGTAGTGATCGTGCAGCAGGATCGGACCATTGGCACCAACCGTCAGCGAATGTTCGTCGCTGGATACCGGGATGCCGGATTCCGTTGTGTGAATCTTTGTCTTGGAGTCGGGGGCCATTCTGCTTTCCTTGTTGTAGTCATGCCTTGGAGGCTCAACGCATCCGAGGCCCCAGTGTTGCCGGAAGGGCTCATCATATCCTCCCTGCATAGCTGAAAACATAGTGGCAAGCAGCATAACACAAGGTTCTGAAGACTTTCTGAACGTTCAAAACCCTGATGAGACAATGCATCGGCACCTTCTATCGGAGCCCCCCAACACGAACGGTCGCGTGACGCTTTCCGCCAGATGGGTTTGGAAAAGCAGACGCATCCCCTGCCCGCCAATACTGCTTAAAGGCGAGCATGAGTTGTCTTGAAGGGCTGTTTGAATGCGCGGTCCGAACAAAATGAGAAAAGGCGTGAGGTATAGGCTGAGCCGGATTTGGAGCGCATCTTTGGCTATTATCGGCGGAATGGGTTTAACCTGAGGGCAGGCCTGACCCGCCCAATGTTGGGATGCTGTTATGGTTGTTTTATATACTGGCTCCTGCGGCCATCTATGCTGACCGGTGTATCACCCTTAACAGTTATGCGGCGTAGTTGGCGCGCCTGCTGGTCAAAATCAGCCGGAGCGTAATGCTGTGTTGCGCGGTTGTCCCATATGGCCACATCCCCTTCTTCCCAACGCCATGTCACTGTGTTTTCTACCTGGGTAATGTAGCCTTGCAAAATATCGACCAAGGCGTTTGCTTCACGCGTGGGAAACCCATCCAGACCGATAATAAAATGGCCTAACACCAGTGTTTTTTCCCCGCTCTCCGGGTGTACCCTGACTACAGGGTGTTCTGTTACGTAAAGCTTGGAGATAAACTCTGCACGGAACGCTGCAATTTCACCTTTTTTACCATCAAACTTATAGTAATTTGTATCATAGTCGTTAGAATGAATACCCCAGGCTTTATCGGCCAAAGCCTTTAAGGGCGGTGGCAAATCATCATACGCTGTAGCCGTATTGGCCCAAATCGTGCCACCGCCATAAGGTGGAATGTGAATGGCCCGCAAAATAGAAGCCTTGGGGTAGTCTGGCACAAACGTTACATCCGTATGCCAGGAATCTGTTGAGCGACCATAACGAGACTTCAGCTCAAATGTGTATTTTGTGCCTTCTGGTGCCGCAATTGTTGGGTGCAGAATAGGTTCACCAAAAACACGGCTGAGTGCTTCATGCTGCGCATCGTCTAAAAACTGCTTTTTGAGAAAAATAACTTTGTTTCGCACCAGTTCAGTCCGCAGGAACTCTTTCTGCTCTTCTGTAAGGGGTAACTTGGCATCTACACCATGCACGATAGCACCCAGGCGGCTGCCAGCTTTTTCTATAAAAAGGCGTGTTTTTTCAGAAGTGGAAGACATTAAAGCAAGCCCTTTCTCAGTGTCGTGCAAAAGAGAATGAAGATGGAAGGTGGGAGCACGCAGCAGGAGCCGCATCAAGCTCTTGTGGTACCTTGATGAAGTAGACCAGCACACCACTCAACACGAACAACGCCGCATACACAGCCATAACGCCGCCAATGCCCACAAGTGGTTGAAAAATGTAAACGATGAGGGGTCCTAGCCAGACACTGCACCCTGCACCAAAATTAAGGAAAGACATGGCAAGCCCCTTCCTGTCTGGCAACAACGAGGGCGCTAAGGCTGAGAGCGGTACATACCCTGCCAGCGTAAGACCAAAGAAGGCAGCGGCTCCGTATAACGCAATGGACGAGGTATGCCCAAAATGGGCAGGCACCCAATACAGCAACACACTTGCCAAGCCGCTGCCTACACCGCCAACCCACATAATAGTGCCCCGCCAGGAAACGCGGTCACTCAGGGCTCCAAAAAAGAGATTGCAAACAATGTTGCTGGCAAAAATAGTTTCTAAAAACCGCATCCATTGCGTGTTGGTAAGACCCAGCGTGCTCATAAAGTAAAACGGCATAAAGACAATAATGCCGTGTGTGGCACTCGAATTTATGGCCCGCACAATGCAGGTTAATACCAAAGAGGGGTTGGCGCGTATAACCCCTAACAACTCACGCGGCGCTGGCAGCGCCACCTGTGCACGCTCATAAGCAGGCTTACCTGCGCCTTCATGCCGTACAATAAGAGAGAGGCCTCCTCCTATAATCACAGCCAGAAAGGCAACCCAAAACGTACCATACTCGCCAAACACAGGCAGGGAAAAACTGGCCACAACAGTGCCAAGCGTTGGGAGGCCACAGGTAAAGCAAAACCAGAACAAGCCAGACGCCAGGCCTCTTTGGCTTATCCGCACTTCTCTTACTAACAGGGTTAAAATACCGTAGGCCAGTAACGGGTAACCAAAGCCCCGTACGCCGTATGTTAGCAGTATTTGCCACCCAGACTGGGCAGGTACGGCCATAGCAAGAAACAGAACCTGCGGCACAACCCACAGGATAACCCCGGCCAAAATCACTTTGCGGCAGCCGAAGCGGTCACATAAAACCCCAGACCCCCAGGCAGAAACTGCTGCCGCCAGACCATACACAGTGAAAACAAGAGCAACGAAATGCTCCGTCAGCCCATGCCTGACAAGAAAAGGAGAGAGGTAACCAACCTCCACTCCATCCCCAATCATAAACAGTAAAAGCCCTAAATACTGATACCTAAAGTCAAAAGGGCTTTTTCCTGAAATCTGCTCCGGTTTTGTCATAACCTTCTCCCTTTCAGGCAACCTGTCTGGTGTCTGGAGGCCCATGGCGTGCGGCAGGGTGGTCAGCCGGAGGGCGCGCCGTTTGGTTTTCAGGGAACAGAGTTTCGCGCAATGTTGCGCCCGAAGCCTCTCTTATGCGCCCTCGCTTGCGCAGCTCCGGCACAACCAGCCTACCGAAATCTTCAAAACTTTCCGGATTTAGAAGCTGTATCAGGTTAATCCCGTCCGTTTCCGTATCATCCAGCCATTTTTCCAACTGGTCCGCCACTGTGCTGGCTGAACCAACAAAAGTGCGGGCGCGGCCAAAACTGCCCTCCGGGTTGGCAGCATTATCGAGCGTCCATTCCCGCCCACTCACCGTGGGATCAAACTGACGCAACACAGACTGGCTGGCTTCTGTTTTCTGGTAGCGAATAACGCTGTCTCGCGGTGTCTTTGAAAAATCGACACCCGTCATGGAGGAATAATGAATGAGGGAACCTACGGGATCATAGTAGTGATAATAGTCTTCAAATTTTTCTTGGGCAGCGGCGTCTGTTTCCGCCACAACTACGGCCACAGCGGTAATAAACTTAATGTTCTCTGGTTTACGACCATGTTTGGCGGCCTGCTCCCGAATACGGCGGACATTGCTCCGCACACCTTCTGCACCAGCGCCCACTACAAACACTACTTCTGCATGCCGTGCTGCAAAATCAGACCCACGGGCCGATGTGCCAGCTTGTAAAATAACAGGCACACGCTGTGGGCTAGGTTCTGTTACATGCCCATCTGGCACGGTAAAATACGTGCCCTTATGGGCAACAGGATGCACTTTTGCCGGATTTGTATAGATACTTTTCTCTAAGTCTTTTTCGCGAACAACGGCATCATCCTCCCACGATGCTTGCCAGAGTTTGTACGTCACGTCCAGAAACTCATCGGCAACATCGTAGCGTTTATCGTGCGCAACCTGCTTGGTTAACCCTAAATTACGCGCCGCACTCTCCTGTTGGGAGGTCACAACATTCCAGCCAATGCGCCCATTAGTGAGGTGATCTAACGTGCTAAACTTTCTGGCGGCCTGATATGGCTGCTCATAGGTTGTAGAAAGCGTAATACCAAAACCCAGTTTTTCCGTAACAGCGGCCATTGCAGAGACGAGCAATAAAGGGTCTATCAGCGGTGATTGTATCCCATGCCGTAAGGATGCTTCCGGGCTACCACCGTAAACATCTATTTGGCCAAGCGCATCTGCAATAAACAGGCAGTCAAACCCACCACGCTCTACCGAACGCGCAAGTTCTGTCCAGTATTTTACACTGGTATAACGATATGTTTCGTCACGTGGGTGCCGCCACAAACCATAATTGAGGTGCGAAACAGTTGCCATTGTAAACGCGTTTAAAATAATCGGCGCTCGTGTTTTGGCCTGATAAGACATTGCTTTTACTCGTATGTTCTGGCGGCAGACCCCTGCCAAATACTGTTTTTTACAAACAGCGTGTCAAACTGTGCCAACACGCCATTGTTCAGGCGGTAGCTCTCCGTTCACCAGAAAATCTCCCACCACGCGCGTGCGATAAACCCTGGGGTTATGACAGCCGATAGTGCGAATATTGCGCCAGTAGCGGTCTAAGGCTGCTGCACGCAATGTGGCTGTGCCGCCCAGCGTGTCAAACAGTTGGGACGTTGCATTGAGTGTGAGAGGGAAAATGATTTCCTGCGCCTGCCAGACTTCCAGCTCTGCTTTAATAACTGACGGCCCACGGTCATCGTCATTGCTATGAGCGGCAACTTCCAGCGCATCTGCTGCGTGCCTTACAATGGCGCGGGCAGCATGTGCTGCGGAGGCCACATGGCCTACAATTTCAAGAATTTGGGGGTCGTGGGCAGGTAGTTCGTGGTTCGCGTGGCTGAAGCCCCTTTTGCGGTTTTTAACCGCACGGGCTACCTCCAACGCTGCGGCCTGCGTAATACCAGCCACCGTTGCCAAATGGTAGAGTTGGAAAAAGGCCTGAGAATAGGCAAAGCCAGTATTCCCCACGCGCAACTCATCATGCTCAACACGAACATCACGGAAATGCGCGGTGCCGCTGGCGGTTAGCCGCTGCCCTACACCATCCCAATCATCTAAAATCTCAAGCCCTGGGTCATGCCGGGAGGCAAGACACTTGACCGTCTCCCCTTCCTCGTTCGAGCCGGTAACGGTTAGCCAGTCTGCATACAGGGAGCCGGTCGTGAAAAACTTACTGCCATTAATAACCCAATGCCCATCCTTGCGCGTAAAGCGAGTGGCAAAGGCCTCTCTGGCGGCACCTTTTTCCGCTGCGGCGGCCCCGGCGGTTTCTCCTTTGCCTAAGCGCTCAAACCAGCGTTTTGTGTAGTCAGACGGCGCCTCAGACCGTAAATGCTCAATAAACCCAAAATGCGCCCGCAATGCCTGCGCCACATTAGAATCTGCTGTTGCAAGGTCTGTTATGAACGAGAACAGTTCGTTCAAAGGCCGACCAAGGCCGCCAAATTCTTTTGGCACTGTAAAGGCCGTCAGGCCGCTCTCTTTTAGCTGCGCTATTTGCTCAAACGGCAGAACTCTTTCCACTTCAGCTTTTGTGGAATGAGCCCTGATCTCCTCCAGCAAGGACGCATAGGGCTCAATAACAGCATTATACCCACTCAAAACGCTTTCACCCCACACGGTCTCGGCCCGTTCCTGGTCAACCGTTTTATTGCGTTTTAACACACCCATCTCCCACCTTTGAGGCAGCGTTTCTTCCTGTGATCTGCAAAGCCTACCAACGTAGGAAAAACTTTTTGCAAGAGGACACACGCAAAACGACCCTGATAGAATCAAACACTATGAATCGCAGTTAATCACATAAAACGATTCAATCAAGTTATAAAAATTGCTATTTGAAATTTAATCTCGATTGACTCGTGAAATATATGAACATAATACGATTATGAGCGTGTTAACGGAATCTATAATTATTAACACCTATGTTTATAGTGAAATTGAGCGCATGGCTCAGATGGAGCGTATGGTGGACAGGACATTTTTCGTTTATCTGGTCAGCTCAACAGCGTTGGCCTTCTCTTTCCCGCTTTTGTCTCCTGTCGCAAAAGCACAAGGTACGCTTGCCACAAACCAGCAAAGCCAGCCCCAAATACTCGCCGCACACCCCAAGGCGCAGCCGCAACACGCGCAAGAACACGCACCGCGTGCCCCCACCAAGGCCCAGGCCATTGCTCAGGCCGAAGATGTAAACGTGCAAGGCCGCAGGCAAGCCAACTGGGTTGTGACACCCGTTACCGCAGCAACCATTTCTAATTATGTGCCGGGCACAAACGCACTTAAAGCACTGACAACCCTGCCGGGCGTCATGTACAATTCGGGAGACCCGCAGGGACTGAACCTATGGGGTCAATCCTTCCTCATGCACGGGTTCGACCAAAGCCAGATTGGGATGACTCTGGACGGTATGCCATTGGGGGACCAGCAATGGAGCAACTCCAACGGCCTAAACCCTTCGGCCGCCATTTCATCTGAAAACATTACGCGCATGGATGTCTCAGCCTCGGCCGGATCTGAGGGCGCTGCCAGTATCAGTAATCTGGGGGGAACAGTTCAATTTGTCTCACGCGATCCATCGCACAAAATGGGGGCTACTGTTAACCAAACCTTTGGCAGCAACTCCATGTTTCACACTTTTGTACGGGCAGATAGTGGTGATTTAAACAAGCAAGGCACACGCTTCTGGGTGTCTTATATGCGCAACGACACCGACAAATGGCGCGGTGGCCAAAACCAGTTTATGCAGCAGGTTAACGCCAAGTTGCTGCACCCTATCGGCCAAAATAGCCGTGTAACTGCGTTCTTTAATTACGCAGATGAGCAAATGCAAAATTACCAAGACTATAATATGGATATGTTCCGCCACGGCGGCTACCATATAGATAACCTGCTTGGCACACCCAATGGGTACGAAACCGCGTATCGGTTGGCGCTTGCGCAAAATGGTCGTCCCGGCGGGGCTGTGCCTGCCGCGTACCAAAAACTCCAAAGCCCCTACACAGCCTCTTTCTATGATGGTGCAGGGAGCCAACGGCAATATTTTGGCGGCGTTTCCGCTGACCTCGCCTTAACAGACCGTTTACGCTGGAACAGTACATTCTACGGCCATCGCTCATGGGAGGTTGGTACGGTAACAAGCCCTCTTATTGAATCAACTAACGGCGCACCGTTTGTAGAGCAGGCAACAATTCCTACCACTCGGCGTTTTGGGCTTACCTCATCCCTCACCTACACCATTGCCCGTAACGAAATTAACGGTGGGGTCTGGTACGAAAACACCCACTTTAATGCCGATAAACGCGCTTATGATGAACCCTTGCTTGAAGATGTGCTCAGCGGTGCAGCAAGGCCGGTTGATGGCTTGCATCTCAACTCCAACTACCGACGTGAATATGAGCAGGTTTTTAACACCAATACGTTTGTTGCTTATTTGCAGGACACCTACCGCCCAATAGACAGTGTAGCCCTACATTTTGGCTTTAGGTCTGTTCTCAACACCACCCGCGTGGGCCAGCTTGCCAACTGGGAGCCATACACACGCACCACTGCCATTGCTGGCGGTGCGGGCTTAACAACAAGCAAGCCCTTTTTGCCTCATATTAGCGGTCAATGGAGCTTTCTACCGGGGCACCAACTCTACTTTGACATTGCCAATAACGTAAAAGTACTGCCCGTATCTGGCTACAATAGCGGTGCTTCACCTTTTGCCACAACTCAGGCAGCGTTCGATGCGTCCCGTAACAGCATTACCTCTGAAACAGACTGGAACTATGCCTTAGGCTACCGATACCACTCCCGTATTCTTGATGGCAACGTTTATGCCTACCACACCGATTTTTCTAACAGGCTGCAAAAAATTTCCAGCGGCAGCCCCAACAACCCTTATACCGTTATCAGCAATGTTGGCAGTGTTGCCATGAACGGTGTTGATGCCGGTCTGGTATTGCGCCCACTCAAAGGTCTGCAAATAGGCAGTAGCGTTAGCTATAATCATGCCACTTATTCAGACAACGTAACCCAAACCACAACTGGCGGCGTAGTCACTTATGGTATCAAGGGTAAGCAGGTCGTTGCCTACCCCCGCTTCATGTATAAAGGCCAGATCTCCTACAGATGGCATAATGCCGAAGCCCACGCCGATACACAGTTTATCGGGCAGCGAAATCTCAGCTATACTGGCGATGAAAAAGTACCCTCTTATTGGCTGACCAATGCTGGCGTGCGCTATGACCTTACTAGCGTGATTGGTCATACATCAGGCACTTCAGCTTTCAAACGGGTTAGTCTGGACTTTAACGTCTATAACATCACCAATCAGCATTATATTTCCACAATGGGCCAAAACGGCTTTCCCATGGCGGGTGATTACCAGTCTGTGGTGCTGGGAGCACCACGCCAATATTTCGGATCCATTCAGGTAGACTTCTAATGTCACGTGCAAACACAGCACCAACGCACGCATCTCCTGACCACGTAGCCCTCGGTTTTTGCGAGGGCACATCACGCCTGCCAAGTGGCTTTACGCTTATTGCCACAGGCGCTCCAACACTCCGGTTATTATGCTGGCAATCAGGAGACTGAGATAAGGGCATGACGCCAGTTATTTCTGTATTGGGCTTTATATAGGAAAGCCTGATGTCACCTGCTTTCACGCCCCTTGCAGTCTTTGTCAGCCATATCTTCATCTTCGGCCTCATGGGCGACTATGGCGATAGTAGAGGTATTGCCAAAACACCATACTTACGAGACCTGAACGCGCTTCTCTTTTATGCAGGATTGTGGGGCCGGAGCTTTCATGACGCTTTCTACAAAATCTGCGAACTGACGGGCTTTGGCTGTCATCATTCGCCCTGCGGGAAAGACCGCCCACAGGTCAATCGAAGGCAAAGACCATGCTTCAAGAACACGCACAACGGCACCATTCTCAAGTTCTGGTGCAAACATCCAGTCAGACGCAATTGTCAGGCCCATATCTGCCAGCACAGCCGCCCGCAGACCTTCAGCTGCACTCACCCTAAGCCGCCCGCTCACCGAGACGGACACAGCGGCACCATCCCTCAGGAAGGACCATACACTCGGTAACTGGCTGTAAATAATCGCCTCATGCTGCGCCAGATCCGCGGGCGAGCGCAGTACGCCAGCGCTCGTGAGGTAAGTAGGCGTCGCAAGGACCGACCGTCCGCCCGTTGCAATTTTTCGGGCTACGGCAGTTGAATCTGCAAGCGTTCCCATCCTCAGGGAAACATCCACCCCTTCTGCCACAAGGTCGATCATTCGGTCATCAAGGATGATCTCGACGGTGAGCTGCGGATGCTCCGCCAGAAAACGGGGCAGTTCTGGAATGATGTGCAAGCGTGCGAATGTTGTGGCGGCGGAAACACGTAAGCGGCCTGACAGACCCGCCCGCGCCCCCTTAGCCGCAAGTTCGGCTTCATCAGCCTCCTGAATGGCGTTTCGTGCCCGTTCGTAGAAGTTCTGCCCTGCCTCGGTGGGTGTCAGGCCGTGAGTGGATCGGATGAGCAGGCTGACCTGAAGGTGTGCTTCAAGCTGCGCAATGCTCTTGGACACAGCCGGTTGCCCCACGCCAAGCTGCCGTGCGGCTGCCGAGAATGATCCTGTGTCCACCACACGAATGAACGTAGCCATTGCCTGATAACGGTCCATGATATTCCCCCAGAGAATGACCTTTATCACCTCAAGCGCTCTGCCCTGTCGAGCATGGAAGAGGCATCTTTTGTGCATCAACCCGGACACGCCGGGTTTTGAAGGAGCCCAAAAATGCTCGGTTCATTCCTACGCGCTACGTCTGGGCCAGTCGTCACAGACAGTCTTCTGGTTTTTCATCTGACAGGCAGCCTGTTGCATGTTGCCTCTACCCTTCTGGGTTATGTCATGTCCGGCCGGTCCTCCACAAAACAGGGGGAGCTTGCCGATGCTTGAGGTCTATGCTTTTGCCACGCCCAACAGCGTCAAGGTGACAATTGCGCTGGAAGAGCTTGCTCTTCCTTACACGCTTCATGGTGTAAACGTCCGTAAGGGGGAACAAAAGGCCCCGCAATTTCTGGCCCTGAACCCTAACGGCAAGGTGCCGGTTCTCACGGAAACGGATGAGACAGGGCAGACATTTGTACTCACGGAATCCGCCGCTATTCTTGTTTTTCTTGCCGAAAAAACAGGACGGCTTCTTCCTGCTCACGGTGAAGCCCGTGCAAAGGTTGTTGAGCAGCTTTTCTTTCATGCCTCCGGTCTTAGCCCAGCATTTGGTCAATCCGGCTTCTTTCAGAGGTTTGCCGCAAAGCCGGAACCGATAGCACTCGAGCGTTTCGCGACCGAGGCAAGCCGCACGCTTCGTGTTCTCGACGCAGTTCTGGCGAAAAACAAGTTTGCGGCTGGGGACGAATTCACAATTGCCGATATCGCCCATTTCGGCTGGCTGTGGCGCCGCAGCTTCCCCAACCTCACGCTTGAGGACACGCCACATGTCGCCCGTTGGTATGCCGACATGGAAAGACGAGCCGCGGTACAAAGAGGCATTGCCCGTATCGAAGCCCTTGTTACCCAAGACTAAGACAGACCTTTTCAAGGAAAAAATCATGTCCAAGCTATTCACACCCTTCACGGCAGGTGCGTTGTCGCTCGCGCATCGTGTCGTCATGGCACCGCTGACACGTCTACGCGCTGACCCTGGCGATAAAGCGAGCGCTCTGATGCGCGACTATTATACCCAGAGAACATCGCAAGGCGGCCTCATTATATCAGAAGCAACGCCAGTAGCCCGGGAAGGCTATGGTTATGCGGGGGCGCCCGGCATTTACGAAGATGCTCAGATTGAAGGATGGCGCGCTGTTACCGAGGCCGTTCACGCACGCGGAGGCAAAATCGTCATGCAGCTCTGGCATGTTGGGCGGCAGTCCCATCCTGAGCTCCAGCCAGGTGGCAAAGCTCCTGTCGCGCCGTCCGCCATTCAGGCCGAAGGGGATGCCTACACACCTAATGGACCTCGACCGTTTTCTATGCCGCGTGCGTTGGAACGTCATGAAATTCCCGCTGTGATCGACCAATTCCGCCAAGGTGCCGCTCGCGCCAAAGCTGCGGGGTTCGATGGCGTGGAAATCCATGGTGCGAATGGCTACCTTCCAGACCAGTTCCTGCAGGATGGCACCAATCATCGCACTGATGAGTATGGCGGCCCAATCGAGAACCGTGCTCGTTTTTTATTGGAAATTACGCAGGCCGCCATTGAAGTATGGGGGGCGGATCGGGTTGGTGTCCGGATCAGCCCAAGTGGCACTTATGGCTCCATGTCAGACAGTAACCCGCAAGAGACCTTTGGATATATCGCAGAAAAACTGAGCGTACTGGGGATTGCTTATCTGCATATTGTCGAACCCCGCATCAAGGGAACGGAATTAATCTCGGACTCAAAACCTGTGGCAGCACAGCAACTGCGCCAGCATTTCCATGGCACCCTCCTAGCCGCTGGCGGCTTCACTGGTGAGAGCGCAGAAGCCATCCTTCAGGCTGGCGATGCTGACGCTGTGGCATTCGGCCGATTTTTCATCAGTAATCCCGACCTACCTGAACGCCTGCGCCACACTCTACCACTCACTGAGTATGACCGCACGACCTTCTATGGCGGCGGGACACACGGATACACCGATTATCCCAAAGCCCAGTCCTCCGACTGATCACTATTCCGGCGGGGAATGACCAATAGTCCTCCCTGCCCTCATCCATCAAAAAACCAGCGGCCCTATGGTTGGGCATCACCTCAGTTCAAAGGAAATACTCATGTCCCTTCAAACAAAACTCGACGCGTTCAAGGCTGATTTTGAAGCAGGAAAGCCGCCTTACAATGTTCCCTCATCTGTCATTGACGTCATGCACCGCGCGACCGCTGAACTGGTAGCCTCCGGTGCAGCGGAGAGCACTCTCAAAGCTGGAGAGAAAGCCCCTATCTTCACGCTGAACGATTCCGACGGCAATCCGGTATCCTCCACTCATCTGTTAGCAGAAGGCCCTCTGGTCATAAGCTTCTATCGTGGTGTGTGGTGCCCTTACTGCAATATGGAACTTCAGGCGCTGGAAGCTGCTCTTCCGTCTTTCCGCCAACTGGGCGCAAACCTCATTGCCATCTCCCCGCAGACGGCTGTGAACAGTCGCAAGTCTGTTCGTCAGAACCAGCTCGATTTCCCAATCCTGTCAGATGCGCACAATGATGTTGCCGCAGCGTTTGGTTTGCGGTTCGCTCTGCCGGACTACCTCATAGACCTCTACACCACCCTCAAAAATGATCTTCCCTCCTTCAATGGTGATGAGAGCTGGACACTCCCAATGCCAGGCCGGTTCGTGATCGGGCAGGACGGTGTAATTCTGTATGCTGAGGTCAATCCCGACTACACACGCCGCCCAGAACCGGAAGACATGCTGCCTGCAATTCGGAAAGCAGCACAGCCTTACGCACAGTAACCATTAGCATTGTGATATGCGGGTACGACCCTGTGGGTTTATTGGTTTAGGGTCTGCCCCGTCACGCGCAGGCAACAGCTATTGCAGCTCCGAACCTGAGGAACGTGGAATATGCTCCATTTCTACTATGGTCCTGGCCCGAACCCGATAAAAATTGCGCTGTTTCTGGCGGAAACCGGAGTGCCTTTTGAGGCTATACCAGTGGACACCTATCGTGGCGCTCAGCATGATACTGCATTCAGAAGCATTAACCCCAACGGCAAGGTGCCCGCTCTTGTGGATACTGACAGCCCGCGGGGCACTCCTGCAACCCTCTTCGATTCCACAGCCATCCTCCTTTATCTCTCCGAAAAAACCGGGCAATTTCTCGGAGAGGCACAAGATCGCCCTCAACTTCTCTCGTGGCTGATGTTCATTGCAACCGGTCTTGGTCCGTTCTCAGGGCAGGCTGTGCATTTTCAGCACGCGGCCCCCGAGGGTCTGGAGTATGCGGTCAACCGATATCGGCGTGAAGCAGAGCGGCATTATCAGGTGTTGAACGACCATCTGGAAGGCCGATCTTTCATTGTTGGTGATCATTATACGATTGCCGATATGTCCGCATGGGGGTGGCTGGACCGTGCGGCACGCGTGCTGAAAGAGGAAGACAAGCCGCTTCACTGCTGGCCCAATCTTACCCGCTTTATGACCATGATGAACGCGCGTCCCGCCGTTGAGCAAGCCCGTGCCATTATGAACAGACACAGTTTCAAGACCGTAATGGACGAAGACGCGCGTGAGGCTATGTTTCCCACCAGCTTTACCTCAGCGTCACAAGGAACAATGTCATGAACGCACCCTCTGATTATATCCCGCCAAAAGTGTGGACATGGACAGCACCTAACGGCGGCAAGTTTGCCAACACAAACCGGCCAACAGCCGGCGCCACGCACGAGCAAGCCCTCCCTGTGGGTCAACACCCGCTCCAGCTCTATTCTTTGGGCACACCCAATGGTGTGAAAGTCACCATTCTGCTGGAAGAACTGCTTGCTGCTGGTCACGCGGAAGCCGAATACGATGCGTGGCTTATCCGTATTGGTGAAGGCGACCAGTTTGGTTCGGGCTTTACTGAGATCAATCCAAATTCTAAAATTCCCGCTCTTGTTGATCATAGCGGCGAAAAACCTTTGGCCGTTTTTGAATCAGGTTCAATCCTGCTGTATCTGGCAGAAAAATTCGGTGCTTTTATACCGAAGGATAGTGCCCACCGGACAGCCTGCCTGAACTGGCTCTTCTGGCAGGTTGGCAGTGCACCTTATATTGGGGGTGGTTTTGGGCACTTCTATGCTTATGCACCGGAAAAAATTGAATATGCAATCAACCGTTTTTCCATGGAAGCTAAACGACAGCTTGATGTGCTTGATCGACGTCTGGCTGAAAGCGCTTTCATAGCAGGGCCGAACTACACGATTGCCGATATGGCCATTTTTCCGTGGTATGGTGGCCTGGTAGAGGGGTGGCTTTATAATGACGCCGCCACATTCCTGAGCGTACAAGATTATCCTCTCCTCAAGACATGGGCTGACCGCCTTCTGGAACGGCCAGCCGTTCAACGCGGCCGTATGGTGAACAGAACGTCAGGTGACCTTTCAAGCCAACTCCATGAACGTCACGATGCTTCTGACTTCGAGGCAAAAACGCAAGATCGTCTTACCCAAAAACCTTAAGCTCCCACTGTCCAGTTTCCGGATCTTAATGCTCCGGAAATCGGATAGAAGTGGCATAGGCTTTGTAAAGACGTTTTTCTCTGATTTAACATGCAGCGAGCAAGCCCCTCGTCTGCACGTTTAAGATGTTGCCAGACCTTTCGCGCGCCAAAGCAAGAAGGCCGTTCAGTAAGCCTGATTAGGCTCAGGACTCATAGCCAGAAGATGGCGACCTATCATAGCGCGTTGCTACCCGCCACCAGTCCTTGAGCCTTCCGAATATGATCTCGATGCGATTGCGGCGTTTATATATTTTCTCTTATCGTATTTGAACGGTTTTCCGCGAGATTTCCGTCCTAGGGTGCAGGGCTTTCTCCCTTTCTTTTCCAGCGCGTCCCTGAAGGTGTCAGGGTCATACCCGCGATCTCCCAGCATCCATCCTGCTGCAGGAAGACTGTCCAACAAGGCATCGGCACCGTATAATCGCTAATCTGCCCCGCAGTCATGGAAAAAGCTCAGCGATCGTCCGTTTTGACCGGTGACCGTATGCTGTTTGGTACTCATACCGCCTTTGGTGCGAGCGACCCAGTCAACCGGCCCGGCTCCCCTTTTTTAGCCGCAGGCTGGAAGCCGTGCGGTGTTCTTTGAGATAGGTCGCGTCAATCATAATCGTCTGAGGCTCAGGCTTCGAGGTAGACAGGGCATCCATCATCCGTATGAAAATGCCCGTTTCGCCCCAACGCTTCCAGCGGTTGTAGAGCATCTTGTCCGGACCGTATTCCCGGGGCGCATCATGCCAGCGCATACCATTGCGGTTCACAAAAATGGCACCGCTCAGCACACGGCGGTCATCAACGCGAGGTTTGCTTTGGCTCTGGGGAAAGAACGACCGCAGATGCTCCACCTGTTCGTCCGTCAGCCAAAACAGATGGCTCATCTTCAGTCTCCTCACAGAGCCTGAAACAAAACTCTTCGCAATCAAATCAATGGGTCCTGAACCTACCTACTTTAGGTAAGCATCTTGTTCACACGAGCAATTTGGCGATTTCCGCCTGTGCTGCTTCTAAAGCGGCGTTTCGACTGTCCTCACCGAGGGCCAGACCTTCTGCACGAATAAACGTCACATCTGTGATGCCTATAAAGCCAAAAAAACCACGAAGGAAGGTTTCCTGATGGTCAAGGGGAGCCGCCGCAGCGCCTTCGCTATAAATACCACCTCGACTGGACACTACGATCACACGCTTGCCACCGGCCAGCCCTTCAACGCCGTTCGTAGAATACCGAAATGTCTTACCAGCAACAGCCAGACGATCGAGCCAGCTCTTAAGTTGGGACGGGAGCGAGAAGTTATACATTGGCGCACCGACAACCACGGTCCTCGCGGCAAGAAACTCTTCGAGAATTTTAGTGTTCCGGGCAACTTTCTGTTTTGCGCTGTCGTCCTGAGCTTCCATGCCCTGAAAAGCCAGAAATTCGGCACCAGACAGATCACCAAGCGGGCTTTCTGCAAGATCACGATAGGTGACAGCCTGCTCCGGCGCAGCAGAGGTCAGGTGCTTGACCGTTGCAGCCGTTAGCGAGCGACTGGTGGACTGGGTTCCGAGAATGCTGGAATCGATATGGAGAAGCGTCATGATTTCACCCTTGATATAAATATGTTACCGACACTACCTCTGTAACCAAGCACATTTCGCCTCACAATACGGCACATTTCTGGAACCAAGTATAATGAATGTAACTAAAGAGGCTCAAAACCTGGAAAATACCGACTGTCAAAAGATCAGTCAGGTATTAGCAAGAGTGGGTGAGAAGTGGAGCATTCTCATTATCATGCTTCTGAATTCCGGTCCGCGCCGTTTTACTGAAATACGGCGCGCCATAAACGGAATATCTCAAAGAATGCTGACATTATGCTTGCGAGGACTTGAGCGCGACGGTCTGGTGAAGCGTACGGTTTATTCTGTCATGCCACCACGCGTTGAATATGAACTGACACCGCTTGGCCAATCCCTAACCGAACCAGTCATCGCCCTCGGAACATGGGCGCGCGAGCATATTGAGGAGATCGATGTGGCTCGAGCGGCCTTCGATGAAGCCATGAATACACCTAAAGCCCGAACTTAGCCGGGTTTCCTAAACCACGCTGACGCCGTTCCTATCTGGCCGACATCAGTCCTCACTTTTTTCATAACATTGTCTCGGAACGGCAGGATTTTTGCTCGCACTTTATCGCGGCACAGTCACGCAACTTCCACTGACTGATGATCTATCAGTTTCTGCGCAATCCCGGTAAGGGTTGCCCGCCTCGCGGCCTGTGAGAAAAGGGGTGCGCCGATCATGAGTTCGTCGGGCTGATGCTGTTTTATGAAAGTGGAGATGCCTGCGGCCACGACATCTGCCGTTCCAGTAAACGTATAACGCAGGGTTCTGTCGATAAGAGCCTGTTCCTGTTCGCTCCATGACACAGCGCGAGGTGCTGGAAATTGCGTTGGGCGCCCTCGGCGCAACGCGACAAAATGCTGCTCCAGCGAAGTCGCTGCATGCTGCGCCTCGACTGGTGTTTCTCCAATAATCGCATTGACGGCCAGCATGGCATAAGGCTTCTCTAGACGTTCTGACGGTTCAAAACGCTGGCGATAAAGTGCCAGAGCCTCTTCCATCAGATCCGGTGCAAAATGACTGGCGAAAGCAAACGGCAGGCCCATGATTGCAGCCAGATGCGCTGAAAACAGGGAAGACCCAAGCAGCCAGACGGGCACATCCAGCCCGGCTCCCGGTACAGCAAAAACCGTCTGACCTGATTGGGGTTTCTCGAAATAATGCAGCAGTTCCGCAACATCCTGAGGGAAACGATCAGCAGAGCCGGGATCGCGCCGTAATGCTCGCATGGTCGCCTGATCGGAACCGGGTGCTCGCCCCAATCCAAGGTCGATCCGTCCGGGGTAGAGAGAATCCAGCGTCCCGAACGCTTCTGCGACGGCAAGCGGTGCATGATTGGGAAGCATGATGCCACCTGCCCCCACCCTGATGGTTTTCGTCGCTCCCGCAACATACCCAATGGCCACAGGGGTCGCGGCGGAAGCGATGCCGGGCATTGCATGATGTTCCGCAAGCCAGAAGCGACGGAACCCTAAGCTTTCTGCATGCGCGGCAAGGTCTGCGCTACGATGCAGTGCATCTGCGGCAGAACTTCCCTCATTGATGAAGGCCAGGTCGAGAATTGAAAGCGGAATCATGCAAGCCCCTTTCCTGTTTGTCAGGTTATTATGTGGGGTCAATACCACTCCATACCAGAGGGCTCGTCAAAGCTGTAAAAGCGATTTGTGATGGCTTTGCCAGTTCTGCTCTCATGACACGTATGGAGCATACTTGAAGCGCGTAAGGCGGAGATCGAAGCACGGCTGGCTGAGGCCCCTTCCCCGCCTCCACTCCTTCATCCGAACATGGCGGAGTTGTATCGCCAGAAGGTCGCAACACTTCACGAGAGTGTTCAAAGGGTCGATAGCGACACGACGACGGTCGAAGCGATCCGGTCTTTGATCACGCGGATCCGCCTCATTCCGGAGAATGGCGTTCTTG
>NZ_BAMV01000003.1 GCF_000963925.1 Acetobacter cibinongensis
GCACGGTTGGTGACAGCTACGACAATGCACTGGCGGAGACCATCAACGGCTTATACAAGGCCGAGGTCATCCATCATCTGGGGCCATGGAAATCCATGGCGCAGGTCGAATGGGAAACCCTCAAATGGGTGGACTGGTACAATAACCGACGCCTGCTGGCGCCAATCGGCTACAGGCCTCCCGCCGAAGCCGAACGCACCTTCTATACAGATCAGAGCAGACTTGATATCGCTGCCTGATGACTGAACAAATCTCTCTCCGGTAAACCCGGGGCAGTTCAGGTCGCAACCCTGTGCGGGGCCACCAGCCCGGAAGCCGCCATTGCCAGCGTGTATTTCTCGGCATACGCCAACGCGCAGGATACGCCGCAAAAACTCTACCTCTTCCAGCTTCCTGCCACGCCGGAGGATGCAGACTACGGAACTTACCTGTCCAACGCCGCTGCGGCCATGACGGACTGGGCACCCTTCCTGTTCGCGCAGGAGCCATCGGCTGCGGCCAAGCTGCAAATTGCCGCATGGCTGGCGGCCCACCCCAACCGTTACTGGGGCATTGTGCCAGATGCCGATGCCACAATCCTGACCCCCAACGCCACAGCCAGCTTTGGCGCGACCGTCAAGGCACAGGCCACACCGGGCCTGACCTGCCTATGCAATACGGATGGCCACGGCCTGCTGGCAGGGGCGTTGTGTCTGGGGTGGGCGGCAAGCCTTAACCCGCAGCGCAGCGCGGGCCGCACCACACTTATGTTCCGCACCAATGGTGGGGTCACACCAGCCAGCATTACGGCCACACAGGCCCAAAACCTGCTGTCAAATGGCTATAGTTTTTATGGCAGCTATAAAACCTCTGACAGCACGTTCAGTTTTCTCAATAATGGTGCGGTTAGTGGTCCCTTTGCGTGGGCGGACAGCTACATCAACCAGATCTGGATGAACACCAGTTTCCAGTCAGATCTGCTCACCCTGTTCTCCAGTGTCGGACAAATTCCCTACACAGCGCAGGGTGACAGCCAGATTGCCACGGCTGTGCAAAACACCATTGATACAGCTTTGTCTTTCGGGGCTATCCAGCCCAATGTCACGCTCTCTGCTGCGCAGACGCAGGCGGTTAACGCTCAGGCAGGCCGCACAATAGATGGCGTGCTGTCCACCCGTGGCTGGTACCTTCTGCCGGGTGCGTCCACCGCGTCCGCCACCACCCGCGCCAGCCGTGGGGCCGTACAGGGCCGCTTTTTCTATACCGATGGTGAGTCCGTGCAGGCCATCACGCTGGCATCGGTCGAGGTGCAATAATCATGTCTGATTACGATATTACATCCGCCAACTCGGTTTTCACGCTTACAGTGCCGGGCCTGTATAATGCGCCCGTTACCCTGCAAAATTACGCCGCAGACCGCGCCTTTGAAACCGAGGCCCGGCAGTTGGTAGAAACTGCCATGAGCATTGATGGCTACCTGAACGCCGGGTGGGTACCAAACCCTGTGACCCAGACCGTCTCTCTCGCCGCCAATAGCGAGAGCGCGATGGTGTTTGAGGCCATTGTCATGGCGCAGGATGCCCGCCGTGGCCTGTACCGTATGGGGGCTGAAATCCAGCTTCCTGCCATTGGCCGCAAATACACCATGGTGCGTGGACTGTTGCGCTCGCTGGTCAGCGTGCCGGGGGCCGGGCGTGTGCTGGAAGCCCGCCGGTTTGAGATAACGTGGGAGCGCGTGCTCCCCGCCGCCCTGTAAGGGACAGGAGGCCCGCTATATGAAAACCCTTACGTACACCCACACCAAGGCCGGGGCGGACCACGGCAAACAGTTTTGCCTAACCCGTATGGATGCATTTTCAGCAGACCAGTGGGCACGGCACTGCCTTCAGGCCGCCATACGGGGTGGGGCGCGCTTGGGGGCAGATCTGGCACAGGCGGGCCTTGCCGGGCTTGCCGCGCTGGGCGTGGAGATTTTCGGCTTCATGGATGAAACGGAACTTGATACCGCGCTCAACCGTCTGATGCAGTGCATTACCCTGAAACCGGATGCCACCAATCCTGCTTTGACACGCCCTGTTCTTGCTGCGGATTTTGAGGAGCCAGAAACCCTCGGCCTCGTCCGGGCGGAGGTGTTCCGCCTACATGTGGGTTTTTTGCTGGCCGCCGCACACCAACTTTTCCCCGTTGTGGCGGCCCTTCTGGGGGAGGCGCCGCAGCCACCCCACACTGCGTAAGCCTCTCGCCAGTTCTGGCGGCGGTCATAACTGGAGGGCTTGCCACATTGCATGATCTGCAAACGGTTTATGACACCGAGGACCTTTATATTCTGCTGGAAGTGCTGTCCGTCCACCAATGGGCGCAAGCTCAGGCCCGCTCTGCATTAGGAGGCCCCGCATGACCACTCCTCTTCTGGATGAACTGGTTATTCGCCTTGGTCTGGACACAACACCTCTTCAGGCCAGTGCCCAGCAGGCGCTGGGATTGCTGGACAGCCTAGACCACAAAAGCCAGACCCTGACCGAGAAACTGACGCGCGATGCCAGCACAATTTCAAATGCCCAAAGCCAACTGCGGCGCAATGCTCTTGGCCTGTTAAGCCTTGCCGCAGGCACACGGGGGCTGGCCGCTCTCTTGCAAGGGAACTCTCCTTCAGAGGGTGCCACCCCCAAACCGGCCAGCGGTTTTGCAACGGGCCTCACGGCAGAGCGCCCCAAACGGCCTCCGGCTCCTCTGTTCGTGCCGCTCCCTGTGTCCCGCCCGGTCGCACCCCGCCTTCAGGGGCAGGCTGTGCGTCATCCTACGGGCAGCACGCCAAAAACGGTTTTCAACCTGCACACCAGCACGGCACTTAGCCCTGCGTTGCCTTTCTCTCCTCCTGAAAAGAAGCCTGTTCTTCAGGAAAAACTCTCTAAACTGAAGCAGGCTGCTGTGCCGGTCATACCGAGCCGGTCAGTCAAAAGCGCTTCCATGCCCGCACAGTTACCGGCATCATACTCACATCGGCTCACGCCACCCTCTGGTGTGTTGCCCCGTCAGGCCCGCCTGAAAGAGCAGGACACCAGATCCGCCGGAATAGTCCAACGGAACAGCAATGCCCTTCCAAGTGCGCTTGCTGCAAAACCTTTGCCTGTGGTACCCTCATTTGTCACCGTGGTTTATGGTAAAAAGCCTTCCGAAAAGCAGACGGTTTCTCAAAAAAACAGTATTCTTCTTGCACGGAACAATCGGGACAGGCCCGTAGCCTCATCTCGGCCTATGCTTTCGTTGCTGCCACACAAAGCCATGCGTGCACCACAGCAGACGCAGCCATTAACAACACCTCTGGTTCTGCCTGCCCCTCATACGGTGCTCATGCAAGCGGCAGCTTCCGTGCCCGTGCAGCCGCCTGCACCGGTCAACCAGTCCACCACTACGCATATCGGGCCAGTCACCATCACGGTGCCATCCGGTAACCCGCAAGACATTGCGGCAGCTTTGCGAAACCTGAGCACACAGAACGCCCACACCCTCGCCAGTCTGGCCACGCGCAGCACGGTTTAAACCGGTTGTTTTCAAAAAAAGGTCTGCTTCATGCCCATGTTTCCTGTCAGCCTGCCCTCGGTCTGGACCATTCCGGCCGTGGCGGGTGTGCCTGCCTTGCTGGGGCAGTCGGTCAAGCAGGGGGCTTTGGCCGTAGCTTCCACCACATTGGCGTCTGTTCTGGATGATGCCCTAATCAGTCAGGCAGCAGGCCAATGGGGCATTTTTTCCAGCACGGGTGAGTGCGTTCTGTCCGCTGCCCATGTTCTGTCTGTCTCCGCAGAAAGCCGTTATCAGATTGCAACAGCGCCTTTGGAAGAAGGGAGTTTTCTGGCCTATAATAAGGTAGCAGCGCCGCGCACACACCGTATCCAGATGGTGTGTGATGGCTCGGAAGTTGGCTTTACCTCCACCCTGTCTGGCAGCCTGCTGCCACAGGCCTTTGCTACGCTGAGCGGGGCCGGAGCGCTCTATATCCGCAAAGCGTTTTTTGAAACGCTAGCTGTCCTGGAAGCAGACCTGAACCTTTACTCCGTCATTACGCCGGAAACAAAGCATTCCAATGTCAATATTATCGGCCACAGATGGCTGCGGGACGCCCGGCACGGCATTACCATGCCGGTGGTGGAAATAACCTTGCAGGAAGTCCGGCAGGCAGACACACCCCTTTACACAACTACCGCCCAACCACAGGGGCAAAGTGTAGTCTGTGGCGGCATGGTGCCTGCCCAGAGCACCACATTTTCTCTCGCTAGCGTGAGGGATATTGTATGAGCACTCTTTCTTCCCCCTCCCAAACCCTGCTTCTGGTGCCTCTGGCCGCTACACCGGCACAGCTTTTAAAAGTGGCGCTTTCCAACAGTCTTGTGCAGGTGCAGCTCCGCCAGCGCAGCACGGGCCTGTATCTGGACCTGTGGCAGGACAAGACCCGCCTGTGTTCCGGTGTGCTTTGCCAGGACCGAACATGGCTTGTGCGTGACAAAGGCCTTGGTCTGCCCGGAGATTTCACCTTTATGGATACGGAAGGCACGCAGGACCCGGACTACACACAACTAGGCACCCGTTACCGGCTATTCTACCGCGCCGGGTGGAATATGTGATGCCCCAAAACATCGTGCCCACACAGGGGAAAACACCTTTCACACAGCGGTCACTGCGTATCACTTTCCGGTTGTTAAACAACGCCTTTGGCCCACAAGGGCAGGATACCGTTGTGCTGAACGGCCTGCGCGCCATAGTCGATATGACGGAAGCCCAGTTCCCCAGCGCACAGAGCGCCACGCTGCGGCTGTATGGCCTGCAACCAGACCTCATGAACCGCCTCAGCCTCGCCGCGCCGGATCTGGATGTGCAAAATGCCAGTGAGGTCACGGTAGAAACGCAGGATAGTCAAAGTACCACGGCCCTTGTGTTCTAGGGCGGCGTCACTCTGGCTTACGCAGATTACAGCGGTGCGCCAGATACTGCCTTTGTTGTGCAGGCCTTTTCCACAGCCTTACCCAATGCGCTTGTTGTGCCGCCCACCAGTTTTCGGGGGGCGGTGCCTGCCAGTCAGGTTTTAGGGGCCGTTGCCGCAAAGGCGGGTCTGGGTTTTGTGAATAACGGTGTGCAGACCGTGTTTCAGGCTCCTTATCTTTACGGCAGCCCCGGCCAGCAGCTTGCTCAATGTCTGGAAACACACCCCATGCGTATGGCCATAGGGCGTGGCCAGTTGACCATATGGCCCGCCCCACAGGCAGTGCAGGATGCCAACCAGACGCAGGAACAGCCAGTCACCTTATCCGCCCAGAATGGGCTAATTGGCTATCCCTCATGGTCGGCGGGTGGGCTGGCTTTTCGTATGCTGTTTCAGCCGCAGGTGGGGTTTCATACGCTTATTGCGCTGCAAAGCCGTTACCAGCCTGCGGGGTGGGGGGCAGCTACCAGCACCGCCGCGCCCACAGGGTTGTGGCGCGTTGTGCAGGCTCACCACAGCTTGCATACCCAGCAGCCCAATGGGGCATGGTTTACAGATATTATTGCACAGTCTGCATCCTGAAAACAGAATAAAGGGTCACGCTATGTCCGGTTCTACCAGCACAGCGCATCCGGTTTTTGACCGGGCAGATGCCAGCGCCTCTCAGTTCAATGCCCTGAATGCGGTTATTGCCCGTATGCTGGCCACACGGCGCACCGCCGTACTGGTGCAGGTCAAGGCCGTATCCGGCGCGGGGCTTAACCCGGTTGGTACGGTGGATGTTCAGCCCGTGGTGCACCAGCAAACAGCCACCGGGCAGGTCGTGCCGCATGGTGTTATTTATCAGGTGCCCTATTTCAGGCTGCAAGGCGGAGCCTGCGCCGTGGTGCTGGACCCCACCGTGGGGGACATAGGCCTTGCCCTGATAGCAGATCGCGATATTACCAACGCCAAAACCGCACGCGCCACCGCTGCCCCCGGCTCCTTCAGGCAGCATAACATGGCAGATGCCCTGTATCTGGGCGGGTTTCTCAACGCAGCCCCGCAGGACTATGTGTGGCTCCACGCAGGCGGTTTAACCCTGCACAGTTCAGGCACCATCACCATTAGCGGTAAAAACCTGAACCTTACAGGAGACACCAGTATTCATGGTGCGTTGACAGTCTCGGGTGATGTTACGGCGCAGAATATTTCGCTCACCCAGCATGTTCATGCCGGTGTGCAGACGGGCGGTGGCCGTACAGGCCCAGCAACAGCGTAAAACCGGGCCTATCAAAGTAGGGTTTTTCTTTAGCCGCACGTTGAAAAATTATAGCCCAGAACAAACCCTTTCACACCTTGACTTTCTCCTAGCTCAAACGGAGCCTCATCCGTGACGACTCTTCTGCTGGACTGCGCAACATGGGACCTGGTGGTAGATGCCGCCGGTAACATTGCCGTTGCCACATCTCCCTACGCCACAGCGCAAAATGTTGCCTGTGCCGTGCGGGTTTTCAAAGGTGAGTGCTGGTACAATACAGCGCTTGGCCTGCCTTACCTGACCAATATTCTGGGGCGTCTGAATTCTCTGGCCCTGTTTCGGGCAGATGTGGAGCAAACGGCCCGCACCGTGTCCGGCGTGGCCTCAGCCGTATGCGTGCTGACCGGCATAAGCCCACAGCGCCAGCTTTCCGGGATTATTCAGCTTACTTTAACAGAGGGAACACAAACCGTTGTCAGCCTCTAGCACAAGCAGTCAGACCACCGGGCAAACCATTGGTACAACCTCCGTACCCACCCCCACGCTGGATGAAACCGGCTTCATCATCCCGCAGGAAGCCGATATTCTCGCGGGTGTTCTGGCTGACATCAACGCCGCGTTTGGCAATACCCTCAATACGGATCTTTCCACCCCGCAGGGGCAGTTGGCCATGTCTCTCACCGCCATTCTGGGGGAGAGTTATGACCAGTTTCTGGCGCTGGCCAACGGAGTGGACCCCGCCCGCGCCACGGGCCGTATGCAGGATGCCATAGGCAGGCTGTATTTCATGTCCCGGCTGCCTGCCACGGCAACGGTTGTTACCTGCCAATGCACGGGTGTTGCGGGTACGGTCATTCCGCAAGGCGCACTGGTGCAGGATGCAGCAGGTAACAGTTATGCGGCACAGGGCAGTATAACCCTGGATGGCACAGGCAGCGGGAGCGGCAGTTTTGCCTGCACCCAGTCCGGTCCCATTGTCTGCGCGGCATCCACCATTCAGCTTAGTCAGTCCGTCAGTGGGTGGGCCACCGTAACCAACCGCACTGCAGGCCTGACAGGCCGTGCCGTTGAAAGCCGCAGCGCTTTTGAGGAACGGCGGAAAACATCCGTAGCCATTAACGCCGTTGGTCCGCTGGACGCCATCTCTGCCGCCGTGCAAGCCCTGCCGGACGTGACGGATGTGTATGTGGCAGACAATAGCACCAGCGTGGCGACCACTGTGGGGGCCATAACCCTGTTGCCACATAGCCTGTATGTGTGCGTCAGCGGTGGGGCGGATGCCGATATTGCAGCAGCCATCCTCAGCAAAAAACCACCGGGCTGTGACTATACTGGCACCACAACCGTAACCGTCACGGACAGTAACAGCCAGTATGCCAAACCGCCATCCTATAGGGTTTCGTTTCAAAAAGCCGTTGCACAGCCCGTATTTATAACAGTGCAACTGGTTTCCTCCACGGTTACGCCATCTGATGCGCAGGATCAGGTGCGCTCAGCAGTCAGCGCTGCATTCAGCGGCGCAGATGGTGGCAGCCGCGCCCGTATCGGCATGGTGTTATATGCCAGCCGTTTTTACGCGGGCATTGTGGCCTTGGGGGCATGGGCGCAAATTGCAGGCCTGAGCGTGGGCACCAGCGCAAACCCCACGGGTGTCAGCCTGACAGTGGGTATAGATCAGGCCCCAGTGCTCGACCCCGCTTCCATTACCGTGGTGTTCGTCTGATGCAGGATGTGCAACGCACCATTCTCTCCCAATATAGCTGCGCTCCCAGCCTGACTGCGTTGATAACCGCCTGGAACCAGGCCTTTGACCCAAAAACCCTGATAGACACTTGGTACAAAACGATCTGGAACCTTGAAACCGCACAGGGTTACGGGCTGGATGTATGGGGCCGCATTGTTGGCGTGCAGCGTATTCTACCTGTTACCGCCGATAATTTTCTTGGTTTTTCAGAAACACAAGATCTTACCCAAACACCGTTCAATACCGCGCCCTGGTATGCCGGGGTGGCGACCACCAGCAATTACCGTTTGTCAGATGATGGTTTCCGCCAGCTTATTTACGCAAAGGCGTTGGCTAACATTACAGATGGGTCTGTCACCAGCCTGAACGCCATTCTCATGACCATTTTTGCGGGGCAGGGCGATGCCTGGGTGGAAGAAAGCGGCGGCATGAGCATGGTGTACAGCTTCAACTTCATCCCCACCCCGGTGCAAATCTCCCTTATCCAGAATTCAGGTGTTCTGCCCCGCCCGGCCGGAGTGCATGTGACCTATTCCGTGAAAGACAAGGCATGAAACAGTCTGATTTTCCTGACAGGTTTTCAAAACCCGTAGCGGCACAGGCTGCTGCTGCCAACCTTACAAAAATTCCCGCAACACAGCCCCAACCCGGTGATGGTGCCGCATCAGAGGCACTGGGTTTTCCACCAGAAACCTTCATTGCCCGCTCCGCTGGCGGCACACCACCGCGTGGGCAGGATATGAACGGCTTCCTCAACCGTTTTTCCGCTGTGCTGCAAGCCTATCAGGCCGGGATGATAGGCCAGTATGATGCCAGTTTTGCGGCATCCCTTGGTGGGTATCCGGCGGGCGCGGTTGTGGCTGGGCGCGCGCCGGGTACGTTCTGGGTGTCCATGGCGGATAACAACATGACCGCGCCGGGTGCTGCCAATGCGGCATGGCAAAACCTGTTTGCAAATTACCTGCCGCTTGCAGGTGGCACCCTGAATGGCTCCCTTGCTGTCAATGGCCAGACAGTGACAAATGGTCCCACATACCTCAACGGTCCGTTGACGGTCAGTGGCACATCTTCCCTTAACGGCACGACATGGGTGAATGGAAACCTCTCAGTCGGGTCAACCTGTTTTCTGGATGGCGCGCAGGGTCATAGTTCATTTTACTGTCCCGCTACGGATACGGCGGCACCTGTTGTCACATTCTGTTCAGACGTAGGCGGCACGCGCAACGGTGTGGCCGATGTGTATGCAGACGGCTCTATTCGTATTTATGGCGGAGGCATTTTTGAGCAAAACGGACAGCACGTGGCCACACAGGACTGGGCCAACGGGCAGTTTCAGCCCAAAAACACCTGCGTACCGGTCCAGACTTATATTGATGACTTCTCGTCAACCGACCCACGTATCCTTAACCTGGCATATGGGCACCGCATCCAGCGTTTTGCCATATCTGTCAGCGCCAATACATGGGTGACGTATCCTGTGGCGTTTGCGGCCACAGGGGATGTGCCTGTCGTGTTGATTACCGGGTACGGGCAGAGCGATGCCGTAACGGATA
Source organism: Acetobacter cibinongensis (assembly GCF_000963925.1). Lineage (GTDB taxonomy): Bacteria > Pseudomonadota > Alphaproteobacteria > Acetobacterales > Acetobacteraceae > Acetobacter > Acetobacter cibinongensis. Next base: position 9,492 of record NZ_BAMV01000003.1, read on the forward strand.
CGGACTACTTTCTGTGGGGAATTACCAACACCGGCTTTTATTGTAGCCCCCGTAACCATCCCGGCATGGCGCAGTTCATTGCCATAGGGGTAAAATAATGCAGACCACAACAGATAACCCAGAAACCCCAACCACGCCGCAAACCCTGTACCCGGCCCGGTATTATGCAGGGTATGACACCACTGCACCGCAGCCCGCGCCTGTTCTCGCCTGGTATGACACATGGGGCATGAGCACCACGGACGGCCTGCCTCCGGCTGCCCAGCTTATTCCGGTTACGGAGCAGGACTGGCAGAACACAACCACCTTCCGCAGTCCGGCAGGGCGGGGCGTGCAGGATGGCAAGATTATTGATTACAGCCCGCCCCCGCCGCCATTGGCCCAGCAGGCCCAAAGGCAGTTGCAGCAGGCGGCCAGCACAACATGGTCCCTCTACGGTATGTATGGGGAGAGCCCGCCCGCCGTGTGGCAAAGCTATCTTCAGGCCTTGCGCCGCATTGCAACGGGGGCGGATACCAGTATTAGCCTGCCAGCAGCCCCCGCCACGCAGGATGCCGCGACAGACAGCGCGTCTGCCAACACCGCCTCTACTGACACCCCATCCGTACAGGCGCAGGCATGACGGCACCTCTCCCCAGCCCCGGTTGGCAACCGGCACCGGAGCGCAGTGTGCCGCTGGGGTTGGCTCCCTCCCTGCGGGTGCGGGGCCTGCTGGCGGAAAGCCTGTCACTGTCCTGGTGCCCAAAATCGAGCGCGGATACTCTGGATTTCAGTCTGGATGCAACAGCATGGTTGCAGGATACAGCCGATTATTTGGCCACCATAAGCACCACCGTGTCCTCCGCCACCGGGCTGCCCACGGACCTGCGCGTGCAATGGGCCAGCCTTGTCAGTGGCATGGCCTGCCTGTTTCTGGCAGGTGGTGCGCCGGGTACCATACAGACAGTGCTGGTAACACTTGGCACCCAGCAAGGGCGTAGCCTGACACAACCCGTCCGCATTGCCATTCTGCCCGATGTACCCGCCACCAAGCCCCCTGCGCCCCCACAATTGCCAGATGGCACACCCGTGCCCCCCAATGCGCTGGCCTTATCCTCCTCCGTTGTGCTGACAGCAGATAACGGAAAACCCTATCTTATAGCCTGAAGGACACCCCCACCCATGTCCGGGTCTTCCCCCACGGCAACCACGCAAAGTGGTGTGCCGCTTTCGGCGTTGCCGGTTCACCCTCAGCCAACGGAAACCGATCTGGTTTTTGGTATTTTCAACGGGCAGGGGCAGTTTGTGCCACAAGGCAAAATCTGGTCCGGCGCGGTTGATAAAAAAGGCGACACACTGGCCGGTCTTCTGGCCTGCCCCCTGTCTCCTTCTGACCCCACACACCTGACCAACAAAGCCTATGTGGACCAGATGGGCGGGCAGGTGCAGGGCCGTGTGGCAGCACTTGTGACACAGGCGCAGGACGCCGCAACACAGGCCCAGACCGCCATTGGCAATGCCTCCACCGTAGCGGCCAGTGTTATCAAAACCCAGCGGGATGCACCGGACGGTCTGGCTGCCCTGTCTTCCGCAGGGAATTTGCTGCTGGGGGGTGTGGAGTGCCTGGGTATTCGGAACGGCCATGTGCTCATGGTCATGGCGCTCCCCACCACAGACCCCGCAGTGCAGGGGGCCTGGTGGAATAATGGTGGCTATATCTGCATTTCTCAGGGGGGGGCCAGCGCATGATCGGTCTGTTAACGTGGCGGGTTGTTGTCTCTACCGGTGCTGTGCTGTTTTTTCTGTTCAGTATGCAGCATGCAGCGTTTTCCCGCCCTAACCATCTCTTGCCAGCCTATCAGGCAGCACCTGCGGCCACTGGCACGCCGCACCCGGTCAAGGCAGGGGCGTTGCTGCGTGCAGCTCTGCCGGTTTCGGCTGCGACATCTGCGCCTACACCAGCTTACGCTGCCACGCGCCCACCGGGCGGGCTGGATGCCGCTACCACGGTGCCTAACCTGTGGCAAAACGCCACCCTTGGCCAGATCGGCGCTATGGCAGATGGGAGTGTGCAGCAGTCTGATCGTAACCAGCCAAATGGTGTGGCGGGGCTGGACAACGCAGGCACATTAACCGCCCCGGTTACGGGGGACCTCACTCAGGCTACGGCCACAAGCGCCCTACCGGGTACGCAAAAGCGCAGTCTGGCAGAACGGTTTGCTGAAACTCCCAGCGGGAAAGATTTTGGCCTGAAGCTGGACGGCGTAACGGATGACACACCCGCTCTGCAAGCGGCCAAGGCAGCCATGCCGTCCGGCAGTGCCATCCAGCTTCCTGCGGGCAAGCTGCGGCTTGGCACAGCGCTCTCAGGTACAAAACCCACGGTCTGGCAGATCAACGGGGCCACATTGCCGGATGGCTCCCCCATTACGGCTCTTGGTACGGATGTGATTGAGAGCACGCTGGAGGGCGGAAAATACTTTGCCCGTGGCCAGAGTTCGGCAGACATGGCCCCGCTGTTGCGTAAGGATGCCACTATTACCCACACAGGCGGCACCACCGGATTTGTCATGAACCTTGAAAAAGGCAATTGCACCATTCCGGCGGAGGGCGCTGCGTTAAATGATTATGTGTGGTGCCATTCTACCGTGCTGAGCAGTGCGGCTTTTGGCGCGGGCCAGCATGTGGCGCAGGCCAGTCTTGCCCAACGCCCTGCCAATGCGCTGGCGGATGGCAAAGGCTCCCGCTCCCAGATCTGGGCAGGCTATGATGAAACGCGCGATGACACGGGGCAGGATTCCTCCGTGGCGGGCAGTCTGGTCGGGCGTGAGATTGATGTGTACAGCAACGGCGATGACCCGCTGGGCTGGCGCATTGGCCTGCAAGTGCAAATTGCAGGGGCCAGCAGCAGTGGCACGCCGGGTAAGGTGGGTAAGGGTATTGCACTGGGCAATAATGACAGCACCAGTACCTATGGCACCATGATAGACGCAGCAGGCCGGTTTGATACCGCAGGCATTGACCTGTCCGGCAGCACGCCGGTTAATAACGCGCCTGTTCTCAATATTGGTGCAAACCGTAACCTTGCTTTTGCAGCCGATAAAAAACCGCATTTACAGTTTGACTCCGCTGCTTACACGCTCCGGTATTGGTATGACACAGCCAATGTGTTTTCCATTGGTTCCAGTGGGGATATTACGTCCACCATTACCAACGCCGGGTCCGGTCTTGGCTGGACACTGGCAGGGCAGGCGCAGGTGGGTATCAACCTTACGGGCCTGACCGCACCGGAAGCCATGCGTCTGGGCACAGGGCAAAAACTGTCATGGGAGCCAACAACCAGCGTCAGCACGGCGTTTAGTGCAGGTAAGCTGACAGATACCATGGCCGCAGGCATTGCCCGCACGCTGGACACACAGGGGAATGAAACCCTGCCGGGCGCGTTGCAGGACAGCCAGACCATTGTGCAACTGAACCAGCCCACGGCGGCAGCATTTGTGGCAAAGGGCTCAGCCGCCATAGGGCTGGATACCACGGGCCTGACCACGCCAGATGCCCTGCGTCTGGCAGAAGGCCAGCATATTGCGTGGGAAACGACAGATGCCGTTAGAACAGCCTACCAGAACGGCCTGTTGCAGGACAGCCTGAGTGGCGCAGCACTCCGCAGCCTGGATACCAGTGGCAACGAGACCCTGAAAGGCAGCCTGCTGAGCAGTGGCCTGACCACAACGCTGGATAATGATAGCGCCAGCGCCGTAACCCTGACAGGCCGCGCCGGCATAGGGCTGAATCTCACGGGGCTTTCCACCGGTAATGCCCTAAGGCTGGGCACCGGCCAGAGCATTGCGTGGGAACCTACCGCCGTGATCACGACAGGCTATGCCGCAACCGGCCTGATGGATAGCAACGGCGGCACAGCTCTGCGGCAGCTTGATTCCGGCGGCAATGAAACACTGGCAGGCACCATTACGCCCACCACGGGCCTGCACCTGCCCACTTTCTCCCGCAGCCAGATCAAGGGCAGGCCCGGTCCAGCCGTAGGCCTTGTTGTGTACGATGCGGATGATGATGCCCCCGCCGTCTATACCTCCGCCGGATGGAAACTCATGGTTTTGTCCGCGCTGCCATAACACGCAAAAATGAGAGCCAGACGGTACGGTTGTTGTTGTGTTGCTGTATGGCTGTCATGTATAAACTGCATATCACTCACTTCATTTTATGCAGGGCGAAAAACAAAAATGACGACGCCGCAGCGTTTTATCGTGAGAGTTCTGGTTTTGTTAGCGCTTAGCTCGTCCGGCCATAATCTGGCACGGGCTGAAGAACCGCTCTTCAGCCCGGCTACGGTGGAGGAAGCTGGCAGCAGGCATATGTCCGGCACGCTGGAAGGCGGCCAGCCCGCGCAGTTCAGGCTGCCGTTGCGGCAGGGGCAGACGCTCTCCATCCTTTGCCATGCCCGCAAGTCCAGCGTAGGGGTTTTTGTGAAAGACCCGGAGGGAGACATGCTGGCCAGTGCGGACCATAACTGCGCCCACAAAAGCTGGAGCGTGGCGGCTGCCAAAACCGGCACCTACACAGTGGGCGTGCTGCAACACCACGCAACCGCCCTGAAAGGCCAGAGCGCCTTTTACAAGATGCACCTGTCTGCCCATTAAAGGCAGAACAGCGTGACAGAGTAGCCCTGCGCTGCCTTGGCCCGTATGCGGGCGGACGTATCGGCCGTCTTGTGGTAACCACACCGCACCACAAGCCCAAGACCGCCCCGTCCTAACAAGGCCGCAGGAGACCCATGACCAAGACATTCAGCGCCATGCTTGCCCGTATTAACGAGAGCGTGGCTGTAAAAATGACCATGCTGTTTGGCAGCATCTGGTGCGTTTATGCGTTTTTTCTGTTCTCGCTGGTGCCAGTATTAGTGCCAGCCTGGCAGAATACCTTGCTCTATATCAGCAACTGTATCCAGCTTGTGGCGTTACCTGCGCTTATGGTGGGCAATGCCGTACTAAGCCGTGGGGCTGACCGCCGCGCGGCGGAAGATCATCAGGCCCTGCTGGAAATCCTCTCAGATGTCAGGGAAGAACTGGCAGACCTTAAGGAGAAAACGGCTGACCTGGCGCAACCGCAAAATCTGGCCATTTCCGACCAGATGTTCGTTACCATGGATACAAAACCGGATGCCCCGCAGGAATAACGGTCAGGTGCCGCTTTTTTCTGCGCGCAAAGCCCATAGGCTGTTTATGCCTCAGCCGTCTTCAGGCAGTGTTACACCACACGCTATGGGAGAGAGCGCATGACATCACTGGGCCTGTTGGCTTTGGTTCTTGTTTCTGCAACGGTTTTCGGAATTCTTAACAACAGGCTGCTGCGGTTGCCGCTCACCATAGGGATCATGGTATTCTCTCTGGTGGCGTCCGTTTTTCTTATGCTGATAGACCAGTTTTTGCCATGGGAGGGGGTGCACGCCATTCGTCACCTGCTGGCAGCGGTGGATATGCCCGCAACCCTGTTGCAGGGTGCGTTGTCTTTCCTGTTATTTGCCGGGGCCCAGGCGGTAGATCTTTCTGCCCTGAACAAACGCAAATTTTCCGTTCTGGCACTGGCTCTTTTGGGAACGCTTATTGCGGTTGCAGTTTTTGCAACGGGTATCTGGGGTATTCTGGCGCTGGTCGGGCTGCCTATCAGTTTTGCCTGGTGTGTGGTGCTGGGGGCCATTCTTGCGCCAACGGACCCGGTCTCCGTTATTGGTATGCTTCGCCGGCTTGGTCTGCCTGCGGAAATTCAGGCCCTGTTTGCCGGGGAAAGTCTGTTTAACGATGGCGTGGCCGTTGTCATCTTCACGGTGGCGCTGGGTGTGTCCCACCATGACCATGCAGTGTCTGCCCTGCATCTGGCCGAGGCCTTTGGTGTTGAAGTAGGGGGCGGCCTGCTCGTCGGCTTATTGGGGGGCTGGCTGGCGCAACAGGCCTTTCGTATAGCCAAAGATCCGCATCTTGATGTGCTTATCTCCCTTTCTCTTTGCACGGGTGTGTATAGCCTGTGTACGGCGTGGGGTATGTCCGGCCCTATTGCCGCCGTAAGTGCAGGCTTGATTATGGCCGCGCCTGCAACACATCGCGCCATATCAGAACAGGGGCGCAAAACCCTGCACTTCCTGTGGGAAGTGGTGGATGAAGTGCTGAACGCCATGCTGTTTGTGCTCATTGGCTTTCAGGTTTTGGAAACGACATTCTCCCTGCCACTTATCTGGGCAACGGTGCTGGCTATTCCGCTCTCCCTGCTGAGCCGCGCCTGTAGCGTGCTGCTGGCGACACTGCCGGTTTATATCAGGGGGCAGGACCGTATGGGGGTTCTGGCTGTGCTCACATGGGGGGGCTTGCGCGGCGGTATTTCCATCTCGCTGGCATTGGGCCTGCCTGACGGACCAGTGCGTGATTCCCTGCTATGTATCTGCTACGGAGTGGTGATCTTCACCATTGTGGTGCAGGGGCTGACCATTGCCCCCGTGGTCCGAAAATTCAACCCACGCTGAGCCGTCAAGAAAGTTTTGCCAATGCCGTTGAGCCTGACATTCCGCTCTGTTCTGTTTGCCAGTGCGGTGCTCTCCGGCACCAGCCTTCTGTCGTGCGTGGGTCAGGCTGCCACAGGCACGGCTGCTACAGTGCCACAGCCGCGTGTGCCCACGCCGCGCGGGCATACTGCCCCACACCCGCACGCACCCAGCGCCCATCACGCCTCTATACCCGCACCGCCCGCGCCAGTGCGGGCACAGGGGCAGGAGACCATAACCGTGCAGGCCAACCCGGTGGCGGACCATGCCGGGGGTGGGTTGATACGGCCCCAAACACAGGCGCAGGCGGTCAGTGTGGTCGGGCAGGACTTCATTGCCCGGCAGGCACCCTCTGCCACCGCGTATGATCTGGTTGCCCTGTTGCCGGGGGCCACTGTTGCTACGTCTGACCCGCTGGGCCTGTCGCCACAGGTTAATATCTCCGTGCGTGGCCTGAATGGGGATGCCATAGGCTATGTGCTGGAAGGCATGCCGCTGAACGATATTGCATATTATAGCGGCTACCCCAGCCAGTTTGCTGACAGCGAAAACTACGAGAGCATTGCTCTGGCGCAAGGGGCCGCCCAGTTGGAAAGTCCTGTGCTCAATGCTGCCGGAGGGCTGATGTCCCTGCGTTTCCGCACCCCGGCGGAAAAAGCGGGGGGCATGGTGAATATCTCCTACGGTTCCTACAATACCAACAGGCAGTTCATGCGGCTGGATAGCGGGGAGATCGGGTCATCAGGTGTGCGGGGGTTTGTGTCCTACTCCCACAGTGCAGCGGATAACTGGCGTGGGCCGGGCCGGGATAAGCGGCAACATGTGGACTTCAAACTGCTCAAGACATGGGGCCACAATAACAGCGCAGCCCTTGTAGGCACCTGGAACCAGGCCATAGACAGCTATTACCCGCAGCCCACCAAGGCAGGCTGGCAGCAGGACGGGCTGCATGGGGCCAATAATCTGGCCAAAAACTATGATCGTAATAATGATGCTCAGGGCACGGATTACTGGCGGCTTTACCGGCAGCCGGAGCGAACCCTCTATATGGGTGCCCCTGTAGAGCTGCATCTGGGGCACGGTATCACATGGCGCACAACCCCTTACGCGCAGGGTGCCTACGGCAATGTACCGGGGGGCAGCAGCCTGCCAACATCTGGCCTCTGGAACGGTAACCAGCCGTTGACAGAAACCCTTACGCTACCCGGCACGCAGGATGGTGTGGCCACCGTGCGGGCAGACTACACGCAGCGCAGCTACCGCAGTGGCTTTACAACCGGGGTGGAGTGGCAGCACGGTGCCAACACCCTGATGGCCGGATACTGGTACGATTATTCGGATGACAGCGAGTATCAAAGCTTCACGTCCGTAGGGGAGAATGGCACGGCTGCGGGCATTTGGGGTGGCAGTGGCAAAACATCCGTCACGCTCGCAGATGGCAGCATATTGCGCGCCACCAACAACCATACGCTTTCACAAACCAATGCGTTGTATGTGGGGGATACACTATCCCTGCTGCATAACCGGCTGGTGCTGTCAGGCGGGTTTAAGGAGGTCATGCTCACACGCAACGGCACTAACGCCATGCCGGGCACCCCGTACCATGCCAATACCAATTATGCGGTGCCCCTGCCGCGCCTGTCCATCAAATACCAGATCACGCCACGGCATCAGGTCTTTTTCAATACCACAACCAACTTCCGCACCCCGGCGGAAACCGCCTTGTATGCTGCCTATGATCCCACATCCGGGGAACTGACGGCGCAGAGCAACACCAAGGTAAAAAACGAATATTCCATAGCCGAAGAACTGGGCTACCGTTATGCCGATGACCGGATTATTGGCAGCCTGACCCTGTTTAACTACAACTTTACCAACCGACAGATTGAAACGGTCGGGCAGATCAACGGGTCTTACGTGTCTTCCACCTTCAACGCGGGTGGGCAGACATCCCGCGGGGTGGATGTGGAACTTGGTTTGCGGCCATGGCACCATTTCAGCCCGTATCTGTCTGGGGAATATCTGCACGCCACTGTGGATAATGACCTGCTGTCCGGCGCAGACCTGCTGCCAACACGCGGCAAACGCGCCATCCGCAGCCCCACACTACAAGCCGCAGCGGGGCTGACTTATGATGATGGGCATGTTTTCAGTGTATTTACGGTCAAATATACAGGCCGCCAGTACGCGACTTTCATGAATGATGAGCGTATCCCCAATTTTGTGACGGCGAACATGGCCGTGGGCTACCGCTTTTCTGATGCTGTGTTTCTGCACAGACCAGAACTGCGCATGAACTTTATTAACATCACCAATCAGCACTATCTGTCTGGTGTGGCCAACCCAACCCTGAACGCGCATGACACAACAGGCCGCCGTGGCACAACCATAGCCGGGTCCGACCCCACCTATTATATTGGTGGCGGGTTTGCTGCCTTGTTTACGGCGTCCACCGGGTTTTAAGGGGTTATGGGAAAAAAAAGTGCTCCAGTCGGTCAGTTTGGTGTGCATGGGGTGCAGAGCAAACGTGACTGGCCGTGCCTGACCGAGGCTGAAATTCAGGCCGTGGCGGCGCAGTATCCAGACCTGCCGCCCGCACCAACGGTAAGCTGGAACAGTATGCGCCCGTTTTCCGCCGCCGCGCGGATAGACGGTGCTGGCTGTTCAGAACGCGAGAATGGGGCGGGAGATTTCCTGATAAAGCGCCATCATGCCTCCCTGCGTGGTGTTGCGGCCTTGCAGGAGGAACACGCTTTTATGCGGCACCTGCACCAGCACGGCGTGCCTGTTTGCCTACCGTGCGTCACCCGGTCCGGCGCTACGGCGCTGGCTTTAGGGGAATGGACGTATGAGGTCTTTCCTCTTGCCGCAGGGCAGGATGTGTACCGGGATGTCATGTCCTGGCAACCTTATAAAAATGCAGGCCACGCCACGGCGGCAGGGCGTGCGTTAGCGCTGCTGCATAAGGCGTCTGCCTCCTATCCCGCACCGGGGCGTGGTGAGCGGAGTGCGGCCGGGTTGCGGGCAGGCCGACCGCTGACCTCCAGCCTGAACGCTATTGGTCAGCCCGATTTTCTGGATGCCTTACAAAACTGGGTGGCGCTGCAACCGGGGCTTATGCCGCAACTGGCCCACCGCTCCTGGCTGGCAGACTGTGCTGCTGTTCTGGTACCGTTGCATGACCGCCTGAAGCCACATCTGGCAACACTGCCCACACTTTGGGGGCATGGAGACTGGCATGGTTCCAACCTGTTCTGGCAGCAGGGGCAGGGCGCCCACAACCCGGCAGAGCCGCAGGGCAGCGTAAGCTGCGTGCTGGATTTTGGCATGGCGGACCGCACCAGCGCCATGTTTGACCTTGCTGTAGCACTTGAACGCAGCATGGTAGACTGGCTGGACCCGGCAGAAAACAGGCGCGTCTTTTACCCGCACATGGCCGCCTTCCTGAACGGTTACGCGCAGGCCAAACCCCTTGCGCCGCAGGACTGCGCACAGCTTGGTGCGTTTTTGCCGTTGGTGCATGTTGAATTTGCACTCTCGGAAGTGGCCTATTTTGGCACGCTTTTGCAGGACGCTGCGTCAGCCGAGGTTGCCTATACAGAGTATCTTCTGGGCCATGCCCGCTGGTTTGCAACAGGGCAGGGCAGGGCGGTGCTGACGTGGCTGGGCACGGCAGCGCAAGAGCCTCAGGCAGTAGGGCCAAAACAGGCATGATCAGGAAAATTTTCAAAAGAGAAGCCGCAGCATGACGGCTTTGGAAACTGTCTCCGCGGCCCTCAGTGCGCTTGGTGTCTGGCTGACAGGCCGCCGCGCCATGGCTTGCTGGCCGGTCATGAGCCTTGCGAGTGTTTTATACGGCGTTGTGTTCTGGCAGGCGCATCTTTATGCGGATATGGCGCTACAGGGTGTGTTTGCAGCCTTGTCTCTGTACGGATGGTGGCGGTGGCTGCGTGGCGTGCAAACGGATGGGGCGGTGTATATTGTCCCGCTGAAAAATATGCTCTTCTGGTCAGGACTTTTCGTTGCGGCGCTGGGCGGTTTGGTGGGTGGTTATGCCTTGCAAACCCTGACGGATGACCCCATGCCGCTGCTGGATGCCCTGTTGAGCGCCTATAGTATTCTGGCGCAGGTCTGGATGGCGCGGCGGCATAGTGCCTGCTGGTGGCTATGGGGTGTGATAGATGCTGCATACACGGTCATGTTTACCATTCGTGGCCTGTATCTAACCGCAGTCTTATATGCCGTGTTTGTGGTGCTGGCAGTGGCGGGCTGGCGTGCGTGGCGTCATGCAGGGGTAAAGCCGGTGCGTAAAAACACCTGACGCTACCCGAACAGAAAAACCGCTGTTAAAACCATAAAATTATACAAAAAGTGGGACAGGGCCGTCGTTAAAAACGGGCTGCCAATGCGGGAGCGCATAGTCACATAAAAACAGCGGGCATAACATAACCCCCCAAAGCCACCCACCACCAAGGCTTGCAGCCAGTTACGGTGGAAGCCGGGGGTTACGCCGCCATAATGCGAAACCCCGAACGACGTTATACTGATTATAAAGAACAGCCACCACACAGCGCGTTGGGGGAGTGATGTTTTGCTCAAAAGAAAATAGGGTAGGGAAAAGAAGAGAGACGTTTCCAGTAGAGGGGCTATCGCTAAACCTATGACGGCCAGTTTCTGGAAAGGGGGAGTTTTTGCCACAACGGACGGTGCCAGCCCCAGCGTATGGAGCAAGGTGGCGCAACTCATGACAACCGCAAAATTGGTCAGCACACAGAGCAGGCAGGCCCGCCAGTTGATACCAGAATGGTCCGGTCGACCAGAGGGCGCTGTCATGTGGCTGATCCCCTAACGCTACGCAAACACGACAGTGCGATGGCCGTTCAGCATGACCCGCTGCTCCACATGCAGTTTAACAGCCCGTGCCAGTACCTGAGATTCCACGCCACGTCCTGTTGCAATATAGTCATCCGGGGAGAGGGCATGGTTTACGCGGGCGGTTTCCTGCTCAATAATCGGGCCTTCATCCAGATCCGCCGTGACGTAGTGGGCCGTAGCGCCAATCAGCTTGACCCCGCGTGCATGCGCCTGATGGTAAGGCCGCGCCCCTTTGAAGGACGGCAGAAAGGAGTGGTGGATGTTGATGATCCGCCCACGCAGCTCCGTTGACAGGGCGTCAGACAGCACCTGCATATAGCGTGCCAGCACGACAAGATCTGCCCCGGTATCCTGCACAAGGGCGCGGAGTTTGTCTTCCTGCTCGGCTTTGTTGTCTTTGGTGACAGGCCAGTAGTGGTAGGGAATACCAGCATGGGCCGCCGTCTGGGCGCTGTCCTGATGGTTGGAGACAATGGCAACAATTTCGGCCCGCAGCCAGTTGACCCGTACCTGATAGAGCAGGTTGAGCAACGCATGGTCAAAGCGGGAGACCATGATGATGATGCGCGGCAAAACAGCCGTGTTGTGCAGGCGCATGGTCATGCCAAATTCCTGCGCCACGGGTTTCAGCCCGCTTTCCATTTCTTCAAGGCTGTTGGTATGGGGGGCCACAAAGGCCAGCCGCATGAACAGTTGGCCGCTATCCGGGTCACTGAACTGGTGGGTTTCTGAAATATTGGCCCCTCGCTGGACCAGTACGGAAGAAATGGCCGCAACAATGCCGGGGCGGTCCGGGCAGGAAAAAGTCAGAACAAAATGCATGGCGCCGTTTTTTATCCCTGGGTGCCAGCGGCGCCGGAGCAGCCGCAGGGCCTGAAAGTCTTAAGATTTTACGGGGTCTCTTGTGCCAAGACCGTCGCAGGACTGCAACAGCCTGCGGCTCATCCTGCTAAAAAGCAGTAAACATCTTGACAGTAAGTGGCAGGTAAAACGCGCCGCTTACCATGTGGATTATTTGAAAAAGAAAGGACTCGCTGAGTCTGTGTGCCGTCAAGCGGTTTTCTGCCGGACTCGGAGCAAAAAGCTGTAACCCGCTAAAAACTGCACTTTTTGGGCAACAGGGCTACGCAAACTCCCCCAATGTTATCCACAGAAAGCGGGGAGAGATTGTGGGAAAACTCTGTGGATAGAATTGCCACAGGTAGGCGGGGCGCGGCTTTTTCTCGGCTTTCTTGGTTTGTTCTTTTAACAGGAATGTCACGGTGTATGACATGCGGCCTGTAAAAGCTGCGCCAATACAACGGCCTCGTTTTCCGTTGTGTTTCTGGCCCCAAATAACAGGGTGACAGGCCCCTTGCGGGCCAGTGCGACAAGCTGGGCCATGGCGTCCGGATTCTGCGCGACTTCAGCCTTATAACGCTGCTGGAAGCCCTCCCACCGGGCCGGGTCATGGCCAAACCATTCCCGTAGTTCGGTGGAAGGAGCAATGTCCTTCAGCCACAGGGTCAGGTGGGCGCGTTCCTTGCTCACCCCGCGTGGCCAGAGCCGGTCCACCAGCACACGTGCCCCATCTTCCGGTGTTGGGTCTTCATACACCCGGCGGAGGAAAATGGGGCCAGCCGCCCCCTCTACACGGTGGGCCGTGCCGCCCGGAGGGGTGGCTGAATGCGGGTGAGAGGAGGTGGCGTGGTTCATGGTCTGGTTCCGGTTGGTCGGGCTTTACTCGGGTGGGCTTCAGGCTGCGTGCAACGTGTCTTCTACTGTGGTGGCAGGGCCAAAGACCTCATGCCGGATGCGGTTTTCTGGCACACCAGCCGCCTTCAGGCCGTCTATCATGCGCAGCATGAAGGCTTCTGGCCCGCAGATGTAATAGACAGCATCCTCAGCCGTATTGGCTTTAACCCATTCAGGCGTTATCCGTCCTTCATGCACCTGTACGGCGCTGGAAGCTTCTGCCGTATTGGCGGGGGAGGCATGAGTGTAAAACACATCGGCCTTCACCACGCCTTGGGCGGCAAGCGCGTGCAAGCGGGGGCCAAAGGCCTCGGTTTCCGCACTATGCGTGCCATGAATATAGTGGAGCGCACCATGCGGCCCGTTGGCAGCGGCTTCCAGCATGGACAGAAACGGCGTAAGCCCCACGCCAGCGCTCAGCAGAACGGTAGAAGCCGGGGCAGGCATACCCAGTGTGAAAGACCCAGCCGGAGCGGAGACCAGAAGTTCCGTACCTTCTGGCGCGTGGTCATGCAGCCAGTTGGAGACCAGCCCTTCTGGCGCACGGCTGACACTGATGCGGTATCCGCGTTCAGACGGTGCTGAGGAAATACTATAATTGCGGCGCTGTGTGCCAAGCCCCGGCACCGTGATGTTGAAGCTGAGATACTGCCCCGGTTTATGCTGCAACACAGGCTGCCCATCTTTGGGTTCCAGATACAGGGACAGCACCCGAGGGCTTTCCTGCACACGGCTGCGAATAACAAAAGGCCGCCAGCCTGCCCAGCCGCCGGGGGCGCTGGCTGTCTGGTCGTAAAGCTGTTTTTCACGGTTTATCAACACGTCAGCCAGAAACTGGTAGCCGTTTGCCCATGCCTGCATGATGTCCGGCGTGGCGGCCTCTCCCAGCACATGCTCAATCGCGCCTAGCAGGGCTGTCCCAACATGGGGGTAATGTTCGGGCAGGATATTCAGCCCGACATGTTTTTCCGCAATGCGCTCAATCATGCCGGTCAGGGCACCAAGGTTATTGATGTTGCGGGCGTAAGCCAGCACGGCCAGCGCCAGTGCAGTGGGCTGGCTGCCATTCTGCTGGTGGGAGCGGTTGAAGAGCGCACTAATGGCGGGGTCTGCCAGCAGGCGGCTGTACATTTCCCGCGTAATATCCACGCCGTGGGCTTCAAGGGCCGGAACGCAGGCGGTGATGATGGCGCGGGTCTTGTCGTCAAGTGAGGGGGCCACGGACTCGATCTCCTTAAAGATGTATATTTCACACACCTTATTGAACGCTGGATATGGGCTGTCAAGTTGCGGTAGCTTTGCCCCATGCGCATGACCGTTTACACAGACTACGCCCTCCGCACGCTCCTCTACCTTGGCGTGCATGCAGACCGCCGGGTGTCCATCCGGGAGGTGGCGGAGGCCTATGGAATTTCTGAAAATCATCTGGTGAAGGTTATTCACCATCTGGGCCGTGGCGGTTTTATTGATACGTTGCGGGGCCGCAATGGCGGGCTAATGCTCGGCCGTGCGCCGGAGGATATTTGCATAGGCGATGTGGTGCGCCACACGGAGGAAGATATGGCCCTAGTGGCCTGTATGGCTCCCTCTATGCCGGGTGAAAAAAGACAGGCCGGGGCGGGGTGCCTGCTGGCCGGTGGTTGCCATTTGCGCGGCGTGCTGGGGGAAGCGATGGGGGCCTTCATGGCCGTGCTGGACCGGCAGACGTTGGCTGACCTGCTGCGGCCCTATGAGCGCCGTGTGCTGACACAAGCGGCCCAAAATGTAGAGGCTGCACCAGCGCCCTGACGCAAACGGGCTTTTGAGAAAGCCGAACTCAGGGCATGATGCCCCTGTCCGTGTGTGGCGTATAGCCACATGCCAAGCAGGGAGAAACAGTTATGACACATCCGCTTAAAACCGTTCTGGTCACCGGGGCCACTGCCGGGTTTGGCCATGCCATTGCCCTGCGGCTGGTCAAGGAAGGGTTCCGCGTTATTGCAACAGGCCGCCGTAAAGAACGGTTGGACGCACTGGCTGCACAGGCAGGCGGTGCCGTGCTGCCGTTCGTGTTGGATATGACGGACCTTGAGGCCATAAAGGCGCTGCCGGATGCGTTGCCGGAGGGCTGGCAGCAGGTGGATGTGCTGGTCAATAACGCCGGGCTTGCGCTGGGGCTGGAAAAGGCATGGCAGACCAAACCGGCAGATTGGGAGCAGATGATTGCAACCAATGTCACCGGCCTTGTTGAAATAACCCGTGCCCTGCTGCCCGGAATGGTGGCGCGTAATGCCGGGCACGTTATTTCTTTGGGTAGTACAGCGGGCACGTATCCGTACCCGGGAGCCAATGTGTATGGCGCGACCAAAGCATTTGTAGACCAGTTTATGCGCAACCTGCGCAGTGACCTGCTGGGCAAGCAGGTGCGGGCTACAACCATCGCCCCAGGCCTGTGTGGCGGGAGTGAGTTCAGCCAGGTGCGCCTGGGTGACAAGGACAAGGCGGATGCGGTGTATGACAACACAAAACCGCTTCTGCCCGAAGATATTGCGGAAACCGTGACGTGGGTGCTCAAGCTGCCGCCGCATGTGAATATCAACGAAATTGAAATGATGCCGACCTGTCAGGCCTCTGCCGGTCTGGCCGTTGACCGCACCATGGCCGTTTAAAAACGACGCACATTTGCGTGTGCTGCCAGAACGATATGCCTATGGCGGCGTTGGACTGTGCAGGGTGGCAGAAAAAGGGAGAGGTAGCCCGTGAGCGTCCTCACCTCCTTCTGCCCAGCCCGGTGTAAACAACGCGTAACCTGCCACCAAATAACCTATAAAAAGATCAGGCAGGTTGCGTGCCCACTTCAGGAGACACCGACCATGACACTCACCAATGCTGTAACGTCTGCTGCCTCTCAGGTCGGGGATTTTCTGACCTTTGCGACACAGGATGAATCTGGCCTGCTTTCTCTACTCAATGACATTCTTGGGCCGCTTCCTCAACCGGGGCACCCCAGCAAGCTGGAACGACGCGCAGAGCACGTGGAAATGCTGCCCGTCATTCGGGGCTGGCAGGCGCAGGACAAGGCTGCTCCCGCTACGGAAGAGCAGATAAGGCAGTTCTTCACGCCGGAAGAACTGGCGACTCTGTCCAAAGAGACCGGGCTGTCCGAGACCGCAACGATGAGCATGGTGCAGGAACTGCTGCCCCGTTGCGTGCGCCGCAGGGCTCTGCACGAGCCGTTTGCCTGCCGTATTCAACGGCCCTAAAGCGGGTCGGGAGGCGCTCCAGCCATAGACATGGGCCATGCTATGGCTGGTCTTACGAGATGCCTGCGCGAGTGGATTCCACGTGAAACACTTCGCAGGGCGAAGAACGGGCCGTGCCGCTGCTAGCTTTGGCTGGGGGCTGCGCGGCTTTTCTTTTCGGCAAGCCGTGCCGCGTTTTTGGCTGCGCGGCGGGCCTTCTGGCGTTCCCAGCGTTCCTTCATGGCCATGCGCTCATAACGGATACGCTGGCGCACCCAGTTGAGCATACCGGAGCAGGTGAGCACGGTAATGCCCACAAAGGTCCAACCATCCAGCGGTTCATGGAACAGGATGTAGCTGAGCACCACCCCCCATACCATCTGGCTATATTGCGGCAGCGCAACACGGTTGGCAGGGGCGCGGGCCGTGGCCAACATCATCATCAACTGCCCGAGGGCGGCCAGAAAACCATACCCGAACAGGAAGCTCCATTCTGCCACGCCATGCGGCCAGGAGGCATGAAGCGCCATGAGGAGGCCATTGCCAATAATGGGGCCAACAAGGCTGGACCCAAACAGGGACAGGCGTACGCTTTCCGCACTGGCAAGGCGGTAGGCAATAACACTGCCTGCATTGGCAAAGGCAGCCAGCAGGGCGCACAGATGCCCGAGGTTAAGTGGTCGCACGCCAGGGCGCAGCACAATAAGCACCCCCACAAACCCCATCACCACAGCCAGCCACGCCCAGAGGGTAACCTTCTCCTTCAACAGCACGACGGAGAGGATGGTGACAAAAAGCGGCATCAGAAACATGATGGACAGCGCTTCCGGCATGGAAAGCAGCATGAAGGCTTCCACACTGGCGGCGGTGGCCACGAACACGCATGTGGCGCGCAGGATCCACATGCCCTTCTTTTGCGGGCGGATGACATCAAGGTAGGATTCGTGGGGTTTGCGTAAAAACGGCAGGATCAGGCAGCCAAAAATACCGCCTGAAAAGGCAACTTCAAACGGATCCAGTGCTCCGGCCAAGAGTTTTGAAAAGGCATCGCTTATGGCGAATGAGGCATATGCCCCGAAGGCCAGCGCCATGCCGGAGAACAGAGTTTTTGGGTCCATTGCCGTCAAACCACATCTATAGGAACTGTAGAGAGAGTTTTTTGCCTGTGCTGCCAGACAAAAAAGCGTAGGCGCAGGCCAATACGCCCATTGCTGCGGGAATTAAAGTGATTGTTTGCCATACTATAATGGCACGCGCACAGTCTGAAGGCACGAAGTATCAGGCAGGATGTAACAGAAAGAGGCAGTCTTCCGCCGCGTATGGAGAGGCTGGGAACGCCTTTTCAAAACCCTAGCCATGGGGCAGGCAGGCAGGAGCTATGGCAAAACAGCGGGTCTAAGTGACCTCCATGCAACACAAGCATGACTTGAGATGCAGCAAGCCCTTCTTTATACAGGGCAGAACAGGGGATGGAGTGCCCCCTTATAACCGCCCCCTGAAAACGGGGGCTGATGACTCCTACCGTGCAACATGGGTGCAGGCCGCGTGGCATACGCTGTGGTCTGCCCTTTAGCGGTGGGCGTCCTACGTGCCCGCCAAGGTTTAAGGAACTGGGCCGTATGTCATTTTATAGCTGTCTGATTGTCATGCTGGGTGGGGCGTTGGGCACACTGGCGCGCTATGTGGTGACAGTGCTGACTATTCCGTACAGCCGCGCCATGCCGTGGGGCACCATTCTTGCCATTAATACGGTTGGCTCTTTCCTTATTGCATTTTTTGCCAGCCTGACCGTGGAGAGCAGCCGTTATGCGGCATCGGACAATCTGCGGTTGTTTGTTATGGTGGGGCTATGCGGCGGGTACACAACGTTCTCTTCCTTCAGTCTTCAGACGCTTGACCTTATGCGGACTGGTGCGTGGGGGCGCGCAATGCTGACGGTTGTGGCGTCTGTTCTGCTTTGTGTAGGGGCAGCAGCAATAGGGCATCTGGGTGCAACGCGATTGGTGCGGTAGTTGGCCTGTTGCTGGGCGAGATCAAGCGGAATTAAGGGCCTGTTTTTTTTGCTAACAAAAAGACATGACCTCCAAAGCAAGAGTGCGCGTTACACGGCAAGGCTTTGGGGAGAGGGCCGGGGGTTTTTAAAAGCGCGCCATAGGGAGTGCGTGCGCTCCACAAGCCCGTCTGGCAAGGCTTTTACCAGACGGGCTTTATGGCCTGCTTAAGCTGCTGGCATTTTGTGTACGGCACAAAGCTTGTTGCCGTCTGGATCTTTCAAATAGGCCAGATACAGGTCACCTGTTGGCAGGGGGCGCACGCCGGGTGGGTTTTCAATGGCTGTGCCACCGTTTTCCACGCCTGCCTTGTGCCATGCCGCAGCCTGTTCTGGCGTTGCGGCCTTGAACCCCAGTGTAAAGCCGTTGCTTGGCGTGGCGGGTTGGCCGTCCAGTGGTGTGGTGATCATCAGCATGCCGCCATCATGCAGGTAAAACAGGCGGCCCTTGGCATCTTGTATGGCGGCAGGCACGCCCAATGCAGCCAGTGTGGCATCATAAAAGGCTTTTGAACGGGCAATATCGTTACTGCCCAGTGTAACATGGTTGAACATGATGCGGTGTCTCCCTTGGTAAGGCATCTGGCAAAGTGGCAGCCTATCGCAGGTTCGTAAAAGGTCAAAAAAGTCACAGGGGTGTGTGAAAGGGGTAACAGAGAACTGTTACAATTTCGCATAAGCCTTAAAAATTATTGCAGAGAGGACAAGGGTTTCTATAGCAACAGGCCATTAATTCCTGACGCCCCTGCATAATAGAAAGTCCTGCCTCATGCCTGCACCCTCTCATCCCAAACCACGATGGAAGCGTTACCGGACCCTTTCCGGCAGGCAGATGCTGGCCAATTCATCCGGGCTGGACAAGCGGGCGGCGTCCTCTGCCATGGCAGTTGGAGCACTATCCTTGCTGGCCTGTGTGGCAGGCTATGCCAACGCGGCAGAGACCGCGGCGCACAAGCGTACAGTAGGCAAATCCCACACAGTTGCCCATGCAGGGGCGCAGACTGGCACAGCCAAAACCACAGCGGCCCGCACAACACCGGCGCAGACTGGTGCCGCCGTATCTGCCAAACCTTCCCGCCGCACCGCCGCTGCTAAAGAGGCCGCAGGCGCTATGGAAGCCGTGACCGTGACGTCTACACGGCGGGCAACTTCCATCATGCGGGTACCAGTGAGTGTTGCGGCCTATAATCAGGCTTATCTGGACATGAAGGGTGCAAAAACCATTCAGGACGTGCTGCGGTTTACGCCCGGCCTGACATTTGACCCGACTTCCAAAACCCCCATCGTGCGTGGGCTGGCTTCCAGTGCCGGGTCTGCCACCACGGGTATTTATCTGGATGACACACCCATCCAGATCCGTAACCTTGGCTTTAATGCTGAAAACTCCGTGCCCCAACTGTTTGACATGGAGCGCGTGGAAGTGCTGCGCGGCCCACAGGGCACCCTGTTTGGCGCTGGGGCAGAAGGCGGTGCGGTGCGCTATATCACGCCAGCACCGAACCTGAAGAAATACACTTCCTACGCCCGTGCGGATGTTTCGGCCTCACAGTACGGCGCCCCGACTTATGACCTTGGCGTAGCGTTGGGTGGCCCGGTGATAAAGGACAAGCTGGCTTTCCGGGTGAGTGCTGAGCGGCAGGGTGAAGGTGGGTATCTGGACCATCTGGATTACCGCACCGGGCAAAAAGTGGCCAAAAACACCAATAATAACGATGTCAACGTGTTCCGCGGGTCCATTCTGGCCAAGCCGATGGAAAACCTGACCATCACGCCGTCCATTTTGTATCAGCAGCGCCTGGTGGGGGATACGGACAGCTATTTTGCCGGGCTTTCCAACCCGTCCAAGCAGCAGTTCTATGTCAACTCACCAGAATACCAGAAGAGCACGGACCGCTTTTTCCTGCCCTCTCTGAACGTGAAATATGACATTGGGAATGTGTCGCTTATTTCCAACACGGCCTATCTGCACCGTAACAACGTGACCAGCTACAACGGCACAATTTACGATCTGTCTTACTATAACGAGTTTCTGGACAGCAGCAGCCCGTACTATCCCCTGCTGACCCCGCAAGGTATTAATCCCAAACTGCCTTACTATTACGGGCCATCTACCATTCTGAACCAGCAGCGTAACTTTACGGAAGAATTCCGCGTACAGTCACGCAACCCTGTGTTCAACCGCCTGATGTGGGTGGCGGGTGTGTATTACCAGAACGACAAGCAGATGAGCTCCGAACGGCTGGAAGACCAGCAGTCAGACCAGTTCACGCGCCTGCTGTTTGACCAGTCCGCCAGTGAGTTCTGGGGCGGTTGGCCGGATGTTGGTAAATATGCCTACATCAACCAGACCCGCGCCAAAGATGAGCAGACCGCCGTTTTTGCAAACGCGACTGTTGAGATCATCAAAGGTCTGAAATTTGATGCCGGTATCCGTTATACACATGCGGATTACAGCTTCACCAACTTTGCAGATGGTAGCCATAACGCGGCCCGCACCACCGGGGCTGGTGGTATTACGGAAAACCCCGTAACGCCCAAATTCACCCTGAGCTACCAGATTGACCGCCATTCCATGGTGTATGCAGGCTGGAGCAAAGGCTGGCGTGTGGGGGGTGCCAATACACCCGTGCCACAGCGTTTGTGCCAGAACGACTTGGACAATTTTGGCATGAGCTCAGCGCCGGACAAATATAAGTCTGACTCTGTTAAAAGCTGGGAACTCGGCTCTAAAAACCAGTTCTTTAACAACCGTCTGCAAATTGCGGGCAGCCTGTATTACATCAACTGGTCCAACATTCAGCAGAATGCGTATCTGCCGGAATGTGGGGTGCAGTACACCACCAATATGGGGGAAGCGGTCAGCAAAGGGTTTGACCTGCAAGCCACCTTGTACCCTGTGGATGGTTTGGCGATTGACACCACGTTGGGCTTTACGGACGCGCACTACACCAAAAATTCCTTTGTGGGGAATAATGGGGAAGGCCTGCTGGCCCGCAAAGGGGATTCTCTGGGCACACCGGGTTGGACCTATAGCCTTGGCGTCCAGTACAATATTCCAAAACACATTTTGTCCATTGCCCATAGCCAGCTTTATGTGCGGACGGACTATCAGTACATCAGCCGCCCTAATGGCACCACCATTCAGCGCGACCCGTCAACGCTGGTCTATAACAACGGTTATTACCTGACACAGGCTCAGAATTACCTGACTTTGCGTGTAGGGGCCAAGTTCCAGAACAACATGAACCTGTCTTTCTACGTCAACAACCTGCCGAACCTCAGCCCAATGGTGACCAGCATGAGCCAGGTCAATGGGTCTCTGCTGCAACAGCAGTCCACCATGCGGCCGCGTTATATGGGTGTGTTGCTCACTTACAGCCGGTAAGCGAAAGCCGGAGCGTGTTCTCCGGTTTTTCTACCCTACTCGTAGAGTGTCATTTTAGAAATAAGGCGTAATTTCATGGTGTTTTCTGGTGTGTGGCGCAAGGTTTTGGTGGGCGGCGTGGCTGCTGTTGCCGTATCTGTTGGTGCGGGGGCTACGGGAGTGGCTCAAACCGCGCCAGCCGCGCAGATGGAAGAACTGCCCCGCACCATCCCCGATGCCATGGCCAAGGAGGCATCCCTCGCACTGCCCGTAACATCGTTTTACACCCAGCCTGACACAGGCTCTGCATGGCCCGGTAAACTGGTGCGGGCAGAAAAAGCGACCGACTACTCGGTGCCTGCGGGCATGACCGTATGGCGCATTATTTATCATTCTCTAGATGCAGAGCGGAAAGATGTTCTGGCCTCCGCCTTTATCCTGCTGCCAGCGGGTAACGCACCCTCTGGCGGGTGGCCAACAGTGGCTTGGGCGCACGGCACCAGCGGTGTTGCGCAGACCTGCGCGCCGTCCCTGATGAAAGACCTGTATTATGGGGATGAAGGCTTGTTTGACTTCCCCAAGGCGGGTCTGGCCGTTGTGGCGACGGACTATCATGGGCAGGGTACGCCGGGTGCGCACCACTACATGAACAAGCTGTCTCAGGGCTATGATGTCATCTATTCCGTAGCTGCCGCCCATGAAGCCTTGCCAGGCCTTCTTAGCCAACAATGGGTGGCCGATGGCCATTCACAGGGGGGCATGGCAGCCTGGAGCGTGGGGGAGATGGAGCAGCAGCTTAACAACCCTGACTATCTGGGCACTGTGTCTGTCTCCGGCACTATCAACATGCTCAATTTCATTGCGCCCAAAAAGGAGGAAGGCGGTGCGCCGTTCTACTTCCCCATGGTGGCGTTTGGGGTCAAAGCCCGTTACCCAGGCTTTGATGAAAAAACGGTTCTGACAGCCGCCGGGTATGAGCATTACCCGCTGCTTGCCACCAAGGGGTGCTGGTTTACCGGCCATGCAGCCTATACCGGCAAAAGCAGCGCAGACATCATGAAACCCAACTGGACAAAAGCCCCGGCTGTGCAGGCACTTTTAAAAGAAGATGCTGTGGGTACCCTGCCGGTTAAAGGCCCGCTGATGGTGCTGACAGGCAGCGGCGACGTGTCCGTTCCGCCTAACGGGGTAAAGGCTAAGGCGCGCAAGGCCTGCAAAAACGGGATTAAGCTGTTCTTCCATGTATACCCCGGTCTGGATCATGACCCGACCATGATCTATTCCACGCAGGACCAGATTAACTGGATAAAAGATCGTTTTGCACACAAGCCTTTTGCAGAAAACTGTAACCAGCTTTAATAAAAAACGGGGGCGTATGACGCGCCCCCGTTGCACAGTGCCGGTAAAACACGGCGTACTGTTTTATGGCAGGCACATGCCGCCATTTGCCCCAATAATCTGACCTGTCATGTAACTGCTCTCGGTTGAGGCCAGTTGCACATAGGCGGGTGCCAGTTCGACAGGTTGCCCGGGGCGGCCCATGGGTGTTTCTGCACCAAATTTCTCAACATTCTCCATGGTCTGGCCCCCGCTGACCTGAAGCGGTGTCCAGAACGGACCCGGCGCAATGGCGTTGACCCGAATACCTTTTTCCACAAGCTGTTTCGCCAGCCCCTTGGCAAAATTGGCAATGGCCGCTTTGGTCATGGAGTAGTCCAGAATATTGACTGATGGGCTGAACGCATTGGTGGATGAGGTGAAAATAATGCTGGACCCCGGCGGCATAAGCGGAATTGCCGCCTTGCTGAGCCAGAATAGCGCGTACAGGTTGGTTTTGAGGGTCCAGTCAAAGGCTTCGGTGCTGACATCCAGCAGGCTGTCATGTGTTTCCTGCCGCCCTGCACAGTTTACAAAAATATCCAGCCCGCCAAGGGCCTGCGCGGCCTGTTGCACCAGTGTGTGGCAAAAGGCTTCCTCCCGCAGGTCACCGGGAATGCGCACACATTTGCGGCCTTCCTTTTCAATTAGCGCGGCAACCTCGGCGGCGTCACTTTCTTCTGCGGGAAGATAGTTTATGGCAACGTCCGCCCCTTCACGCGCATAGGCAATAGCGGCGGCGCGGCCCAGCCCGGAATCTCCGCCTGTAATCAGGGCTTTGCGCCCCAGTAGCCGGTTGCTGCCTTTATAGCTTGCCTCCCCACAGTCTGGCAGTGGGTGCATTTTGCCGTTTAAGCCAGGCCAGGGTTGGGGCTGTTTTGCAAAAGGGGCTTTTACATAGGCGGTACGTGGGTCCTTAAGCGGTGGTGTGCTGGGCATGGTGCCTCCGGCAGAAGAGGAAGGGGTCGCTGCATTGGCGGCGGGGAAGGGGAGCGTTGCAGCACCTGCCGCAGCGGCTATGCCCGCAACCCTGAACAGGCGGCGGCGTGCGGCGTCATGTTCCGGTTTGGTGGTATGGTCCGTCATGATGTGCTCCGGTATGAATGAGGGGCACCATCAGGCCTTCCGCAAGGTCGGGGTGATGGGCTGATGGCCGCAGGCAGGTAAGCTGCCGCACTGCACCCCAAACGGGAGCAACCCAGGAAGGTTGCGAAATTGGTTATTTTCTTTGAAAAATGCAGAATAATTATAGGAATTATTCGTTTTTATAAGGTTTAAATTTTAGTCTGTTTTTATAATGCCAGACAAAAAAGGGGAGAGACATCAGCCCCTCCCGCCATAAAATGCTCAGTTTATGCCAACGAGTTTCGCAAATTTTCTTTGGCGTTTGAAGAACAGTTTTTCCGCCACCCAGAAGGCCGCGTCCTGCAATTTGCTGTGCGGTGTCAGCCCTGTTGTCTTGAACACCATGCCAATAACACGGCGCAAATGCTTGGGCTGGTAAGACCGCATGGCCCGCGCCATGTAATTGGCAATGCAGTCATTATGGTCATAGGGTTTAGAGGAGGGTTCATTGGTGGTGTAGTAAGCGGAGGCCAGTTCGTCATCCTCGCTTTCCGTCACGCGGCCAAGGGCGATGCGCAGGCGTTGCAGGGTCCCGATTTTCTCCCGCTTCAGGTAGCGCTGCATGTGGTCATAAAACAGCTTGAAGTGCCGGAACTCATCTGCCGCAATCTGCTTGCACAGGGCTTTGAGGGCTGGTTCTTCCGTTGCATCGGCAAGGGCTGTGTAGAAGGAGGATGTTCCGGTCTCCACCATGCAACGCGCAATCAGCTCCCCGGTGCGGGAGCCACGGACGGACTGATCAACGTCCAGCTTGATGTGGTAGAAGTCCCGATAGCGCTGGAAGGCTGCCTCATAGTCCCAGCTTGGGTCAGCCAGCATGGCCCAGCGGCCCAGTGCATCCCCATGCTGAATTTCTTCCACCGCCCAGTGGTCGGCAGCCTGCTGGAAGTCCGGGTCATCCTTGAAGACATTGTTGAGGTAGATGGCATAATCCACGCTATTACGCTCAACGACAGACGCAGCTTTGACCGCCTTGAGCAGCTCAGGGTCAACTTTGGATGGGTCAAAACTGTCCCATGGGAGTTGGTCAATCTGCCAGTGTTTCATGTGCGCCGGGTCCCCATCCTGACTAACTTGGCTGCCTGTTGTTCCGGGCTGCGTCTGCCCGGAAAACTGCCCACGCTAGGGCACCGCGCAGGTGGCCCTGCATGGTGCTCTGGCGTATTGAACTGTGTGTCATGCCTGATACCACACCGGTACCACGCACGCCGCCAATACGGCGCTTCTGGGGGTTAAACGTCAAACCTGACAGAAAGATGCCTCATGGTGGGCGCTCCATAGGCTGCAAGACAGCCTGTGACGCGCCAAAGGCTCTAGCCGAAATTACGGCGCTACGGAATGGGAAAGGGCCAAAAAATGGTGTTCATGCCCATCAGGGGTATCACACCACTAAGGCTGGCCAGGCGCAACATCTTGAAACAGAACGTAAAAATGCGGGGCACAGTGTGTGGCCCCGCGTGGCGTCAGGCTTCAGACAACAGGGTCAACCGGTGCATCCGTGGGGGTGCGGGTGGGCAGCGGGCGGGGGCGGCGGTTGGCGTCCAGTGCCACAAAGGTAAAGTCACCCTCGGTCACCTTGGAGGTCTTGTGCGTATGGCGCGCCCGCCGCCATGTCTGCACATGAATGGTCATGGAGGTCCGGCCCTCTTTGGCAATATGGGTGTAAATGCTCACCTCATCCCCCACGGCTACGGGTTCCAGAAACACCAGCCCGTTGATTGCGACCGTGGCCGCACGCCCGTTGGCGCGGAAGGCTGCCGTGGTGCCTGCTGCAAGATCCATCTGGGAGATGATCCAGCCACCAAAAACGTCTCCGGCCGGGTTGGTGTCGCTTGGCATGGCCACCACGCGGATTGTCGGCACGCCCTCGGGCAGAACAGCAGAAGAAGAAGACGGCATAGGCGCAGGCCCTTTCAAGGCAGGTCAGATGGCCGGTGATAAGGCGGTTGCCCGCAGGAGGAGTGGTGTGAGTATCCGGCAATTTCACACATTTTGCCACCGTAAAGCAGGGATGCTGTTTGTGTAATTCAGTTCTTTGTGAGGGCGCGGGCTGCCGCAGGTTGCATAAGGCCCTGCACAGGGCGGCCCAACTGGGCTACAAGCCGCTTCTTTGGGGTTGAGAGAGGGGTAGGGCAGCGGATGGTGGCGTGTACGCCTGAGCAGAAGACAATTCTGGCAAAAAGCCCCACGCAAAGTTTCAAGGTTGTTGCGGGGGCTGGGTGCGGCAAGACCAGCACGCTCGTTATGTATAGTGAGCAATGGGGCCAGTATAAGGGGTTGTACCTGGCCTTTAATGCCGCCATTGCACGGGACGCCCGCGCCCGCTTTGGCCGCCAGATACAAGCGCGCACTGCCCATAGCTACGCGTTTACGGACCTGAATATCCGTGCCCTTGAAGGGGAGCGGCTTATCCCCCGCTATAGCATCCGGCATGTGCGGCAACTGGAAAAGGAGATGGGCCAGACCGCCCCGCCCGGCACAGCGGATACGGTTTTAAAAACCCTGACAGCCTTTTTAATCAGCGCAGGCACCAAGCTGACACAGGCGCATTGCCCGGACCCGGACGCCAAGCGCAACCGCGCGGTGCGGACCTTTGTGGCGGCGGCCTTCAAATATATCATCCGGTATGAGCGGCACAGCTTCCCCATTACGCATGATGTGTACCTGAAGCGTTTTGAGATGGAACGGACCATCAGCGGCTATGACTATATCATGGTGGATGAGGCGCAGGACCTGAACCCGGTTCTGTTCTCCATTCTGCAAAAGTCCGGGTTGCCGCTGGTGGCGGTGGGGGACCCGCACCAGTCCATTTATGCTTTTCGGGGTGCGGTGGATGCTATGTCCGGCCTGAGCGTGCAGGCGCTCCCCCTGAGCCGAAGCTGGCGCTTTGGGGAGGAGCTTGCCAGACTGGCCAACGCTGTGTTGGCGCAACATACCAAGCCCCCGCATTATCCGTTGCGCGGTAACCCGGCCCTTAAAACATCTATCCGGCATTATACAGGTAAGGTTCGGCCTGCGAAAAACACCCTGATTCTGGCCCGCACCAACGCGCGGCTATTTGAAAGCCTTGTGAATATAAAAACGCCTTTTCATGTTCTTGGCGGTATTCAGGACATGGTGCAGGAAATTCGCTCAGCGCTCACGTTGTATCGCAGGCATTCCAACCCTACGGCGCGAGGGCCGGAAGGGGGCGTGCCCTTCGGCTCCTGGAAGGAGCTTGTTGCCGCCAAGGAAGGCGATAATGCAGACCCTACCGCCAAACGGCTCTTCACCATTGTGGACAAGCACGGGTTTGATCTGGACGAGAAAATAAAGACCATTCAGGCGCTTCATTGTGATAATGCCGCCGATGTTAGTCTTGTCTGCTCCACTGCCCATAAAGCCAAGGGGCGCGAGTTTGATACGGTTATTATGCTGGATGACTTTCTCTCACCAGCCGAGTGGGCGACCCGGCGGGAGCGGGCACTAGCGCGGCTTGCGAATGTGGAGGATGAGCCAGAGTTTTCTGAAAAATTCAAACTCCGGCAGAAAGAACGCTTGATGCGCCGTATGGAGGAGTGCGACCAGGAGATTAACCTGCTCTATGTTGCCTGTACCCGTGCCAAGACAACTTTATATGTGCCAGAACCAGTTTTTACATTCTGGCAGGAGCGGCACCTGTCCGCATAAGCAAGGAGCGGCCTTTTGTGCAGGCCGCTCCTGAAAAGACTTAGAAGAAACCGAGTTTTTTCTCAGAGTAACTGGTGAGGATGCTTTTGGTCTGCTGGTAATGTTCCAGCGCAGACTTATGCGTCTCACGCCCAATGCCGGATTTTTTGTAGCCGCCAAACGCAGCCCCAGCAGGATAAACATGGTAGCAGTTCACCCAGACACGCCCTGCTTCCAGCCCTTTGGCGGTGCGGAAACAGGTGTTGCTGGAGCGTGACCACACCCCGGCACCCAGCCCGAACTCCGTATCGTTGGCAATGGCCAGCGCTTCTTCTTCCGTCTTGAAAGTGGTGACGGTCAGGACGGGGCCAAAAATCTCCTCACGGAAAATACGCATGGTGTTATCCCCCCTGAACAGGGTGGGCTGCACATAAAACCCGTGCTGCAAGCCAGCGCCAAGGTCCGGGCGGGCACCGCCTACCAGAAGCTCTGCCCGGTCTTCCGTTTTGCCAATCTGGATGTAATCCATAATCTTGTTGGCCTGCATGGCGGAGTTCTGGGCACCCATCATGGTTTCCGGGTCCAGCGGGTTGCCTTGTTTAATGGCCTGCACCCGTGGCAAAACCCGCTCCATGAATTTGTCATAGATGGATTCCTGCACCAGTGCGCGGCTGGGGCAGGAGCAGATCTGGCCCTGATTGAGCGCAAAAAGCGTGAAGCCTTCTAGTGCTTTGTCCAGGTAGTCATCATCATGGTCCAACACGTCAGCAAAGAAGATGTTGGGGGACTTGCCGCCCAGTTCCAGCGTTGCGGGAATAAGGTTTTCCGCCGCCGCGTGGGCTACCATCTTGCCGGTTGGGGTGGAGCCGGTGAAGGCGACCTTGGCAATGCGTGGGCTGGTGGATAGCGCTGCCCCGGCATCCCGCCCAAGGCCGTTGACCACGTTCAGCACACCCGGCGGTATAAGGTCGCCTATCAGTTCCAGCAGCACCAGAATACTGGCGGGTGTGGTTTCTGCTGGCTTAAGCACTACACAGTTG
This sequence comes from Acetobacter cibinongensis, assembly GCF_000963925.1. Classification (GTDB taxonomy): domain Bacteria; phylum Pseudomonadota; class Alphaproteobacteria; order Acetobacterales; family Acetobacteraceae; genus Acetobacter; species Acetobacter cibinongensis. The sequence continues at coordinate 38,452 of NZ_BAMV01000003.1, forward strand.
CCCGCAGCCAGAGCGGGTGCAAGCTTCCATGACGCCATGAGCAGCGGGAAGTTCCAAGGGATAATCTGCCCTACAACGCCCAGTGGTTCATGAAAATGGTAGGCGATAGTCAGTTCGTTCAGGTCGGTAATGCCACCTTCCTGCGCACGGATGCAGCCTGCAAAATACCGGAAATGGTCTATGGCCAGAGGAATATCTGCATTGCGCGTTTCACGGATAGGCTTACCGTTGTCCCATGTCTCGGCAAGGGCCAGAGCATCAAGGTTGGCTTCCATCCGGTCTGCAATTTTAAGCAGCATGTTGGCCCGATCTGCCACGGAGACATGCTTCCAGCTTTGAAAAGCCTTGTGGGCCGCGTCCAGCGCCAGCTCAATATCTTCAGCGGTGGATTGCGGGACTTCGCACAGGGTGCGGCCATCAATGGGGGAAATGTTGGTCATGTAAGCGCCTTTGACCGGCGCTTTCCAGTCACCACCAATATAGTTGGCGTAGCGTGACTTGAAGGGGTGTCCCTGTGAAATGGTCATACGTCAAACTCCCATGCTCTTTGCGGCATTCTTCAGGATGTTTCGAAACTATGAGGGGCTATGTCATCACCCGGATGTCCGGTGGTTTTGTGTTCAGTCTCCGGTGCCAGACATCACAGGCAAATTCTGTGTGGGTGGGATACACCTACCAAGCTGTGGCGCATCTGTCATCGCCTGATCAGAATATAGTTCATGGTCAGGTCAATATCGAAGTGGTCACCCTGCATGTTGGGCGGCACTGGCGGCAACTGTGCGCCACGGAACATGCTGGTTGTTGCGGCGTCCAGATAATAGGAGCCGGAGGACCCTGTCTCGTAAATAGATTTTACGCGGCCTGTGCGGTCCAGCACCACATGCACGGAGGCCGGGCCTTCCTCCCCATTGCGGGCGGCTTCTTCAGGGTAGAATTTATGGCGCTCGATCCATTCATTGATCTGCTGCCCATAATCATCGCTCACACCCTTGATGGAGGCGCGGGAGGTGTAATGCGCGTTAATGGCCCCGTTTTCCACCACAGGACCAACCGACATATCAATAGGCCCGCCAGACCCGCCGGGGCGGCCTGTACGGTGGCGGCGCGGTGCCGGGGCCTCGTTGAACGAGAGGTCCATCGGGTTATCAAACGGAGACGCAGCATGGCGGCGTTTGTTCGGCTGGGGCTTGGCTTTTGGCACAGCAGCAGACTTGCTGCTGGCGTTGGGTTTGTGGCCGGAGGGCGTGTGCGCCGGTTTGACCGTTTTATGCTCCTGCGGCGTGGGTTTGGGCAGGCCGTCGCTGGAGGTTGGCAGTTCCGGCGCAGTCGGGATGTCATCAGACGGTACGGCGGGGCCGGGGGCGGCGTCTTCCGGGTTGGGTTCGGCCTGCCCGGCGGTGCTGGCCGTTTTGCCCGCGTTGCCGGACCCGGCATCGGGCGACTGCTGGCCTGTCATGCCGCTGGAGGTCTGGGGGGCGGCAAACACCATCTCCACAGACGGCGGTTGTGTGCCCTCGGGCGAGCCTTGCGGGTTGTGGTGTGTGGTCTGCCACAACAGGGCTGTCAGCAGCAGGAAATGCGCTACGGCGGAACTGGTCAGCACCGGGCCGAGCGTTGGCTCAGCATACAGTTCCCGGCGGATGAGCGGGGTAGGCGTACCCTTGACGCGCGGATACTGCCGCCCAAGCGGGCGGGGCACGGGGGTGAGAGACGGCTTCAGGCTTTCCCGCTCATGGGCGGGCAGGGCTGCGTCCGGCTGTGCATCATGGGGCTGGCCCGCAGTCTGCCCGTGTGGGGCCAGACGGGGTTCCTGCCTGTTCCGTTGCTGTGAAGAGCGGCTGAGCATAGCCTTCATGACGTGCCCGTTCTCTCCTCTATCCCGGCAGGGCTATGGTGGGGGTGTTCCAAAAATAAACTCTGCCATTGCTGGCTTGCGCTTTCTAGCCTGAACTTGCGTCTTGCAACAGGGAAAGAACAAGAAATGTTTTTTTAGTCTGCCAAAGCTGTGCCGCCGGGGCGGCACAGGCTCTTAGGGGGCAGGCGGCGGGGTAAGGCTTTGCGCGGTAGGGTGAGGCAGGGTTTTGCGCAGGTTATTGACCTCCATGTCCGTAACGGCGGGTGCGGTGTTGCCCCATGCCTGACGGATAAAGGTTGCGACTGTAGCAATTTCGACATTTGTCAGGCGGCTGGCAAAACCGGGCATGGTAAAGGCAGACGGTGCTCCCTGCGTCCCGCGCAGCGTGCCTCCGGCAAGGATGATGTGAATGACCGAATCCGGTTGTGCCGTTAGCACGGTAGGGTTCCCGGCCAGAGGCGGGAAGACGGTTGGAAAGCCCTTGCCATTGCTGCCGTGGCAGGCGGCACAGTTGTTCAGGTATAAAAGCTGCCCGGCGGTTAACGAGCCCCCACTCCGCAACGCTTTTGTAGCGGCGGGGTCTGCCTTGTACGGGGTTTGCTCAACACGCGCAGGCAGAGTTTTCAGGTAAGCTGCCATGGCCAGCAGGTCCGCCTCGGTCAGGGATTGTGTGCCGTGGTGCACCGCAGGTTCCATGGAGCCAAAGGCACTGCCATGCATGTTGCGCCCTGTTTGCAGGAAGGCCGCAATATCTGCCTTGCTCCAGCTTTGCAGGCCTGTCAGGGCCTCACCGCGCAAGGGGGGCGGGGTCCAGCCGTCAACGGGTTTGCCCCCGGCCAGATAGGCCGCGCCATCCTGCGCGGTCAGGGCTTTTTCCTGCATGGCAAGCCCACGCTCTGTATGACACGCGCCGCAATGACCGGGGCCTTCCACAAGGTAAGCACCGCGTGCCTGTTCGGCTGTGGGATAGGGCCGGTGCAGCGTAGCGGTGCGGGCATCCTGCGGTGTGGGGGCAAACATCCACCGCCAGAGAGTAAGCGGAAACCGCACGGAAAGCGGCCATGGAATAGCGTTGGGTTTTACGGCCTGTGCCACGGGTTGCACCCCGTGCATGAAGTACAGGTAAAGGGCGTGCAGGTCTTCATCCGTCATGCGGGCGTAGGAGGGGTACGGCATGGCGGGGTACAGGCTTGCACCATCTGGTCGTATGCCCTCACGGATGGCGCGGACAAACTCCGCTTCCGTCCAGCGGCCGATACCGTGGGTTTTATCCGGCGTGATGTTGGACGCATAGAGCGTGCCAATGGGCAGCGTGAAGGCATAATTGCCCGCATAGGGCTTGCCACTTTCTGCCGTATGACAGGCCGCACAATCGGCTGCGGCGGCAACGTAACGGCCTTTTTCCACCAAGGCAGCGTCCGGCGCTGGCACAGGGTCTGCGGCCAAGGCCGTATGTGCCACGGAGCAGAGGGTCAGGCTGCATGCTACCCCTGCCAGAAGACGCTTGAGGCTGCGGCGGGTACGTGGGGGCAAAGAGTGCAGGGCCATCATGGTGTTACCAGCGGGCCGCCCGCGCCCTTCAACCATTGCGTGCGAATATGGTGGGCGGACCAGTAGGCAAGCGCTGCCACAAGCCCTGTCGGGTTATACCCCATGCCTTGCGGGAAGGCGTTGGCCCCCACCACAAACACATTGGGCACATCCCAGCTTTGCAGGTAGCGGTTTAGGGCGGATGTTTTGGGGTCTTCCCCCATAATGGCTCCGCCGCATAGATGGGTGGTCTGGTAGTCCCGCACATCAAACGGTTTGGCGGGGTCACGCATACCGTAATGCACATCCCGCGCGCCAAGCGCCTTGACCACTTTGTCCAGCTTGCTCACCACATAGCGGTTCATGCGGATATCGTTGTCTTTCCAGTCAAACGTCATGCGTAGCAGGGGCTGGCCGTAGGCGTCTTTCCATGTGGGGTCGAGGTCCAGATACACATCGCGGTAGGCCATGTTGGAGCCTTGGGCGTTGATGGTAAAGCTGTGGCGGTAGCTGTCCAGCGCCTGCCTTTTCCAGTCACTGCCCCAGCGTGCTCCATTGGTCATGGCCCCCTTGGCCCCGGCAATGGGTTTAACCCCAGCCTGATTAACCCAGAGCGGTGAGCCGCCAATAAACCCATGCGGCCCGTGGTCAAAGTTATCGCAGTTGAAGTCATCCACCGCTACACCCCCAGCGGAGCCAATAAACTGGTCCGTAGTGCGGGTGGCGGGCATGAGCACCGTGCTGTTGGTAATGTTCTGGTAGGTGAAGTTACGCCCTACCGTGCCGGTATTGCTGTGGGGGTCATAGGGTTTGCCAATGCCCGACAGCAGCATGAGATGCACGTTATGGAATTGAAAGGCCGCCAGAATAACCAGCCCCGCCGGTTGGGTGATCTGGTTGCCCTCGGCATCCTGATAGACCACGCCGGTGGCTTTTTTGCCTGTGGAATCCAGCAACACTTTCAAAACATGCGCGTTGGTGCGCAGCGTAAAATTCTCGTGCCGGCGCAGAGCGGGCAGAATATTCACGTTGGGCGAGGCCTTGGCATACATATAGCAGGCATAGTCTGAGCAATAACCGCAGAAATTGCACGGCCCCATCTGTGCCCCATACGGGTTTGTATAGGGGTGGGACGCATTGGCGGCAGGCATGGCGTAGGGGTTATACCCGGCCTCCGCCGCGGCTTTGCGGAACAGGTGCGCCGTGTACACATCCCGCAGGGGCGGGAGCGGAAAGTCATCTGAGCGGTCAGGAGCAAAGGGATTGCCCTTACCCACTATTTTGCCGCCAACGCTATAGGCCTCGCCGGAGGTGCCAAACACCTTTTCCGCGCGGTCAAAAAACGGTTCCAGTTCTTCATAGGTCACGCCGTAATCCTGAAGCGCCATGCCTTCGGGAATAAACTTGCGGCCATAACGCTCCGTAATGTGGCTGCGTAAGCGCAGGTCCTGCGGCATGGCGCGGAAATGCACGCCGGTCCAGTGCAGGCCAGCGCCGCCTACGCCTTCACCCGGCAAAAAGGCGGCCAGACGGCGGTAGGGTAGGGCCTGCTGGTCTGTCCGGTTGCGGACTGTTACGGTGGTGTGGGCAAGGTTCTGGAACAGCTTGTAGCGCACAGCGCCTTCCAGCTCATCCAGCGAGGCAGGGTAAGCGCCGTCTGTTGCTGTGGAGCGGCGGCCACCGCGCTCCAGCATAACGACGGATAACCCGGCTTCACACAGTTCCTTGGCCATAATGCAGCCAGCCCAGCCAGCGCCGACCACAACCGCATCCACAGGGGGAAGGGTTTTGTCTGTCATGCTCAGGGTGTCTCCCCGTTTATGGAGACCGGACCATAGGGATAGGGCGTATCGTAACGGTCCACCCAGTCCATATAGTCGCCGCGTGCGCCGGGAAAGCCCATCATGGTCCAGCCTGCAAGGTGGCGGTTGCCGCCATGCCGTGGGTCAGCAAAGGCACCTTCTATGGTATCGGCGCGCAGTTGTTCAAAAAATTGGCCGGAGGGCAGGCCATCAAACTGTGTGATGTTGTGTTCCAGCGCACTCAGTACGGCATCCTGCGTTGCGGGGGGCAGGTTTTCAAAAAGGGTTTGATGCTGCGTTTGTACCCACGCCTGCGTGCCCGCAATGCCAAGCCGATAAAGCTGCTGCGGGGTGTAAGGCAGTTGATAGCCCAGATTGGCCGGGCCGTTTACGTGTGGGCCTTGCATGTACCATGTCTCACCGCGTGCCCACGGGGTAGCCATCTGTTGCTCTATGTAATGCGGCACACCCAGCATGGTGGCACCGGGGCCAGAAGCATCTTCAGGAAACAGGCGCTCACACGCAGCCGCCAGAAACGCTTTTTCTGCCGCGGAGAAAAAGAGCGTGTTCTGGGCCGCTACTGGCTGGGCCGATGCGTCTGCGGGCGAGGATGCGGTTTGGCCCGCCTGTGCACGCCCGGCCCCTATGGCCAGTGCCGCAACACCGGTACCCAGCCCCTGCACCACATGCCGCCGCCGCGCTGTGGGGGCGAAGGCTGTTTCTGTAGGCAGCGGGCTGGACGTGCGGGAGCGGGGCAATACAGGCTTGGGGGGCACATCAGGCATGGGGGGCGTGTTTATCTCCAGATTTGAAGGCCGGACAAAGGGGGTGCAGCACAGCCAACGTGCGGAGCGGGTGCCAGTTTGCCGGGTGGGGTGTTTCTTTTTGGTAGCGAAGCAGGTCGCCAGAAACAAGCATGGCCCGCGTGAGCGAGCCATGAAAGGGGCGTGTCCGCCCGGTGCCGTGCCAGCAGAGTAAAGGGGTTAGCCCTTAAGTCTCTGCTGGCTGAGCCCTGAAAAACTGGTGATTTACCAGATTTTAGCGCGGTCCTGCGGCTTCAGGTAGAGGGATTCACCCGGCTTTACGCCCCATGCTTTGTACCATGCATCAATGTTGTGCATGGGAATGTTCACACGGGCCTGCGGCGGGGAGTGCGGATCTGTCACGACCAACTGCTTGACGGTGTCATCACGCAGTTTTTCACGCCAGACCTGTGCCCAGCCAAGGAACACGCGCTGGTCACCCGTCAGACCATCAATGACCGGAGCAGGCTGGCCGTTGAGGGAAGCGTGGTACGCATCCAGCGCCAGCGTCAGGCCGCCAAGGTCAGCAATGTTCTCACCCATGGTCAGCTTGCCGTTGACGTGCACACCCGGCAGCACTTCAAACGCATCATACTGTGCGCCAAGGCGGTCAGCCTGCTTCTGGAAGCGTGCGGCGTCTGCCTTGGTCCACCAGTCGCGCAGGCGGCCATGTTCATCATACTGGCGGCCTTCATCGTCGAAGGAGTGGGTCATTTCATGACCGATCACACCGCCGATGGCGCCGTAGTTGATGGCAGGGTCAGCCTTGGCATTGAAGAAGGGCGGCTGAAGAATGGCAGCCGGGAACACAACCTGCACAAACACAGGGTTGTTGTAAGCGTTTACGGTCTGCGGGGTCATGCCCCATTCATCACGATCAACTGGCTTGTCAATGTGAGCAAGCCAGTAGGCCCATTCAAAGGCAATGCCGTTCTTGGCGTTGCCGTACACGTCACCCTTTGTCACGGCCAGACCGGAATAGTCGCGCCATTTGTTGGGGTAGCCAACCTGAACCTCAAAGTTTTCCAGCTTGCGCAGGGCGGCTTCACGGGTGGGCTTGCTCATCCAGGTGTTGTGTTGCAGGCGAATGCGGAAGGCATTCTTCAGGTCGCCCGTCAGCTTCTGCATGGCGGTGCGGTTTTCTGCCGGGAAGTAGCGTTCAACATACACTTTGCCCAGCGCCATACCCATGGCGGAGCTTGTGGCCTGAACCCCACGCTTCCAGCGTGCGGGCAGGGCAGGCTGGCCGCTCAGCGCTTTGGAGAATTCAAAGCGGGCCTGCACAAAAGCGTCCGGCAGGTAGGTTGAGGCACTGCTGACGGTGTGGAACACCTGCCACGCCTGCAACAGGCTGATGTCAGCCTTGGCCAGAATGGCGGCTTCTGCGGTAATGGCAGAGGGTTCACCCACAATAACCGTACGGTTTTCAAGGCCGTCTTTCGGCAGGCCGGCTGCGGTCAGCCATGTCAGCCAGTCAAAACCCGGTGCAGCTTTTGTAAGGTCTGCAACCGTCATGGGGTTGTAGGTTTTCTGCGGGTCACGCAGGTCCGCACGGGCCCAGTGTGCTGTGGCAAGCTGGGTTTCAAACGCCACAATGGCAGCGGCTGCCTGCGCAGGTTCCGGCCATTTTACCAGTGTCAGCGCTTTGGTGATGTAAGCCTGATAGGCGGCTTTCTTCTCAGCAAATTCCGGCTTCAGGTAATAATCGCGGTCAGGCAGGCCAAGGCCATCCTGATCGATATTGATGGCGTATTTGGTGGGGTCTTTTGAATCCGGGTTGATGCCCAGAGAAAAGGGAGACGTGGCGAAGGAGGAGAACGCCGCACCGGACAGCGCAGCAAAAGCTGTTGCGTCCTTGGTTTCCAGAATGGTCTTCAGATCACCCTTGAGTGGCTTGGTGCCTTTTTTCTCAATGGATTTTTCATCCATGAAGGAGGCGTAGTAGGTGCCCAGCTTTTCTTCAATGGTTTCAGGGTGTTTGACCGGGTGTTCTGACAGTTCGTTCAGTATGGTCTGCACCCGCTCACGGGACAGTTCAGCCAGCGCATTGAACGGGCCATAGCTGGTCATGTCTGACGGGATGGTCAGCTTGTCCAGATACGTGCCGTTTGCATATTTGAAAAAGTTATCACCCGGGATGGCGGCGGTGTCACGTCCGGCAAGGTCAAAACCCCATGTGCCAAAATCTGCCTTTGGCAGGGCGGCAGGGGCGGTTGCTGCCGGGGCATCTGCTGCGTGTGCGGCGGTGGTAACAGCGCTCAGGCCAAGCCCTGCAGAAAGCAGGAGAGCCAGTTTGCGCGAAGCCCGCGCAGGGCGTTTAAAAACAGTCATAATGTCTCCGGTTAAAAGTGGTGACAGAAAATGTGACGGCAAAAACAAACTCTTACAGCGTGCCGGGACTATAGGCCAAAAGTTACCTGAACGAAATAGCAGAGAGCCAGACGATGCCCACGCTACAAAAAATGCAGGGGTGTGTGGACACCCCTGCATTCTGTTGAGCTTAGACTTTATGGCCTGATGACCGGCATTAGAAATGTGCGCCGATGTTCATCTGGAAAGAGCGGCCAATCAGCGCTTCATAGTAACGTGTGACACCGACCGCACCCGGATATTTGGGCATGGCGTTGGTGATGTTGTTGATCATGAAGTTGGCATCAATGTTTTTGGTAATCTGATAGCCAAAGGTTGTGTTGAAGTAAGCAAAGCTTGGGCGGTTGTTATGCTCGTAAGCTGTGTCGGCAACCTGCAGGGCATATTTTGATTTGCCGTAGAAGATTGTCTGCCACTGCACAAACAGAGGACCACGTGTGTAGTTCAGGTTGAGGGTGAACAGGTTGTTTGGGCTATTGGTGCCGCCTGTCTGGAAGTAGCTGTTACCCAGATAAGTCTGCGTGTTTTTCAGATAATGCGTGTAGTTGCCACGCAGTTCCAGGCTTCCGGCATTGTCGGATAGGCCAACGCGGCGCAGCGGCAGATAGTAGTCCAGCACACCTTGCAGAACCTGCATGTGCTGGTTTGCAATATTGAAATACCCGTCCGTAAAGTCGGTGATCTGATGTGTGGACGGATCACGGGTGAAGGTGTTGCAATACGCGTTAGAGGGGTAGGTTGAAGAGTCGTAGCACGCTTGAATCAGGTTTTCCGCAGTGAGGGATGTGATCTCATTGTTAACTTTGACGTCAACAAAAGACCCTTTCAAGTCAAAGCCTTTGATGAAGCGTGGACGGAACTCCAGAGAACCTGTGTAGCTGTGAGAGGTCTCGTTTTGCAGGCTACGGTTGCCACCCGTTGTGCCTTTAACCGTGCCATTGACAAAGTTGGAAACAAAGCCGCTTGGAACTTTTGCTTTTGCGCAGTTCAGAGCGCGGGTTGTGGGGTTGGGGCCGGAATTAACAAAGGCTGCATCGCACGGGTCATCGCCATATTCATAGGATGTGCTCTGTGGAGAGAACAGTTCCGTAACAGACGGGTTACGGACGGACTGTGCATAGTTACCAGACAGGCCGAAGTCCTGCGTTGGCCACCAAGCTCCACCGAACATATAGGTCCAGTAGCTGCCTGTAATGCTGTTGTTAATGTAACGACCGTTTGCAGTTGCCGTTAGGCTGTAAGCACCAGGTACATTCATGGCCGGAGAAATCAGCGGTACGTCCAGTTCGCCAAAGGCTTCATGGGTATAGTAAGAGCCGGACGTGTGAGGCATTACGGTTACGTTGCCGTACTGCCTGCGGCTGCCATCGTCCAGCAACTGGCCAGCAAAGAAGCTGCCGGGGTTGAAGTTGTAGCCTTCACGGCGATGCTCATAACCCAGGTCCCACCGGATATCACCAGCAGGCAGTCTCATGACTGTACTATTGATTTCCGCCTGAAAGTCACGCTGGGCATTGGTGTTTTTATAGTGTGCGTCAGAGATAATGTAGTCTCGTGCGCCGGGTGTGCTCTGGTTTGTACCGAACGGGTTAAACGGCTCACACGTTTCACTGCGGGTTGCGGCGGGTGAGTTCACATAACCAGAGGCGCAAACGATGTTACCACTCGCATCCCGGGTGCTGTTCAGCGCATTAATCAGGTTTTGCGTGTTGATCATGGGTTGCCATGTATCACTCATATATTTGCTGTACTGACCACGCAAAGACCAGTTGAAGTGCCGCCCAACGGCGTTGAAGTCGCCTGACAGGCCGCCTTGGAAACGGAACATTTGCATGTCCGTTCGATACATTCCCCCATCCAGGTCCTGATTCAGGCGGGAGAGATAGAATTTATCTGTTGGCTGACCGCTAGCAGCAAGGGCATTTTTGATGGTAGTCCGCTCAGCATCCGTGAGATACGGATTGTCGGTGCTCAGTGTAAAAGCGCCATTTGCATTATGATATCCCGGACCGTAGGAGCCATCGGTGTTCAGGTAGCTGCTCATGTCGAGCGGCCCGTCACCAAAATATGGCGTGGTCCAGGTGCCCTGTCCAACGTCATTGCTGGCACGGCTCCGTGCGTACCAGCCCTGCCAGGTCGCGTGCAGATGATCGTTGAAGTCATAGTGGCCCAAGGTGGTCAGATTAAGCTGGCTGGATGGCGCATAGAGCTGGTTATAGTCACGCGTCGCCAGACCATTGCCGCCAGATGCACTATAGCCTGTCTTGGTGATGTAATTGTAGGTGACAGGAACAAGGGATTTCCCGTCCTGGCTAAACATCAAAGGTTGACCGGCTGCGTTGGCAATGCCGTCATTGACGCCTTTATAGATTGGAAGGGATGTGCCTGTCAGTCCAGGAATGCCGGTGACAGAGGCCCACAGATTTCTGGCGGCTGGTGCCAGCATGTTTGTATAGGGGGTGCTGACGCCCAGAGGAGCACGCTGGTAGGAAGTCGCGTTTGAACCCAGTGAGTTTGGCAGGTCGTTATACATAACGCCGCCCGCGTTACGGTATTCAAGGTCAAATACAACGCCACCTTTGTCGTGGTCGAACGTGCGGCCGTATTTGAAGGTAATTTTTTCAGACGGGGCAATCAGGCTCTGGGTCCAGCCGCCCTGTGCCGTCATGTCTACACCAGTGAAGTGGTCATCCAGCCGGTAGTTGACTACACCGGCCACGGCGTCTGCACCATAAGCTGCGCCAGCGCCACCCAACCGGGTATCCATACCTTTGACGAGTGAGGTGGGAATAGCCGCCACGTCCACCTGAGAACCGGAGCCTGCGCCGTAAACAGAGGCAGAGGCGCCCCCGACCATACGCATCCCGTCAATCAGGGTCAGGGTACGCTGGGACCCAAGGCCCAGCAGAGACACGAAGGACTGCCCAGCCCCAAGCCCCTGAGCCCCGATGGGGGACTGATCCCCAACCGTGAAGGACGTGTTTTCACGCATCAGGGCCAGACCAAGGTCTGTATAGCCACGCGCCCGGATCTGCTGCGCGTCCACAGTGGTCCCTGCCATCACGTTACTAAGCCGTGTCTGGGAGAGGCGGGTGCCCGTGACAGTGATGTTTTCAGAGCTATCAACAAGGGATGAGCTCTTTTTCAGCGTATCCTGCTTGTTTACGGAAACAGCATTTTTCTGTTTTTTGGACTTTTTATCTTTTTCCGGCTGCGTAACGGATGCTGCGTCCTTTTGCACAGTTTCAGCGCGGAGGAGGGGGGAGAACAGGAGCGTAGAAACCGCCATGGGAACAGCCAGCTTAAGGCTGGATGGCCGTGTGCGGGGTTTTAACTGGGGTATAAAAAATCCCTGTTGCAAACGAGTCATATTCCACCTTGCAAAATAGCGGATAAAAAATTTACGAAGCACTTATCGTAATTTTTAACTACTATGCAAAATCAGACGTATAAAACGTTTTTTGCATCCCACTATCATTGCGATAATGCACTGTGTTAGAAAAGACACACTGTGCTGAGTCGCGCGGAAAATTAGAATCGTTTCCGAAACAAGATAAGCTATGTTAAATTTTTATTTCAAGAAAAATATGCATGAGATCCCACGTAAGTGGCTGATATTTTGGTGAAGAGGTAAATTTCACACAGTGTGTTACGCTAACCTGACAGTGTGAGAGGACTTCTGATGGTTTGCCTTGCGGTCAAAGCAGGAAGCCCTGTAACCTTCCCGGAATGGAAAGCCCTGTTTACGGAGCTTATGCCGGGCCTAGAGGTGCAGGACTGGTACGCACCCTCGTTTGATCCTGCGCGGGTTGACTATGCTTTTGTCTGGCAGCCGGAAGCGGGACGACTTGCGCAGATGGGCAAGCTGAAAGCCATTCTGAGCGTTGCCGCCGGAGTGGATCATATTCTGGCAGACCCGCTTTTGCCCAAAGGCATACCCATAGTGCGCATGGGCGGAGACGAAACAGAAACCCAGATGGCCGACTATGTGCGCTGGGCGGTATTTTCGCTGTTGCGGGAGGCCCCACGTTGGCACGTTGCACAGGCTCGCGCATCCTGGGCCAGAAAAGACATGCCTCCCACGCGCCTGTCCACCAACAGTTGTGTTGGGATTATGGGGCTGGGGCATCTTGGTACCCATGTGGCACAAACACTGCTGGCCGCAGGCTTTAAGGTGTGTGGTTGGGCGCGGCACGACAAACAGCAAGAAGGCATAGTGTGTTACGCCGGGCCGGACGGGCTGCTCCCTTTTTTGCAGCACTCGGACATTGTGGTGTGCCTGCTGCCGGAAACGCCGGAAACAAAAGGCATGGTGACCTATTCTCTCCTGTCGCACATTCGTAAACCAGCGGGGTTTATTAATGTCGGGCGCGGTGCGGTTGTGGTGCAGGCGGACCTTGCAAGGGCATTGCAGGACGGCACTCTGCATGGCGCCGTGCTGGATGTATTTGAAACGGAACCTCTGCCAGCAGACTCACCGCTCTGGGCAATGTCGGGGGTATTGCTGACACCGCATGTGGCATCGGAAGCGTCACGCCCGGCGCGGGCGCGCTATGTGGTGGCCACGCTTGCAGCACTGGAGCGGGGCGAGCCGGTAGACCGCCTGTATGATCCCGCGCAGGGGTACTGAACGGAGGGCAGGGCTTGTTTGCACCCTCCGGGTCTTGAAACGCAGCAGATTTGCCGCCATTGTCCCGCCTGATGGTGTTCCGCAAGGAATGAAAAGGGAAGATCGGTGCGTGGTGCAAGCCATTAGTCCGTCGCTGCCCCCGCAACTGTAAGTGTGCTTTGCCACAGTCCTGTGAACGGTGCTTTTTAACAGCCCGTCACACCCACCGGGGCCATAATGCTGGGAAGGGGGCGCTGTAGGGTATTTCTGTGCTGCACGGCACAGGCTGCCAGCCACAAGCCAGGAGACCTGCCATCAGGCCCGCGTACTGTTGTTTTTATACAGTGCGTCGGTCATTTGGTTTTATGGTGTTGGCTCTGGCGGGGTGCCCGGTGCGTAACACTATGCGGCACTGTGCTGCATAGTCCTGTACCCTGCCACAGGCGGGGGCGGGCCAAATCTGTCCGCACCTCAGCCACGGGCCAGCGCTTTGCGGGGCTGCGCCGTAACAGGATGCGGAATGTCAGAGCTTTCTTCCCCTTCTTCCAGTCAGGCCGGGTATGATCACCCTGTTCTGCATGTCTGCATGACCTGTCGCCGGGGTGGTCCGGCCATGGAGCGCCCGCCCGGTGCCCAGCTTTATGACCGCCTGCTGGCCGTACTGGCCGCAGAAGCGGAGACGGAAGAGGGCGCTGTGCTTCCTGTGACGCTAAAGCCTGTAGAATGCCTTGCCGCCTGTGACCGCGGCTGTACTGCGGCCATTGCCATGGCGGGCCGTTGGACGTGGCTGCTGGGCCATCTGGGCGCTGAAAAAGCGGAAGATCTTCTGGCGTATGCGCGGCTTTATGCCGCCAGCAAAAAAGGCACGGTCATGCCGTCCCGCCGCCCGGCCTCACTTTCTGATATGGTGCTGGGGCGCGTACCTGCATCGCTTTACCAAGAACAGGACTGAAAACCATGAGTGCTGCCTCTCTCTCCCGTGTGCCGGTTACCATCATCACCGGTTTTCTTGGCGCGGGTAAAACCACGCTCCTGCGCCATATCCTGCATAAGGCGCAGGGCCACCGTATTGCGGTTGTTGTTAATGAATTCGGGTCGCTTGGGATTGATGGTGAAATCCTGCGTGGCTGCGGCATAGAAGGCTGCCGCGATGATGATATTGTTGAACTGACCAACGGTTGCCTGTGCTGCACCGTGGCGGATGACTTCCTGCCCACTATGGAAGCCCTGCTGGACCGTGCAGACCCACCGGAACATGTGGTGATTGAAACCTCCGGTCTGGCATTACCCAAACCGTTGCTCAAAGCCTTTGGCTGGCCCACCGTGCGTAACCGTATGACGGTAGATGGCGTTATTACCGTGGTGGACGCCCCGGCCATAGCCACAGGCCGCTTTGCGGATGACCCGGATGCCGTAGCCCAGCAGCGTGCGGCAGACCCCTCGCTGGACCATGACAATCCACTGGCAGAAGTGTTTGAAGACCAGTTGAACGCCGCAGACCTGATTGTACTGAACAAGACAGACCTGCTGAGCGCGGAAGAACTGGCACAGGTGGAAGCTGAAGTGCGCCGCCTCTCACCCCGTCCCATCAAGATTATCCGCGCAACGGAGGGCAAGGTTGACCCGGCCGTGCTGCTTGGTCTTGGTGCCGCCGCCGAGGCCGATCTGGATGCGCGTCCGTCCCACCACGATGCGGAAGACGGCGAGCACGAACATGATGACTTTGAAAGCTTTGTGGTGCCCGTGCCGGAACAGGCCAGCGTAGAGGCTTTCCTGACACAGTTGCAGGACGTTGCCTCCACGTTTGATGTGCTGCGTATGAAGGGGTTTGCTTCAGTGCAAGGCAAGCCCATGCGCTTGGCGGTGCAGGGGGTTGGTACCCGCTTCCGGCACGAATTTGACCAGCCTTTGCCTGCTGGTGCTGATCGGTCAGGCCGCATTGTGGTGATCGGGCAGAAAGGGCTGAATGAAGCCGGTATTCGCGCCGCCCTGTCACACGGGGCAGCCTGACCACTACGGGCTGAAGGGAGTGGTTTGCCATGCATCTGCTGGTTCGTGAAAACCGGTCACTGGATGAGCAGGAGCAGGCGGAAGATCTCGGCCAACCTTCTGCGGATGTGGTGGTACTCTCTTTTAGCGAAAGTGACCTTTTAAGTCTGCGCGCAGCCCATGCTGCGGCGCAGACAGACCCGGCGCAGGGCAGGCAGGCCAGCCTGCAACTGACACACCTGTCCCGGCTGCGTCACCCTATGTCCATTGACCTGTATATTGACAGCACGCTTGAAAAAGCCCGCTGCGTAGTGGTGCGGCTGTTGGGCGGACTGGAGGCGTGGCGCTACGGGGTGGAAGAACTGGCAGGCTGGTGCCGCAGTAACGCTGTGCCTCTGGCTCTGCTACCGGGTGAGTGCGCGACAACGCAGGCAAGCGCCATCGCACAGGGCGGCGATGATACCCGGTTGGCAGAACTTTCCACGGTGGACCCGGCGGCCCGCACGCGTCTTATCGGGTTTTTCCGGCAAGGTGGCCCGCGCAACATGGCGTGCGCCCTGCGCTTGATGGAGGCCATGGCAGGCCTTGCGGAGGATGACGGCCAGCACCCAGAACCGCTGCCTGCATGGGGCTTGTATCGGACCGTGGTGGCGCGGGAGGGGAGGAGTATTAATCAAGACCCCCACTTGCCAAATGGTATGACAGCACGGGCTATTTTATTGTTCTACCGTGCCCACCTGCTGGTGAGTGACCAGACTGCGCTGGACGCGCTGGCCGAGGCTCTGGCCGCGCAAGGCTGCACGGTGGATATGGTGTTTGTGCCCTCACTCAAAGGCCCGGAGGTCGCGCAGGGTGTGGCCGGTCTTATGGCGCGTATCCAGCCGGATTGTGTGCTGAATGGCACGGTATTTTCATCCAGAAATCAGGCTGGGTATTCGCCACTTATGCAGGCGGGTGTGCCGGTGTTTCAACTGTTACAACCGGGCAGCACGCAGGCCTTGTGGCAGGAGAGCGCACGCGGGCTTTCCCGGTCAGACCTGGCCATGCAAACCGTTCTGCCGGAACTGGATGGCAGCATTGCCACCTTCCCCCTGTCGTTCCGGCAGGAGGTCATGCCCGGCCAGCCCGCCGCCCGCATTCCTTTTGCGGAGGGCATAGCGCAGACCACAGCCCGCATCATGGGGTGGCTGCGTCTGCGCTGCCTGCCAGCAGAGCAGCGGCGTGTAGGCCTTGTGGTGTCAGATTATCCAGGGGCCGGTCTTCAGCAGGATAGCGGGCATGTGGCGCACGCCGTAGGGCTGGATACATTTGCAAGTCTTGTGTCCATACAGCAGATTTTGCGTACGGAGGGATATGATGCGGGGCCAGAATGGCAGCAGGCCCAGCTTGGGCAGGTCCTTACACGAGAGCTGCCGCACCCCGTGCTATCGCTTGCCCGGTATCACGCTCTTACTGCCGGGTTAGAGCCAGCGTTCATGGCGTCTGTCACCGCGGCATGGGGTACGCCGGAAGAGGATCCATCCGTGCAAAACGGGCAGTTTTGTCTGCGGGTGTATATACAGGGCCAGCTTACGGTGGCGGTGCAGCCTGACCGTGGGCAGGCGGCTGACCGCAAAACCCTGTATCATAACCCGGACAGCCCCCCATGCCATGCCTATGTGGCATTTTACCTTTGGTTGCAGCATGTGCAGAAGCTGGACGCTATGGTGCATGTGGGCACGCATGGCACGCTGGAGTGGTTGCCGGGTAAGGTTGTAGCGCTCACCAAAGCTTGTGCGCCTGCGGTTTTAACAGGAGCTTTGCCGGTTATTTACCCGTTTATTGTCAATAACCCCGGTGAGGCCGCAACGGCCAAGCGCCGCCTTGGTGCCGTAACACTGGGGCACATGACGCCACCTGTCATGCAGGCTGGCCTCTCCCCGGATATGCAGGCTCTGGAACGGTTGATTGACGAATATGCGGAGGCGGATGGTCTGGACCCTCGGCGGGGTGCGTTGTTGCGTCAGGACATTCTAACCCGTGCGGCCCGTACCGGTGTTTTGGCGGAAAGTGGCGTTCGCCCCGGTGATGAAAGTGACGATGAGGCTCTGGCACGGCTGGATGCGTATTTGTGCGATGTGAAAGATCTGCAAATTCGTGATGGGCTGCATATTTTTGGCAAGAGCGCTCCTAAAGCCGAGGCGCTTGTTGAGGCCATTGAACAAGCCTGCGCCACGCCCACTTCAGGCCCGACACGTCAGAATATTGCCCAGAAGGTGGTAGACTGCGCACAGGCGGAAGTTATGGGCCTGCGGGATGCTCTGGCAGGGCGATTTGTGGCCGCAGGGCCTGCGGGCGCACCCACGCGGGGCCGGGTGGATGTGCTGCCAACCGGGCGCAACCTGTTTACCATAGACCCACGGGCACTCCCCACACCCTCTGCCATGCAACTGGCAGCAAAAATGGAAAACCTGTTGCTCACACGCCATAAACAGGAACACGGCGAACCGCTGACCCGCCTTGTGATGGATTTGTGGGGGTCAGCCAGCCTGCGTACGGGTGGGGAGGATATGGCACTGGCCCTACGCCTTATGGGGGTGGAGGTTACCCGTGCCACAGGCACAGGGCATGTGACGGGCTTTGAGGTCATTCCTCTGCCTGTGCTGGACCGGCCACGGGTGGATGTGACGTTGCGTATCTCTGGCCTGTTCCGGGATGCATTTCCCGACCAGATAGCTTTGTTTGACCAAGTGGTGACGGCTGTGGCGGAGCAGGATGAACCTGTTGAGTGGAATCCCCTTGCTGCCACGGTACGCGGGCTGGCAGGGGAGGCACGGCAACGTGCTACCGCCCGCATTTTTGGCGCGGCAAGCGGCACTTACGGTACCGGGTTGGAAGACCGTCTGCACCTTGGGGCATGGCAGGACCGGCAGGATTTGGGGGCCGCATGGCTGGAAGGGTCAGCATGGACCTACGGGGGTGGGCGGGATGGCCAGCAGGATGCAACGGCATTGGCCACGTTGCTTAGCCGCACAGAGGCTGTGTTGCATGTGCAGGACCATGCGGAAACAGATATGCTGGAAAGCCCGGAAAATGCTGCGCATGAGGGCGGGTTAGCCGCTGCCGCTGCTGCCCTTGGGGCGGACCCCGCCATCTGGCACGGCGATACAGCCCGACCGGATACGCCCCGCCTGCGGAGCACCGCGCAGGAAGTGGCCCGCATTGTGCGTGGCAGGCTGGCTAACCCTCGCTGGATAGAAGGAATGCAGCGGCACGGATACGCCGGTGCGGCAGAGCTGGCCCGTGGGCTGGATGCCCTGTCCGGCTTTGCGGCTACCTTGCCAGACCGGTTTGACCAGCAGTTTGACCTTGTGTTTGCCGCCACATTGGGCAACGTAGCCTGCAACCAGTTTTTGCAGCAGGCCAATCCGGCCGCGCGGGAAGCCATGCGCGCCCGCTTTGCCGAGGCATGGCGGCGTGGCCTGTGGCACCCACGCGGCAACAGCGTGGGGCAAGTGCTGGAAGAAAGCCCCGGCATACCCACAGCACACACAGAAAGGCCCCTCCCGCAATGACGGCCCGCGCCCTTATGGTGGCTGCCCCCCGCTCTGGTGGTGGCAAAACAACCGTGACCCTTGCTCTGCTGGCGGCTCTCAAACGGCGTGGGGTGCGCGTGGGGGCGGCCAAAACGGGGCCGGATTATATAGACCCCGCGTTTCACGCCGCCATTACGGGCAGGCCGGGGCTTAATCTGGATAGCTGGTGTATGCCGCCCCCCCTTTTGGCAACCGTATTGCAGGCAGCACAGCAGGATGTTGACCTTGTGGTGGTGGAATCCGCCATGGGGCTGTTTGATGGCCTTGTTGCACCAGAAGGGGCACGCGGCGCACCGGCGGACATTGCGGCCCGGTTTGGGATTCCGGTTGTGCTGGTGCTGGATGTGTCCGGTCAGGGGCAGTCAGTCGGGCCAATTGCCAAGGGGTTTGCAACATGGCAGGCGGATGTGCCGGTGGCCGGTGTTGTGCTGAACCGTGTGGCATCGCCCCGCCATGCGCGGTTGACCAGCGGGGCCGTGCACGCCGCCGGCTTGCCTGTGCTGGGAACATTGCTGCGGCAGCCGGGCCAGCCTTTGCCCGAACGCCATTTGGGCCTTGTACAGGCCCGTGAGCACGGTGGCCTGACGGACTGGCTGGAAAAATTGGCAGACAAGGCAGAGCAGGAACTGGACCTTGATGCCATATTGGCCACGGCCCGCCCGTTACCAGACCTGTCACACCTGCTGCACGGCGCAGGAGCACAGGCGGCCATGCTGCCGCCCCCCGGCCAGCGGATTGCTGTGGCGGAAGATGATGCGTTTTCCTTTCTATATGGCCATCTGGCGTTGTTCTGGCGGCAGGCGGGTGCTGAGGTGGTGCCGTTTTCTCCTTTGGCCGATCAGGGGCCGGACCCATCTTGCACCGCCTGCTGGCTGCCGGGCGGCTACCCGGAGCTGCATGCAGGCCAACTGGCGCAGGCAGAGCATTTTAAAACCGCCTTGCAGCATTTTGCCACTACGCGCCCGGTCCATGGGGAGTGCGGGGGCTACATGGTGCTGGGGCAGGGGCTGGAAGATGCTCAGGGGCAACGGCACCAGATGGCAGGGTTGCTTGGCCATGCGACCTCTTTTGCCCGCCGCAAGTTGAATCTGGGCTACCGCGAGGCCACGTTACAGATGGACTGCCTGCTTGGCCCTGCCAGGTCACGGTTGCGGGGGCATGAGTTCCATTATGCGTCCGTGCTGGAGCCGGGTGCAGACCAGCCTCTTGCGGCTTTAACTGCAGGCGATGGTACGGACCTTGGTCTGTGCGGCGGGCAACGGGGGCTGGTTACAGGGTCGTTTTTTCATGTGCTGGCGCGGGTGCCAGACCTCACATGATTGTGTGTAAAGGTTTGATCGGCGCGGGGCGGGGCTGCCCGGTGGGTGGCAAAAAAGTGGGTATTATCACAGGCTCATGCACCGTAAGGTGCGTGGAGGCACAGTACGCCGGAACGGTTTGCTACCGTATGTGTTAGAGAGTGGCGTGATGGCCTAGGAGAGAAATATGGCGCAGTCTTTCCCCGTTTTGTTGGTGCGTCATGCACCAGTTCTTCTGCCGGAAGGGGTTTGCTACGGGCGGCAGGACGTTGCGCTGAAACCGGGTTGGGAAGGCGTGGCCGCTGGGCTGGCCGTGCTGGCGCAAGGGGCAGTCTGCCAAGTGCTCTATAGCTCTCCTGCAACCCGCTGCCGGGAAATGGCGGAACGGCTGGCCCGTGTCACCGGCATGGAACTGCGGATAGATTCCCGGTTGGCTGAAATGGATTTTGGCGCATGGGAAGGCCGCAACTGGTCAGACATCAGCCGGGACCAACTGGATGAATGGGCCAGAGACCCGGCCAGCTTCGCTCCTCCTGAAGGGGAAAGTGGGCTGGCTCTGACACAACGTACAAGAGCCTTTTGGCAGGATGTTAAGGCCGCGGGGGTGCCTGCCTGCGTGGTGTCCCACGGTGGTCCGCTGCGGTTGCTGAGTGCGCTGGCTGCGGGTGACACACCGGAACTTCTGGCTCCTTCAATGCCACAGGGGGCAGCACGGCTTTATATGGTGCCCCACCCGGCAGGGCTGGACCATGCCTATACCCACCGCAAGGCTATGGCGCTGAGTTAAGCCTCGCCCGCCTACCCCGATGACAGAAAGACCCATGACAGAACACACGCCACCCCCCGCACTAACCGACACTGAAGACCGCCACCGCGAGAAAATGCAGAAGCGCAAAGCGGTGCAGGATCAGGAAGTGGCTTCCAAAACAGTGGAAAAAGGGCTGCTGCTGGTCAATACGGGGCCGGGCAAAGGCAAGTCCACCGCGGCTCTTGGCATGGTGCTGCGTACTTTAGGCTATGGCCGCAGGGTTGTGGTCGTGCAGTTTATAAAAGGTCTGTGGGACACGGGGGAACGCAGGGCGCTGGAGCGCTTTGATGACCTGATTGAATGGCATGCTCTGGGTGAAGGATTTACGTGGGAAACGCAGGACCGCGCGCGGGATGTTGCCGCCTGCCAAAAGGCATGGGCTGTGGCAAAACAGGCGCTCAGCCAGCCGGATATAGCCCTTGTGGTGCTGGATGAACTGAACATAGCCCTGCGCTATGACTATCTGCCTCTGGCTGAGGTTCTGGCTGATATTCAGGCCCGCCCCGCTGGTCAGCATGTGGTTGTGACAGGCCGTAACGCCAAACCGGAACTGATTGAGCAGGCCGATCTGGTGACGGAAATGGCGTTGGTCAAACATCATTTTAAAAACGGCGTGAAAGCGCAGCAGGGCGTGGAGTTTTGAGCGCACGGGTGCTCATGCTTCAGGGTACCGGGTCAAGCGTTGGCAAATCTACTCTGGTGGCGGGGCTGGCGCGGGCTTTTACGCGCCGGGGGCTGAAGGTTTTGCCGTTCAAGCCGCAAAACATGTCCAACAATGCAGCAGTAACAGCCAGCGGCGGGGAGATAGGCCGTGCGCAGGCGTTGCAGGCCCGCGCCTGCGGGGTGCCGCCCCATGTGGATATGAACCCCGTTCTGCTCAAGCCGCAGGGGGAGACAGGTGCGCAGCTTGTTGTGCAGGGCCGCAAGCAGGAGACCGTAGCCGCCCGCAGTTATCAGGACCGTAAAACCCTGCTTATGCCAGCCGTGCTGGACAGTTTTTACCGGCTGGCGGCACAGGCGGATCTGGTCTTGGTGGAGGGGGCTGGCTCGGCGTCCGAAGTAAATTTACGCCCGCGTGATATTGCCAATATGGGGTTTGCTCAGGCCGTGCAGGCTCCTGTTGTGCTGGTGGGGGATATTGACCGGGGGGGCGTTATTGCCAGTTTGGTCGGCACACAGGTTGTGCTGGCACCTGAAGATGCAGCAACCATAAAAGGCTTTATCGTTAACAGAATGCGCGGTGATATCTCGTTATTTGAAGACGGGATGGCATTTGTTGCACAGAGTACAGGGTGGGCTCCGTTGGGGTTGGTGCCGCATTTGGCTGCCATCAGGCACCTGCCAGCAGAAGATGCAGCAGACCTGCTGGAGCTCGTAAGGTCCGGTAGAAAAACGACGCAACCTGTAGCCCCCTTGGCAGGCAATGCTCCTGTGGCGGTTCCGGCCAGACTACGCGTGGTAGTGCCGCTTTTGCCGCTTATTGCCAATTTTGATGACTTTGACCCGCTCAGAACAGAACCAGGGGTGGAGCTGATAGCCGTGCAATGCGGTGAGCCTTTGCCAGAGTGTGACCTGATTATTCTACCCGGATCAAAAAACACCTTGTCTGATTTATCGGTTTTGCAAGAACGGGGCTGGGCGGATGCACTGGCAGCGCATCGGGCGCAGGGTGGCCATATTCTGGGCATTTGTGGTGGATACCAGATGCTGGGCCAAAGTCTGGCTGACCCGCATGGCATTGAAGGCCCGCCTGCTACCGTGGCGGGGCTTGGCCTGCTGGCAGTAGAGACGGTGTTGAGCCCTGATAAATATCTTGTTGAAAAAACAGGGATTGTGGCCGGTACACAGGCCTGCGTGTCAGGCTATGAAATGCATATTGGCCGCACCGCCGGCCCAGACTGTGCACACCCCTTGCTGGAATTGGATGGCCAGCCTGAAGGCGCAGTGGCCGCAGATGGCCATATTTACGGCACGTATCTGCATGGTGTGTTTGGGAGCCGTGCTGCACGCATGGCGTTGCTGGAGCGTGTGGGCGGGCGGGCATTTGCCCCCGGCGGGTTCTGGTATCAGGCCGGGCAGGCTGTGCAACTCCCTGACCATCATGATGCCTTGGTTGAACAGGCGCTGGATACTCTAGCGGACCATCTGGAACAGTTTGCTGATCTGGACGCCATTCTGGCGCTGGCCTGTGAGCCAAAGGAACGTCTTTCTGCCTAAAATACCTGATTGAATAAGCTATTTTGAGGTGATGGATTAGGCTTCGCTTTCTGAATCATCAAAAACGTCTTCGATAGGCATGGCAAAAAAACGTGCAATCTTGAAGGCCAGCGGCAAGCTGGGGTCGTAGCGGCCCATTTCAATCGCGTTGACGGTCTGGCGGGAAACTCCCAGAAATTTCCCCAAAGAGTCCTGAGAAAGTCCTCTGGCAAGGCGGAGTGTGCGAACCTGATTAATCATTGATAGTGCCGTTTTGCCCAAACTATCCCAATGTTCCACAAAAGCGCCATAACCGGCCACACCACAAACAGTGAGAGAGACGGAAAGCCCACAACCTCCAGAAAACCGTAGGAGAATGTGAGCAGGGCTGTGCCTGTAAAAGAAAATACCAGCGCATCAAACTGAATTTTGCGTTGGAGTTCATCTATACGCCGGAACTCCCGTATCACAACCCAGCAGAAAGCACAGCCCGGTATCATGGGCAGCAGGGCTGCCGCAGGTTGCCATAGCCCGTGTAGTTTGTGCTGTGTAAAGAGGAAAATGAACAAGGACAGCAGCACACAATAAACCACCAGACAAAGAAAAAGCTCAGCAAGGTAGCGTTTGGAGGTCATTATCCGAGTCCTATGTAAAGTGTGCTTTACACATACAAAAACGCAGCAATTTTTGTCAAGTAAGCTTTACATAAGCCGCAAGAGGACCGTGTGGCTTCTTGAGCCTGATTATGGAAAATTTCTTATGCAGGCAGAAGGTTGGAGGCTCCTGTTTCCAGAATATCAACGCTATCTCCAACCTTGAGGGTACCAGCCTGTACCACCACGGCATTCTGCGCGAACATGATGCCTTTTGGTGTGCGATGAAACTGCGCCAGAGTGGCCAGGGGTTCCTTACGGTTAGGGATGACGCCGGTCTCCTGATCCGTTGTGGTGACCGTGCAGCGGGAGCATGGGGCACTTATTCGTAAAACAGCAGTGCCTGCGCGTATTATTTTCCAGCTATCTTCTGCCCATGCTTGAGTGCCTGCCACCACAATATTAGGCCGGAACCGCGCCATGGGTACCGGGTCTGCCAGTTTCTTGTTCAGGTCGGAGAGCGACGCTTCCGTTGCCACCAGAAGCGGGTACCCGTCAGCAAAGGAAACCGGCGTAGGCTGCGCATCAATCAGCCTTACCCGGTTCTCGGCGGGGGTGGGCATAAAGACGAGCCTACAGGGGCGGCCAAGGTGCTGGCTCAGCCAATATGCGGCTTCCGCTCCGGCGTCCTGTGCGGGGACGGTATCTTTCCATACGCGCACAGGCTGACTTGGCGTATCAGGGGCAGGGAAGGGCACGCTGCACGGGCTGGCTCCTGCCGTGCTCAGCTCCAGCCCGTTGCGGGTGGGGGTAGCGGTCAGGCGTGCCATGGCGGGCAAGGTGCGTTGCGTGAGAAAAGTGCCATCGGGCTCCACCACCATCCAGCGCCGGTCTCCTTCTGGCCCCCATGGGTGGAGGGTCAGGCTGCTCTGGTTAAGACCGCGCAGGGCTTTTACCGGGTAGAGGTGCAGCGTGCTGATGGTAGGAGCAGGGTGGCTGGCGGGCATGTAACCCCCTTTTTTGGGCAAGTTGGCGTGCGGGCTAGGTGGAGGGAGCAGCCTGTGCCTGACAGACGGCATCCAGAGCATCCGCATTGTCTATACCCCAGTGGTACAGCATTTCCAGCGGTTCAATAAAACGGCGGCCAAGGGGTGTCAGGCTGTATTCCACAACCGGCGGCATGACCTGCTGCACGGTGCGGCTGACCAGCCCGGCTTCCTCAAGCTCCCGAAGGGTCTGGGTCATCATTTTTTTAGACAGACCCGGCAGGCAGCGCAGCAGATGGCCGGGGCGGGATGCACCGCCTTCCAGATGCAGGCTGTGCAGGACCATTGTTGTCCATTTACCACTGAAAAGGCGCAACAGGCGGCGGGGGGCGCATTGTTCATCAAACGGTGCTGTCCGGTAGTCCAGCGGAAGCAGAGGGGCCATTTTACGGTAACCTTTTGGTAGTCAGGGCACAAAAAGGTGCCGTCTTGTACGTGTATAAACAAGTTGCCACGTATCTACTGTTACTTTTTTCAAGCAGGAGAAACACCATGGCGCAGCGCGCACTTGTTGTTGGTGCAACCGGTATTGTCGGGCAAAATCTGGCCCGCAGATTAGTGGCAGAAGGCTGGACGGTTTACGGCCTGTCCCGCCGGACCATGCCAGAGGGAAGTGGAATTATACCCGTACAGGCAGACGCGCTGGATGCCTCCGGGCTGGCACAGGCCTTGCGGAGCCTTACACCCACGCATGTTTTTTTCTGCACATGGACGCGGTGCGCCACGGAGCACGAAAACTGCGTGGCAAATGCTGCCATGCTCCGCAATGTGTTCGAGGCTTTGCCCAACCCCGGAGCGCTCCAGCACGCAGCCCTTGTGACCGGCCTTAAACATTACCTTGGCCCTTTTGAAGCCTATGCAAAAGGGGTGGTGCCTGAAACGCCTTTCCGGGAAGATATGCCGCGGCTGAGTGTAGAAAATTTCTATTACGCGCAGGAGGATGTTTTGTATGAAGCCGCGCAGAAACACGCCTTCACATGGAGTGTACACCGCCCCCATACTGTTGTGGGGTATGCCATTGGCAATGTGATGAACATAGCCAGCACACTGGCTGTTTACGCTACCCTGTGCCGGGAGACTGGCCGCCCCTTTGTGTTTCCGGGTTCTGCGGTGCAATGGCATGGCCTGACAGACCTGACGGATGCCCGGCAGCTTGCTGCGCAACTGGTATGGGCTGCAACCTCAGCTTCCGGGGAAAATCAGGCGTTTAATGTGGTGAATGGTGACGTTGTGCGCTGGAAGTGGTTATGGCCGCGGTTGGCGGCGTGGTTCGGGCTGGAGGCCGCTCCCTATCCGGATCAAGCGGAGCCTCTGGAACCCAAACTGGCGCAGGATATCGGGGTATGGGCGGATATTGCGGCCAGACATGTCCTGCGTGAACCTGACCTGAACCGCCTTGCCTCCGCCTGGCACACGGATGCGGATTTGGGGCGACCCATTGAATGTGTAACGGATATGACCAAAAGCCGCCTTGCCGGATTTACGGCATATCAGGACAGCACGGTTTCATTCTTGGATGTGTTTGAGCGGTTGCGGGCCGAGCAGTTTATTCCGTAACAGCGCACCACTAAAAAGGGCTGCCAGAACAATGCTCAGGCAGCCCTTTTGGCAAAAAGTTTTAAAAACTGTGTGGCTTAGCCGTGTTTCTGCACTTTCCAGCCTGTCTCACGCAGGCGGAAGGAGAGCAGAATGGCAACAACAATACCTACAACCAGCGGCATGAAGGCCCGGTGGAACAGCGCCATGCTGTCTGTATCGCCACCCGCCATCAGGGCGGAGACAAGCGGGGAAAGCACACCGGTTGTCCCAAACACCAGAAAGTTCATGACACCGGCAGCGGTGCCCTTAACCTGCGGTGGGTTAACTTCCTTCATGGTGGAGAAGGGGATCATGGCGGCACCGGAGGCAATACCCATGACCAGAGCAACAGAGTAGCGCGGCATAACGCCAACCGGCAGATACAGCGCGCAGAGAGAGGCCGCCAGCAGCACAACAGCGCCGCCAATCAGTACGGGTTTGCGCAGGCCAATCTTGTCGGAAATCCAACCCAGCAGCGGGCAGCCAATGACCCAGCCAATGGGCACCATGGAAACATCGGAGGCCGCAAATGCCATGCTCACATGTTCGCCCTTATTGAGCATGGAGGCACCCCAGCCCAGTGCGCCAATGGTGGTGGGCACAAACAGCAGGCCCCCAATAATGCCAGCGTACCAGCTTTGCGGGTTGCTGAAGATAATACGGAAAGGCTGCACAAGGTTGGCAAAGGAGAAGTGACCGTGATGGTCTGCGCTGTCCCCTGAATCCCGCGGCATAACAAACCATGTGGCTACGGCAAGGCAAACGCCCAGAATGCCAAAGCCCAGCCAGACCGTCTGCCACGGAATATGGAAAGAGCCGTTGGGGTCAATCAGCAACCGTGTGGGTTTGGAGCCAAAGGCTGCCCCAGCCATACCAAGGCACTGTGTCAGCCCCACAAACAGGGCAAGTGTGCGGGCTGGCAGGTAGCGGGCCGCCACATAGGAGGAGCCAACAAAGGCACAGATTGCCCCAAGCCCCTGAATAACATAGCCCACAAGCCCTGCGCCCATGCTGCCCTGTGCAAAGATAAGGCAGCCAATGCTGGTAATGCTGATCCCAACCGGCATGGTGGCATGGGCACCGTAGCGATCAAGCAGCACCCCTACGGCCAGTGCCGCCAGCGCATAGACAATGTAGTAAGAGGCAATCATCAGACCCAGATGGCTGTTGCCCCAGGCCTGTGTCAGCTCATCCTGCATAATGCCGGGGGCAGAGCGGATGGCATACTGATAAAAATAGAACAGTGCGCACAAAAACCACGCCAGAACATAAAGTGGCTGTATTTTTTGCGGCTGCGCAGCCGGTGTTGCTGTAGGCGCTGGGCTGGCTTGGGAAGATGAACCCGACATGGAAAATTCCAGTCTTTTATTAAAAGATGTGAAAGGGAAAACTACAAAAAACCCTGTTCTCAGGAAAAGCCCGGACGGGCCAGGCGGGAGTTTTTCAAGCTCATGCTTTTTATCTCCTTTTAAAAATCTTCACAGAAAAACAACTTTACTGGAAAGGTAGATACCGGAAGGTCACATACACCGTGTTGCCAAAGGTGGTGGGATAGACGTTGCTGCCCGCACCATTGGTGCCTTTGAAAGCAAACTTCCGGATATAGGTGTATTGCAGGCCAGCCATCAGGCTTCCGTAATGACCATCCATAAAGTGCCACCATCCCCCTGTTGTCAGAGAGGCGAGTGTGCGGGTCTGGGCGTTACAGGCACCAAATTCAATGGAGCAGCCGCTCAGGTTCTGGTCTGTTACGCCGTACCCATAATTGTGCCCGTCTGCCCCCAGATAACTTTTGCGCCCGGAGGTTTCCACACCGCCATAAGTGTAAAGCAGCACGGAGTGGGACGGATGGCCGATCAGTCCCAGAGACCCGATGATCTCTGGTACAGGGGTAAGCTGGCCGTGGGCGTTGAAGGTGGTATCCGGCAACAGGGATGGCCCATAACGGCCCACCCCTTCCCCTGCCAGAATATTACCGGCCAGTTGCAGCTTTTTGGTGCCAAGCGGCGTGGTCATGCCTGCGCCAACGCCGCCGCCAAAACTGGTATGTTTTTTGGAGGTGGTGGCACCCGGAAGCACGGAGAGCGAGCGGAACCAGCGGCCCAGACCAAATACCTCATAATGGCCAAAACTGGTGTCAGCTGCTGCTTTCACCACAATATCCGGCGCAGGGTTGTAGGTATAATTGGTGCCGCTGTTCAGGAGCACACCACCAGCATTCTGGTAGTAAACGCGGGTTCCTGCCGTCTGCCCATATGCGGCAGGCAGAGTGCCGCCAGATGGCACGGAGGAGGAGAAGTTGAACGTGGCTTCCGGGTCTTCCAGAGACAGGCCAAGCCAATATTTCTCGTGCCAGTCCTTGCCAATACGGATCTGGGGTACGCGGGTAAAGGCAATGCCCGGAATCTGGTTGTTATCCGTCACGGCCGGGAGCTGCTCTTTTCTGGGCAGCAGCCCCTTGGAGTAGTTGGTGACCAAGCTCCAGGCCTGACCCATCAGCAAGTGAAAGCCCCAGTCTTTTTGCGTGAAGGTAAAATAGCCTTGCCGCATACGGGGGGTGTAACCGCTAATCTGCACGCTGTTACTGGTGCCGGCAGCGCCCCCAAAGTCGCTCTCTATATAGGCCTGAAGCCGGATGGCGTTGGTGGGGTTGGCTTCCATCAGGATGGAGACGCGGGAGAGCTGGGCAGACAGGCGCTCTTCGCTCAGGCCGTGGTTGGGGCTGTTGGCGTAAGGAAAGCTGCCCCATGCGGTGGCTGGGCCTGCCGTCATGTTGGAGTCACGCCAGATGTTGGAGAGTTCGATAAACCCGCCCAGTTTGACCGAGATACCACCAATTGAAAAAATAGGCGGCAGATGGTCCACCGAGGTTTGCGTAATGGAGGACGGGCTGGAGGAGGACAGATCCATGGCGGAATGGCCGTGGGCCACCACATCCTGCGTAGGTAGCCACTCAAACCCCAGAGGGTTGCTGGTATTGCCGTGGGAGTGAAGCGGCAACCCGCCGGATGCCACGCGGGTGGTGTCCGCAGGGTCTGGTGAAAAACGGATGGCCGGGTCTGCCGGGGCACTGGTGACAAGGGTGCGGGCAGGTGTGCTGCGGTTGGTGGAGGCCGCAGCCGTTTGTGTCTTGCTGCCCTTGCGCTTGGCCTGCCGTTGCTCAATGGCGTTGACCTGTGCCGCAAGCAGCCGCATCTGCGCCTTGATGGCCGCCAGTTCCTGCGCGTCATCCGCCAGAGCAAAAACCGGTTTATTGACCAGACAGCACAGGAGAGTTCCGAGCAAAAGCTTGCTGTCCAGCTTTAATTTCGAGACAATACTGTCTGATGCAGCAGATTTCACAATACACCCTTTTGCGGTTGCTCTCTTTGCCAAGAAAACCCTGACGCCATGATGCAGCCCTGATGCACGCTGCACATTGATTCACGTCAAAGCTTGGCAAACTACCAGTGTGGCAGACTCGTAAAACAGAGCTGTGTCATACGCGAATTCTCGCGAAAATGTTATAACAAAATAGACGGTTTAAATTTAATTTTAATGCGCAAGAGGAGAGGCGTGTTAGACAGTTTCTTGAAAAAACGGGGTTTGTCAGAGCGTAAGGCAGGCCTGCTCGGCCTGTGCCAGAACGGTGTTAAATGTGTCCGTATGGTTGAGGGCGCGGGCTAGTACCAAGGCGCCTTGTATGGCGGCAATGCTGCTAATGGCCAATGTGCGGGCCTTTTGCGCATTATGCCCCAACCGCAACAACGCATTTTGTAAAGCCGTTATCCAGTGCTGAAAATAAAGAGAAATGCGTTCCGCAAAACGGTCTCGTGTCTCGCTTAATCCCATCAGGCCGAGCAGGCAGATTTTCTGACCAGACTGAAAATAGGTGGCCGTGGCGGCAAACATGTTTGTTATGGCGTGGGCAGCCTTGGGTGTGGTGCGAAGGGGCGTGAAAATGGATGTGGTAAACCACGCATCAATTTCAGCCAGAACAGCCTCCGCCATCTCCTGCTTTCCACCTGGGAAGAAGTGATACAGGCTGCCTTTGCCCAAACCCGTTGCTTGGGAAATGAGGGCCAGACTGGCCCCTTCATACCCATAATCCCGGAAAACCTCCGCCAGACAGGGCAGGAGGTCTGCTTTTTCCGTAATGGCGCGGGCCATGTTAGAGGCCTAGTGCGGAAAGGCCGGGATGGTCATCTGGCCTGCGCGTGCCCTGCCAAAGGAATTTACGCTCCTGCACCGTAATAGGCAGGTCGTTGATGGAGGCTAGCCGCCAGCGCATCAGGCCGTCTGCGTCAAACTCCCAGTTTTCATTGCCGTAGGAGCGGAACCACTGCCCCTCAGCGTTATGCCATTCATAGGCAAACCGCACGGCAATACGTGTGTCATGAAAACACCAGAGTTCCTTGACCAGCCGGTACTCCAGCTCCGTTTCCCACTTGTGGCGCAGAAAGTCCTTTATCTGGTCGCGCCCTTGCGGAAAATTGGTGCGGTTCCGCCAGACGGACCCAGGTGTGTAGGCGAGTGACACAGCATCCGGATTTTTGCTGTTCCACGCATCCTCGGCAGCACGAACTTTTTGTGTGGCAGTTTCAAGCGTGAAGGGGGGAAAGGGTGGTTTTGACATCAGCCGCTCCTGTGCCGGTTGGTTTCTCTGTACCATTTGGTACAGAGTCTCACCTTGCTTGCAAGAGAAAAACGAGGCGTGTCTCAGTGCTAGGCATCTGTGATGGACGTAAGCCTAAGCTACCCTGCTGGACAGTCTTTCCACAGCCGGATCAAGGCAGGGAGATCGTGGGTATGACATCCACTTCCCCCTTGCGAAGCTTCATTGGGATGAAGTATATTTATTCCGAATTCCCGTTACCTTCCGGCACCTGTTGAGAATTGATTTATTAAAAACTGTGAATTGCTCTGTGTTTTGCCGGGTCAGAAAGACCCGTGAGAAGGGGGAATGCCGTCTTGCCGCACGGCATCGTAGTGTGGCGGAATGGGCATTTCATAGGACGACAGCCTGAAGCGATGGCAGATGAAGATGGACATGCCAGCTCTGATTATCGCAAACGATATGACGCTTTGAGGTGGCCGCATCGATCGTCAGACGCTTCGACCGCCCATCCTGTTTTTCAAGCAGTCTGTAACGTGCAGACTACAAAACAGGATGTCAGAAAATAAGAGTCTCAAAAATATTCTTAGTTTTTGGATGATTTTTCTGACTAGCAAGAAGCTGCCAATTTAATCTGGCAGCAGCGTCAGCGGTTAATCCATACTCTGCGCGCGGGGTTGCGGTGTTCCCATCCCTTGCGTTCCAGTTCCGGGGTGTCGGCCTGTTCCTGCGGGTAGCCAACACACAGATAAGCCAGAAACCGCCAGTTGGGGTTCACGCATAAGGTGGATGCGGCTTCAGCCGGGTCAAGAATGGACACCCATCCTACCCCGATACCTTGTGCGGCAGCCGCCAGCCAGAAGGTGTGGATAGCCATGATAGCGGACCAGACCGTGGTTTCCGGCATGGTGCCGCGCCCCAGCCCCCGGCCCTGCGAGGGGTCTGTATCGCAAAACACGGCAATCTGGTGTGGGGCGTCATCCAGCCCGGCCAGCTTCAGGGTGGCGTAACGCTGGGCATTGTCACCACTCTGGCCGCTGAGTGCCGCCGTGTTCGCACGGGCAAAATTGGCGCGTATGGTCACGCGGCGGCTGGGGGCATCCACCCGCACAAAACGCCACGGCTCGCTAAGCCCTACGGAAGGCGCAAGGCAGGCCGTGTGCAGCAACCCTGCCAGTATGGTCTCCGGCACAGGGTCTGTACGGAAATGGCGTACGTCCCTCCGCCATGTGAAAAGCTGCTGAAGCTCAGCCTGAAAGCCGGGTGAAAAATGCGGTGCGCTCATGCTTCAATCATGGAGAGAAGTGCCGCGCACAGCAAGAGCAGGATAACAAGGGCACACGCCCGACGATATACGACCAGCCCGCGGTCAAGGTCTTCCCGCGTGGCGTTGGGGGTACCGTTGCCCATCCAGCTATCCTGCACGGTGACACCCCCATAGACGCGCGGGCCAGCAAGGCGCAGGCCCAGTACGCCCGCCAAGGCCGCTTCCGGCCATCCGGCATTGGGGGAGCGGTGGCGGGACGCATCCTGCCGCACAGCCTGCCATGCCTGCCGCCGTGTGCCAGCAGGCCCGGCCAGCACAAGGCAGAGTGCCGCCAAGCGGGAGGCAGGCAGATTAACCCAGTCATCCAGTTTTGCGGCCGCCATGCCAAAGGCGGCATGTTTTGGCGTCAGGTGGCCAATCATGCTGTCTGCGGTGTTGATGCATTTGTAAAACACCGCGCCGGGTAAGCCAAACAGGGCTGCCCAGAATAACGGCGCCACAATGCCGTCCGAAAAATTTTCGGCCAGACTTTCAAGGGCTGCGCGCACAATCCCGCTTTCATCCAGTGCGCTGGTATCCCGCCCTACAATCTGACTGACAGCCTGTCGGCCACCGGCCAGCCCGTTTTGCCGCAGGCCTTTGCCCACCGCTACAACATGGGTCCAGAGTGACTTCTGCGCGACAAGTGTTGTGGTGGCGATGGCTTGCAGCACCAGCATGACCGGAGCGGGCAGCAGGGCATAGCCTTCACGCAGAACAACCCCGGTCAGCCACAAGGGGAGCAGCACAATAAGGACCAAAGCCAGCACGCCCAGCCACCGGCGCTTGGTCTCGGAATACAGGGGCAGGTTGAGCGCGTTGTCCAATTTGCCAATAAGAGCGCCTACCCACATAACGGGGTGGCCAATGGCTGTGACCAAAGCCTGCGGATAGCCCCAGAGTGCTTCAAGCAAAGCAGCAAGGGCGGCAACCGGCAGACAGATGGAGAGGGGAAAAAACAACATGCGGGGGGACGGCTCACAGGTTTGGCCAGAAGGGCAGCAGGCGGAACAGCAGCAGGCTGTGGTGCCGGAAGCTTCTACCACGTACAGCGTGCCAAGCCCAAGCAGGCGCATGGTGCCACTGCCTGCCCATGGGGGGCAGGTTCAGGCGGTCATGCAGTATTTTCCCCACGCCCCGCAGCCTGTTTATGACCTTTCAACCGGTATTAGCCCCTTTGTTTATCCGGGCCGGATGCCGGATCTATCCTGCCTGACCCACCTGCCGGAGGAGCACGAGGAGGCCACGCTGCGCCGTCTGGCAGCACGGGCCTATGGCGTGGCAGATGCCGCCATGGTGGCCGCAGGGGCTGGCAGCCAGAGCCTGATAGCGTTGCTCCCCACACTGCTACAGGCTGAGCAGGTGTGCATTCTAGGCCCCACCTATTCCGGCCATGAGCAGGCATGGCGGTTGCACACCAAGTTTGTAACAAACGTGCATACCCCGCAGGCTCTGGCCATTGCAGCCACCCAGCCGGGCACCGTGTGCGTGCTATGTAACCCCAATAACCCGGATGGACGCCTGCTTCCTGCTGATTGGGTGCGCCGTCTGGCAGACAGGTGTGCAGAGCACGGGAACAGCCTTGTGGTGGATGAGGCCTTTGCAGATTTTGAAGGCCAGAGCGTTGCGTCTGCCCTGCCGCATCCTGCCCTTATTGTTCTACGGTCTTTTGGGAAAACCTATGGACTGCCGGGTGTCAGGTTAGGGTTTTTGCTGGCAGCGCCAGAGTTGGTGGAGCGTGTACGGGCTGCCATGGGGAGTTGGCCCGTGAGCACGGTGGCCTTGGTGCTGGGGCAGCAGGCGCTGGCGGATAAGGCATGGCACCGCATGGCCGCGCAGCAGGCGGGACAGGCCCATGAGCGTTTGGTCAGTGTGCTGGAGGAGGCAGGCTTGGTGTGCCACGGGGAGTGCCGCCTATTTACGCTGGTGGTGCACCCTCAAGCAGCGCAGCTATGGCAGCATTTGTGCGAGCGCGGCATCGTAACCCGCATTTTTGCGCACCAGCCTGACCATTTACGGATTGGCCTGCCAGCGGAAGAGGGCGCATGGCATCGGTTATCCCAAGCCTTACGCTGCTGGCAGTACACTGCGGTTCTTCAACATAAGCAGGATGCCGGATGACCCAGCCACAGCCTTTACCTGCCAGCAAGAGCCAGACTTTCCGGCTGATCTGCCTTGCAACAGACGTGCCGGAGGGCATGAAGGCAGGGCATATTCCGGCGCGCTCAGCGTTAGGGCGTCTGCCAGATTTTGCGCGTCTCTGGGGTCATGTTGCCCCGCTATACCGGCCCGCTGCCGTGGTGTGCGCATCAGATGTGCAAAGTGACACATGGGCGCAGGCCACCCGCATACCGCTCGTGCAACAGGAGGCGTTGAGAGACCGCTCTTACGGGCTGTGGCACGGTCTGGCGTTGCGGGATGTGCCACCGCACGAGTTGGCCTGCTTTGTGCAGGAGCCAGAGTATGCTCCGAATGGTGCTGAAAGCGCACAAGCTTTTCAGGCTCGTATTGGAACTTGGGTGGAAGGCGCTGCCTTGCATGGCCGGATAGTGCTTGTGGCCCGCCCTGCGGTTGTGCGGGCTCTGGCAGTGCACGCTCTGGGCGGGGATTGTAGCCTTGCAAACCGCTTGGATGCAGAACCAAAAAGCCTGAGCGTTTTAACGCGCCACGCAGGCTTATGGCGGGTCAGGCAGTACGGTGTAGCCCTGCCTGACCTTGAGAGGGGATGTGCTTAGCGGCGTCTGGGGGCGTGGGCCAGTGCGCGTTCTGCCAGTGCGCCGAACAGCAGGCCCATGCTGCTCCAGAGCACAAGCTGCATTCCGATAGACGCCTCACGGAAGCGCCACAGCACAAGGGCGGGAAAGCCTGCGGGCACCTCGTTCACGTCTGGCATGGCAGATTGAACCACCACCATGAGCACAAGAAAGAGACCAGCCGCCCATAAGCTGCCGGACCACGCGCCCCGTGCGCGCGTAAGCGCGTGCCCGACCAACGTGGCGATAACCGCAACGCTCACGGAAAGCCCGATCATGGCAAAATAGGTGCCTGTCCGGAAAGCCAGAGTGGCGGGTGTTCCCACCGCAGGTGGATTGGGTGGGTATTTAAGGTCCGGCACCAGCACAAACACTAGAAACCCCGCTCCAGCCAAAAGAAGTGCCAGCGCCCTGGGGGACCATGTGTTCAGCCTGCCATAGGCATAGGCAAATACCAGAGAGAACAGGCCCCCAAAGGCTGTGCCATACAGCACAATGGCCGTCAGCAGCCCGTAACTGGCCTGCACGGCACGGCTTACGGGCTCAGCTTCGGCCATGTGAGGGTGGGCTTCCGCGCCATGACGGGCGGCCTCAAAAGCAATGGCAAGGTCAACCTGTGGTTCGCCAAAAATACGGGCGAACACAAAGGCCAGAGCCGCAGCAATGCAGCCCGCGATCATGCCGCGGGCCAGCAGGCGTCCTGCTATCATGGGAGGGATCTGCCGGGATTAGTGGCAGGGAAAGCCGAGTAGGTGGCGGCCATCATGCACAAATTCATGCACGTCCTGACCGGATATCAGGGAGAGCGCACCCTGTTCCGCCCCGACAAAATACAGCATGATAACAGAGAGCAGCAGGCCAAACATGGCCCATGGCAGCAGCGCCTTGGCCGGGATGGCAATGGGGGCTGCACCCGTGACTGGGGCTATGCGAGAAGAAGGGGCTGAATAAGACATGGCACGTGGCTCCGCTGGCAAGAACGCGTTCCGCGGTTGAAAAGAATGGCTCTGGAGGTCTGACTTCCTGCAGAACGCACAGATGTGGGCTTGCAGGTTACAGTGGCGCGACCGTGCCGGACTCTCACCGGCTTCCCCATAAACATCTCTCTAGCCTGACGGGTCTGGGGGGCAGAGTCAATTCCTGCTGTGCCGGGATCAGGGCTGAAAGCTTGCTGTCAGGGCCGCCAGCACGAGCCCTTCCGTAACACAGGCTGTGGCGCCCAGCACATCGCCCGTATAGCCACCAAGCTGGCGGTGGGCCGCGTAGGTCACGCATATCTGGCCTAGACAGGCCGCAAGGAGAGGCAGCATCAGCGGCAAAATGCCATGCTGTGTGGCTACGCGTGGCCACCAAGCGGCCCAGAGCACAACCAGTATGATCATGACCGTTTGTGCCATGACAAATGGCACACGGGGCAGGGGGCTGAGCGAGCGGGCCAAGCCATCTGGCCGT
The DNA here is from genome assembly GCF_000963925.1 of Acetobacter cibinongensis. Lineage (GTDB taxonomy): Bacteria > Pseudomonadota > Alphaproteobacteria > Acetobacterales > Acetobacteraceae > Acetobacter > Acetobacter cibinongensis. Next base: position 74,609 of record NZ_BAMV01000003.1, read on the forward strand.
GCTGGAGGGAGAGCCTTGACGGTATAAAGCAAGCCGGAGCGGGCAAAGCCGCCCGCCAGCATAAGGGCAGGGGCAAGTGCTGCTGGTGGCAGGGCCGCGAGTGCCCCCGCACGGACAATAAAGCATACACACAGGGCAATAACACCGTAGCTGCCCACGCGGCTGTCCCGCATGATCTCCAATTTGCGTGCGCGTGAGTGAGCACCGTAACTGTCGGCCATATCGGCCAACCCGTCTTCATGAAAAGCGCCGGTCAGTGCTGTCTGAAACGCCAGAGCCAGTGCCACAGCGGGCAGGGTTGCAACGGATAGCAGGTGTTCCAGTCCCCAGCCCACCAGCCCTGTAACACCCCCTACACCAGCCCCCATAAGCGGCCAGCACCAGATGGACCGGCCAAGAGGGGAAAGGGTATCCCGCAGCCCAACAGGTAGTAACCAGTGCGCTGGCAGGCGCGTGAACAACCCAAGACCGCAGGCAAGGTCCTGCCGTGTCTGGCTGAACAGGCCGGGCTTGGCCATGCTATATCCGCTCCGAGACCGCAGCTTGGGCAAACGTGGCCATGCCCGTGTGGTAGGCCAACGCAGCACGTACAAGCGGGATGGCGAGCGCCGCACCGGATGCCTCACCCAACCGCAACCCCAGAGCAAGAAGTGGGGACAGGCCAAGGGCTGCGGCTAGCTTGGCGTGCCCGGTCTCGGCAGAGCAATGGGCCAGCCATGTGTGAGCCAATCCCTGCTGGTTGAGGCAACCCAGAGGTGCCACCGCAGCGGTGCAGACATAGCCATCCAGCAGCACGGGAATATGGGCGTGGCGCGCGGCCAGAACGGCCCCTAACAGAGCAGCCAATTCATACCCACCTACATGGCGCGCGGCCTCTAGCGGGTTTGTCAGGCTGTGGGCATGCAGGGCGCGGGCGGTATCTATCACGCGGGCTTTGTGGCGCACGCCGTCCTCATCCAGTCCGGTGCCACGCCCGGCCCACAACAGGCTGTCCCCATGGAACAAGGTTGCGGCAAGTGCTGCGGCGGCTGTGGTGTTGCCGATACCCATCTCGCCCACGCACAGCAGGTCGCAGTGTTGTGGCACGGCGTCATAACCGGTGCGGGCCGCAGCCAGAAACTCCGGGACAGTCATGGCGGGCGCAGTTGTAAAATCTGCGGTGGGGCGGAGGTCTGCTACGGGAATAACGCTCAGGGTGGCCTCTGCCACGCGGGCAAGTTGGTTCACGGCGGCTCCGCCATGCCGGAAGTTACCCACCATCTGTGCGGTGACATCCTGCGGCCACGGTGAGACCCCTTGCGCCACAACGCCATGATTGCCCGCAAACACCAGCACCTGCACATGCTCTAGTTGTGGGGTGGCACGCTGTTGCCAGCCACCCAGCCAGGCAGTCAGCTCTTCCAGTTGGCCCAGGCTTCCTGCCGGTTTGGTCAGTGTTGCCTCCCGCTCCGCAATGGCGTGCTGCGCCTGTGGTGAGACACCCGGGAGGGTGAGGCAGGCCGCACGGAGGGCCTCCATGCTGCAAAAAACTGTATCAGGGCTGGGGTGGGTGTAAGATGGCATGGCTCTTTCTGTGCTGTTATACGCGCCCATGCAAACGGGACCAGAAAGCGGGTAGCGCATGAACGGGCAGGAACTCAAGGCACAACAGGCAGACCTTCAGGCGGGGTTACACCATGCCACGCTGGTATTGGGTGGCGCACGCTCCGGCAAAAGCCGCTACGCTGAAGCACAGATAACGGCCCTGCCAGCCCCTTGGGTCTATGTGGCCACAGGCCGCGCTTTTGATACAGAAATGCAGGAGCGCATAGCCCATCATCAGCACAGCCGTGCGCCCGGTTGGCTGACGGTGGAAGAGCCTTTTGCCGTGGCAGATGTTTTGCAAGCCCATGCAGCAAAACCCCTCTTGCTGGACTGCCTGACCCTGTGGCTGACAAACCTGCTGCTGGAAGAGCGGGATATTGCCGCAGCCACACAGCAGCTTGTGCAGGCGCTTGCCAAGCGGCAAGCAGCGACCGTTCTGGTTGGGAACGAGGTGGGGTTAGGCATTGTGCCCGACACCCCACTGGCCCGCCGCTTTAGAGATGAAGCCGGTATTCTGCACCAGAAACTGGCCGCGCAGGTTGGGCATGTTGTGTTTGTGGCGGCAGGGCTGCCCCTTGTTTTGAAATAGGCTGGCCACAAAAAAGGCGGGACCCGGACTGCCCGGACCCCGCCTTTCAAGTCGCAAAAATCTATCAGATACGATCTACGGCCTTGCGACCAATAGCGGGGTCATCGGTAAAAAAGCCGTCCAGCCCCATATCAAGATAGCGGCGGATTTCAGCGATAGACCCGGCGACATTGCGTGCAGCGGGACCGTCCGTATTCCGAAGTTGCTTGGGTAGAAACGCATTTTCCGGGCGGCAGGTATAGGCATGCACCAACAGGCCTGCCGCGTGGGCGTCATCCACCAATGTGGTGGGCTGTTGCCAGGCGCCGTCCGCATCCCGTGGGATAAGGTCGGTCAGGGACGGGCCAATAACATCCGCATAACTCCGGATATCTTTCAGCCCTTCAGGTTTCATCAGGTCGCCAAAGGTTGTTTTTTCACCCTTCGCCAACAGGTCTGGCGGTGTTGCGTTGCGCTCACCCATCAGGAACATGACTCTGGCCTGTGGGTTAATGGCTTTTACCGCGCTGTTGAGAGACCGCAGGTTGGTGGTCTCAAAAGACTGCACTTCCAGCGGCGCAGAGCGGGTGTAGGTGTGGGCCGCAATAATGCTCAGGAAGGTGGCCTCAGGGTTGAAGCCAAGAGCATGGAAGTGGGTGGAGTTCTTGACCTCTGGAATAAGCCCGATTGTGCGGCCCCGCGCAGCGGATTCAGCGGCGACAAAATCGATCATTTCCTCAAAGGTGGGAATGTCAAAATGGCCGTTATAGCGGGTGTTGTGTGCCCGCAGTTGCGGTAGGCGTTCACAGGCGCGCAGCGTTTTTAGCTCTGCCAGTGTGAAGTCCGTTGTAAACCAGCCCGTTTCCTGCCTGCCATCAATGGTCAGGGTGCGTTTGCGGTTGGCAAATTCCGGGCGGGTGGAGACGTCACTTGTGGCCGCAATATTACTTTCATGGCGGCAGACCAGCACACCATCTTTGGTGGGCACAAGGTCTGGTTCTACAAAATCTGCGCCATCAGTAATGGCTTTTGCGTAGGAGGCCAGAGTGTGCTCCGGCCGTTGAGCAGAGCAGCCACGGTGTGCAAACACCAGGGGCCGGGCCGCAAGGGAAGGGGCCGCCACAGCGTGGCGACCCCCGGAAAAGCGGGCAACAAAAGGTGCTGCCAGAGTTGTTGTCAGAATGGTCCGGCGTGAAAACCCAGCCATAATGCGCTCCCTTAGAATGTTGCGCTCAGTGTAAGGAAATACATGCGCGGTGCAATCGGGAAGGCCGTGTATTGGCCAGAGGCATTGTTGGTGTTGACGGTAGACCAGCCCTTCTCGTTCGTCAGGTTGGTAATGTTACCCTGCACCCGCAGAGAGCGCACATGCGGAATACCGCGAATGTCATACCCGGCGTTCAGGCTGAACAGGGCGTAGGCATTAGCGTGCAGGTCATTGGTGAAGGTGGTGTAGCGTTTGCCCACAACATCCCCAACAAACTGGGCATTGAAGTCACCCCAACGCGTGGAAGCCACGAATTTTTCAGTCCAGTTTGGAACGCCCGCCACGTTTTTATTGGCGGTTGGCACGCGTGTGTTACCGTTCATGTAATCATCATTATAAACGGATTTGTTGTAGGACAACGCGTTGTAGAAGGAGAAATGCTCACCAAACTGCGCGGTGAAGGAGAAGTCCATCCCGTCTGTGGAGACAGAACCCACGTTGGTCAGGGTTGTGGCGCTGCCGACGATGGAAGACAGCGTCTGGGTTGAGGCCACAGCCAGCAGACGGTTGGAGAAGTGCACATGGTAATATTCAAGCTGGCCGCTAATGTTGGTCAACGGCCCTGCATTGACGTGGCGGTTCGTACGCAGGCCGGTTTCATACGTCCATGAGGTTTCAGGTTTGCCGTGGCGTTTGAAGTCTTCAAAAGCCTGCTGGCTGGTTACACCCCAAGGGGTTGCGTTACCATAACCCGCAGCCTGGAAGGAGCGCATGTTTTCCTGAATATTGGCAAACCACTGTTCATGATCTGTAATATTCCACAATGCGCCGAAGGACGGCAGGAAGGGGCGCACGGCGGCAATGGTGCCACCTGGGACCGTAATGGCTGTTGCAGGGGAGAGAGAACCGGGCAGGCCAGCAACCGGCAGCGTGCCGTTGGTGTAAACCAGCTCGGACTTGAAACCGGCATTCAAAGAGAAGTTCTTTGAAATCTGCCAGTTGTCCTGCAAATGCGTGGTAAAGGTATTGGTGTAGAAATAGTTGGTGTACTGCTTGATCAGCGCATCCTGCTGGCGGTCATACGGCGTGGTGGGGTTGGAGGCATCAAACGGATACCAACGGCGCGCCTGCGTATTGTTGTTGCGCTCATACCAGCCGCCCACTTCAATATGGTGCTTGCCAAGATGGTATTTCAGGCTGGTCATGATACCGCCACGGTTATCCCAATATTCCGTGGTGCGGGTTGCCATGCCGGAGCCACCAAACACATCTGACAGCTGAGAAGCTGACTGGTTGGGGAAGTAGGCGGAAAACAGCGTAGGCAGACCAGCCGCCGTAATGGGACCAGCCACAACACCTTCACCCATGTCATGGTGATAATAGATATTGGTGTCCCACGTCAGGTTGGCGCTGAAGTCATGGTGCCATTTGGCGTACATCAGGTAATCCTGACGCTGCGCGGCGGAGTAATAGTTGCGGTAATTCAGGCCCGCATTCTTATATTCTGGTGAATTCTGATAATATTTTATGGCTTCGTTCAGGTTGGGGTACATGAACGGGCGCACATAAAGTGACCCACCGTTGGGCATGACAATGCCGTCTTCGTTAGGCTCAACTTTCTCGGCCCAGTCAAAGAAAACACTGACCTTGTTTTTGGAATCTTCATGCACAAACTTGGCGTTGACCTGATTGCCACCCTGATGGCCAGCAAAGTCCCATGCCCGTGCGTCCTGACGGCCCCATGACACATAGGCGGAGTTACCGTGCCCGAAGTCACCCGTGTCAATACGGGCAAAGGTGCGGAAGGTGGAGAAGCTGCCAAAGGTCTGGCTCAGCTGGCCACCTGCGCGGTGCAGCGGGTCCTGTGTGGTGAACTGAAGCGTGCCGCCAAGGTTACTGGTGGACGCTGTACCCAGCGCACCGGCACCCGTTGCCACGGAGGCAGAGGCAAAGTTTTCACTAATGGCCGCACGCTGGGGGGACAGGCCGTTATAGTTACCGTAAGCTTGGTCACCCAGTGGAATTTCATCCAGCGTGTAGCCAAGCTGGTTCTGGTTAAATCCGTGAATAACCAGCGATGAATTCTGTTCGTTATTGCCCCATGGGTCAGAGTTGTTGAACACAACACCCGGCAGAATTTGCAGGGACTTGATGGGGTTGATACCCGGCAGCGTGCGCTGCATCTGCAAATGACCAACCGTCTGTTCTGAGCGGCTGTGGCGGCCTGTTGCAATAATCTGTTCAGAACCGGATGCCTGCGCCGCTTTGGGGGCGGAACGCCGTTTGGGCGTGACTGCGGCGGGTGCTACCGGCGTTGCAGCAACAGGCTGGGCAACAGGGGCCGTAGCAGCATGACCGTGCGGCTTACGAACGGTGTGATGGGGGGATTGTGTGGCGGCGTGCGCCACGGAAACTGCCAGAGGGGAACAGAACAGCCAGAGTGCTGCACGGCGGGACGACGGAGAGAATCGCATCAAGATGCTGTGCCCTATCAGGGAGTGAAAACCTGCCCGCTTCTTAAAAACCCAAGCGCTGAAATAAGAGTGACAGTTTTATGAAAATGGCTGTTTGGCGCGGTTTGTGATCGGGCAACAACACTAAGTTCTGAAAAATTTTTTAGGAGCGCTTTGTGCTTGACTTTCGAGGTTTTGGGTATGGGGAAACCTCTGGCGGCCTCAGGCTTTTATGACAGCACTGCCAGGGCCACCCTTGCACTCGGCGGGTGATAATGCTCTGTGCATGAGGAGAATGAGCAAGGCACACCGGCCTGTTTGCTCCAGAACCATGAGAGATGCGCATGTCAGATGAATTTTTGAACGTCCAGCTTCTGATATCTGGAAAATGGCAAGATGCAGCCGATGGCCGGACGCTCCCTGTGCACGATCCTGCAACAGGGGAGACAATTGGTAAAATTGCTCATGCCTCCAAGACGGATCTGGCGCTGGCGGCAGAGGGTGCTGCAAAAGGCTTTGAAGCCTGGCGCACCCTTACGGCATGGGACCGCTTTGTTATTATGCGCCGTGCGGCCAACCTGCTACGTGAGCGTGCGGAGAGCATTGCCCGTATTATGAGCCGTGAGCAGGGCAAGCCCCTTGCTCAGGCTTTGGCGGAAATTGACGGTGCTGCCGGGGTTATCGAATATTTTGGGGAAGAAGGCCGCCGCCTGAACGATGTGCTGGTGCCGCCGCGTGTTGCGAATGTTGAGCAGCGGGTGCTGCACCGCCCTGTTGGTGTTGTAGCGGCGTTCACGCCCTGGAACTTCCCCATTAACCAGATTGCCCGCAAACTGGGTGCGGCCCTTGGGGCCGGGTGTGCCGTTATTGTTAAAGCGCCGGAGGACACCCCTGCATCCCCCGCTGAACTGCTGCGTGTGTTTCTGGATGCCGGTATTCCGGCAGGTGCTGTGTCTCTTGTGTATGGTGACCCGGCAGAAATTTCAGAATATCTGATCGCGCATCCCGTTGTGCGGAAAATTTCCTTCACGGGATCTACACCGGTCGGCAAGCATCTGGCCTCTCTGGCCGGTGCACAGATGAAGCCGGTGACAATGGAGCTGGGTGGCCATGCTCCGGTTATTGTCTGTGCAGATGCAGACCTGGATGCCGCAGCAGAACGCCTGGCAGCCGCCAAGTTCCGCAATGCCGGTCAGGTGTGCATTGCTCCAACCCGTTTTCTGCTTGAACAGAGCATTGCCCCGACATTTGTGGACAAGTTCAAGGCCCGCATGAGCGCCCTGAAAATTGGCCGTGGCGTGGATGATGGCGTGACCATGGGGCCATTGGTCAACAGCCGCCGGGTCAAAGCCTTGCAGGAATTGGTGGAAGACGCACGCGCAAACGGCGCTACGGTTTGGCACCCTGACACAGCCCTGCCGAATGGTGGCTGCTTTTTCCCGCCCACGCTTATTCAAAACCCTGACCTGTCCATGCGGGTGATGCAGGAAGAGCCTTTTGGCCCGCTGGCCATTGTGTCTGAATTCACCTCCCTGACGGATGCCGTAAAGGAAGCTAACCGGCTGCCTTATGGTCTGGCGGCTTATGTCTATACCCGGAATGAGCGCACACAACGTCTGCTGGGCGAACAGGTTGAAGCCGGTATGGTGGCTGTAAACCATCATGGTATTGGTGTGCCGGAAGTGCCTTTTGGCGGCATTAAGGATTCCGGTTACGGCACGGAAGGTGGGCCAGAAGCCTTGCGGGCCCATACTTACATCAAGCTGGTTTCCAGCGAGCAGGCTAAAGCTGACTTCTAAGTCCCGGTTTTTGTTGGTGTAAGAAGAAAGGGGCGGCACACATTGTGCTGCCCCTTTTTAGTAGAAGTTCAAAAGGTTTTTACTTTTGAACTGGTTTTTTAGAACGTGGCAGACAGGCTCACATTAAAGGAGCGGCCCATGCCCGGCAGGGCGCGGGTATAGCCAATATAGCGCGTGTCCCCTAACGACAGGCCACCAAGCGGCAGGTAGTAGGGCTGGTTGAAAATATTATCGATCCCCGCATCCACTGTCACCATTTTCCAGGTGTAACTGCCGCCAAGGTTGAGCAGAGCATAGCCCGGTGTGCGGGGTTCAGTCCGGAGATAATCCACACTGTCCTTTGCTTTGACAAAGTTCATTTCCACACGGCCTTTCCATGGCCCTACGGTTTCATGCACCGCTATTGTGCCGTTAAGGGGCATCATGTGGTACAGGCCGCTGTGGGTTACGTTATCCTGCCCACGCACCCAGTTGAGCACACCGGTAAACTCGCCTTTGCCAAATTTGGGTGTATCCCACAGAGTGTAATGGCCAGAGGCATTAATGCCGTATGTCTGGGCATTGTGGTTGGTAAATTGCAGCTTGTGCCGCCCATTCGTAAAAGTGCTGAGCTGCACAACATTAATGTAGTTATGCACGTAGGAGTAATAGGGCTGGACCTTCAGCCCCCATTTATTGGCAGTGGTCGGGTCGTGCCAGTCCAGCGTGACACTGGCTGTGTTGGCGACTTCAGACTTCAGGTCCACATTGCCAACGTAGCCGTTGCCATCCCCAAACCACCCGATCATGGAGGAGGACATGCTGCCCATGCCCCAAGCGTAGCGCTCATACAGGTTTGGCGCGCGGGACTTGCGGGCATAGCCGCCTTCCAGCGTAAAGCTGTCCGTTGCCTGCCAGCGTGTCATGGCGGTGACATCAAAATTCACATCGGTCCGGCCCCGGCGGCGGGCGTTGAAAGCACGGGCTGCCATGGCATCTGCCATGTTCATCATGCCGGTCCAGGAATAGGGGGAGACATCGCCCGTATTCATCATGACCAGATCATTCCGGAAGCCCAGAAGTGTTGAGACGCGGGATGTCCAGTGGGCTTCCCACTCCGCATAATGGCCCAGCCGGTCACGGTGGCCGTTATTGATGTTGTTGTAGGTATTAGGCCCCATCATCATGCTACCCATCAGGGGTGGCCACCAGTCTTTCAGGCCTTGGTGATCAAAACTGCTGCCCAGCTTGAGGGTGTGGTTGGGGGCGAGTGGAATGGTGGCTTTCAGGGAGTACCCCGCCAACCGGGAATCGTTGTTCATGGGCATGCCGGTGGTGGCGGAGTGGCCACCTTTGTCACCCAGCATATCCATGGCGTGCGTAATGCGCTGCCAGTAGCCTCGGGCCTCAAGCTCACCCCAGTCAAAGGACCCATTATATTTACCGTTCACAAAAGTGGAGCGGTTGTTTGTCATGTCCATAAACTGGTTGGCAAAGCCTTCATGCGGCACATTCTGCTGACCGAACGTGACGGAAAGCAGGTGGTTGTCCTTGTGCATGCCGGCGGTTACGGCGTGGTTGTAACTCAGGTAGCTGGTGGAGTGCACAACCCCCATGCCACCACCACCCCGGTAGTTGCCGGACTGGTCATAGGACGCATTGTAGCGCAGGCTGAACAGGTCGTTGGCGACAGTGACAGACCCTGCTGCACTATATCCCCCACCGTTGCTGCGATACGTACCCCGTACACGGCCTGTGACCAGTATCTTGCCTTTGCGGGCAAAGCGTGGGTCTGCGCGCTCAACATCAATGGTGCCGCCCAGACTGTCCCCACCACTGCTGACAGGCGTTAGCCCGGCAATGCTGGTGGCTGTCTGCACGCTGTCCGGGTCTACATAAGACAGAGCCGGGTTCATGTGGTTGGGGCAGGCGGGAGCAATGCGGACACCATCGACAATGGTGGCCACGCGGTCATCCGCCATACCGTTCAGGACCGGCAGATTGGCCAACCGCCCCCCGCCGTAAGAACTGAACCCCGGCTGGTTACGGAACAGGGCCGAGGCATCCGGGCTGGACAGGCGGGACATGCGTTGTGTGCTGGCATCGGGGGAGGAGGCACTCAACGGGGCATCGGAGAGGGATGTGGCATCCTCTTCCTCAGCATTGGTGGAAATATCAAGGCGCGGCAGGGTGACAACGCTGCTCTGCGGTGCGGCGGTCTGGGCGTGGGCAGCATGCCAGCCCAGGGGCGTTATGGCAGTGGCGCACAGTGCGGCAAACACCCATACGGAGGCAGCCCCCCGGCGGTGGTTCAAAAAGATAACCATAAGAAAATGTCCTGAAAACAAGGCAAGAAGGGCCGCATCCAGTTGTGCAGGACAACAGGAAGAGGCCGGAAAAAGCGCTTGAAATCAGGCAGGTGGCCCGTGCGATGGCGGGAGGCCGAGCACAACAATGGGGGGCGCGCGTGGCAGAGAGGCGTGGCTGCCCCGGCGTATCCACCGTTGAACAAGGGGGGGCAGGAGCACCAGCCCCAAAGGGAGCGCTGCGGGCAAGGAGAGCAGCGGGCAAAGCGGGCAGGTTTCCGTACCATCGTGATGATGATGGTGCGTATGCTGCGGCATGGCGGCCATGGACATGCCATGGTGCATCATCATGCTATGGCCAGCAGGGGCTGGCGCAATATCAACCCCGAGCAAACGCTCCATGGCCGCACGCGGCATCTCGTCTGGCAGGGAGAAACTTTGAAGTGCGAGAAGGCCCAGAAAGCCCATCATCGTCACCGCGACCAGCGGCCATTTTAGCAGCCTAGCAAGCGGGTGAGAGGGATGGAACATGACTAAGGGCCTAAACTCCAGATTTTGCATCATGGCGCAGGAAGGCGTAAGCGCATCCTGCATGATATGTGCTGGCGTTGCTCTGTGCCGGGCGCAGGGCAGCACCTTAGTGACCCAGCGTTGAACCGCCGTGGGGCGTTCATATCAGGCTAGGCCAAGGTGGGGCACACCGTATAAGGATATGCCGACACTTTGCAACAGGGTGAATGCAGACGTGCCGTGAGGACCGATATGTGCGCAGCAACACAGCAGGGTGATCGTTCTTCTTTCGTGTCAGGACGGACAGGCCTTTACGCCAGTTTGACCGAAAGCACGCAGCCGCCCGCCTGTCCGCTGGCGGGTGTTACACGTACTATGGGGTTTGCGGGCACGGCTGGTATGCCGCCCCAAACTGCCTGGACAGACCCGCACCCTCTGCCAGCGGCCAGCCTGTCGCCACCGCGTGGGCGTGGGGGGTATAAAGGTCGCGTTGCCTTGGGTCTGGCTCTGGGGGCGCACGCTTTGCTGGCGCTGTGCCTGCTCGGGCACCACATGCACCCGGCACAACTGGCTGCACCGGGGGAGCGTGCCGTGCAGATGGTGTTTGAAACACGAGCCAGCGCACCAGCGCAGCCTGCGCCACAACAGCCGCCTGCGCCGCCATTAACGCCACCTGTTAAACTGGCGGATATGCCGCCTATGAATATGGAGGATACCCCTCCACCAGCACACCCTCCCGCCGTGCCAGACGCAACGGATGCGTTGCCGGATATGTCGGCTTTTCCCCTTCATGTGCCTGTGGCGGCTCCTGCCTCGCAGAGCCGAAAGACAGCCAAGCCTGCCATGATGCATGCTAAAGCGCCACAAACTAGCGTGGCCTCGCCCGCCCATGCTGCTGCTCCGGTGCAGTCTGCGCCTTTGCCCCACCAACAGGCCCCGGCGTCTTCACCTGCTCCGGCTTCAGTCGCGCAGGCGGCAAAAGGTGGAGGGGTACCCAAGCTGCACTGCACGCCGCCGCAAACACACTATCCGCCTATGGCGCGGCACTTGCATGAGGAGGGGGAAGCTGTGGTGGAAGTGACCTTGGCTGGCACAGGGGCCGTGCAGTCTGCGCGGCTGACCCAGAGCACAGGCTATGATGATCTGGACAAACAGGCGTTGCTGGCCGCACGAACCCTGACCTGTGCACCGCCGGAAAATGGGGTACTGGTTGGGCGTATTCCGGTAGGGTTTCACATTCAATAAAAGCCAGACAGTATAGTCCTATTCCGTAAAGCGTGCACTATAGCGGTATTGCTAGATTGAAAGAGGCTGGGTAAGGGCGTTTTTTCTCCGTCGTAAACGCAACGGAGGCAGACATGCTCTACACTTTTTCTTACGAAGAACGTCATGACTATGCCAGTGTCTATGACAAGATGCTCCAGGCACGGGCACTTGTTTTTGGAGAGCGGCTGGGGTGGGATGTTGTTGTCCGCCACGGGCGGGAAGAAGATGAGTACGACCGGGAATACAACCCCCTCTACATTGTGTCCCTGAACGAGAGCGGGCAGCATGCGGCATCCCTGCGGGTTCTGCCAACAACTGGCCCAACCATGCTGCGGCAGGAATTTCATACATTTTTTGATGACTGCCCGGATATTGTGAGCCCGGATGTCTGGGAGTGCACGCGCCTGTGCTCCACGGTGGAAAGCACCACACCAGCAGGCCGTTCTGTCACCATTGATGTAACCAAGGCACTGTGCCGCACGGCCTTTGAAAGTGGTATCAGCCAGATTACCGGCATTTATTATAAAGGTATGACCCGCGTTTACCGTCGTATCGGCTGGGAGCCCACCACGCTGTCACAGGCAAAACCGGAAATTGGCGATATCTGCCTTGGTCTGTGGACCGTAACCCCGCGCGCCATGCGGCACATGGCAGAACGGCAGGCAATGCTTTTTTGATACATTCATTATTAATTAGTCAGGTAAGGTATAACATCTTGTATTCCGATACATATTTTGTATCATTATTGACAAGGAAGCAGACAGTTTTTTCCAAGTGAAAGTTTGTAGCGAAGAGAATGCTTATTCCCCCGCGTATTATGCAGGATCTTATCGCTGCTATTGTGGAGTCAAAAACACTTCCGGAGTTGAAGGCCATTATGGCGGTGCTACCGCTTAAAAGTGGCCTTCAACATGCAGTTTATCATTATCTGGGTACCCCGGCCAAACCGCTACTGGATATTCCCGGCTTTGCCACATACCCGGATGAATGGGTGACTCGTTACCTGGAAAACGGGTACGTGCAGGTTGACCCAGTTGTGCGGCGGGGACTGCGCTCCATTCTGCCGTTTGAGTGGAGCGAGCTGACCATCGACACGCCTGAACAGAAAAAACTGTTCACAGAGTCTCAGGAGTTTGACCTCGGCAAGGCAGCACTCAGCCTGCCTGTGCGTGGGTTAGGGGGAGAAAACGCCCTCTTTACCATTACAAGTGAAGCGCCAGATACGTTCAGCGGCCCGCAACGTGTCAATTATGTGCGGGATTATCAGGTTCTGGGCGTTTATGTGCATGAAAGCTTTGCCCGCCTGAACAAGCTGATTCCAGAACAGACCATGGAACTCTCCAGACGTGAAACCCAGTGCCTTAAGCTGGCATCGGAAGGGTTGCTGGGTAAGGAGATAGCCCACCGGCTTAAACTGTCAGAACCGGCAGTCAGGCTGTATTTGCGTATTGCGCGGCATAAACTGGGGGCATCCAGCACCAGCGGTGCTGTTGCACTCGGGGTCAGGCGCGGGCTTATCTAAAGTTCACTCGTCTTTCTGGCGTGCTGGCAGATTCTTGTAACTTTCAAGCGCAATGGTGCGGGCCGCCTTTAACTCCACAATCGGGTGCGGGTAGGTCGTGCCAAGGTGCAGGCCAATCTGGCGGCACAGAGCGGCATCCGCCTTCCACGGTGTGTGAATCAGTTTATCCGGCAGGTGGCGCAGTTCAGGCACCCATGTACGGATATAGGCACCCGAGGGGTCAAATTTTTCAGACTGCCCAATCGGGTTGAAAATACGAAACCACGGTGAGGCATCGATGCCGGTGCCAGCACACCACTGCCAGTTCATGGCGTTTTGTGCGGGGTCTGCATCCACAAGGCGTTGATGAAACCAGGCTTCCCCCTTACGCCAGTCTGTCAGCAGGTGCTTGGTCAGGAAGGATGCCACAACCATGCGGACCCGGTTATGCATCCAGCCCGTCTGGTAAAGCTGGCGCATACCTGCATCAACCAGCGGGTAGCCGGTCTGGCCGTGCTGCCAGGCTTTTAGCAGGGCAGCATCATCATGCCAGGGCATGTCATTAAATTCGGACCGCAGGTTTTCTGTTGGCAAAGTGGGTTGGTAGAAAAGCTGCATGTAAGCAAAATCCCGCCACCCGAGTTCTGACAGAAAAGTCCATGCGTTTTCTGAAATAGCACCGTTTTTCTCAATAGCGGCTTCTACGCTGTGCCACACCTGCCGCGCAGAGATCAGCCCAGCGCGCAGATAGGGAGAGAGGCGGGATGTTGTGTCTTTGTCCGGTCGGTCGCGCTCCGTGCTGTAGCGGGCTACGTTATCGTCTACAAAGTCTTTCAGAAAATCCTGTGCATCCGCTTCCGTACAGGGCCAGTCCATCGCGGCGTCAGCCGCCCCTTCGGGCAGTGTGGGTGCCGGTATGGCAGCGGCTTTGGTGGCCAGCGCCTTAACCGCGGCAGGCCACGCGGCAAAGGTGAGGGAGGATGGGGCGGGCACACACCGGCCGGGCGCACCCAGTTCACGTGCGGCACGCCACCAGGCTGTAAACACCTTGTACGGCTGGCCGCTGCCTGTTTGCACCGCCCAGGGTTCATGCAGCAGGCGGCCGGAAAGCGAATGCGTGGTAATCTGCCTAAGCCCTAGCGTGGTTTTCAGCGCGGTATCCTGCTCTTTGCCAACAGGGTCATATCGCCGGTTCCACAGCACAGTGTCGGCCTTAAAGAGCGTGACAAGTTCCGGTATAATGTCTGGCGTGTTGCCTTCCACGGTCAACAACTCGCCGCCCTGTGCGGTCAGGGCTTCTGCCAAAGCACGGCGGGACTGGTCCAGCCACCAGCCAATGGCTCCCTCGCGGCGGGTGGCGGGGTCTTGCACATAAACACACACAACCGGCTGCCCTGTGGTGCAGGCCATGTGCAGCGCCGGATTATCGGTAAGGCGAAAATCATCCCGGAAAAGGACAAGGACAGGGGGGGCGGAGGGGCTCTGTGTGCTCATGCCCGCACCCTGTCACGTTTTTCTGAAGGCTGACAACAGCGTGATAAAATAAAGGAGGAAGCCTGCAACCCGTGCGGCGGAAGGTGCGTTTAGCGGCGTCAGGCTCCAGCCAAAAGTAGAGCTGAAAGCGGCATGCGGGGCTGTCAGTATGCTTGCCCTACACATATCAAAAGTGCCTTGGGTGGTTGAAAAAACGCGCAAGCCTTCCGTTATCAGTAACACTGCACCAGCCATCAAGGAGACAGACCATGGCAGAAAGTTGCTCTACCGCCCGTTGTGGGGCGCGCCCTCTTACCCCGGAGCAGGAGCATATCCTGCGGGAGCGTGGTACGGAATATCCCGGTTCCAGCCCGCTGAATGCTGAAAAGCGGGACGGCATATATCAGTGCGCCGGGTGCGGGGCGGATTTGTTTTCGTCCGAGACAAAATATGAAAGCGGGAGCGGGTGGCCATCCTTCTATGCCCCTCTTACCGGTGCGGTCAGCAGTCGGCAGGATAGCAGCCACGGCATGGTCCGCACGGAGGTCACATGCGCCCATTGTCACGGGCATTTGGGGCATGTTTTCCCCGATGGTCCGCCGCCTACAGGCGAACGCTACTGCATGAACGGCCTTGCGCTGGATTTTGTCCCGCGTGAGCCGGAAGAGGCTTAAGACCTCTCTTGCAGGGTGGCTTCGGCCACCCCACATCTCTGGCATGACACATGCTCATGCTTTTGCCGGTAACGGCTTTGCGTCCTCCCATACTCAAACAGCCCAGCGTCTGCGCCGTGTTCAGCGGCTTGCATGGTTGCTGGATGCAGCCGTGCGCTTGCCGGGTACCCGTTTTCGGTTCGGGGCAGACGCGGTTATTGGTCTGCTCCCGGTAGGGGGCAGCCTGATTATGGGGCTGGTCTCGCTCTATATCGTGTTCGAGGCATGGCGGATGAGCCTGCCCACCGCAGTTCTTGTGCGTATGGTGGGCAATATTGCCGTTGAAACACTGGTTGATACCGTACCGGTGGCCGGTAATATTTTTGACGCAGCGTTTAAAGCGAACCTGCGGAATGTTGCCCTTATGGAGCAGGCTCTCAGGCAGTAGCCGGAGTAGCTCTGGTTTTTGGCGGAGGAGACTCTCCGCCAACAGCCCTGACGAAAAGCGTCCATCCCCGGTCAAAAAAGTCCTTGCGCTCTGCCTGTGTAGTAAAGGGGGCTAGACCAAACAGGGCGCTTTCCAGCGCAGCGCCAGTGATCAGCCCGCTGAGCAGGTCCACTGTTGTGTCATCCGCATTACCGGGGTTGATTTGCCCCGCTGCCTCTGCCGCCTTGAGCAGGCGTAGAATACTGGCATCAATCGGTCCACCAATATTTTGCTTGGCGTATTCCGCAAGGGTTGGGTAACGGTACCCGTCTGAAATAAGAATGCGGTACGTGCCCAGCGCCATGGGTTGTAGGCTCAGGTCCAGCAGCAACTGCATGACATGCTTGAGTTCCGCCAACGGATTCTTAAGCGGCGTATCCTTGATGGAATGCAGGACCGAGGCGGTCAGATTGGTAATAACCGCCTTGAACAGGTCTTCCTTAGACGCATAGCGGCGATACAGTGTTTGCTTGCTGGCAGACGCCTTGCGCGCAATCTGGTCCACAGATGTGCCAGCATACCCGTGCTGCACAAACAGGCCCGCCGCGACCTCCAGCAAATACTGGTCAAGCTGCTCCGTATCTTCCGGGGTGGGGCGGCCGCAGCGGCGCTTTTTACCCTGCAGGCAGGGGTTAAGCATATCAAGAAAGCTGGTATTCCGCTTTGCACTGGTCATGACGTGCGGTCTCGGGACAAGGGGCAGGGGCCGTTCATAAAAAAGTGTTGAGGGGAAAAGGACCACTCTCCCGGCTACCAGCAGGGTCTGAAGAGGGCCTGTTTGTGTGTTTCACTCCATTTTTGGCCTGAACACAAGAAGAGCTTCTTATTTTGCATGCAATGTGAAGGCAAACCATACATTCTGCCTGCCCTGCACTTTGCGACTAGCTTTGCCGCATGAAAATGCCACTATGCTCCCAACCCTTCGTGCGAGCACAGGAAGAAGCGAGATCATGACGCCTGCCGACTATGAAAAGTTCCGCAAACTCAGCCCCTTTGAACTGAAGGATCAACTGATTTCACTTGCGTCCGGCAAGGCCCAGCGTGCCATGCTGGATGCGGGGCGGGGCAACCCCAATTTTCTGGCCACAACGCCCCGGCATGGTTTTTTCCAGCTTGGCATGTTTGCCACAGCCGAGTCCGAGCTTTCTTTTTCCTACATGGCGGAAGGTGTGGGTGGTTTGCCCCGGCAGGATGGCATAGAAGCCCGCTTTACATCCTTCGTGGCAGCCAACAAGGACCAGCCGGGCGTGGCCTTCCTGCGTCGGGCATTATCCTTCGTGCGGGACCAGCTTGGCCTGTCGGCAGAAGGGTTTTTGCTCGAAATGACGGCTGGTATTCTGGGGTGTGACTACCCCAAGCCGCCGCGTATGCTCAAATATGCTGAAAAAGTGGTCCGGCAGTACCTGATTCAGGAAATGGCAGGCAGCACCATGCCTGCCGCGAGCACAGACCTGTTTGCGCTGGAGGGCGGGACGGCTGCCATCAGCTATATCTTTGCCTCCCTGCGGGAGAACGGGCTGATAAAACCGGGCGACAAAGCGGCCATTGGTATGCCGGTTTTTACGCCGTATGTAGAAATACCGGAACTGCGGGACTACCAGTTGCAGGAAGTGGCCATTAACGCCACGCCAGAGAGCGGCTGGCAATATCCGGATGAAGAGCTGGACAAGCTGCTTGACCCGGCTGTGAAGATTTTTCTGATTGTGAACCCCAGCAACCCGCCATCTGTTAAAATAAACGATGCCGGGCTGGCCCGCATTGCAGAAATTGTCAAAAAAAGACCGGATCTCATTATTGTAACCGATGATGTGTACGGAACATTTACGGATAATTTCCGCTCTCTTTATAGTATTTGCCCGTACAATACTATTTTGGTTTACTCTTTTTCCAAATATTTTGGGGCAACGGGGTGGCGTCTGGGGGTTATTGCCACCCACGCGCAGAACGTGCTGGACTACGCTTTGGCCAACCTGCCGGAAGAAGACAAACTGGCGCTGGATGCCCGTTATGCCTCTCTCACACCCGATGTGCGGGGCCTGAAGTTTATTGACCGGCTTGTGGCGGATAGCCGTACCGTTGCCCTTAACCACACGGCCGGGCTTTCCACGCCCCAACAAGTGCAGATGGTACTGTTTTCACTTTTTGCCCTGATGGATGGTCGGAATGCTTATAAAACGGCGCTGAAAAACCTGCTGCACCGCCGCGAAAGTGCGCTTTACCGCAACCTTGGCATTAATGCCCCGGATGATGAGGGGAGCACCCATTATTATACATTGATAGACATGACCAAATTGGCCACGGAGCTTTACGGCAGGCGCTTTGCCCGCTGGGTCATGACTCATGTGGACCACGAGACCATCCTGTTCCGTATTGCGGAGGAAACCGGGGTCGTGTTGTTGCCGGGCATGGGTTTTGCGGTACGCAAACCGTCTGCGCGTGCCTCTCTGGCTAACCTGAACGAGTATCAATATGCCAGTATTGGTGCAGAACTGCGTAAAATGGCTGATGAATATTACGAGCGATACAAAGCAGAGAAAAAACTGGAAGCAGAAAACGCCCCTAAGGAGTAAGGAAAAACGCCCGGCTGAGGCTGCCTCAGCACGGGCGTTTTGGGCGCTCCAGACCTTACCTTATCCGGCTTGCTCTGCCGGGTAAGGTCAGTGTGGTCAGGCCAGCATACCGCCATCAACAGGCACGGCGGCACCCGTAATGTAGCCTGCATCCGGGCTTGCAAGGAAAGAGACCGTGCGGGCAATGTCGTTCACGGTGCCATAAGCTCCGGTTGCGACAAATCCGGCCAGTACGCGAGCGCCTTCCGTGTCGGACGGATTCATTTCCGTATTGATGGGGCCGGGTTCTACCACATTGATGGTAATGCCCTGTGGCCCAAGGTCGCGTGCCGCACCCTGTGCAAAGCCACGCAGGCCAGCCTTTGTGGCGGAGTAGAGGGAAAGCCCGGCAAACGGGGCACGGCCCGCAAAAGCAGACCCCATAAGAATAATGCGGCCGCCTTTGGTCATATGCTGCGCGGCTTCATGGGTTTCTACCATCACGCCGCGTAGGTTCAGGTTGAGGGTCTGCTCAATCTGCTCAATGCTGGCATCGGCAATGGTGGTGTAGGGGTAGGCCCCGGCGTTACAGACCAGCGTGTCCAGCCGTCCGAAATGCTGCACGGTTTCCGCCACAACCTTGCGGTTGCCATCAACCGTTGCGCCGTCTGCCTGAATGGTCAGCACTTTACGGCCAGTTTTGCGGATTTTTTCGGCCAGTTCTTCAGCGCGGGTGGCGCTGCGGGCGTAGGAGATGGCAATATCAAACCCATCAGCAGCCAGTGCTTCTGCAACAGCAGCACCAATGCCGCGGCTTCCGCCTGTAATCAGGGCAACGCGATGTGTCATGTGCTTTATCCTCCAACTGTGTGTGGTGCCATCTGTGCATCACAACTGCTTGTCTCAAACCACCCCCTGATACCGGGCCGGTGAAGGGACGGCCATAGCCCGACACGTCACAGCTCTGACAATGAAGGCCTTTTTTGGGAAATGGCAGGCGGTATGTTTCTCAGCCTATAGCGGAAAATTTCGCTGTTTTGTGCGAGTTTTAGGACGCTGTTTCACGGTTCTGACATAATTTAAGAAATTCACATATACGTGTATCACATAAATTGAACTGACAGATGTCATGCATGTTGTAACACTCGGCACGTTCCTCAGAACATGAAAAGAAATAAAGGAATTTTCCGTGCAGATAGCCAGAGACATCTTGCTTCAGTCATACCGCGCCATGCGCACGATCCGCGTGTTTGAAGAGCGCCTGCATGTTGAATTCGCAACTGGCGAAATTCCGGGCTTCGTCCATTTGTATTGCGGTGAGGAAGCCTCAGCCGTGGGCGTGTGCGCGCATTTGACTGATACGGATACAATTGCCAGCACACATCGCGGGCACGGCCATTGCATTGCCAAAGGTGTGGAAGTGCATGGCATGATGGCGGAAATTTATGGCCGCCAGACCGGTGTATGCCGCGGCAAGGGTGGCTCCATGCATATTGCAGACCTCTCCAAGGGTATGCTGGGGGCCAATGGTATTGTGGGCGGCGGCCCGCCGCTGATCTGCGGGGCGGCTCTCTCCCACAAAACATTGAAAGATAACGGCGTTGCCATCGCTTTTTACGGGGATGGTGCGTCCAATGAAGGCTTTACGCTGGAAAGCCTGAACCTTGCCAGTGTGTGGAAACTGCCTGCCGTGTTCGTGGTGGAAGATAACGGATATGGTGAGGCTACAGGCTCCTCTTACGCCTGTGCTGGTACGCAGAAGGACCGTGCAGCCGGGTTTGGCATGACGTATCTGGAATGTGACGGCACGGATTTTTTTGAGGTGTATGAAACAGCGCGTGAAGCCATAGAGCACGCCCGCTCAGGCCGTGGCCCGGTTATGCTGCATGTTCATTTAGCCCGGTGGTATGGCCATTTTGAAGGCGATGCCATGACCTACCGCGCCGCAGGGGAAGTGGCGCGGGAAAAAGAAAACCGTGATTGCCTCAAGATTTTTCGCGAAAAAGTGACTGGTGCCGGGCTGCTGGATGCCTCTGCGCTGGATGATATTGATACCGCAGTAGAAGATGAAGTTGAAAGCGCCGTGCAGGCTGCCAAGGCCGCCCCGTGGCCGGAAGACAGCGCCCTGATGGCGGATGTTTACGTTACCTACTGACCATACGCCATGACCACGGCACAGCGCCGCCTGATGCACCGCGTAACAGGATGTCATCAGCGCTAGGCGTTTTAAAAAGGGACGAAAAAAGACAATGAGTAAAAAGAGTTTTCGTCAGGCAATTAATGAAGCACTCCGTCAGGAAATGCGGCGTGACCCAACAGTTGTCCTTATGGGCGAAGATATTGCAGGCGGGCAGGGCGGTACCTCAGGCGTGGAAGATGCCTGGGGCGGTGTGCTGGGCGTCACCAAAGGGCTTTATACGGAGTTTGGGCCTGAGCGCGTTCTGGATACCCCTATTTCTGAGGCAGCTTATATTGGGGCAGCCGCCGGTGCGGCGGCAACAGGCCTGCGCCCGGTAGCGGAACTGATGTTTGTAGATTTTATCGGCTCCTGTCTGGATCAGGTGCTTAATCAGGCGGCCAAGTTCCGGTATATGTTTGGTGGCAAGGCGCGCACACCCATGGTTATTCGGGCCATGTACGGCGCAGGGTTTAATGCCGCAGCCCAGCACAGCCAGTCTCTCTACCCACTCTTCACCCACATACCCGGTTTGAAAGTGGTTATTCCCTCTTCCCCCTATGAGGCCAAAGGCCTGCTCATAGAAGCCATCCGGGATGATGACCCGGTGATCTTCCTTGAAAACAAAGTGATGTATGATGAAGAGGAAGATGTTCCTGATGAATCCTACACCATCCCGTTTGGTGAGGCGAACATTACCCGTGAGGGCGATGACGTAACCATTGTGGCTATTGGCCGCATGGTAGGTATGGCCAACGAGGCCGCAGACCGCCTTGAAAAACAGGGCATTACCTGCACGGTTATTGACCCCCGCACGACCTCCCCGCTGGATGAACAGACCATTCTGGACTGTGTGGCGGAAACTGGCCGTCTTATTGTGGTGGATGAGTCCAGCCCACGCTGCAACATGGCGTGTGATATTTCCGCTCTGGTGGCGGAACAGGCTTTCCATACATTGAAAGCTCCCATCAAGCGTGTTGTGCCGCCGCATACGCCGGTACCTTTTTCCACACCGCTGGAAAAACTCTACATGCCCAGCGCAGAGAAAATTGAAGCTGCTGTAAAATCCGTTATGTCGCAGACCACGCGTGAGGTTGCCTGAACCATGAGCAAAACTCCCATAGCCCTGACCATGCCCAAATTCGGCCTTGCCATGACAGAGGGTAAGCTGGCGTCCTGGACGGTGCAGGTTGGCCAAGCCGTAAAGCAGGGTGATGAACTGGCGGATATTGAAACCAGCAAAATCACCAGCGGGTATGAAAGCCCTGCTGCCGGTACGCTGCGTAAGCAGATTGGGCAGGCGGGTGAAACCCTACCCGTAGGTGCCCTGATTGGCGTGCTGGCGGATGCAGACGTGTCCGATGCGGATATTGAGGCCTTCATTACGCAGTTTCAGGCTGAACAGGCACCGCAGGAGGGTGCTGATGAGGCTTCTGCCCGTGCCAGCGGACCGCAGACCGTGCAGGTTGGGGATTATAGCCTGAATGTGCAGGAAAGCGGGTCCGGCACGGGCTTGCCTGTGCTGCTGATACATGGTTTTGGCGGTGACCTGAGCAACTGGCAGCTTACGCAGGAGCCTTTGGCGGCACACCGCCGGGTGATCAGCTTTGACCTGCCGGGCCATGGGGCGTCCAGCAAAAGCGTGCAGGATGGCTCTCTCACCGCACTGGCAGCAAGCGTTGCAGAGCTTTTGAAAACGCTTGATATTCCCAAGGCGCATATTGTCGGCCATTCGTTGGGTGGCGGCGTTGCCCTGTCCCTGCTGCGTGACCAGCCAGAGAAAGTGGCCTCCCTGACCCTGATTGCTCCGGCAGGTGTGGGGAAGACTGTTAATGCAGACTTCCTGTCAGGTTTTGCAGAAGCGGACCGTAACCGCGCCATGCAGACCGAGCTTGAAAAACTGGTGCATAACAAGGCCCTGATTGGCCGCAAGATGGTAGATGCCGTTATGCGTGCCCGCCGGTTGGATGGCGCACGGGATGCCTTGCGCACCATTACAGCAGCCTGTTTTGAGCAGGATAAGCAAAAAGATGCCTTATTGCCGGTTCTGGAAAATGCCAAGGTGCCAGTACAGGTTTTCTGGGGGCAGGAAGATGCCATTCTGTCAGTAGAGGCAGCATCCAGCTTGCCAGACCATGTGGCAACACACCTCTACCCGGATGTAGGGCACCTGCCGCAAATGGAAAAAGCAACCGAGGTCAATAAACTGATCGAAAGCTTTCTGGAAAAAGCCGAGGCTTAAACGCCCCTGCGTAAAAGGCCGGATGTGTAAAAACCTTCGGCCCTTTCTCTCTGTTTCGGAACAGATAAAAAGGCTGCCACACTAGTCAAGTGTGTGCAGCCTTTTTGCTGGTGTTAGTCCATCCGCACGGAAGGACGCACAAAACCATCCAGCCAGTCACTCAGGCACGCAATCAGGCCACGGCGCAGGCCGTAAAGTTCAATCTGGTGCTGGCGATACAGCGCCGTGTGGCCCAGACGGGCGCTCAGGCCATGCAATGCACCGCCACCAAAGGTCTTGCCGTCAGGGAACGTACCCCAGCCATTATAGCTACCCAGAGCCACAATGGCCCCCTTGTTGTTGAACGTGAAAGCCGGGACAGGCTTCTGGTTCAAAATCCAGGCTGGCAGATGTTTGGCCAGATGGTGGGCTTCCTGCCGGGCAACCTGTGCCGTGGGGGGCAGAGGATCATTCTGAATGGACGAGCAGTCACCCATAGCGAAAATACGGTCATCCACCGTGGTCTGCAAACTGGGTTTGACCACAAACTGGCCGCCGCGTGTGCATTCCAGCCCGTCCAGTGCGCGGGTAACATCCGGAGCCTTGACCCCTGCCGCCCAGACCCGGAACTGCGCATCCACACGGGATCCGTCCTTGAGCAGAAACCCGCTTTCATCCACACCGCTGACCATAGCGCCGGTGCGTACGGAAATATTCAGCGCCTCAAGCTGTTTGTGAGCGGCGGCGGATACATCTTCGGGGAAGGAGGGTAAGATACGTGGGCCGGCTTCCAGCAGGGTTACGCGCATATCCGGCGTTTTGGGGGTAAAGTTGTAAAGGGAGCCAATTTCCAGCGCCTTGTGCAGTTCAGCCGCAAGCTGCACACCGGTCGCCCCGCCACCCACAATGGCAATATCGACCGGTGTCCCACGGCCATAAGCCTGAAGCAGGGCATGGCGGAAGCGCTCGTTGAAGTTATTGGCCTCCACAACGTTATCCAGAAAGATGCAGTGCTCCAGCACACCCGGCGTACCAAAGTCATTGGCGCGGGAGCCTATGGCAAACACAATGCCATCATAGTCCAGGTAGCGTTCTTCCAGCACCACATTGTCATCATCTTTCTCCACAAGTGGAGCAAGCGTGATGCGGCGGTTGGCGCGGTCCAGCCCGGAAATCTCACCATAGCAGAAGCGGAAATTGTGCCCTGCCGCGTGGGAGATGAAGGTAATACGGTCGTTCTCGTTTCGGGCTGTGCCAGCGGCAAAGCAATGGAGCATGGGTTTCCAGACATGGGAAAAACCCTTGTCTACCAGCGTAATGTCCAGCTTGCCTGACCGGCCAAGGCTTTTGCCAAGCCGTGTTGCCAGAGCAAGACCGGCAATGCCGCCCCCCACAATAACCAACCGAAACGGATTACTCATACCGATACTGTCCTTCCGTGCTTTCCCCCTCATCCGGCGGAAAGCGGATATACGCAATGCACTGCTTGTTGAGGTCACGCAAAAGTTGTCTGCCAGACGCTACAGGTCTGGCAGACCTGTGTCAGGCTGAGGCGAGGTCTACCAGACCGATCAGCCCTTCTTCCGTACCAAACCCAAGCGTGCAGCCATCTGCGCTATAGGCCAGAGCACTTATGGAGCCGCTACCGTCCAGCACTACTGGTAGCACTCGTTGCGTCGCAGGTTCAATCATCAGCACTGTGCCATCGGCAAATCCGGCAGCTACAACTTCCTGCGTGGGGTGGAAGGCAACCTGTGTGCACAGCGCCCCGCCAGCCCCGGCCAGTTCCTGCGGTGGTTTGCCCATGGGGCCGCCACCAAAGAACGGCCACATGACCACAACATCCGCCCCGCTGGTGGCCAGCCACTTGCCATTGGATGAGAACGACATGGAGCGCACTTTGGTAGGGTAGCCACTCATGCGGATATTATGCCCGTCTGAAAGTCGCCAGCCGTGCAGGTCATTATCCTGCATGGCGGTTATCAGGGCTTCACCCTGCGGGTGCATGGCAATGCCAATATGGCTGCCTTTCCATTCCAACAGGCGCGGGTTGTCACTTTTGGACTGCGTGTACCACAGCGAGGCCCCATTATAATGAGAGGCCCCCAACCGCTTGCCTTTGTTGTCAAACGCAATGCCGGAGACGGAGGTTGGGTGCTCAAAGGTTTTCAGGAGTGTCCGGCCTGTGGCATCGCGCAGTTCCACCTGCTTGCCTGCGGCAGAGGCAATGAGAGCGGTTTTGGCATCCACATAGGTTGTAACATGCTCAACCCAGCGGCGGCTTTTGCCCAGTTCCTCAATTTCTCCGTGCATATCCACGCGGCACAGGCGACCATCATCGCCACCGGTTAAAAAGCCCTGTGGGTCTGTATCTGGCGTAATGCACAGGGTTGCGCCGTCGTGCACGGCGTAAGTGCGCCAGCTTGCGGTATCGGTCAGGTCTCCCCGGTGGGCGATAATGACATCGCCTTCCGCAGTAGTGAAGGCAAAGCGCTGGTTATCGCGGGATGCAGCACAACCGGTGATGTGCCCTTCCACCACACGAAAAGCACCGCGTTTTTCAATAAGGCCACGCATGGTCTGGTTTTCGGTCATGCTACGGCACAGCTTTCAAACCCACGGCGGAGTTGAGGGCGGTTCAGGTTACGGCCAATAAACACAAGGCGGGACTCACGGGCCTCACCGTCTTTCCAAGGCCCAATTGCGTTGCCATCCGCCATCATATGCACGGCCTGAAATGCAAAGCGTTCCGGCTCACCTTCAAAATTCAGGATCCCTTTGGTGCGCAGCATGTCCGCCCCTTTTTCCTGCAACAGTGCGCTAATCCACATTTGGAAGCGCCCGGCATCCAGCGGGGTTTTCACAACAAGGGAAACACTGTTGATGTCTTCTTCGTGCTGGTGGTCCGGGTTTTCAAGGAAGTTGGGCATGTTTTCCAGCACGCGCTGGAGATCAAACCCGCCCTGATCCATCACATCAGTCAGCTTCACATTGCCTTTGCGGGCACGGTGGATGGGCGCAAAGGCGTTGATGGCGCGCAGGGCGGCTTCCACTTCTGCCAGTTTGGCATCATCTACCAGATCCGTCTTGTTCAGGATCATGACATCCGCAAATGCAATCTGCTGGTGAGCTTCCGGGCTTTCTTTCAGGGTCTGTTGGATGTTCAGGGCATCCACCACCGTTACAACAGCGTCCAGCCGGGTTTTGGCGCGTACTTCTTCATCCGCAAAGAAGGTCTGCGCTACGGGGGCGGGGTCTGCCAGCCCGGTGGTTTCAATAATAATGCCGTCAAACTTGCCACGGCGCTTCATCAACCCACCCAGAATGCGGATGAGGTCACCCCGCACGGTGCAGCAGATGCAGCCATTGTTCATTTCGAACACTTCTTCATCGGCATCAACCACTAGGTCGTTATCAACGCCCAGCTCACCATACTCGTTAATAACAACCGCATATTTGCGGCCATGCTCGGCGGTCAGAATATGGTTGAGCAGGGTGGTTTTGCCTGCGCCCAGAAAGCCGGTGAGCACGGTAACGGGAACAAGACCGTCCGACTGCGCGGGGGATGTGGGATCGGACATGAGGGTATGGCTCCGGTATGAACGTGGAAAGGTGCACTCACATATAAGGCGTGGGCCAGTTTGATGCCAGAGAGCATGAGAGAAAGCCAAATATTACATCAGGTCAATGAGATGGAAATGATTTGATACTGTGTTATAACAAAGTTGTTATGAGGCCGAGAAAGATCGGGTCTTCAGTCGAAAATTAAAATATTTGTTAATAACTCTCTGTCTTTTATTCGAACCGAATTGTTAAAAAGGATTCGACGAGATGACAGCGTATGTCTCCCCTTCCGGCGTCACGTACACGATCACACCTTCTTTCTTGGGTAGTACGGTCACGATCACTGATCCAGACGGTTCCACCACCGATCTGGGTTATATTCTCGGTTCGAAAATCTTAACGACTGATGGAGGCACGCTCTCCATCATTTCTCTGCTGGGCTTGGGCGGAGGTAATTATGTTATTCCGCCCACCATTAGTGGCAATGTAACAACCCTGGTGGCGCTTTTGAGCGGGGCGACAATTTATGTAGGCGGCACGGCCAGCATTAATACAGCGGCCTCCGTCCTGTCAGGGGCAACTGTTAATGTTAATGGTGGTTCAGCCACTGTTGGGAATAACATTATTGCCGGTGCTCTGTCCGGCCTGACCGTAAACCTGACAAATGGTGGCACATTTAGTAATGGCTCCGGCCTCATTGCTTTGCTGAATGGTACGACCATTACGTTTGGCAAAGGAGGCGGCACCTTTATTGCCAATGCCGGGGGCACGCTCCTGAATCTGTCTGGTACAACAATCAGCGGGTTTGATAGCGCGAAAGATTATATCAAATTCGAAAATCTGTCAGATCAGCCTAATTATTACCAGATTGCCACAACAACACTTGGTACAGGTCAGAGTATTACGGTTTATAACGCCAGCAAAAATGTAATCGCCACCATAAACGTCGGTGGTCAGTCCTTTACAACAGGCACGTACTCAGCCACCGGGGTAGGGCCGCTTACCGTTTCCAGCGATGGTACGTCTCTTAGCCTTGAGGCTACGCCAGCCGTCTGCTTTGTGCAGGGTAGTCTTCTCCGCACACCGGAGGGAGACCGTCCGGTGGAAGATCTGGCGATTGGAGACACGCTCGTCACCTTTGAAAACGGCGTGGAAGCACAGCAGGTTGTGACCTGGGTTGGCTCCCGTCAGGCAACAGTCAGGCCGGAGCTGTTTGATGACCGGGCAGGCTATGCAGTCAGAATTCGTAAAAATGCTATTGGGCACGGCTTGCCGTATGAAGACCTGCTGGTAACAGCCGAGCACTGCCTGCTGTTCAAGGGCAAGTTTGTGCCTGTTCGTATGCTGGTCAATGGCTCCTCCATTTTTTACGATAAGAGCCTTCAGCACTACACCTATTACCATGTTGAGACGGAGCAGCACGCCGTCATTATCGCCAACGGCCTTCAGACCGAAAGCTATATGGATACAGGTAACCGGCGGACATTTACGCAGCATGGGACCTGTGCACGGCTTCCATCAACCAGCCATAAAACATGGGAGCAGGATGCCGCCGCGCCATTGGCCACAGATCAGCTTTTTGTAGAGCCTGTTTTCCGTGCATTACAGAAAAGGGCTGCTGCGCTGGGCCTGGGGGAGGAGAAGGCACCGCAGGATCTGACGCATGATGCTGATATTCATCTTGTGACACACACAGGAAAGATCATTCGGTGCCTGCGCAAACAGGGGAGCAGAGTTGTGTTTGCGCTGCCAGCAGAGGTGCAGCAGGTCTGGCTGGTGTCACGTTACAGTCGCCCGGCCGATGTTTTGGGAGCGTTTGTGGATGACCGGCGGCAACTGGGGGTACTGGTGGGTGGGCTTCAGCTTTGCGACAAGGCTGGGCACATTACCCCTCTTACAGACGTACTGACCGCCAAAGACCAGATTGGTTGGCACGGGTGTGAGGAGGGCGGCCATGCACGTTGGACAACAGGGTGGGCCGAAATTTCTCTCCCCCCCGCACAGGGGCAGGCGGAAAGGCTGCTGGCACTGGATATTAAGGCTGGCGGCCCTTACCTGATACAGCGTGAGGTAGTTGCAAACCGGGTAAGTGTTGGGAGCTGAAAGGCCTCAGCCCTCCTCCGTTAGCGGGCAGTATCTGTTGCTGTTATCGGGCGGCTGGAGGGCCGGGACTTGGGCGCGGCGGACCGCAGGAATTTCACAGCCAAAGCGCCGTAAAGAGCGTGGCTGCATATGGCGCGGGACACACCAAAGGCAAGGAACGCACTGGCCAGAAGCGCCAGTGTAACCTGCTGGTTGTCACACATTTCCATAACAATAACGGTTGCCGTCAGGGGGGACTGGGTCACTGCGGCAAAATAGGCCACTGTGCCCAGCAGCACTACGGCACCGGGGGTTGTATGGGGCAGAAACTGCGCAACCCACCCGCCCATACCTGCTCCAACGGAAAGAGAAGGAGCAAACAGCCCGCCGGGAATACCGGAGCAGTAGGACACAATGGTAGCAAGGCATTTGAGTACGAAATAAGAAGCGGGGTAGTGGTCTGACCCCATAATGATACCGCGTGCCTGCAAATAGCCAGTGCCGTAGGTCATGCCGCCGGAAACAAGACCAATGACCGCAAGAACCAGACCACATAGCGCGGCAAAGCTGATGGGGTATTTTGCAACAAAAGACCCTATACGTCCCGGGAGCCCGCGTGAAATGCGGATGAGCAGGGCGGAGAACAGGCCACCGCTTATACCGCCCACAATGCCACAGGCCAGCACCGCCAGCCAACTGACCCCAACCGGCACCACGGAATCCGTGTGGCCAAAATAGGTGTAGTTTCCCACTAGAGCTATGGCGGTTACACCGGCCAGCACAACGCAGGTCAGCATGGTGCCACTGGTCCGCTGTTCATAAGAATGCGCCAGTTCTTCAATGCCAAACACAATCCCTGCCAGAGGGGTATTAAAGGCTGCGGCCACCCCGGCAGCGCCACCCGCTTTGATAAGCGCGTGCTGGCGCACAGGGTCGTTCACGCCCATGAAGCGCCCGACCGTATGCATGATGGACGCCCCAACCTGAACGGTAGGCCCTTCACGCCCTATGGACGCCCCGCAGAGCAGGCCAAGGGAAGTGAGGAATATCTTGGCAATGGCAATCTTGAGGGAAAGGACTTTGTCTACAACCCGGAAGTCGTGCAGGTGCATGCAGGCAATGGCCTGCGGAATACCGCTTCCTTGTGCGCCCTTGAACCATTTACGCGTAATCCATGTGGAAAGGGCCAGCCCACCGGGGGTGACAACCAGCATCAGCCAAGGGCTGAAGGCAACAATATGGTTGCGCAGGGCAGCGGCCTTGTCTGCCAGTGCTGCAAAACTGACTGCAACAATACCAACAGCAATGGCCCCGGACCAGTAGATGAGTTTACGCCGCCAGTTGACGGTACCTGCTTTGGCCTGTTCACGAATGTGACGAAGCTGAGCGGACGCTGCGGTTACGCTGGCCGGCATATCAAAATCCTGCTTTTCAAGAAAACACCGCGCCTTTTAGCATGATCTTCTTTGAAGGAAAGAAGAGTGTTCAAAGAAAAAGGCATTTCAAAAACAAACTTTATAACACTTTTTTACATGCCGTTTAGGTAACAGCAGGGGCGTGCACGGGCTTTTAGTGCGCCTTTAATCAGACGCAAGGTTGCCGCGTAAGTTCCCGCATATATCGTAAAAAAGCCTTAGGTGGACGGTGTTTCAGGTCTTGGCCAGAACACAATGCCCTCATGTTTGGCCATGTTATCCGGTTCAACATGAATATGAACCAGCGTATTGCCCATCTGGCGGCGCAGGCCGTGTTCTATCCGGTCACAGATATCGTGCGCTTCTGTCACCGTCATGGCGCCGGGTACAATCAGGTGAAAGTCCAGAAATGTCATGGCGCCCACAATGCGGGTCCGGATGTCGTGGGCCTCAATGGCGCCACGCCCGTTGTCGGCAATAATATCCCTGATCTGGTCTATGGTTTCCGGGTCGGGTGCCTGGTCCATCAAGCCTGCAATGGAGTCCCGCATAACACCCCAGCCAACCCGTAGCACGTTCAGGGCAATCAGCCCCGCCAGCACGGCATCCAGTCTGGCCCAGCCGGTTAGCGGAATCAGCACCATACCGACCACCAGCCCAGCCCCGGTCCATACGTCCGAGAGCACGTGCTGCCCACCTGCCACCAAGGCAGGCGAACGGCGGGCGCGGCCTGCCTGTAACATGGTCAGGCCCCATAACAGGTTAAGAGCCGTAGCCGCGCCATTAAGGGCAATGCCAATATATGGCGCCAGTGTTGGTTGAGGGTGCAGCCAGCCCTCCACGGCTTCCCGCGCAATGACAAAGGCAGTCACCAGCACCAGTGCGCCTTCTGCCACGGCAGAGAGATATTCGGCTTTGTAGTGGCCGTAGGTGTGGTTGTGGTCTGCGGGGCGCTCTGCAACGCTTAAAGCCCATAAGCCACCAAGAGCGGACACAACGTTAATGATGGTCTCAATGGCATCGGAATAGAGCGCAATGCTCCCGCTGCTGACCCACGCGGCATATTTCAGCCCAAGGGCCACAAGGCTGACCAGCAGGCTGCAAACAGCAATGCCTTTGTTGGTTTTGGGGAGCGGCAGCGACAAAACGGACAAACCCTTGTGTCAGGGGGAGAACAGGGCAGCCTGTGGCCGGGCTGCCGGATACGGACGCAGGTGCTGGGTGTATCAGACCGAGTGCGGGTCTGTCAGGGGGCAGTTTGACACATAAAGCGCGTCTTCAATCTGAATTGTGGGGTGCTGAATACCAAATTCAGTCCGCAGGCCATCTGTCGCACGGTGCAGAACGGACGCTGCGTCTGTGCCTTTGCCGTCAGGAGCCGTGTTGACCAGATGGACGGTCAATGCCGTCTCGGTCGTGCTCAGCGCCCAGATATGGAGGTCATGAAGGTCCGCAACGCCGGGGAGTGCACGCAGATACGCCTCCACTTTGGCGTAATTGACAGAGCGCGGCACGGCATCAAGCGAGAGGTCCAGTGAATCCCGCAGCAGGCCCCATGTGGTCAGAACCACAAGAACGGAAATGGCAAGACTAATGGCAGGGTCTATCCATGTCAGGCCGGTCAGCAGCACAAGCCCTCCGGCAATCACCACGGCTAAGGATGTCACAGCATCTGAGACCATATGCAAAAACGCCCCACGGATATTGAGGTCGTTTTTCTGGCCAGAGGCAAAAAGCAGCGCCGTGCCGCCGTTAACCAGAATACCAATGGCGGCAACAATCATGACGGTTTTGCCTGCCACCGGCGTAGGGTCAAACAGCCGCCCGATGGACTCCCACGCCACCCCGCCGGTCACAACCAGAAGAATGACGGCATTGGACAAAGCTGCCAGAATGGAGGAGCGCCGTAGCCCATAAGTAAACCGCGTGGACGGTGAGCGTTTGGAGAGCACTTCCGCCAGCCAGGCGGCAGCAAGTGCGAGCACGTCAGACAGATTGTGCCCGGCATCCGCCAGCAATGCGAGAGAGTTTGAGAGCACCCCCCACACGGCCTCGGCAGCCAGATACACAACATTCAGCGTAATGCCGATGGCAAAGGCTTTGCCGAAGGAGGCTGGCGCGTGAACATGGTGATGCCCGAATCCGTGCGCATGATTGTGCCCGTCATGTGCGTGATCATGATTATGGTCGTGATCATGACCGTGGTCATCAGTGTGGGAGCACGGAGCAGCCTGAGCATGGTCGTGCGGCGCATCGTGCGTGTGGCCGCCACAGTTTACAGGGGCCGAGCCGTGGGAATGGGCGTGCTGTGGGGGTGTGTCGGCCATAAAATCCTGCCTGCTGGAGGGCTGATGTGCCGCTGTGCCGTTGCGCTGAAGTGCTGTCCGGCATAGGGAAGCCCGGTCTTTCCCGTTATTTTGTCCTGTCTATCACATCTGATAAAGGTCGCGCCATGCTCAGACTGACCGAACTGCGGCTCCCGCTTGATCACGCCCCCAAGGACCTAGAGGCGGCTGTTTATGAACGCCTGTCTCTGGCCCCCGGAGCGCTTGAGCAGTTTAGCGTTTTTCGGCGCGGGCATGACGCCCGGCGGCGCAGTGCCATTAAGTTGGTCTATACGCTGGATTGCGTGGTGAAGGACGAAGCCGAAGTTCTGGCCCGCTACCGTGCGGACCACCCTGAGGATGTGCACGTTAACCCTACGCCAGACATGGTGTGGCAACCCCCTATCACAAATGGGGCCACACTGGCGGGCAGGCCGGGCTATAAACGCCCTGTGGTAATAGGGGCGGGGCCATGCGGGTTCATGGCGGCCCTCATGCTAGCTCGTATGGGGCTACGGCCGCTTCTGCTGGAGCGTGGCAAGGTGGTGCGTGAGCGGACAGTGGATACGTTTGCGCTGTGGCGGAAGTCCGAACTGACCCCGGAAAGCAATGTCCAGTTTGGGGAAGGCGGGGCCGGAACATTCTCCGATGGCAAGCTGTATAGCCAGGTGCGTGACCCGCGGTTTCTGGGGCGTCAGGTGCTTAGGGAGTTTGTGGCGGCAGGTGCGCCGGAAGAAATTCTCTATCTGGCGCATCCGCATATAGGCACTTTCCGGCTTGTGTCCATGGTCGAGCATATCCGTGCGGAAATTGAAGCCGCCGGAGGGGAATACCGCTTTGGCACCCGTGTTGACGGGCTGGAGCTGGAAGACGGCACCCGTCGCCTGAAAGGGGTTCGGACCGCAACAGGGGAGGTGATTGAAGCTGACCATGTTGTGCTGGCTGTAGGCCACAGCGCGCGGGACACCTTTACCATGCTGCACGAAAGCGGCGTGGACATGCAGGCCAAACCCTTTTCCATCGGGGTGCGGATTGAGCACCCTCAGTCCGTTATCGACACGGCGCAGTTTGGCCCCAGTGCGGGGAATGACCTGCTGGGCGCTGCGGAATACAGGCTGGTGCACCATGCCAGTAACGGGCGGGGCGTGTATTCCTTCTGCATGTGCCCCGGCGGGACCGTTGTTGCGGCCACGTCTGAAGTCGGGCAGGTGGTGACAAATGGCATGAGCCAGTATTCCCGTGCCGAGCGTAACGCCAATTCAGGCATGGTGGTGGACCTGCGCCCCGGTGAGGACTACCCGAACGACCCTCTGGCAGGCATTGCGTTCCAGCGGCATTGGGAGCGTCAGGCCTTTATTGCGGGCGGTGGGGATTATCGCGCCCCGGCCCAGCGGGTGGGGGATTTTCTGGCGGGGCGGCCGTCAACAACGCTCGGGGCGGTTGTGCCGTCCTACAAACCGGGCGTGACACCTACGGACCTTTCCACCTGCCTGCCAGATTTTGCAGTTGAAGCCCTGCGGGAAGCGCTCCCGCGTTTTGACCGCAAGCTGAGAGGTTTTGCGATGGAAGATGCCGTGATGACCGGCGTTGAAACGCGTACATCCTCACCTCTCCGTCTGCCACGTGGCGCGGATGGCCAGTCCCTCAACACACCCGGTTTGTACCCTGCTGGTGAAGGGGCAGGATATGCCGGGGGCATTTTATCCGCCGGCATAGACGGCCTGCGTATTGCGGAGGCCGTGGCTCTGAGTATGGCGGGCCAGCCTGTGGAAGGACTGGGGCTTTAAGCCATCAGGCTGGTTGTGTGGCCACAAACTCTTCCACAATCTGGGCAAAACGTGCCGGGGCATCTGCATGAACCCAGTGCCCTGCACCGCCCACGGTCTCCAGCACATAATGAGGAAACAGGGCGCGCATGGCGGCATAATTGCGGGCCTGAATATAGGGGGAAAGTTCCCCTTTAATAAACAGCGTAGGCCCGTTATAGGCCGTCCCGGCAGGGAGTTCCGGCCAGTCCATGATGGCAGGCAGAGCCTGCATGATCTGGTGCAGGCCTATGGCCCAGCCGGGTTTTTCCCCAAGGTTCATGTTCTGCACCATCATCTGACGCACAGCCTCATTGGGAATGACCGGGCGCAGGAGCGCGTCTGCGCCCTTACGGTCAAGCTCCGGCGGGAAAGACAGGTTTTCCAGATCAGGCGGCACGTCCATACGGGTAAAGCCGCCCTGGGCGGGGGCAATATCGGCCACAATCAGGCGCAGCACCTGTTGCGGATGGTGCAGGGCCAACATCATGGCGGTTTTGCCGCCCATGGAATGTCCCAGCACAATGGCGGGTTCAGACGTGTAATGGGCCAGTGTCTCGCGCACATCCTCTGCCATGGCGTCGTAGCTCATGGGGCCGTGGGGACTGTCCCCGTGGTTACGCAGGTCCATGGCAAATGTGCGGTGTGTTGTGGCAAGGCGGCGTTGCACAAAGCCCAGATTACGCGCCCGCCCAAACAGTCCATGCAACAGCACGATAGGGGGGAGAGCCTTTTGGGTAGGGGAGTCCGGGCCTCGTTCAATCACGTTCAGCAGCACAGTCAGTCTGATCCTTTTTGATAGGGCAGGCTGCACGGGTACAACCTTGTAGGGTGCAGTGTTACCGTTAAGCTTTCCAAAAGCGAAGGGCAGCAGGCCTTGTTTTTCTTCACCTTCCAGCGAGAGGTGTAAAAAACGGCTAAAGGCAACTTCGGCCCGTGTCAGGTGTTCTGGATTTATCAGAACGGCTCTGTGTTCATACCGCGCATTTGGAAAAGGGAAGGGGGACATCATGAAGCGTTGCCTTGTCTTTTTACAGGCGCCTGAACAGGCTGCGGCAGCCTTAGGCATGGCGGCACGGCTGGTCTCGACGCTAGGCGTGCAGGGTGTGGACGTGGTGGCGCTACGCCCGGAGCCAAAAGCTGGCACGCTTCCTATAACGTCTGAAACCACCTTTCTTTATGAAGAGCAGCAGCGCAGCCGTATTGCTGCCCTGCACGCACAGTTCTGCCTTTGGCTACAAACCGAATATCAGGAAGATCAGGCGCAACTGGAAGCAACAGCCGTCACGTGGGAAGAAACAGAGGGGGCTGCTCAGGATATTCTGCCAGACAGGGCACGGCGCGCTGACCTGATTATTGCCGCCATGAACCCCGTATCCGCGCAGGAGACAGATGTACAAGCACTGAACGCCTTAGTGTTTTATGCAGCCTGCCCGGTTCTGCTGGTGCCCTCCGGGTGGGATGGCCCATGCGGGCAGTCTGTTCTGGTGGCATGGGCCGAGAGTGCCGCAGCGCACAGGGTGCTGGACGCAGCGTCTCCCTTTTTAGAAAAGGCACACCGTGTCAGCAGCCTTATCGCTGTTGGGGAAAACCTGCCAAGCAGCCTTGCGCACACGTCTATCACTCATCTTCCTCTGCCACTTTCAGAGCAGAATACTGCGGATGTGGTGACGGTAGAGGCACAGAAACGCAAGGCGGATCTGGTTATACTTGCAATGGATCTGAGTTTTACGAACCAGAGCGTGAAGACCAACCCTATAGCTGGGTTGATGGCACACGGCATAACTCCCATTTTGCTATACAGCCCGCCAGCAAACCAGACGCACACCGCGTGAAGCTATGTGTGTTATAACTAGCAGCTCTCATATTTATTCAAGCCATATAAACTACGATTTGCAAAACTTGGTTTCATGAAAAGAAAGAGCGCTAAATTAAATTAATATTTAATATGAAAGTGATTCTCGTTCATAACAACGGAATAGAAAATTAATATTGAGAATTATTATCAATAATGGATAAAGGCGCATAATTTTATTTTTGCAGGTGCAACATTATGCGTGTTTCTCGTGTTCGTGGGGTCTTGCATCCCACGCCTTTGGCAGTGGGTCTGGCTTTGGGGTGTTCAGTAGCACCAGCATTGGCAGATGAGCATCCGTCCCCTCATCGGTCACACCGGCACCACGCGCCGACTAAAAAGACCGCTCCTGCAACACCACAGGCCCCGGTAGCGCCAGCAGCCGACACAGCGGCGACATTGAGCAACGCCAAAGGGCGTGGCCCCGACCATGTGGCGCACAAGAATGGGGCAGAAACGGAGGAGTGGACTGTTGTTGCCTCCCCCATGAACACGCTCCGCACCCCCATTGGCCTGAGCCGTATGCCGCAGGATGTGTTGCATACGCCGCAGACCATAGACGTGGTGCCTCAACTGCTCATGCAGCAGCAGAACGTTAAATCGCTTGATGAAGCCCTGAAGAACGTGCCGGGTATCACGGCCTCGGTTGGTGAGGGTGAAGGCGGTATGTCTGGGGATCAGTTTTTGATCCGGGGCTTTGCCGCACAAAATGATATTTATGAAAATGGATTGCGTGACTTCGGGGTTTATTCACGCGACAGCTTTGATTATGACCATGTGACTGTTATTAAAGGGCCGTCTTCCCAGATTTTCGGGAATGGGACAACAGGCGGTGCCATCAACATTACCACCAAGACGCCTACCGCTGGTAATCATATCAATGCCAGTTTTTCAGGCGGCAGTGGCTCTTATTACCGTGGTACGCTGGATATTAACCGCAAAATTACAGATACCATTGCCGTCCGCCTGACAGGCATGGGCAATGAAAGTAACATGGTAGGGCGGGACCAGCTTTATTCACACCGCTGGGGTATTGCGCCGTCCATTATTTTTGGTCTTGGTAAAAAACTCAATTATACAATTGAATATTTCCATCAGACCGATAATCGTATTCCGGATTACGGGGTGCCTGTCGTAACCAAACCCGGCACGGCATATGGCAAGCCTGTTACGGAATATGGCGTTAAACGCACCAACTGGTATGGCACCACGTTTGACCAGGAACAGTCCAATGTGGATATGCTGACCGGCCGCCTGCAATGGGAAATAAACCCGCATATCACGTTGTATAATGATACACGCGGTGGCCTTTACAGCCGGTATTTTTCTGCTTCTCAGGAAGGCTGTAACGCGGCTTGCACCAATGCATTCTTTTCCAGCTACCCGGAAACCGCCAAAGTATCGCGTATTGGCGGTGTAGGTGGCCCGAACCCGTACCAGCAGGATGACTGGTCTGTGCAAAACGTGGCGTCTGCCGTTGCGAATTTTACGACCGGAACCATTAAGCACCAGATGATAGGCGGGGTGGATATTGAGCATATTTACGACCGCCGCCGGAACTACGCCTACAACAACCCGGCCAGCCGTCAGTATACCAGCCTGTTAAACCCTAACCCGTATGTGCCGGGGCTTGATGTTGGTGTAGGGTCTTTGCATCCCGGAAACATTGTTAATATTCCCAATGGTGTAGGCCGCAAGGAATGGAAGACCAGTGCGGCGACAGATGTCGGGGCATTTTTCTCAGAGCAGGCATGGCTGGCCCCGT
Organism: Acetobacter cibinongensis; assembly: GCF_000963925.1. GTDB lineage: Bacteria > Pseudomonadota > Alphaproteobacteria > Acetobacterales > Acetobacteraceae > Acetobacter > Acetobacter cibinongensis. The sequence goes on from NZ_BAMV01000003.1 coordinate 112,151, forward strand.
GGTTCTCGGTCAAGGCTGGTTTTCGTTGGGACCACTGGAGCAGCAACTATGCAGCAACAGGTGGTGTGGCTAGTACGGCCGATACCCGGCTGGGCCAGAAGCAGGACACCTTCAACCCCAATGTCAGCCTGATGTACACGCCAAACGATCATGCTATGGTGTATTTCAACTGGGCTGAATCCACTACGCCACTGGGGCTATACGTCACAAACAGTTCTGAGCCTCTATCACCCAAAAATTCCAAATTTGAGCCTGAACGCAGCAGACTGTACGAAATTGGCGCAAAATACTCAGCGTTCCATGATCGTATTGGCTTTACGGCATCCGTATTCCGTCTGGAAAAAGGCAACTCTCTTCTGACAGACCCAAGCAACGGCACCGTGACATCCTCTGGCGATACGCAGCGCAACCAGGGTCTGGAACTGAGTGTGTCCGGTCAGATTTTGAAAAACTGGACCATGATTGCCACCTACGCACGCTACGACAGCAAGACCACAGGCGGTACGCTTGCGGATATTGGCAAGCAGATACAGTTTGTGCCGCGCAATCAGGCAACAGTCTGGAGCACTTATGAAGTGGCGCCCAAAACTCCGTACAATCTGACGGTAGGTGGCGGCCTGACATGGCGTGAAGGCGTGTTTCTTGACACGGCCAATACAGCCAAGGTGCCTGCCAACGTAGAGTTTGATGCTGTTGTGTCTCATCAGTTCGGGCCGCGTTGGAAAGTGGCCATGAATGGTTACAACCTTGCAAACCGCCTGAACTACGGCAACCTGTTCAGTAACCGGGTCACACCTTCTGTTGGCCGTGCGTTCCTGTTCAATCTTTCTGCTAGTTACTAAACTATAGCGGAGAGCGTGTGCTGGGGGGCTTTGTCTCCCCGGCATAAATTTTTATATTTCCACAATATTATAAAACAAAATCGTAATTCTCTTTCTGGTATTACCATTGGTGTGGGCGCATTTTTCAGCCTGATAATTTGATCATCCGGTGTTTGATTGGCATACAGGCAAGTGTCGTCTTGAAGTGATCCTTTCAATCATCAGGAATTAGGTATGGAAACCCACGTTAACTCCTTATGGAACCAGTTGAACGGCTGGCTGCCCACCGTTCTTGCCTATGTTGGGCAAGTTATTCTTGCTATCATTGTGCTGCTTATCGGCTGGACCATCATTAATATGGTTATCCGGGCGCTGGACCGCATGATGGCAGCCAGCCACCTTGAACCAACACTGCGCGGTTTTCTGTTAAGCGTTGCAGGGCTGTTGCTGAAGGCGCTGCTGCTTATCAGTGTTGCCTCCATGGTTGGTATTGCCACAACGTCCTTCGTGGCGGTTCTGGGTGCTGCTGGCTTGGCCGTAGGTATGGCGTTGCAGGGTAGTCTGGCCAACTTTGCAGGCGGTGTACTTATCCTGCTGTTCCGGCCATTCAAGGTGGGGGATTCTATTACAGCCAGCGGGAGCTCCGGCACAGTCGTGGCTATCGAGATGTTTCGTACCGTGTTGTGTGATGCCAGCAACAAGTTCATTTATGTGCCCAACGGTACACTCTCCAACAATGTGCTGGTTAATTCGTCTCAGGCAGACAGCATTGCGGCGTCTGTCACCCTGTTGATTGACTATAATGACGATATTGATAAAGCCCGCGCCCTTATTCTGGGTCTGGTGCAGGATGACGCGCTGGTTCTTAAAACACCGGCTCCGTCCGTAACGTTCCTGCCGCAGCCTGCTAACGTGGCTGTGTCACTCAGTTTCTGGTGCGCTCCGGGAAATGCCACACCGTTGGTTGGTAAATATTCTGAAGCCGCTATCAAGGTGCTTAAAAAAGAAGGCTACCGCTTGGGCGTAAGTACACGCACTGCAGCGTAGTATTTTTGTGCAATGGCTTTGGTGCCATAGGCAAACGGGAAGGGCAGGCTGTTACAAAGCCTGCCCTTTTTTGTTCAGGAACGCTGCGGTTCCGCTTTGATAATTGTGCGGCAGAACCACGCACAGATAGCGCAAAAAACAATCAGGCCCGCTACAGCGGAAACAGGGGCAGGCACCCATGCGCCTAAGGAGAGTGCATCCTCCTTGCTCAGAGCGCCTGAGAGCACAGCCAGCGCCACCCCTGTCAGGCTCTCGCCAACAATGAAGCCGGATGCCAGCATGGTGGCAATACTGGCATCATGCTCTGGTGCGGCGGCGGGCATGATGCTCTCTGGCGCAAAAGAGGACGCACGGCGGTTACTCAAATGGCGTTTGAGCAGCCACCCAAGAATGGCCCCGACTGCCAGCGTTACGCTTACGGAAGGGGGAAGATAAATACCTACAGCAACACCCAAAGGCGGTAGAGCCAGTGCCCGGCGGCGTAGCAGCAGGTCCACCGCCACAAGCACGGCACCAAGCCCCATGCCGATGGACAACATCGACCAGTCGAGAGATTGCGTGAAAATACCTTTGGCGATCATGGCAATCAGGGCTGGTTGCGGGGCTGACAGTGCGTGTGCGGGGTCCATTCCGGGGCGCGGCATGGCCCCTGCAAACCCGTAAGCCTGATACAGAATATTGAGCACAGGCGGAATGACCGCAGCCCCTACAACGCACCCGGCTATCAGAGCCACCTGTTGCTTCCAGGGGGACGCCCCAACAAGCTGGCCTGTTTTAAGATCTTGCAGGTTATCGTTGGAAATTGCGGCTGTGGCAGTAATGGCGGAGAGCAGCAGGATGGTAAAGCCGGTTGCCAGAGCGTGGCCATTGGCCATCATTTCAGCGGGCATCAGGCCACAGGCCTCAAGGCCCAGAATCATCATGGCAGACAGAACGGCGGCAATAATGACAATGCCGGAAATGGGCGAGGAGGAAGAGCCGACAATGCCAGCCATGTAGCCACACGCTGCGGCCATGACAAAACCAAAGACCACACAGAAAATAACGGCAGCCGTGACAATAGGCCAGATGCCCTGCGCAACCGGAGCCAGAAAAGCTGCAAACAGCCCACCAAGCAACACAACCGTGACAGCCAGCAAAGCCCCTAATGTACGGGGGCCAAGGTCTTTATCCTGCTCCGTAACAGTTGTGGCGCGTTGCGCTTGCATCATGGAGCGCAACCCGCGTGCAACAGGGCCCATCAGTTCAATCAACGTCCAGATGGAGGCCATGGCAATAGCGCCAGCACCGACAAAACGGACCTTATGCAACCAGACGGATTGGGCAAATGCGGCAGCGGTCAGATGGTCTGTATTGGGTGTGTGAACAGTAAGCCACGGAACCCCAAAGCCCCAGGCCAGTATGCACCCCACCAGCATGGCCAGCCCTCCGGCTAACCCGACCAGATACCCAGCCCCGATCAAAGCCAGAGAAAGCCCCCCGGAGGCCTGAAACACCGCACTGCCAACGCTGGCTGTGACGGATACACTGTCTGACAGCAGGCGCAGGCCATTGCTGGCAAAGGTGAACAGCGTGGCCACAACCCCGCCACTGATCAAGGCGGACAGGCTTTTGCTGTTTCCCTCTTCCGCCCCGGCCCGCAAAATTTCTGCCGCGGCAACACCTTCCGGGTAAGGGAGAGCACTTTCCGTCACCAACGCGCGGCGCAGAGGAATGGTGAACAGCACCCCCGCCACACCCCCGGCAAGGGACAAGCCAGCCGTCTGCCAGAAGGGGAAGTTACTCCATAGCCCGGCCATAACCAGACCGGGGAAGGTTGCAAACACGCAGGACAGGGTGCCAGCGGCTGATGCCTGACTTTGCACCATATTGTTTTCCAGAATGGAGCCATTGCCCAAGGCCCGCAGCACCGCCATGGAAATAACCGCAGCGGGGATGGAGGACGCAAATGTCAGGCCAATACGCAGGCCGAGATAGACGTTGGATGCCGTGAACACGACGGTAATGAGCGCCCCAAGAATAAGGCCGCGCACGGTCAGTTCTCTTGGGGTCAGGGGGTGCGCCATAGGCGGGCCTCGTGAAAGCTGGTGTCATCAGAAAAATGCCCTGGCAAACGCAGGGGGCGTTCTTCTTCGATAGAACGTGAGCGCCCGTTTGTCGCCCTGAAAAGAACCGTTTATGGAATGAAAAAAGGGGCAAAGGCGCTTTGGCCTCTGCCCCTTCGCATGGTGCAGGCTGTCTTAGAATGTCAGTTCAAGGTTGCTCTGCACGTAAGCGCCGGATGATGCACCAGCCTTGACCATGGCTTTGGAGGCAAAGATATATTCTCCGTCCAAGCTAAACGTGACATGGCGTGTAGCACGCCACGTAAAGCTGGCCTGTGGCATGGTGGCTGTGTACCCGCCGCTGGGGCGGAAGCGGTACGCCGCAGTTGAGTTTGCGTAAATGGCATCATTGGTGGAGCTGCGCCACACCACGGGCACCTTCATCAGCAGGGTCGTGTTGCGGCTTGTGGCCACTGTGGCAATGGGGCCTACGTCAATCAGGTTAGCGTTGCCAATATAGGTGCTCATATCCAGATAGTAGGCGCTGGGCACAAATGGGCTCAGGAAGCTGTTCCATGTGCTGTTTGGCCCTTTATGGGTATTCCCGCCGGAAATATCATCGGCCTGTATGCCAATGGCCGGACGCCCCCACCATTTGGCAAACCGCCAGGAGACCTGAGCATTGAGTGAGTAGGCAGAAACCGCGCGTGTGGGGGAGGCTTGCTTGGCAGGCCGGAACTCCCCGCCCTGCCACATGCCGCCAAGCGAAAATTCAATGGGGCCAGCGTTACCCCATACGCGGCTTCCGGGCGTATCGCGCCGGGTGGAGCCAGCAATGGTGCCTGTGGCAGAGGCAATTGGGCTGCTGGCCAGCAGATAGCCCATATAGAACGTATCCACAAAAATCTGGCTGCTGCGGCCCATGAGCTTGAATTCCGGCACAGCGTAGGACGTATAGGCACCGTACCAGCGTGTGCGGTAGCCAACCTGATCATGGAAGGCCGTTGTGGGGGCATTGTTGGTGAGTGTCAGGTCAAACAGGTCAACACGGAAGCGCTTCCAGAAAGCGTAGCCACGGACACCGTTCCAGGAATACGGCACGGCAGGGTACACTGAACCTGCGGTAATATAGGGTGGCGCGTCCAGAAACGTCATGCGCCCGACCATCACGCCCATATTGGCGTTGAGCACATGGCCTTTTACTTCAACAAAGGCCTGCTGTGCATCCAGCTTGCTGCGCCAGCGGCCACCAGCATAACCATAATAGTTTGTACCGCCTGCCTGTGCGCTCAGCAGTTCCCCATAAAGCCGTACATGCTCGCCCAGATGCAGGTCCGCCCCGGCGTTCCAGCGCATGTTCTGGCGGTAGGCCGGAGCCGTGCGGAGCGTGCCAAAGCCCGCCTTCTGGTCATAAAAGTTATGCTGGCGGAAGTTGCCGCTCAGGGACAGGTAAATGGACCCGCTCTGATTAAGCGGAATGTATTTCAGTGGGTCCATCCAGTCTATGCGGTTCCGTTTGTCGCGCAGGTTCGACCAGTCTTCTGCCCAACGGGAGACGGCATAATACCCAACGGTGCCAAAGCCCGCAGCCGCCCCTGTGTTGCTGTTAAACACGCCCCACGGCCCCTGATGCAGCAGCGCTGAGGGTAAGGGGCTGAGTTCTAGAGACTGCGGCTGACCGTATGCTTCCGGTCGGCTGGTCAGAGGGGGCAGGAGCATGTTGTCCCAGAAGCCCCCCGTCTTTCTAGGTGCTGTGGCTGTTACGGGAGCAACAGGGGTTGCGCCGTGCGGGTCCGGTTGGCTGTTTGCAGATGCCTTATGGGTGGTTGGCGTATGCGGGTACTGCGGAAACGCGGCCAGAGGCGCTGTTTCCGCCGCAAGGGTGGTGGAGCAGCCTAGTGCGACCAAAAGGCCGACGGACCCTGCAAGGAGGGATGCTGTGAGGGTGCGGGAGTATGGGAGGCAATTATGTTTCATGTGAAAAAGCTCAAAAACATCATGTCCAGAAACAAGCATAGGCTGGCCGTTATAAGGGCCTGCAATGCTTACTGACTTTTGAGGAGAAAAGGGCCGAAGGTTTTAGCGTGTAAGGCGCTGACCTGCGGCAGGACGCGCCATAAGGCGCACGGAGCCGGACAGATGCGGGGGATGCCCGCTGTGCTGAAATAGAGAAGAGAGAACAGCGGTGTGGCATTGACCAAAAGAAACACACATAGAAGGCAGTCCCCTGTTTGGGAGGCATAGTTAGGAGTAAACTCCGGCTATGCTTTTTGTTTTTTCTGACCTGCTTAATAGGTATGCCTGTTTTGAGCGTCTGTCATATCGCAATTGCGTGTAGCGGTTGAATTTATACAGGCACTTACGCGGTGTTCAGGTGGCGCGGGGTATTGTGCCTAGCGCATCCAGGCAATGTTTGGCGCGCACCGCCAGACGCAGGTCATGCACGTCTGCCACAGCGCGCTTTACCTGTGCGCGCCACACGGCATTCATACCGACAGGTTTGCAAATTGTATCCGTACTCAGTGCCATGCCCTTGTCCTCCGTTGTTTCAGCCAGAACCGTTGCCGGGTGGTGGGGCAGGGTTGAGCGCATGGCCTGTTGTAGGGACCGTGCTGTGCCGGGGTCAGCCAATGGCATAAGCTCCGGCACCACACGGGCCGCGTCAGGCTGCCCGGATGTTACGGCCTGCCGAACTTCCGACCATTTATGATCGTGGCTGAGTGTTTCCGCCGTCTGCCGTGCGCCGTTGCTCTCAATCATTTGCAACAGGTGCTGTGAAGACGATTCTGTGGGCGCCCGCTCAATTGGAGTGGCGGTGTGCGTGCTTAGGGACAGCAAGGGCGCACCAATGGCCCCACCAATCAGCAGGAAAAGGACTGAAGTTCTGGCAAGGCGCATAGTGTCAGGCTCCTTTTTCAACAAAAGTGGTCTGGCGGGTGGCTGTTGTGCGCCGGTTTACCCCATGCAGGCCACCTGAAGTCCGCAGCTTGGTCTTGCAACACGGTCTCAACGCCAGCAGGCCGGAAAAAAATGGCGCAGTGAAGGCAGTAGCACGGAAAGGTTGCGGCCAAGGGGAGGGCTGTCCTATAGCGGGCGCATTAGGTCGTGCTTTGGGGGTGCCCTGCCGGTTGTCCGGTGCCAGCATTTCTGGAGCAGGCCTGCTTTAACCCACACCTTCCGAGGATTGAGTCTCCATGAGCGGCAGCACCCCTTCTCCTTCCGAAATTGCGCGTTTGCAGGTGTCTTTGCGCCGTCTGCTGGGCTCTCCCGGCCTTACCGTTAACCCACCACCGCGCGCTGGCATGTCTGTTGAACTCGCCGTCAATGGTGAGGTTATTGGCACCATTCATCGTGATGATGATGAGGGCGAAGTGTCCTACGCCATCAACATGGTGCTGCTTGAAGAAGACCTTCCTGCAGAAAAATAAGGGGCAACGAAGGCCTACGGGCCTTCAACCCAACAAAAAAGGCGGCCCGGTTTTGCTACCGGCGCCGCCTTTTTTATGCGGTGAGGCCTTGAGCCACTCAGGCGTTGGAAGGCGATGCAGAGGCCGTAAGTGTTGGCGTACGCTGAGTGGGGAATTCCACCTTGGTGACTTTCCAACGCCAGTTCTGAATACGCATTTCAACTTTCAGCGGTGTCTCGTTCTGGTGGCCGGGGAGTGGCACCTGCATTTCAAACTGGTCCAGCCGTGCAAACCGGAAGGAGGCATGGCTGATGAGGCTGGAAAGAGCCGATGTGTCATGCGTGGTCTGGTTTACGGCAGGCATGGCTTCATCCACCAATGTGCCAAGATTCGCCTGAGAGACATGCACATCCACCGCGTTGGAGACGGCTGTGGACGCGAAGGAAGAGCCGAATTCCGGCAGTTCATCCGATGCAGGTTGTAGCAGATGCATGCCAGAGAGCGCCTGCTGCTTGATGGAAGCATCCAGCAGGCCCCAGTTAATGGCGCTGCCAAGCGTCTTCATGTCATGGGACTGAATGCTGGAGCTTATGCTCCACAGTGCCGCAAAAGGTGAGGCCAGATACAGGCCAAATGCTGCGACTGAGGCCCCAATACACACCTTACGCGCTGTCTGGCGCAAAGGCAGACCGGCAGGCCGGGCAGCGTAGTGTCCGACTGAGGTGAAGGGGCTCATAAAATGCAATCCTCTTATGCTTAATTGACATTCCACCCATAACAGACGCACGAACCCGCTTCCAGTTCTATGACAAAAAATTCATAATTTTGTCTGCGGCACGAGGGGAGTATGAGGGGGGCACGGTCCGGCTTTCCACGCTCCGCAGGCACAGCCGGACATGGCGCGCAAGACAGATAAAGGGACGCAAACGTATGACGCTGGACTTCACTGAAAACGAGATTCAGCGCTATTCCCGCCATATTCTGCTGCCGGAGGTAGGGGGAACAGGGCAGGCGGCCCTGCGTGCTGCATCCGTGCTGATTGTGGGGGCAGGGGGCCTTGGGTCTCCCGCAGCACTCTATCTGGCCGCTGCCGGGGTGGGCCGCATCGGGCTTGTGGATGATGACGTGGTGGAACTCTCCAACCTGCAACGTCAGATTCTGCATGACACGGCAGCAGTTGGCCACCGTAAGGTCGAGTCTGCCAAAAGCAGGCTGGCAGCCCTGAACCCGGATATTCAGATAGACACATGGCCTGTCCGCCTAAGCCCGGATACGGTGGATGAACTTGTCAGCCAGTATGACCTTGTGTGTGACGGCTGTGACAATTTCGCCACCCGCTATCTGGTCAACGCAGCCTGTGTGCGGGCACGTAAACCGCTTGTCTCGGCAGCAGCACAGCGGTTTGGCGGGCAGCTTTCCACCTTCCGGCCCTGGCAGGGCGGGCCTTGCTATCATTGTTTGTATCCGCAGACAGACGGAGAGGCCGATGGCCTGAGTTGTAGTGACGCCGGTGTTTTTGGCGCAGTGACCGGCGTGATGGGCACCTTGCAGGCCACCGAGGCTTTGAAAGAACTTCTGGGGCTTGGAACCTCTCTGGCCGGGCGGCTCCTGATGTGGGATGCCTTGTCCACCCGCTTTACAACCATCGCCCTGCACCGGGACCCCACATGCCCGGTCTGCGGGCCTGAACAGGATGTTTGCGCATGAGTATTTCTACTGGTTCCCGCACGCCGCCCGCTTCTTTTCCCGCTCACCCGGCTCAGCCGCCTGTTGGGGCGTCCGGCCTCTCCGTAGCCATTCCGCAAGGGGATGCAGACGGGTGTGAACTGGCTATCATGATTGTTGAAGCCCGGTATGAGCGCCTGCACGCGGCCTTTATGCTGGCTGTTACGGCCTGCGCGCTGGGGCAGCGGGTTGTGCTGTTTGGCATGGGGGCGGGTGTTGCCGCGTTTTGCAAAAACTGGGACGGGCTGGAACAGCCAGAGCGTGATGCCGCACGCCAGGAGGCAGGCGTAGCCGGTCTTGAAGATTTGCGCACAGCCCTGCTGGATTTTGAGGAACCCACCCTGATGGTGTGCGACTCCGGATTGAAAGCTGTGCGACTGACAGAAGAGGCGCTGGTTGCTGGTGTAAGCTGTGTTGGCCTTCCCACTTTTCTGGACCACGCACAGACCGCCCGGCTGGCGGTTTTCTAAGGGTCATGCACGCTTATGGTGGCTGTGGCGCCTGCATCATGCAGCTAGCCTCTTGCCGCCACGGTCCGCTCTTGGCAGGGATGCAGCCATGATGTTCAAATCTTCCCTCTCTTACCGCTTTCGTCTGCTGTCCTGCATGGCAGGTTGTTTTGTGGCTTTGTCTGCGGCCCATGCTGCTGACAAGAAGCCTGAAGCTCATAAGCATCACGCCCATGCAGGGGCCGGGCATGATGCAGCAGGCAGCAAAAAAGCCGCCACAAAGAAGGCGGCTGGTAAGACGGCCGAAGCGCAGAAAAAAGCCGCTGCCAAACACCTGAAGCATGATGACAGCGCCAGTGCTGCCCATGCGGCAAAAGCACAGCACAGTGCGGCCCACCATAAAGCTGACAAACATCGTGCCGCCAAAGCGGCCCTTGCCGGGGCCGGTACGGCTGCGGCTGTCGGCGCAGGTGCTGCTGCGGCCACTCCTGCGGCAGACGCTGCCGGAGCTCAGCCCCCAGTGCCGCCTCCCTCATTGGAAGATCAGAGCAAAGGAGCCGTAACCGGACTGCCGTTGCCCCGCTATGCCTCCCTGCGTGCGGATGAGGTGAATTTGCGTGCAGGGCCGGGGCGTCGTTTCCCAATTCTGTGGGTTTATCATCGCCGTGGCATGCCTGTTCGTATTGAACGCGAATTTGATGTGTGGCGTCTGGTGGAAGATGCAACAGGCCAGAAAGGCTGGGTTCAGCAGGCTACGGCTTCTGGCGGCCGGGACTTCATGGTCCCCGGTGAGCCTGCGGGAGACGAAGCGCCACTGGTGGAAAAAACGGACCAGAACGGCGCAAAAGTCGCGTCTTCCGGTCATATGGATAGCCGCGTGCTGGGCACGGTTGCCAGCGCAGCCGAGGCCAAAGACCTGCCCGGTAGCGTGCTGATGCACACTGCCAGCAATGACCAGTCTCCGGTTGTTGCCATTCTCAAACCGGGTACGATCGGCTCGGTCAAGGAGTGTGCAGCCGGGTCAGACTGGTGCAGGGTGTCCGTCAAGCAATATAGTGGCTGGGTCCAGCGCCATGCGATCTGGGGTGTGGACGCGGAAGAGGTGATTGCCCCTTCCTGATACCGCCACCTGAAGGCCGAACAAGGAACAGGATAGACCATGCCGACAACACACGCGCTTCACTGCCGGACCAAAATTGTTGCCACTCTTGGCCCGTCTTCCACAGATTACGAGACTATTCGTGATCTGGCTCTGGCCGGGGCTGACGTCTTCCGTTTCAACTTCTCCCACGGCACGCATGATGACCACGCAGCCCGCCACGCCATTGTCCGGCGTGTAGAGGCTGAACTGGGTGAGCCGATTGGTATTCTGGCAGATATGCAAGGCCCCAAGCTACGGGTTGGCAAATTTGCAGCCGGCAAGGTTCTGCTGGAAAAAGGAGCGCCCTTCCGGCTGGACCTGTCCGATGCACCGGGGGATGAAACCCGTGTGCAACTGCCGCACCCGGAAATTATAGCTGTCGCCAAACCCGGCAGCCGCCTGCTGATGGACGATGGCAAGCTGGCCGTGGTGGTTGAGCATGTTGGCGCGGACTGGCTGGACACCCGTGTGGACGTTGGGGGTGTGCTTTCCAACAATAAGGGCGTAAATGTTCCTGACGTTACATTGCCCATTCCGGCCCTGACGGAAAAAGACCGGCGTGATCTGGCGTTTGCCCTTGGGTTAGGGGTGGATTATGTGGCGCTGTCTTTTGTGCAGCGCCCTGAAGATGTGAGCGAGGCCCGCGCCCTGATTGGTGAGCGCGCCAACCTGCTGGTCAAGCTTGAGAAACCACAGGCCATGGATAATCTGGAGGCCATTCTGGCCCTGACAGATGCCGTGATGGTTGCCCGTGGAGACCTGGGCGTAGAACTGCCGCCTGAAAATGTGCCGTTGGCTCAAAAACGAATTATCCGTCAGGCGCGCAAATTGGGTAAGCCGGTTGTAGTGGCCACCCAGATGCTGGAGAGCATGATCTCCGCACCCACCCCCACACGGGCTGAAGCGTCAGATGTGGCAACCGCCGTGTTTGATGGGGCAGATGCCGTCATGCTCTCTGCGGAATCCGCCGCTGGGCAGTACCCGCGTGAAGCTGTGCAGATCATGAATCGGATTATCTGGCGGACCGAGCAGGACCCGGAATGGCAGTCCATGATGGCAGTAGCCCGTCTGGCCCCGGAAGATTATGTGGCGGATGCCATTGCCAGTGCTGCCCAGCAGGTGGCGGATACCCTCAAAGCTGCGGCCATTGTGGCCTATACGCACCGTGGGGCCACGGCGTTCCGTATTGCGCGGGAGCGGCCGCTATGCCCGGTTATAGGTGTGACCCCCACGCATGAGGCAGCCCGCCGTATGGCATTGGTGTGGGGTGTACGGGCCTTTGTGGGAGAGAGCACAAAACCCGTCACCAGTGTGGAAGAAATGGTCGAAACGGCTCAGGCTGTTGTGGCCAAGGCCCGCATTGGCGGGACGGGCAATTCCATTGTTATTGCTGCTGGCGTGCCGTTTGGTGTGGCGGGGTCCACCAACCTGCTGCGGGTTGCAAAAATACCCTGATCTGTTTGGCACGACCCGTCATTGGGGCAGGTGTGCGGGCCGGGTGCGTGACAGGGCGCGCGCACCACGCTATGCCGGGCTAAGAGCGGCGGTAAGGACGGCGGGAGCGTAACAGACAGCATGAAGGCAGCCACCAAACACCTGCAACGGCGTGCCCTTATACAGGGTCTTGGTTGTTTTTCAGCGGGGTTGGCTGTTGCCGGTGCCGCTCCGCCCCCCGAAATTGCAGATACTGCCCGCCCGCCGGATGTTACAACCACCCCGCCGCGCCAGTGGGGGCCAAGTGCCCCGCCGTCCTACACGCCAGACCCGGACGTGGTGGTCATAGATCGTTCTTTCCGCGACCTGCTGTTTGGCGCGGCAAGCCTGCACCGCGTGTGGGATAAGGGAACATGGCTGGAAGGCCCCGCCTGGAGTTCTGAAGGACGGTATCTTATTCTGAGTGATACGGTCACCAGCCGACAGTACCGGTATTTATGGGAGACGGGAGAAGTTACCCTTTTCCGCCCGGAATCCTACCACGCCAATGGAAATTGTTTTGATTATCAGGGGCGGCAGATCTCCTGTGAGCATTTCTTTCGCCGGGTTATCCGGTGGGAGCATGATGGCTCCGTGCATGTGGTGGCAGACCATTACGAAAGCCGACCCCTGAATTCCCCCAATGATGTTGTGGCGCATCCTGATGGGAGCATCTGGTTTACGGACCCCAGCTATGGAACCGGATTTACCGAAGGCCATGCGGATGAGCCGGGGGGTGAGGCTAATCCAGACGGGCGTATCCGCTGGCGTATCGGGTCTGAACTCATCGGGGCGATTGGCGGTACCAAGCGTCAGGCCGATCACACTTTCAGGGTGGATCCGTCAGGCCGGATTGACGCCGTGCTGACACAGCAGCAACTCCCTAACCCCAACGGCCTGTGTTTTTCACCAGACCATAAGAGCCTGTATGTCATTTCCTCCGGTCGGCAGGCAGGCGGAAACGGGCATGATGGAGATTTGGGCGTGCATGTGTTTGACGTGCAACCGGACCACACTCTGGGCAACCCGCGGCTGTTCACCAATATGCGTTTTCAGGGTGTGCAGATGGGGCCGGACGGGATGAAGACCGATATTTTCGGCAATCTATGGTGTGGCGTGAGCGGCCCGCTTGGGCTGTGCGGCGTCTTTGTCTTCAATCCGGAGGGACACCTGATCGGGCGTATCCGGCTGCCGCAAGGTGTGTCCAACCTGACTTTTGGTGGCCCTAAACGGAACTGGCTGTTTATGTGTGCGGGAGAATCTTTGTACCGCCTGCAAGTAAATACCCAAGGCGCGGGCTCCTCCTGAGACGGGCTGCGGGCTGCGATTAGGGATGATGCCATTACATTCTGGTCGGGTTCAGAGCATAGTCTTATGCGTGTGCCAGAATAGGTAAACTACGGAACCTTAAAGACTACAGTAAATAGACAGCTAGTGCCCTACAATGACGGAGTGCGAGCCGGAACAGGGTCAATGCGGAATACGGAACACAAAAACAGCGATATCCTGCATCGTGATATCGCTGATAATGGCACCGTAGCGAAAGTGATTACCGCATGGCAAGTCGCTGCAGTTTTCTACGAACGTAGTTTGATGGTATTTTTTCTATGAAATTATATAATAGAGATGCAGCCAAAACGCATATTGTAGAAGAAAAAAAGATATAGAAGACAGTATTTTTCATGTAGGATAAAGCGTAGTAATCCAGCGCCTTATTCAAGAGAATCAGTGTAGTGAAATGCGTTAAATAAAGAGTATAGGATATACTTCCTAAAAACATTAAAAACTTGGCGGGTTTAAACCTCAAAATTGCATCTAACAATACAACTGTCGCGAAAATTGCTACTGAGGCCATCCCGTTTATATAATGATTATCGGGAATAGTCATCCAGTCTAATGAAAAAGCAACGCCAAGGCCGAGCAGGAAATAAGGAAGATAGGGAATTTGGATGATTTTAGCATGATATTTTTGTATATACAGAAAAATATAGGCAATAAATCCCCCAAAAAGGAATTCAAGCATAAAAGGATTTGCCATGATGTTGTAATAAGGTGGTGAGTAGTTTTGGAATAAAAAAGTATCAAAAGTAAATTTACCCAATTTCATGGGGATGAAGCAGACCGTTATATATATAAATAAAGACAATGCGATAAATCTATATTTCTTAAATAATAAACATACAGAAAAAACAATATAAAAATACATCTCAAAAATTAATGTCCAGCCTACAGCCAAGGGAATGCCAAAATAGAAAACATATGTTTCTGGGAGGAATACCATAGACCGAAAAAAGGCAGCGCGATTATGAGGAGAAAGAAAGTAACTAAATCCTGATGTTAGTAATATGTACAATAATGTTGCTATAAAATAAGGCGGAGAAATTCGCGACACACGCTTGATCATAAAATTCAAAATATCACGAATAGTTCCCTGATATTTGAGAGTAGATATAATCATGATAAATCCACTTATCATGAAGAATAAATCCACCCCCATTCCGCCAACTATTAGTATATTTTCGTATTTATTATGGACCTCAGGTGCAAGGTAGAAGCGTGAGTGGCAAAAAACCACTACTAAAGCTGCTATGCCTCGCAGCATTTGTATTGAATTTATGGAATTGTTCATTAAAAATAGACGTCCTTGAATGTGAAATATTTTTTAGCTTTTTATAGAGATAAATGAGTGTTTTCAATAATTTTTGTTCGATGTGTTTTGGAAAAATTACCTCTTTAGCATGCACTATAGTCTATTAAATGAGATGACTGAGACCATAATTAGGACGTTTTTCACGCCGCTTTGAGAGTAGTGAAAAAGGATGGAATTTTTATATCAAATATTTAAAAGTATTGTATCCTAAAAAATATACATTTTTCTATAAAATTACAGTAAGAGTTGGCGAATAATTGATCCAAACAGATGTTGTTTTTTGCTGCTTGCAAGTAAACACACAAGGCGCAGGCCCATCCTGAGAAGGGCTGCTGCGGTATCTCGCCAGACTATCCTGCTTATCAGGCGCTTTTTTTCAGGCAGAGCGGCAGGAGTGTGAACAGCCCGCACACTATTGAAACAAAGTAGGGCAGACCGTGCGGCCCCAGTTCAAGCGCGGTGCCTGCCAGTTCTGGCCCCGCAAAAGCCCCAACGCCCCATGCAACCGAACTGGCTGCATAAATGGAGACGAGGTCTCCCCCTTGAAATTTGCTGCCCACCACAGACATGGCCAGCATATACAGAGCAGCAAACAGACCATCCCACACAAAGAGAATACCATAGGCCCAACCGTGGTGGGTAATGCCCCATGGCCAGAGCAAGGCACCAAGGCATGATATGGTGCCAAGCGCGATCATCAGCTTACGGCGGTCCATACGGTCGCCCAGCCACCCAAGCGGGAACTGGAGTGCTATGGCCCCTAACAGCATGGCTGTGAGCAGGAGTGTGGCGGCTTGCTCAGCCCACCCATTGCGGATGGCATACAACGTCAGGAAGGATGATCCGGCTGCCTCTAGCATGGCCATAAGAAGGGTTACGCCAATGGCAATGGGTGCCAGCTTGACATAACGCCACAGGCCGCGGTGTTGGGGCGCTTCCAGTTTGGGATTTCGCATCCACGGCATGCAGATCAGAATAAGGGCCATCAGAACAAAGCCTGCGCTTATGCCAAAGGGAGCAAAACCATGCCGCCCCACCGCGGCCAGAATAAATGGCCCGGCCGCAAAACCCAGCGAGAGGGTGATGCCATACAGCGCCATGGTGCGGGTGCGGCTTTCGTCAGGTGTCAGATGGTTCAGCCAGCTTTCAGACAGGATAAGCAGAACCTCGGTCGCGGTGCCAAGGGCCAGCCTGAGCGGAAACCATACCCATACGGAGGGCACCAAAGGCATGGCGACAAGCACACACATAATCGTGGCAAGCGCCAACGTTAAAGGTCGCTTGGGGCCAAACCGTGCGGCAAGGCGTGGCAGGAAGGGGGCAATGGCCAGCACGCCCACCGCGTGCATCATGGCATTTGCCGCAATAAATTGCGGGCCGTAGCCTTTTTCTGTCAGTTCCAGCGTGAAGAGCGGAGCGCTCAGGCCATAAGTCAGGCCGAAAATGCACCCCACAGCCATAAGAGACAGCAAAGGCAGGACAGACACAGCGGCGGACGGACGTGCAATGGAATGAGGCATGTCCACGTCTCTATCGTGTCTGTCCTGCACAGGCAAAACCTGCGTAGGTTTTGGGGCGTTAGCGCCGTGCGTTACGGTGTGAATGCACGGGCAATCTGGTGGCGCATCTCGGCAATAACGGCGGGCAGGCCATCAAAAATAGCCTGACCAATCAGGAAGTGCCCGATATTGAGTTCCCGTATTTCCGGCAACGCAGCAATGGGGCCAACATTCTTATAGGTCAGGCCATGGCCTGCATGGACTTCCAGCCCACCTGCATGGGCCAGAGCGGCCCCGGCACGCAGGCGTTCCAACTCACCAGGGTGGTTTTCCGCATAAGCGCCGGTATGCAATTCAACAACCTGTGCCCCCGTTTTTATGGCGGCTTCAATTTGCGTGGGGTCAGGGTCAATGAACAGTGACACCCGAATACCCTTGGCAGCCAAGGCCTGAACCTTTGGGGTCAGGCTGGCAAGGTGGCCAGCAACATTCAGGCCGCCCTCTGTGGTCAGTTCCTCACGCCGTTCGGGGACAATGCAGCAGGCGTGCGGGAGTAGAGTGCTGGCGATCAGCACCATCTCATCAGTTGCCGCCATTTCCATATTGAGGGGCACGGTAAGCTGCTCGCGCAGATGTTTAAGGTCTGTGTCCCGAATATGGCGGCGGTCTTCGCGCAAATGCGCCGTAATGCCGTCAGCTCCGGCGTTTTGGGCCAGCAGGGCAGCCGCTACCGGGTCAGGGTGGTGGCCACCGCGAGCATTACGAACAGTGGCCACATGGTCAATATTGACACCAAGACGAATAGCGGGGCGGTGGGCAACGCTCATGGGGTGTTCTTTCTGTTATGGACCAGTGTTGCAGCAAGCCGCAGTGCCGCCAGCAGGCTGGATGGGTCAGCGCTATTGCTTCCTGCAATATCAAAGGCCGTTCCGTGGTCAGGAGAGGTGCGGATAATAGGCAGACCGAGTGTCACGTTCACGCCTTCAGCCATATCCAACGTTTTAAGCGGAATAAGCCCCTGATCATGATACATGCAGAGCGCCACATCATATTTGGCCCGAGCGTGCGGCGTGAAGAGTGTGTCTGGCGGGTAGGGTCCAGTGATGTTTAGTCCCTCAGCCTGAAGGGTGCGAATGGCGGGCAGAATAATGTTCTGCTCCTCCGTACCCATAAGGCCATTTTCGCCAGCGTGCGGGTTCAGGCCTGCTACGGCAATGCGCGGAGAGGGTAATGCGAAGTCACGCCGCAGCCCTTGCGCTACGGTACGCGCGGTCCGGATGATCAAGTCTGCGGAAAGCTGCTGGATGGCCTGACGCAACGCTACATGCACTGTAACTGGCACAACCCGCAGCGATGGGCCTGCCAGCATCATGACATCCTGCCCCGGCACATTGCAGAGTTCGGCAAGATAGGAGGTATGGCCCGGATGCGCAAAACCTGTTTTCTGCACAACCTCTTTGCTAATTGGGTTGGTCACAACAGCAGAGGCCTGCCCCTGCTGCACCAGTGCAACAGCGCGAGCAATGCTTTCAATAACGCTGGGGGCATTTCGGCTATCTGGCTGGCCCGCTAGGGCAGGGGTGGCTAGTTCCAGCGGCAGCACTGGCAGTGCATGCGGGAAAATAGTGGCAGCCTCTGCCGGTGCTGCAACCGTTTGCACAGGTACAAACGGTTGCAGCAGTTCCGGTGCGCCTAAAAACACAAAGCCAGGTCCATGCTGGCGGTTGGCCTGCCAGGCTTTGGCGGTAATTTCCGGCCCAATGCCGGCAGGGTCGCCTTGTGTCAGAACCAGCATGACTGTCCTTGGTGTCTTGGAGTGAAAGGTTATTCCGGAGCCTGCCCGGTCAGGGCGTACAGCACACGCACCCAGGACCGGATACCTTTATGGAAGCAACTCAGGTCATATTTCTCGTTGGGTGAGTGAATACGGTCATCATCCAGCCCAAAGCCGATTAGCAAAGAGTTCATGCCCAGAGCGTGCTGTATTTCTGTCACAACAGGAATAGAGCCGCCGCAGCCAATAACCGCCGCTTCCTGCTGCCATTCTGCGGCCAGAGCTTTAAGGGCAGGGGGCAGGAAGGGCATATCACCCGCAACAATGCTGGCGCGTGAACCGCCATGTTCTTCAAATTCTACAGAGCAGTCGGCTGGCAGGCGGGCCTGCACATGGGCGCGGAATGCTGCGCGAATTTTATCCGGGTCCTGATCGCCCACAAGACGAAAGGAGACCTTGGCCATGGCTTTAGAAGGCAGAACCGTCTTGAAGCCTTTTTCTTCATAGCCCCCGCTAATGCCGTTAATTTCGCAGCTAGGGCGGCTCCATGTCTGCTCCAGCGCGGTGTAACCGGCCTCGCCAGCGGGAAGGTGCAAACCAACCGGGCCTAAGCTGTCAGCATCGCTGGGGCCAATCTTGCGCCACATGGCGCGGGTTTCTTCCGGTATGACAGGCACACCCTCATAAAAACCGGGCAGTGTCACACGGCCAGTCGCGCCATCACGCAGGTCGGAGAGAATATCGCACAGAACCTGAATCGGGTTGCGGGCCGCATTACCGTACATGCCGGAATGCAGGTCGCGTGATGCGGCGGTAATGGTGACTTCCTCGCCCACCATGCCGCGCAACATGGTGGTAATGGCTGGTAGGCCACGGCCCAGCATGTTTGTGTCGCAAATAAGCGCCACATCGGCCTTCAGTTCGTCCCGGTTTGCTTCCAGGAAGGGTAGAAGATTGGCACCACCAGACTCTTCTTCACCTTCTATCAGCATTGTGACGGTCAGGGGGAGGGTGCCATCTGCCTGCTTCAGGGCGCGGCAGGCTTCTACAAAGGTCATGACCTGCCCTTTGTCATCCGCTGCACCACGGGCCGTAATTTCCTGCTCACCCGTGGGGCCTTTAACCAGAACAGGCTCAAAGGGGGCGGAATGCCAGAGGTTTAGCGGGTCAACTGGCTGGACGTCATAATGTCCATAAAACAGCACATGGGGGGCACCGGCAGGGCCTTTGGCATGGGCTACAACCATCGGGTGGCCGGGTGTTTCCCGCGTGCTGGCATTAAAGCCGATCGTTTTAAGCGTTTCTACAAGCCACTCGGCAGCTTTGCGACAGTCTGGCGCATGGTCTGCCTGTGTGGAAATGCTGGGAATACGCAGCAGGTCAAAAAGCCGGTTCAGGCTGGCATCCAGCCCTTTATCTGCTTCAGACAGCGCGGCCTGTATGGTCATGAGTAGTCTATCCCCTGCAAGGTCTTGAAACGGTGGGGCCGCCAAAGGGGCAACCCGTTGTAAAACACTACTATACCGTAAGACGGTGTTTCAAAAGTTCAGAGTTGGGAGCGGGCACAAAAAGACATACCAGCCCAGTGGGAGAACTTTTGACGCACTTTTATTGCGTGTGGGGTGACGTTTCAGAAACCGTTGGGTGTAAAATCAGTCAGGAAAAAATAAAGCAGGTTAGGGACGTACCCATATTCCACCATGGTGTGAGACTGCGGCACCGCCTTGGCGTACCAGATAGGGTCAAAATATTCAGACAAGGCCACACGGTCAGGCAAAGACCGGTCTGCCAGCAGGAAGTGGCAAAATGGCGCAAGCGCTTCCAACCCGTCATCCGCCGCGCGATGCTGCTGGTACATATCAGGGTTAAAGAACAGATGCCCCCGTACCCTTTGGGCAGCCCCTACCCGCAAATAATGGTCATAGCCATTTTTGTAACCCTGCTGCATCAGTGCGCTGGGTGTCAGGTTTTCGCCTTGCTTGATGTAATAGCGCTCTGAAAAAAGATAGTGTGGAGACTGGGTTTTGTAACCACGGTTGCAATAATGCTCAAAACCGGAGCGGTAGGTCTGGTTGGAAATACCTTCCAGTGCATCCGAGCAATTGCGCCGGTACCACTCCTCATCAAAATACGGGTTGGGGGAGTGACCGGAGAAGGCCCCTTGCGTTTCGTACCAGTGCTGGAGCCCCTCATCCGGCAGGGAGAGAGCTTCCCCCAACACGTCTTTATAGGCGGTCCGATACCATGTCGCGTCAAAGTCCTGCCACAGGGGTGTAAGCAACGGTTCCGTCATACGCCGGGCCTTCTATAAGCAAAAGGGGGTGGGAGCGTTCAGAAAGACAGCCTGCGCTCAGCTTGCCGCACGGCGACTGCGCCACAAGTCAGCAAAATCAATCTGCTGGATCACAATTGGCAGGAACCCGGCTTCACGGCTGAGCGTGGTCAGCAGGTTACGCGCTGCGGGAAAGAGCAGGCGGGGGGCTTCAACCAGCAACAAGGGCTCAAGCGTTTCCGGCGTTGAGTTCTGAAGGGTGAAAATACCTGCGTAGGTCAGGGACGCCTCAAAGAAGACCACCGTTTTCTCACCGCTGCTCATAGGGTTGTTCTGGCCCTGACAGCGCAGAATCAGTTCTACCTCAAAGCTGGGCTGGTTTTCGGCAAGCTGGTTGGCTTTTACGTCCACCACAAGCGCTGTGTGTGGGCGTTCCTGTGTTCTGGCGTAAACAGCGGGGGCGTTGTAAACCTGAAATGTGACCGCTTTGCTGTATTGAATGCCCAGCAACATACCGGGAGTAGAAGGGGTGCTGGTGCTTCCGCCAAGGGAATCCGTTGAATGCTGTTTACGGCCAGTCATAGTATGGGAAGGCTCCTTGGGCGCGGCGGCACTAAAGCGATGGCAGGAAAAAAGAATGACTTAAAGATGCAGCAGCAGTAACAGATAAGTTCTGGAAGTGCGAGACCCAACTCTCAGTTTGTAATGCATAAAAAGAGACGAGCAGAGCGTTACATCAGGCCTTGTTATAGCTGTTTTATTTTTTACCAACACTTCCCGGTCTGCCGTTTTCTTGCGCTTACCCCTGCCTGAGGCTAGGAGAAAAATATGATAAGACTGATCGTTGTTGTCCCATTCCTGCTTGCACTTGTGGTGTTCAGTGCCAGTAATCAGGATCCACAGGATATGTGGATGCTCACTTATAGCTGGAAATGCGCCATAGGCGTCCTGGCGCTTATTGTGGCGGCTGTTGCGTTTCTGGCAGGTGCCTTTTGTTTCTGGGTTGCTGAATTCGGGCAGCGCCGGCGTGCTCGTAAGGCCGAGCAGCGCGTGCGTGAGCTTGAGGCACAGGTAGCACAAATTCAGGCTGCCGCCGCCGCGCAGGCCCCTGTACGTGCCCCAGCAGATGCGTTGAATGCACCCCATACCGCATCTGGCACAATTGTCCCGCCCCCTTCAGAAGACCTGATATAATCCATGACACGCAAAACCGGCCTGATTGCCGCCCTTGATACGCAAGACCCAGCAACAGCCAAAGCCTGGGCACAGGCTGTTGCGCCCTCAGCCGGGGCTATAAAACTGGGGCTGGAATTTGCCTATGCCGCTGGCTTTCAGGCTGTGGCGGATGTTGCAGGCTCAGCCCCTCTGTTTCTTGACCTGAAGCTGCATGACATTCCCAATACGGTTGGGTCTGCTGTGCGGGCCTTGTCTCATCTTCGGCCCAAAATGTTGACGCTCCATGCTTCCGGTGGTCGCGCCATGATGGAAGCGGCCCGCCAAGCGTGTGATGACGCTTTTCCGGCGCATGAACGCCCCGCTTTGCTGGCGGTGACTGTTCTGACAAGTATGGATGACCACGGCTTGCAGGAGATTGGCGTGGCAGCCACCGCGCGGGATCAGGTGGTGCGCCTTGGTAAACTGGCAATGGCGGCAGGCATGGACGGGCTGATCTGTTCAGCGCATGAACTGGCCCCATTGCGGGATGTGTTGGGAGACAAGCCATTGCTTGTTACTCCCGGTATCCGTCCTGCCGGCAGTCAGGCAGGCGACCAGAAGCGTATCATGACGCCCGCTCAGGCACGTGCTGCCGGAGCAGACTGGATTGTGGTTGGGCGTCCCATTACGCAGTCAGACAACCCGGCCGCCGCAGCAGCAGCAATTGTTGCTGAACTGGCGGGCTGATGATGATGGGCCACAAGGAGAGCGCTACTATTGGCATCAAGATTTGTGGCCTGACAGAAGAAGCGGGTTTTGATGCCTGTGTTGCGCAAAAAGTAGATTGGGTGGGGTTCGTGTTTTTTGAGCGCTCCCCGCGCAATGTTACGGCAACGCAGGCAGCCGCTTTGTCCGCACGGCATAAAGGCGGCCCGCAAAGGGTGGGACTGTTTGTGCACCCTGATGACGCAACCCTTGATCATGTGCTCAACACGGTGGCGCTTGATGTTTTGCAGCTTTACGCCACGCCTGTCCGCGCTCTGGCTATTCGCCAGCGGTATGGCTTGCCAGTCTGGCTTTCCCAGCCCGTTGCAACGCAAGCCGAACTCCCGCAACGCTGCCTAGTGGACCGCCTGCTGATAGAACCAAAGCCCCCTGCGGATGCAACCCGCCCCGGCGGTAACGCACAGCAACTGGATTGGGACCTTCTTGCAGGATGGAATCCGACCTACCCGTGGATGCTGGCTGGTGGGTTGAACCCTCAGAATGTGGCGCAGGCTATTCGCCAAACTGGCGCTCCGGCAGTCGATGTCTCATCAGGTGTAGAGAGTGCTCCCGGCATCAAAAATCCGGATGCTATTGCGCACTTCGTCCAAAATGCGCGGAGCAGTAAATTTTTAAGCTGAAAAGTGCATTTAGGCTAAAATTTCCTCTTGCCTGTTTCGTCAATCTTGGTATTACCAACCCCGCGCCGGAGAGATGGCCGAGTGGCTTAAGGCGCACGCTTGGAAAGCGTGTGTACGTTAATAGCGTACCCAGGGTTCGAATCCCTGTCTCTCCGCCATTTGATATATCCCATGACAATCTTTAGCGTCCATAGCACATAAACAGTGGCGGTTTTCTGCTGTTTGTACACTTTATAGCGCTCTGTGATGTTCCTTCACGCTCAAGCATTGTGGGGGTAGATATGGGGGTATCGATGCTGACAGATTGTCAGTTACGCCGCCTCATTCAGGCGAGAAGCCATTCAAGCTGTCAGATGCGGGTGGACGTGCATTTTCGTGTAGACTGGGCCCAAGGCCTGCTAATTTGTTGAATTGAACGGTGTTCTGTGATTCACAGCCGTTCGCTCAGTTCTATAAATTAATAAATCCTGAGCCTAGGTTCTCCCCACTCAAACCTCGATCACAACCAGAATGCGGAACTCACTCTCTACAGATCAGGGTGTGTGAGAGCAGATTCAGGCTCCCGCTGAGTGGAATAGTAATGAGGGAATACGCTCCCACACACTTGGAAGCCTTGAGAACATTCTCAAGCGTTGAAGCGTTATTATCAGCGTAAATTAGGCAATTATTAACTAAGGTCGTGCTATCGCCCTCACGCTGGAGAATTCTCAAAACTTCTTCGTTTTGTATGCATATCTGTGATTCCATATCTTCTGTGGTAACTGGGTGGATGAATAATGAAGCAGCCGGGGGTCTTTGATATGGAAGAACGGCTTGCTTGTTCGAGAGAGTCTGGCGCCCAACTCGATGGCTTTTCCCAAATTGTGGAGTCTGAGGTATTCCGTCCAGATTTAGGCCTATCAGGCTTACTGCCTGATGCCAAAACGGTCTGCTTGTTCCGTGAGAGTCTGACACAGGCAGGTGAGATCGATAGTTTATTCAATCGTCATGACGCGATTTCGTTGTATGCTGGTTATTCTCCAATGCCAAGTCAGATGCTCAAGTACTCCAGTGCTGTGAAATCCGTCATCCGGTTCCCTGTCGAATCTATTTTTGCTGATCAGAAATTACAGCATGACTGTTCGTCAGGACACAAGGCATCACCCGTGCCACCGCATGGCCCCTTAGTGGGTGCAATACTCCACACGGGTAAAAATGGCACAACCCTGAAATTAGAAGGGAGGAGTTAAAAAACAGGTTTTCAACCTCTTCACCTTCTTTGTGCCAAGCAGCGCTATAGCCTCCAGTCTTATTTTCACCCTGAAAAGCTTACCTGCTGATGAGTTGGTATGGGGCGGGAAGATGGCGTCTGGGCGAGTGGAAAAGCAGCATTGTCATTGGGTGACTATCTCCCCAACAGGCAAATGAGTATTTTGTTGAGTACTATGCACTCGTCTCGTCCTTATAGCGTCCGCAACAAACACGCTGTCATGCCAGGAGTTAAGTCAGCGTAAATTCACAAAGAACTCGAATTACCAGGGCATTGTCCTTTTAAACCGACAGTTCCTTGTATTTCTCTTACGCAAAAGGAAAGTTAATATGGCGACTGGTGATGTATATAGTTCGTATGTAAGTGGCGCTATTGCTTACACCCATAATGACAGCACAACTATTCAGAATGGCGGGTCAATATCTGGCTATATTGACGCAGGCGGCACAGCACACCTCAATCAGGCCACTGCTTCAGGTACATTATCCGGCGCTACGGCGAACATGTATGGTGTGCTTCTTGCAGATAATTTCAATGGGAATACATCTGTTGACAGGAACGATCTGCTTCTGAGCGCCGTTATCAAATCGGGCGGTGGTGCATTTGCAGCCAATGGCGGGGTAATCAGCGGAGCCACTGTTTCTGCTGGCGGTGGTCTGGGTGTGGCAGCTGGTGTTTCCGAGTATGGCTCCCTTGATAAACCCGGGAAAATCATAGATCCCTATGTTATGTCAGGAGGAACAGTCGCGGCTGGTGCCTTCACGGCCAAGGGGCAAAGCTTCCTCGGTACAGGTATTGTCTCAGGTGGTAAGTTTGAGGTTGGTGCTACTGAACTGCTGAGTTCTTCCTATGCGTATGGGGGAGACTTTAAAGGCACGCAGCTTGTTCTCAATGGTGCCAGCGCATTTGGCGGTATTTTCCATGATGGTGGTGTGCAGCTTATAGGTGGGTATTATCTCTCCTCTGCAAATGCCTCTGGTGGTACAACAACACGTCTTGCAAATTCACCTGGAAGCGAAAGTGGCTGGGTTGCAAACAAGGGTTATGCCAGCGGTGCGCAGATTCTTGCTGGTGGTACAGCCATAGTTCTTGCTGGTGGAACGTCCGTTAGTGGTACAGTGAGCAGTGGCGGTACGGAAGTCATTTCTTCCGGCGGTGTTGCTAGCGGCACACTCGTGAGTGGCGGCACGGAAATTGTTCAGAGTGGTGGTGTGACCTCCGGGGCGACTGTCGTTTCTGGTGGTAAGGAAATTCTGAGCGGCGGTACGGCGTCTGCAACCACTGTTGGCAGTGGCGGTTCCCAGTTGGTAAGCGCTGGCGGGACAGCCGTAAAATCCCTTATCAGCGGCGGTACAGCAATCGTTACCAGCGGTGGCACAACCATTTCAGCCTCTGTATTCACGAGTGGCCTTGAAGTCGTGAGCTCCGGTGGTATTGCCTCTGCTTCTGTCGTGTCGGGCGGCACGCAGACCATCAGCGGTGGTGTTGCATCCAGCACGGTTGTGCGTGCAGGTGGCACGGAGGTTGTCGTTGCAGGGAAGACAGTTTCCGCGACCATCAGCAATGGCGGTGCCGCGGTAATCAGTTCCGGCGGTGTGGCTTCCGGAAGCGTTGTTTACAGTGGCGGCACGCAAACACTCAGTGGTGGAACTGCGTCCAATATTGTGATCTCTGGCGGTACGCAGACCATTTCTGGCGGTACGGCAATCAGCACGGTTATCTCTGGTGGCACGGAAATTGTGCAGACTGGTGTGACATCTGGTGCCACTATCGGCAGTAAGGGTGTCGGGATTATCAGCGCAGGCGGCACTGCTGTTCAGTCAGTCATTGGTAATGGTGGTACGCTAAGCGCATATAATGGTGCAACGCTTTCTGGCACGGTGACGGTGGCTGGTGGCGCGACCCTTGCTCTGGGTGGCAACAACGGCAATGCAGTTATTGACCTGGCTGGAACCACAGCAGCAACGCCAGCAAAAGTCGTTATTGCTGCGGGTGTAACAGATGTTCCAGAACAATTCACAAGCTGGAGCGATGGTGATCAGATCATCTTCAGCGGTGTTGCATCCAGCGTCTCCGCTGTCTCGTTTTCAGATGCAGACCACATCAAGTTTACGGTTGGTGGCAATACCTACACTCTCAACATTATAGGCATTCAGGGCAAGTTCAAGTTCGTGTCCTCCACCTCGGGGTTAACGCTTGAAACCTGCTTCCTGACAGGCACTCTGATCCGTATGCTTGATGGTCGGATTGCGGTTGAGGATGTTCGCCCTGGTGATAGCGTGATGGTGCGTAAAGGTGACGCGTTCGTGGCCAGCACAGTGACATGGGTTGGTAAGAACAAATCTATAGTCCGGTCTGATGCCGCCTATACAGATGAAGCAGGTTACCCTGTGCTCATCATGAAGGGGGCTTTGGCAGACGGCGTGCCGTTCAAAGATTTACGTGTGACACCAGAGCATTGCCTGTTCATTGATGGCCAGTTCATCCCTGCCCGTATGCTGGTCAATGGTCGCAGTATTCGTTATGACACAAACTATGCTGTCTATGACTACTACCATATTGAAACAGCAAATCATTCTGTGATCGAAGCTGACGGTGTGCTGACGGAAACATATCTCGATACTGGTAATCGTGCTTCTTTCGCACGTATTGATGGTTCGGATATTGTTTCTGGTTACTTTGATGCCGCTAAAGACTGGACACAGGCTGCTGCACCCCTTGCAACCAGCCGTGAGGTGGTTGAGCCAGTTTATAAAACCCTTGCTTCTCGTAGTGATGCGTTGGCTTTGGATGATGCGGCTAGTGACGCAGTGGTATGGTCTGATGACGCAAACCTGCATCTGGAAACAGAAGCTGGTACCGTTATCCGCGCAATGAAGCACGTCAATAACACAGTGTCCTTCATGCTGCCGCCGGGTATTCAGAAAGTGTTTATCATGTCCAGAACCTCTCGTCCGGTTGATGTGATGGGTGCTTTTGTTGACGATCGTCGTGAACTGGGTGTGAAGATTGGTGAGATCAAACTCTTCAGCGGCACTCACATTGCCTCTGTAACCAACCATCTTGAAACGGAAACATTGGATGGTTGGGCTGCACAGGAAGACGCTGCAACTGCACGCTGGACCTCTGGTCGGGCTGTTGTTGAGCTGGCTGCTGCATCAAGCGATGGGTTTAGAATGCTGACGCTCGACGTTGTTTCCACGGTATCTTACCGCGTAAATGACCAGAAGCAGACTGTTGCTCTAAGCGCATAATTTTTAAGTTCTGAAAAAATCTCCTGTTGCTATACTCGGCAGCAGGAGATTTTTGATTCAGGACACTTTTCGATAAGGCAGGTCTTATATGCTCGAAACACTTCTTCAGCAGTTACGGGGAACAAAGATATATGGCTCTGCTTTCGAAAGTGCATCACGATCATGGAGTTGGACCGGGTTTCTGGCAGATGTCAAAAAAACGGCTCGTGCTCTTGAAGAAATAAAGCAGTCAAGCCCTACACTTGTTGGTATAAGATGTGCGGATTATTACCATCATTGGGTCATTATTTTTGCGTTGGACAGACTAGGTCTGGCATCAGCATCATTTCAGAATGAGTACGGACCATCCTTCAAAACATACCTGGATGTCGTAAAGCCAGATCTGATTTTAACTGACTTACCGCTTGATGTTGGTATTCCAAATTTCACCGTTAATAGTAGATGGTTTTTAGATGTTCTGAGTAGTAAAAATGTTGATGTAAAACATTATGACAATGCAGGTGTCTGCCGTGTGGGTATTGCTGCGGGCACAGATGTCACACCCCATAAGATAGGGTTGACAAGAGAGCACATTAAACAAAATATTCACCAGTTAATAACGTCTAATATTTTCTCTCTTTCTGGAAGATCTGGCTTTTCTATTGTTTGTTGTATTGGTGTTGATATCCTGGCTGGTTACCAGATTGTTCTTGCCGCATTAACCACAGGGTATCCTGTCACAATTATTGATCGTAAGCAGATTGCGCTCGCTATTGCTCAACATAAACCGATTGTTCTAGTGCTCTCTCCTCTTCATTTAGAATATATCATCTCTTCACTTTCGCCTATTTCTATGGCGCAAGAGACTATTGAAGTCATTGTGGTCGGTGGGCGTCTTCCTGCAGAATTGGAAAAAACGACCAAGGAAAAGCTTACAAAGAAAATCCATATTTTATACGGCACAGAAGAGGCTGGTGTTATTGCCGTCAAAAAAAGTGACACCCTGTCAGATGCCAAAAGTGCCGGAACAATTTTGCCTTGGATGAAGGTGGAAATTGTGGATGAAGACGATGCCGTGCTTCCCGTCAACACTGAAGGACGAGTGAGAGTAAGTGGTCCAACGGTTATAAAACACTATCTTGACGCAGACGCCGCTTCAAATAGTCATTTCAAAAATGGCTGCTTCTACCCGGGAGACATCGGATTTCTAAACGAGAAAAACGAAATTTTCATAACCGGACGTACTGACTCTCTGACTTCTTTTGGCGGGGATAAGTTTGATCTGCGTGTCCTCGACCACATTTGCGAGACATATCCCGGCATAAAAAATGCCTGCACGTTTTCTGTTCCGGATGATAATGGCGTACCGACCCCTTGGGCCGCCATTGTTTGTGATGTCGAACTTGATGGGGCCGTACTGGGCGCCAAACTTCATGAAAAATATGAGAATTTACCACCAGTAACCCTGATCTGGGTCGATCGAATTCCGTATCGTAGCGATGGCGAGCCAGATCGTGATTTTCTGACAAATGGCATTATTCGTACTCGCCAGAAATAAGGATACAAGAAACTAACTTTCGGTCTATCGGAAATTTGAGGTCAGACATGAACAAAAAACAAGAGTTTGCTATTATTGGTACAGGACTTCGATTTCCGGAAAATATTACAACATTAAAAGAGTTCTGGGTTTTTTTGAATAGCGGCCAGGATGCCAGTCGTGATGTGCCGAAAGACCGCTGGAGCATAGATCGCTACTATGACCCGGGATACGAAACGCCCGGTAAAACCTACATGCGTCGCGGTTCGTTCCTGACACAGGAACTCGGGTATTTTGAGCCGCAAGTTTTTGGTATTTCCCCGCGTGAAGCAACGCTTATGGATGTCCAGCAGCGGCTCTTACTGGAGGTTGCGTGGGAGGCTTTTGAAAGCGCAGGCATTATCCCTGCGCGGATGAATGGCAGTAATACAGGCGTTTTTATAGGGTCTTTCTCGCTAGATTGGCTTGTCTATTGTGGAAGTGCACTCAATCGGGAGTCCATTAAAGATCATTTCTCAACAACAGCCGCTTCTGCCACAATGCTCTCAGCGCGTTTGGCACATGTTTTTGGGCTGTGTGGGCCATGCCTGACCATAGACACTGCGTGCTCTTCTTCTTTGGTGGCTATTCATAATGCGTGTCTTAGCCTGAGTAATGGAGAGTGTGATGTTGCTTTGGCAGGTGGAGTCAACTTTATCATTAACCCACAAGGTGCCATGCCAATGTCACGTGGGCATTTTTTGGCCAAGGATGGACGTTCCAAAAGCTTTTCAGCAGATGCCGATGGTTACGGGCGCGGCGAGGGTGCTGCTCTTCTGATAATCAAACGGTTGGAAGACGCAGTTGACGCAAAAGATCCTATTATGGGTGTTATCTGCAAAAGTGGCGTCAACCATGACGGCAGAGGGACGGCGATTACTGTTCCTAACGGTGCCGCGCAAGAAGCTCTGATTAAAGATGTTCTCCGCAGAAGTCATCTGACAGGTCAACAACTGGATTATGTAGAAGCACATGGCACCGGCACACCGGTGGGTGACCCGATAGAAACAGCGGCGATTGGCAATGCAATAGCGCAAAACAAATATGGTGAAGAACCGCTCATCATTGGGTCTGTTAAAGCAAATATAGGGCATCTGGAAGCAGCCGCAGGTGTGGCTGGGGTCTTAAAAACACTGCTGTGCCTGGAGCATAAGGAAGTCCCCGCACAAGTTAATATTGAAGAGATTAACCCGAATATTGAGTGTGAAAAGTGGAATATTCATATTCCCCAAGGTAAAAATATTCCGCTCTCCTCTAAAAAACCCGTTTTGTATGCGGGCGTAAACTCTTTTGGCTATGGTGGCACAAACAGCATGGTCATTATGCGGTCACCGCATAATTTTGAAGCAAAGCCTATTCGTTCCAAACGCCCCGAAAAAGCTGCGGTAAAAACCTATCTGCTACCGCTTTCTTCAACGCATGAAAAAGGTCTGGTTAAAGCAGCACAAGCCTATACTGCGTTTTTGCAGGATAATACTACTGTTGATCTGCACAACGTTTGTTATTCAGCGGCAATATGCAGAACGTGGTTTCAGCATAGGGCAGTTATTCTGGCAGATAGCAGGGAGGAGTTGCTACGCAATCTTTCCGATCTGGAAAACGGAACACAAAACCAATCAGTCGTGATTGGGCGTAGCTTCGTTGCGCCAAAGCTTGGCCCGATCATGGTTTTCTCTGGCATGGGGTCGCAGTGGGAAGGAATGGGAAAAACCATTCTGGCTACACTACCAGCAAACGTAAGGCTGGTTGCAGAAGCTTTTGACGCTACGTTTCAGCAACTGTCAGGTTGGTCTCTTCTAACCGTTCTGACAGGCGAGGAAAGTGCTGAAAGCCCAGTTCATAAAACGGAAATAGCCCAACCAGCGATCTGTCTTCTGGAAATTCTCGTTTACAAAACGCTTGCCGCATATGGAGTATGTCCTTCAGCTATTGTCGGGCATAGCGTGGGGGAAGTAGCTGCCGCTTATTGTGCTGGGGCATTGATGCTTCAAGATACGGTACGTGTTATTTATGTGCGTAGTCAGCTTCAAGCTCGTTTGGCTGGTTCCGGCACAATGCTGGCTATCGGCGCAGAGCGGGAAAAGGTTGAAGAACTTATACAGAAGCAAGGATTGACCGTATCAATCGCAGCTATCAATAGTCTGAAATCCTGCACAGTGTCAGGCGTGACAGAAGACCTGAAAAAGCTCGAAGACCATTATGGCAAGCAGGGCGTATTTGTCCGCATGCTGAACGTTGAAGTGCCATATCATAGCACTTTGATGGAAAATATTCAGTCTGACATGTATGAAATGCTGGCTGACCTTCAACCCATAAAACCTGAGGTGCCTCTTTATTCAACGGTTACAGGCAAAAAATGGGATAATGCAGTTCGGCACGATGCTGAATATTGGTATAAAAACTCTAGAAATCCAGTTGAATTTTTCAAAGCAATTTCCACTATACTGCAAGATATCGATGGTCAGGTTATTCTCGAAATTGGGGCTCATCCGGTTCTTCTTCCTTCTGTGAAAGAAATTATCTCCAAATCTGATCTCCAAATTCAGACGGTTCATTCTCTGCGGCGGAACGACGTAGGGCATCATTGGGCAGAACTCTGTCTAGCACGGTTGGCAATAGCCGGTGCCCCATTAGACTGGCTGCGCATGACAGGTGGCCAGCGTGTGGCCATACCGTATTACGCTTGGCACCGCGAGTATTACTGGTCGGAATGTCAGGAAGCGGCGGCTGACCGTTTGGGGTTGATTGTGCACCCGTTGCTGGGACTGCCAATGGTGTCCGCAACGCCTCGCTGGCGGGCAACAATCAACCAAAACTATCTTCCTTGGCTTCCAGATCACGTTATTGAAAATAATGTTATTTTTCCAGCAGCCGCTTATATGGAAGCCGCTTTGGCTGTGCATTTTCAAATACATGGTACGCATCAGGCTATCTTAAAAAATTTCGAGATTCATTCTCCTATTCTCATTGAAAACCAAGTTAATTGTGACGTTGAGTGGTCTTACAATGTTCAAACAGGAAAGTTGGAGGGAAGCACCTTAACCCGACGTGATGAGGACAGTGCCCCACTTTGGCGTAACCATGTTGGCGTGGAAATTTTGACCTCATCACCTTGGATAATGGATGAGCGTAAGGTTTTTGCGCCCGTTGCTACCAAAGTATTTGATAAAAATAGGTTTTACACAACGCTCGCTCAGAACGGCCTGCAATATGGTGAACAGTTTCAGGTTGTAGAAGATATTGCGACAGTTCCAGAAGGACTCTGGGCAAAATTAAGCCTCACACCTGAACGAGCTAGCCAGAGCGAAGAGTATGCTCTCCATCCCGCGCTCCTTGATGGTGCGTTTCAACTTATCGCTGCCGCAGTTTTTGAGCATAATCCAGATAACGATTATGCGTATGTGCCAGTCAGTGCTGAGCGCCTGATATATCATGGACAGAAAAACGCCACGCTGACGGCCATTGTCAGCTTAAGAGCAATGTCCTCAAAACAGCTTGTTGCTGACGTGCAGTTATATGATGAGTCAGGTCATAATGTGCTCGGTATTGATAAACTGATCTGCAAGGCAGTTCCCCGTATTACCAAAAAGAAGAAATTTGAAAATCTTCTTTATAAAGCGACATGGAAAAAAGCTGAGACCTTACCGCTTCTGGTGGACCCACACACTATCCTTGCTGTGGGGGGCGTAGCCCAAATTAACGCATTTAAAGCGGTGTCTGAGCAATATCTTCTGACTGTTGATACTGTGTTACTACCAGATAAGTGTGATTATTCTTTTTTTGAAAAATCTTTTAAAAATAAGGTCTTTAACGATTACAAATCGATAGTTTTTTTCGGTTCCCTAGAACACAACCCTAACCAGATGGGTGATGTCGAGCGGCTCCTTGCGTGTGTTCAGGCGATCCCGCATCTTTCTATCGAAGAGGCCTCGCCGCGTTTGTGTGTCATTACAACCGCAGGGCAGGATATTTCTTTGGGCCAATCTGCTCTTCGCGGTTTTGCGCGCGGTATGGAGCTTGAGCGCTCAGACTTGCGCATCAAAATTATAGAGGTTGAGGCAAGCACTGAAGATGCCACTTTGGCCAGTATTGGCGCAGAAATTATACAGGACGATTGCGAAGACCATGTGCTTATACGGAGCGGGGAGCGCCTTGTTGCCCGGGTTGTACCGACTTCATTAAAGAATGAAAACACAACAACAGTTCCACTTATCGGGCGCGCAGATCTGTCTGCTATTCTTAAAGTATCTGATACGGGGTCTCTGGATAAACTGTATTATGAAGTCAGCAGGATGCGCGAACCTTTAGCAGGTGAAGTTTCCTGTCAGGTTTTGGCTGCGGCACTGAACTTCAAAGATGTTCTCAAGGCCATGAACCTTCTGCCAGATAGTGTGGTTGAGGGTACTTTCTATGGCCACGCGCTGGGTATGGAAGCGGTCGTCCGTATTCTGGATGTTGGCGCTGGTGTTGAACATTTCGTAAAGGGGAAGGACTACATTGTTGCGGCGGCTGACTGTTTTGCAACATCTTTCACAGCAGATGCCGGTACACTGTTTGCAATAGAAAAGCCTGCGTCTCTTTCTGCCTCAGACGCAGCGACGCTCCCCGTTGCGTTTCTGACCGCATGGTATGGCCTTTCACATCTGGCACGGTTGCAAGCTGGTGAAACGGTCCTAATCCATTCTGCCAGTGGTGGTGTGGGACTTGCTGCTATTCAGGTAGCCAAAATGCTGGGTGCAACGGTATTTGCAACAGCCGGAACGGAAGAGAAAAGAGACTATCTCCGTAATCTGGGGTGCACGCACGTATGGTCCTCGCGAACATTAGAATTCGCTGATGAAATACGCGCAGTGACACAAGGCCGAGGGGTGGATGTTGTTCTCAATTCTCTGTCTGGTGAGGCACAGGCCGCCAGCCTTGCCTGTGTTGCTTCTCTGGGACGATTTGTAGAAATTGGAAAAAGAGATATTATCGAAAATAGCTCTCTAGCTATGAGGGTTTTTAACGAAAATATTTCATTCTTCTCGGTTGATCTAGACCGCCTTCTGAACGAAAAACCACAGCTTATCAAAGACATTTTTAGTGCTATGGCTAACATGATGAGCGATGGCTCCCTTCAACCGCTCCCTTCAACGGTATATCCGGCCGGGAAAACGGTGGATGCCTTTCGCTATCTGTCCAGCACCAAACATATTGGTAAGGTTGTTATCGACTATACCGACCTGACGGATGTTGTGGGGAAAGAAAAGTGGCCGCCACGTCCCCACATTGACCCCCAGGGGGCTTATCTGATTACCGGCGGCTTTGGTGGTCTTGGTCTGGAAATTGCCGAGTGGTTGATTACCTCTGGTGCGACATATCTGGTGCTGACAGGTCGCAAGAAAACCGACAATGATGTGATCTTGAACAGGATTAAGGTCTGGCGGGATTTAGGATACACAATAGAAGAACGTTATTTTGACATTGCGGATAAAGACAGTTTGAAAAAATGTCTGTCTGAATTCGGTAATAAATTACCTGCTCTGAAAGGCGTATTTCATTGTGCGTGTGTGTTTGATGATGCCTTGTTGAGCAATATTACCCCCGCTCGTTTGGAGAAGGGATTTGCAGCAAAGGCCATCGGCGCGCATCATCTGGATGTATTAACACGTCATACCCCACTCGATTTTTTTGTTTTATTTTCTTCTGTTACCACCATGACCGGTAATATCGGCCAAAGTGTCTATATTGCTGCTAACGAAGTGCTCAATCAGATTTGTGAAAACAGGCACGTGCTCAATCTTGCAGGCCTTTCTCTCAATCTGGGGCCGATTGATAGCGTAGGGATCCTGACCCGTAACCAGGTTGCAGCAGATGCCTTGCGGAATGCAGGCATGAATTTGCTTGATATTCACAATGTTCTCCGCTTCCTGCCTGATATAATGGAGCAACGCTGGCCGCAGATTACGGTAGCAGATATTGACTGGGAAAAATGGTTCCGTGTCGTACCGTTGGTTGCTGATCTTTCTCGGTTTACGGCCATGCATCATCTGGTAGGAACACTGGAGTCTACTAGTGAAACGATGTTGTCACTGTTGAACCTGCCAGAAGAAAAAAGGCTGGATTTCATAGTCGACCGCCTGAAAGCAATTATAGCGAAAACCTTGCATTTGCAGGAAGAGACGATCGAAGATAACGCTCGGTTGTCGGAGTTAGGGTTAGACTCCTTGGCTGGGGTAGAGCTACAAACCGGCATTCGGGTGGAATTCGGAGTAGAAGTTTCGGCAATGATGTTGGCTAAGGATGACAGTATTCGCAGTCTCGCCAAGAAATTTTATAGCCAGATACAGGTCAAACTCTCCACTCTGCGCCCTGAGGACGTATGATAATGGCAAGCGCTTTTCGGTTAACACGTGGTGCACAGAATGAAGAGATCATCGACTGGTGTACAGGTTCTGTGGCGGAAGGGTGCCGTTATAGAGCCGCGAAAAATCCGAACCTCGAAGTTCTGACTTTTCTGGGGGATGGTCAAAACCCAACGGCACGACTGACGGCGCAGATGCTGGATAAGCAGGCAGGATGCCTGAGTTTCTGGTTAAACAAGCTTGTTCAGCCAGGGCAACGTGTTGTGCTGTTGTTTGAAAATGGTCCTGATTATCTGATAGGCCTGTTTGGCTGTTTGTATGCGGGGGCTATCCCGGTCTCAGGCGTGTATCCGACCGATTTTGGCAGTAGGCAGCGCTTTTGCCATATTGTCCGTGATAGTCAGGCAGTTGCTGTTGTCGGTTGTAAAAATGTATTATCGCTTTTTCAGAAAGAATGCGCTTCGGAAAATTTGGGAATATCATGGATCCCGGTTGAACTTTCTGAAAAAGGACAGGACTATGTCTATGCGCCGCGTGAAAATGAGCAGGAAGCACTGATTCAATATACATCAGGCTCTACAAATATTCCCAAGGGCGTTATCATTACAAACAGGAACATCATCTTTAATCTAACGCAGCAAGGTGAAGAGCTTGGATACGCACAGGGTGATGTCGGGGTAAGCTGGCTACCACTATCGCACGATATGGGCTTAATGGGCTCAGTTCTCATGGCAATCGGAGCGGGAGGACAATGCATCTTACTTCCGCCTGAAAAATTTTTGGAAAAACCTCTTAACTGGTTACATGCTATCAGCACCTATAAGGCGACTCTTTCGGGCGGTCCTGGGTTTGCCTATGAGATGTGCCTGAACGCGCTGACGGGTCCAGTAACAGACCTCGATCTTTCTTGCTGGGATCAAGCCTTTATTGGTTCAGAGGCCATTAGCAAGGATATGCTGGATCGTTTTACGGAGAAATTTTCTCCCTATGGTTTTCGGGATTCAGCATTTTGTCCCTGTTATGGATTAGCCGAAGCAACACTACTGGTGTCTTCCAAGCCACGGGGAACAGAGCGGATTGCTTACCCATTTTCTAGGGAGGCTCTTTTGCTGGGCGAAGTGGAGGTGACTGATAACCCCGCCGATGCACGTGAGCTCGTATCCTGCGGTCAGGTAATAGCGGATACTGATGTTGTTATTATGAAAAATGAGGCGTCCCTCTCTCCCGCGTCTGAGATGGAGGAGGGGCTAATCTATATCCATGGACCGGGTATGGCGGCTGGTTACTGTGGTTATGGCTCTGAAGTATCAAGTCATTTTGTCTATCAAGAGAAAAATTATTTTGCCACAGGTGATAAAGGCTTTTTCGTGGGAGAAGAGTTGTTTCTGACAGGAAGAAAAAATAATGAAATCATCCTCAATGGGTTCGCTATCGATCCTGAGGATTTAGTTTTTTCCGTGTCTAAAAAAACACCCTATGTTTCACAACATAATGCCACAGTCTTTTTGCATGGCAATATTGATCCTGTGCCTGTTTTTGTGTGCGGCTTGCCTCACGATGTTCTGGTTTACGCTGATGATGTGTTTCAGGATATTCAGGAAATTTTGTATGATAAATTCAGAATAGAGAAGGGATATGTTTATTTTGTCAGTCCGTCAGCCTTAAACAGGACCCCAAGCGGTAAAATTATCATCAAGGATACAAAGATATTTTTACTTGAAAACCCTAAAGCCATTCTAAGAAAAATGGAGATTTTGCCTCGTTCAGCTCATGGCTTTCGGGTTATAAAACAGGAAAAATACTAGTGAAGAAGAACGATCCAGCATGACTCAGGATGCCTCAGTTGCTGTCCCCACACAGCACGGCCCCGGTGGCATAAGGTTTGACTTCAATGATGGAGCAAGAGTTTTTCTTCCAGAAGGCGCTCAATGGCGCGTTGATATCTGGGACCTGGATACTAAAACGCTAATTTATAGGCACGAGTTGCAGGGTGGCACAGTACAGACGCGTAAGCGGTATTTTGTACGTTTTGCCGTCGATATTTGGAAAAACGACGATCATATATTCCGGCATGAGTTTGATCTGACTGAACGGGCCGTTGCCATCAAAATGGGCGAGGGGGGCCTTGGTGATCATCTTGCATGGATCGAGCATGTTGAATTCTTTCGCAGAAAGCACCAGTGTCAGGTTTTTTGCCAGATAAGGTCTGATTTGCTGGTTTTGTTTCAGGAAAGTTATCCTGAAATAGAATTCAGACCTAATAATATTATAATGCAAGAGTCATTTTATGCCTCTTACAAGGTGCTGGTTTTCTATAATGACGAAGACCTTGACTACAGCCCGGTCGATTATAGAGAAGCCGGATTAGCACTCTCTGCGCCTTATATTCTCGGCTTACCATGCATTGAACGGCGACCACGCCTGACTATTCCGCCTTCTGTAAGGCCAATTGCCGAGCCATATGTGTGTATTGCCACGCAAGCATCCAGCCATTGTAAATATTGGAACAATCCAGAAGGCTGGATCAGACTGGTTCAGTTTATGAAAAACCGAGGCTATCGCGTTATCTGCATTGACCAGAAGATGGTGGCAGGTGAAGGGCGTGTCTGGCATTATATGCCTCCGGGAGCGGAAGATGAAACCGGTAACAGGCCGTTGTCAGAGCGTGCCGTGTGGCTGAAACATGCCGATTTTTTTGTCGGACTTTCAAGCGGATTGTCTTGGCTATCTTGGGCGTTGGAAAAGCCTGTTGTTATGATCAGTGGTTTCACGGCTGAAAGAAATGAGTTTCGTACGCCGTGGCGTGTGATTAACAGGCATTTATGTAATAGCTGTTCTAATGATATTCGGTGCCAGCTTGATATCACTGATTATTTCTGGTGCCCCAGACACAAAAATACACCTCGAGAATTCGAATGCTCCATTGGAATCTCAGTGGAACAAGTTGTTTCTGTAGTGGAGGGATGCATTCAACATATTGAAAGTAAATCAGGCTAGATAATTTGAAATTTTGAAAATGATTTTAGTGAGTTATTTTTTTATAGTGGAGTCGTTTGTGTGAACGACGTATGGTGCTTCTCTTGAGAAAGACAGTGCCACGCAAAGCAGTTTAAAGTGCTTTGCTGTGGCTTGCTATGTCAGGTCTTAAAGGGCGAAGCTATCGCCCCTAAGTGCCATTATGCGTTTTGGGGAATCAGACACTCCCCATTGCAGGGTCGGTCTGTCCGGGGCGACCGGTTTCAACCCGACCACAGAAACGCCATAGGAAATCAGGCTCATCAGGACAGGTTAATACAACATCATACCAGAGTGCGCTTGGTACCAGATCAAAGGCAATTTCGGTCTTTTGCCCAGGGCGCAGGACTATAACTTTTTGTCCGCTCTGACCTTTTATAACGCTGACAATATGGGCCACTTTTTGTCCGTGATTGGTAAGCTGTAAAATCAGGTCTTTCTTTGCCGCACGGAGATAGTGCGTTTCAGCATTGAGTTGAAGGCCTTGCAGCGCGCCTTTGTATCCCCTGTAAAAACCATTGGGCGCATGGACAGACACGTCATATGTCTCGGTTTTAAAAGCAGATGTCTCGAAGGTAGTGTTTAGCGTGTCACCTGCTGCTACGGCATAGGTTGCTGCTTGCATTCCGGAAGGCGTTTTTACGTTATGATAGTACACATTGTAAGGCAGGCCTGCTGAAAGGCTGCCATGAACACGGTTTCCAGCCCGGAATTGCAAAGCAATGGCTGAGCCGTTCTTGGCAAGCCCGCCATCACAGTAAGGTTCATACGGCAGTGCGCTGGCAGGGCGGGTGCCGGGTTCCTGCTGTACGGTCTTGTTTACGTCTGATGGAGCGATCCGCAAGGCTGAGACTTCAGACGCAGCAAGTGAACGAAAGCCACCGGGTAGAGGTCGGTCGCGCGCCTCTTCAATCATGTGTAAATGGGCGTCACGGTTAAGGTACGGCAGGGTAGGGACAGACCCATCATAAGGGCGGAAACAGGACGTTAGGTCCCCGCTTATTGCACGCCGCCAAGGAGAAATGTTGGTTTCCTTGATGGTCTTACTGAATTTTTCCTGAACGAATGATTCCAGAAAACGGAGCGTTGAGGTGTGTTCAAAAAGCTGTGAATTAACCCACCCACCGCGGCTCCAGGGCGAGGCAATAATCATGGGCACACGGAAACCCAAGCCAATTGGTCCGCTGCGGGCCAAGTGAGCGGGCACCCCTAAATCTGTTTCGTCTTTGGCTGTGGTATATTCCAGACCATCTGCTCCAATACTTGTGGACGAGGCACCTGTTTCAGGCGCGTCCGGGTTTGGCGCAACGTAGGAACAGCAGTGGTCAAAATAGCCATCGTTTTCATCGTAAGTGATGATGAAAATGGTCTTTTTCCATACCTCAGGGTTCTCGGTCAGAATGTCCATCACTTCTGACACATACCATGCCCCATACCATGGAGATGTTGGGTGGTCAGAAAAATGCCCTGGTGCAGAGAGCCAGGATACCGTTGGCAACTCTCCCGTTTGGACATCCTGACGGAACTGGTGCAAAATATCGCCCTTCGGAGCTTTCATGTGGAGAGATTTCTCACCCTCCTGAAACTCTAAATTCTCCAGCTTACGGTAGTTTTTATCCCCCGAATTGATAACAAAGGCTTTTTCAAAAAGTGACCGCTCTGAGGGTGTCAGTTTCTCTTTTGTACGCCCTGCAGATGCGCGTCTGCGCTGGAGCACTGCCATGAGGGCACGTGCCTCAGCCAATTGTTCAGCATGGCTTTCTGATATCAGCATTTCCCGGCTATCCAGCCGGTCTATATGATTTTGGCACTCACTGATGCGGTCTTCCAACCAGTCGTCAAATCCAGCGTTGGCAGAAACACAGTATTGATCAAAACATTCCAGAACGTTTGTGCCAAAATTACCAAGCCATGCGCGTTCCGGCTCACTCATGCCGCCAGTCTGTGTCAACTCATTCTGGTAATATTTCCAGGACACACCAGCCTGTTCCAAGCGTTCGGGGAAGGTGCTCCATGTCATGCCACCATCGAGAATCTCTCCATTGCGCATGTAGACTTTTGATGACGGGTCCTGCTTGTCCCGCACAGTGCCTGTCATGAATAAAAGACGATTAGGTGTGGTGCTGGTCATTGCACCACAGTAATTCTGGTCACAAACGGTAAAGGCATCCGCTAAGGCATAATAAAAGGGCAAATCTTCGCGGGTGTAATAGCCCATTGTCAGAGGATATTGGTCATATCCCTTGTGGTGCGATTTCTTGGCGTCAATCCACTGGTCATGGCCCCCGCTATTCCAGGCATCAACCTGACTGTCACGAGAATGAGGGATCGAGCCCATCCAGGTTATACGTGTATCCTTAATGTTGAGGCGCCACGGCAGATAGGTTTCACCAGATTTACTGGTTTGTGCAAAAACCGGAACTCCATCTGGCTGGCGTATGGCGCGTGGGTCGTTAAACCCACGCACGCCCTGAAGCGTGCCGAAAACATGATCAAAAGAGCGGTTTTCCTGCATCAGGATCACAACATGCTCAGCATCTTTCCAGGTTGAACCGACATCAGGCGCAATAGCGAACGCCCGTTGGATGGAAGCAGGCAACGCTGCTGCAGACCCTGCCGCTGCCCCAGACAAGAGAGCATATTTTAAAAAATTTCTGCGTGTTGTCACTGTCTTACTCTCTTGTCTGTGTGCGGTAGGATTGACGTTCGGGTGGTCTGGCGCTGTAAACTGTTGATAATGCAGCAGGGGTGATACGTTTTGGCAAAAACATATCAGTCCTACAGCGTTGCTCCGGGCTAATCGCGTAAAAAAAAGTTAAATAATTATGACAGTTTTATAGCGCCCAGCGTCAAAAATCTGCGGAAATAGTGCCCATGGCCACAAAGGGAGACCCGATGACGTAGGTTGGAGCAGAGCCTTTGATGGTTGTGCCAAGTATCCCTTTTTGCGTCGTGGCAGCCGCTGTATAACCGTATGTTGAGGACAGGTAATGTTCGTCACCCATGTTAACCAGATTGAGTTTTATTTTGGGAGTTACATGACCGATCTTAGGTAGATTTCTCCCGACACCCAGATTGGCAGTGATATAACCGGGAAGACGCTGGTCGTTCATGAGTGTTGCATACTGTGACCCAGTGTAAGTTAAAGTGAAATTGCCAAACCATGTGCCGTCGTTATAGGTCAGGCCGAGGGAACCGGAATATCTGGGCGCACCGACCTCTTCTTTGCCTTTTGTGCGCAGGTAATCACCACTATAGGCGAGATTGTTACCATTTTTAGTGCGTAAATACTGGCCGGACGCATAGGCGCTGACATGATGCCATGGGTGTGTCGCAATTTCTGCTTGCACACCAAAGGCTTCCATGCCGCCAGCGTTGATCAACTGGGTAATGGTTGAGGTTGAGCCTGCCACGTAGCTTTCCGCAGAAACCTGATGGTTGGTAACGTTGTAATGGAAACCAGCAACATTGGCCATGAGCAGCCCAGAGTAGCGATACCCCAGCTCTTCAGTAATCATATACTCAGGCTTGTAATCAATTAACGGTGCAGATTCAGCTTTACCTGTTGTACGGCTATATGAGGCGAGCTGAGAGCTTAAAGACGCAGGAAGATGATAGCCTGTTGTCCCGTTTACATAGATCTGATGATGGGGGTTAAAATTATAGTTGATCAAAACCTGTGGGGCGGGAACGAAAACATTCTTGACAGTTTTATAATTGGCCCCCACCAATTTTGGCAGATCCTGTGTGTATTGACGGTTGACCATGGCCATTCTTATCCCGCCGTCAAGCGTCAGACGCCCGTTCAGGAATGACATTTTGTCATCTACAGCAAAACTATTCAGTTGCTGTAAACCATTTTCGTTATCCTCGCTCACCGGTATGCCGCCGTTGGCGGTCAAGGCGTTTCCGCTCCATTGCCCGCTTCCATTAACGGGATAAAACCTCATTTGCGCGGCTTCCTGTGCGTAGGAATACCAATAAGTCAGGCTCAGTGTATTAAATTTATGCTTCCAGTGCCCTGTTAATAACAGGCCCGAGGACAAGGTATACCAGTTTGAAACCTCGGCAGTGGTTAGGGTCTTGCTGGAAGAAGAGTATCCGGGAAGATTTTTATAATCGTCTAGAGAACTGTAGCTCTCTGCACCCACAAAGCCATTTTTAACAGGAACAGTTGCGCCGTAATAATAGGGACCATGAAATTCAACAGAGTAGGCTTGAGCATCAAGGCTTAAACCATTCCCAAAACTGAAGTGGTTTTTAAGTGTTCCATATACTGCGCCGGTATTTTTGCCATTGAGGCCAACATAATGGGTCGCACCCGGGCTATATTGGTCGCTCAGACCATATTTCATCCCGTATGTTTTCCAGTTTGCAAGAGAAGGGTAAAGCCATTCACCCTGTGAGGCCTTTGTCCAACCAAAAATAACTTTTGACTCGCTTCCCCGGGCCCACTTCTTGGTCAAGGCAGAGTCAACATGCCACCTCTCAATGTCACCAACACCGCGCCACATATCCCCACGGGAATAGGAGCCAGAGGCAAATGCATACGCACCTGTATGCCCAATTTCTCCAGTATCGTACCGGATGAAATCCTTGTTTGTTCCATATGACCCACCGGACCCTGCAACATATACATGGTGATGATCTGCCGGCCCCCTGATGGTGGCAGATATTTCAGCGCCGGTTGCGTTATAGGTCGGGGAATTGATATCCACCGACCCCTGCATAACATTGACCTGCCCCATATTCTGGCTGTCAACTAGAGAAGGCGTGTAGGTGCTGTAGGTGAACGGGTTGGCAGCAGGCATCCCTTCAAATGTCATGCCAATTTCAGCCTGACCCATACCGCGAATATGAATTGTGGAAAAAGATGTGGTGAGTGGACCTTCACTGGTTGAAACCACACCGGGCAGTGTTGCAATCAGAGACTCTATTGTAGAGGTAGGTGACTGCATCTCTATATAAGAATGGGAGAGCGAACTGACCGTTTGGGCGACAGTATGCCTTACCATCATGCCAGTACCAGACACTTTGCGGCGTTCAGTCACATCAATAGCTTCGTCTCTGTTCCGGGGCTTTGCCGCATCTTTCTTTTGACGGCGAGAGTCCTTTTTCTTGTCTGAGGGAGTGTGCGCCGCGCTCGCCTGAGCATGTACGGTGGAGACGGCAATATGCTCGAAACAAAAACAGCATGTTGTGAGGAACAAGAATTTTTTCATGTTGGCTGCCCAATACACCAAAGGTAGGGCTTCCATTTCCCGAAAAAGTTTATGTCGACAAGCCTGATCAGGATATTTCATTATAACACTATAAAAGTGTCATATTATATTAATAACAATAGAAATAATAACGATGTTTAAAAATTAATTTAATGTCAATACTGAAATTTATGCAGCCAATTTTCCAAAGGTTGTTTGTTATGCAGAAACAACAACAGGACTCTTTTTTAAATAAGAGTCCTGCCACGGGTACTATGAAAATAGGAACCAAAGACGTGAGTCTTTTTAATACCCGCTATAGCCTTGAGCCTGATTGGCAATGATGTTGGAAATGACGCCCGTTGCAATAGCTGTCAGGAGAAAAGTTCCACCGTAGTTGATCCAGCGGTAACCATTCGGCGGGGCATAAAGGCCATTATAGCCGTGCCAATTATCAACATAATATCCGCCGCCATCATAGCGCTCGCCGCGGTGCCAGTCTCTTTGCCGTTCACCACCATTCCATCCGCCACGGTTGCGGGCTTGTGGTTCGGGTCCACCGCGTCTTTGGTCAAAATTCTGTCTGAGGGCAGGGGGGCCACGGTCAGCATGCGCGTCTGGCGGGCCGCCGGGGCCGCCTCGGTCTGGGCCAGGAGCAGCGTTGGCTGCGCCAGCTGTCAGCATAAGTGCAATCACAAGAAAACCTGCGCTGAGCTTGTTAAAAAAAGTTGCCATTGTTTATCTGCTCCACTGAGTCACTCAGTTACTTAAATCTGAACTGGTGGCGGAATTGTGGTTGCTTTTGTAAGGGTTTTGACACGAAACCCTTACAAGGCAGGCAGACTATTTTTGTGGATATTACAAAGCTTTAGAGGTTTGCAATAACTTTCAGGCCCACAAGGGCTGCGTCCGGAATATGAGATGTTTCACCCGGTCTGATCATGTACTGAAACTGCGGTTGGATCAGCACGCCCGGAAAGGCATCAATGGCGTAATAGGCCTCAATG
Organism: Acetobacter cibinongensis; assembly: GCF_000963925.1. Classification (GTDB taxonomy): domain Bacteria; phylum Pseudomonadota; class Alphaproteobacteria; order Acetobacterales; family Acetobacteraceae; genus Acetobacter; species Acetobacter cibinongensis. Next base: position 156,640 of record NZ_BAMV01000003.1, read on the forward strand.
ACGTGAGAATCTGTTTGCGGAGCCAGTACCTGCTCACCCAGAGATAATCCTGCGTCCCGTGCCAGCATTTGCCCCAGTTCTTTACGGTGGCTGACATGGTACCAGGAATACAGAATACCGAGCCGGTCAGTGACTCGGTTGGGGAAGATGCTGTTGAAAGACAGGCCACCATATGCCTCGTCGGAAATGGAAGAGACGTGAGGCGTGTTATGGATATACCCGGCCATTAAGTACCCGCCCGCCATCTGGTTACGGCCACCACGGCGGTAGATCATCTGGTCGCCTTCAAACCAGAACATATCCATCGGGGCGCTATGCAGACGGTTGGCATTTACAACCAGATTGGCGGGTTTGGTTCCCAGCACGTCAGGGTAGCGGGATGTGTCATGCGCATACCCAAACACATAATGGCCAGGTAGCCGGTTACGGGTCAGGAAAGGCTGCCATGTAAATTCAATGGGCAACATCAGACCTGTTGAATCTTCACTGCCCCAAGACCAGCCGCTTGGATTACTGGCAAGCGGGCTGACCTGATAGGCACCCACCTGCAACAGAGTGTCTCGTGTAGGGCGAAAGCGCAGACGACTGCCCCATGTTGCTTTGGGGTAAACGGCAAAGCCCGGGTCAACTTTCAGGGCTACGGGAGCCGAGCAGGTCACCATGAAAGAACAGATCAACGGAGATGTTGCAAAAACGTGGGTCAGGGACATACGGCCGAAAGTAATATCCATGCGGTTCTGCAAGAATTTCTTTTCCGCGTAAAAATCGACAAGATGCGCGACCACGTGCCCGGACAGACCATAAACTTCCATCAGGTTGACATAGTAATCCCCCACGCGGTCATGGGAGACTTCACGTCCGGCACGGTTCATGAGGAGTGTATGAACAGACCAACCATTCAGGCCTGCCATTTTACCAAGGTCAAAGTTCATCTGTAGCGTTAGCTCGTGCACATAATCCATGCCGCGCCGCATGCCGCCATTAATGTCGGCCATGGATTCTCCTTTATAAGCAAAGGAAAATACGAAGCCCTTTTTCTGCAAACGCTGGCGGAAAGGCATGATGACGGGCAATAGATGAGATGAACCCGTTGTCGGCACGTAATATGGATCTTCCATATCCGTGTGGCGGAGCGCGTCTATTTCTGAGGGAAGAAGCCATGAAACTGCTTCACCACCACTGAGGGAGTCTAGCTCCATCTTGTGAAAAGTTTTTGCGCCTTCATAGTTATCTGTTGATGGCACAACCATGGTTGCAAAACCTGGCCATGGGGAAAGAGGCACACCACTTAATGGAAGGGGAGAGTTTTTAGGTCTTTGCAGCACCCGTGGGTCCGGCAATTGGCCAGCAGTAGCGTCTGTTTTAGGGGAGACATCAATATAGACGGTGTGCGGCATTGTGGGTGGTGGTGGCGATGGAGGTTTTTCGGCTTGCTGCGCCTGCGCAACACCCAGGCACCAAAGAAGAGAAACCCCTCCAGCAAAGAGAGACAGAGATGAGAGATATGTGTTGCGCGGCATGATCGGACCATCGGTAAAGTGTGGCATCAAGCCATATGGGAAGAAAAACCTGAAAACTTGTGCAGCAGAAGGGTTTTTCCATTTGCCGCCAAAGGAAAAGCCATCAAGGGAATGCAAAATTTTCAAGCTGGATTAGGGGAGTGCCCGGAATAGTGTTTGCAAAAGCAAGCCACATCGTAGGGGCGTTTCAAGGTGTTCCTGATATTAATAAAAACTTTAATCAGGATACCATATTTTATGACAAGTGCGTGAAAAAACAGGAGTATTTTAGTACACAAAAACGTTAGCAGCGGGAACCAATCATAAAAAAAGCCTGCCACCGCTTTTACGCAGTGGCAGACTTTTAAAAAAACTGTCTGATTTAAAAAATTAGATTAGACAGCCTGTGGTTTGCGGGCATTGGCAGATGCAACGCGCTTGCCCCATTTTACTAGTGTTTCGGTGCAGTCGGAGCGTTCAATGCTGCATTCGATGATGGTTGGGCCACGACGGTTTGCTTTTGCCTGTTTGATGGCATCTTCAAGTTCAGCCGCTGTTTTTGCGTGCAGACCCAGACCATGACCTTCACCAGCGTTGAACACTTCCATCAGACCGGCATAATCCCAGTTTTTGATGTAGTTGTATGGGCCGTCATGAATTGCAATTTCGATGACATAACCACGGTTGTTCACCAGGAAGATGATAACCGGCAGTTCGTAGCGCACCATCTGTGCGACTTCCTGCGCGGTTAGCTGGAAGGAACCGTCACCCACCATCACAACATGCTGGCGATCCTGAGACCCCATGGCATTGCCGAAGGAAGAGGGAACAGACCAGCCAATATGGCCCCACTGCATTTCTGTCTCAACGCGGGCACCGCGTGGCAGATGCATACGCATGGCGTTGAACCAGGAATCACCAGTTTCAGCAACCAATGTGGTGTCAGATGTCAGCATGGCGTTAATCTGACGGGCCATTTCATCATTGGTCAGGCGCGCATCAGGTTTGCTCGCAGCAATTTCAGGCTTCGTGTAGGTTGAAGTCTGAGCAGAGTGCGGACGAGCTGAAACTTTTGCCGTCAGCGCTGTCAGGAATTCCGGCAGGGTAAAGCCTTCAAAGGCCTGACCTTTTACCGTTACGCGGTTGGTTTCTGCCAGCAACACTTTGTCGCCCTTAGGCCAAGCCGTCCAGCCAACAGTGGAGTAATCGTTAAAGACTGGGGCCACGCAAACCAGCGCGTCTGCTTTTTCGATCAGATCCTGTGTGCCGGGAGAAGACACTTCGCCCCAGTATAGTCCACGGAAGCCAGCATGATCTTCCGGGAAGAAGCCTTTAGCAGCGGCCATAATGGCAACGCCACATTCCAGCTTGTCAGCAAGAGCCTCGGTTTCTTTCAGGGCGTGTGCTGCCCGTAGCTTGCTGCCAACCAGCATAGCCACATTTTCAGCACCGTTCAGGAAGCTGACTGCGGCATCTACAGCAGCATTCAGGCTAACCGTGTCTGTGGATGGGTGTGAAAGCAGGCTGGAAACAGGGCCCGGACGGACGCATTCCTGTGCGGACACGTTACAGGCAATTTCCAGATAAACCGGCTTGCTTTCACGCAATGCAGAGCGAATGACGTGGTCAATTTTTGCTGGTGCGGAGGCTGCATCGGTAATGCTCTCAGCCGCACAGGTGACGTGGCGTACCATTTCAAGCTGATAGCCATAATCGGTCGTGCCAATTGTATGGTGCAGCACATGGCCAGAGCCGTAGTCGTTGCTGTTGGGTGAGCCAGACACAAGAATAACCGGCAGGTTTTCTGCGTAGGCACCGCCAATGGCGTTCATGGCGGAAATGGCACCAACGCTGAAAGTGACCACTGCAGCAGCAGCACCGTGTGCGCGGGCATAGCCTTCAGCGCTAAAGCCACAGTTCAGTTCATTACAGCAATAGATCTGCTGCATGTCTTTGTTCAGGAGGAGCTGGTCCAACAGAACAAGGTTGTAGTCGCCCGCTACAGCAAAATGGTGCTTCAGTCCGATCTGGGCGAGACGATCGGCAAGATACATACCAACAGTGTAAGTCATATTAAATGTCTCCTCACTTTGCTTTAACGAAGCAGAGCCTTTACGGCTTCCTAAAGGCTCCTTCAGCACACAAATGTCCAATATATGAACGATACAATTTGCATATTTATTTTATATGGGAGAGGAAAGTTTTTAGTGGAAATAAGGACTAAAAAACTAGAAAAAAGCTATATAAAACAACACGTTAATTGGTTTTTAATTTTTTGACTAAAATTAGGTTTTGGGTTCTGAGATTGGCAAAAAATAGCAATTTGCAGTTATCACGAACCCGTGATTTTCATGAAATTGTCAAGAAATCAGCTACAGCCAACATTGGAAAATTAAAAATAAAATTAAAATTTTTCCTTACTTATTTTAAAATAAAAAATAACTGATTCATGATAAAGCTTATTTATATAAAACTATTCTTTATATATTGTTGTATTTATTATTCCTATGAGGTAGATAAATGATACTTATACAGCCGTGAACATTCCTCTTTTACCTAGATATAGCTTCCGGCGGTAGAGTGTTCAGCGAGTATTTTCAAAAGGTTGTTCATATTGCCTACGTTTTGGTCTGGCTTTCTTGACATGTATCAATGAATTAGACACAGAACGGTTTCCTTCCCTCCAGAACGGCAAAGGCAAAACAACCGTATCTCAAGGTTGCCGGACATTTTCCAAAAATATGTTTTAGAAAATTGTCAGCAGTGTGTCGTGGCCGGGTTCCGAGCACAGGTCGCGCAGGCTTTCAGGCACCTTCAGGCGTATCTGGGGGCATTTTCCAACAGGGTCTTGTCTTACATGCGGGGCAGGGCATTTTTTCTTATAGTGGAGTGATAGCATGGGTGAAGGTCAACCCGCGGGGGGCCAGTCAGCCTTAGGTAATGCCTATCGTATCTTGTTTGCGGTCATCAGTTTTCTGGTGGGCGCAGTGCTTGTTTATGGTGGTAGTAAGCTGCTTCTTTTAGGCGGCTCGGCATATTACCTTCTGGCCGGTCTGGCATATTGTGTTCTGGCTGTTCTGTTTTTCGTAAAGCACCGTTTGGCTCTGCTGTTTACGGTTGTCATTTTTGCAGCAACTGTTGTGTGGGCTTTCTGCGATACGCCAGAAATCGGATATTGGGCTCTGCTGCCCCGTCTGGTTGTACCTGCCATCCTGTTTGCGTTGGGTCTGTGGGCTGCGGCAACGCTGCCGACTACGGTGTCTGCCACAAAACGCGTCAGTGTTTTCTCTGGTCTGGGTATTGTCGGGGCACTGCTGGTCACGCTGGTTGAAGCGTTCTTCCCGCATGGTCAGATCAGCAACCCGCAGGCAGCTGCCCCGGATCAGGTTGCGGAAAATACCAAAACCGATGCCCCGGAAGACTGGGAGTTCTTTGGTCGTAATGCTGCGGGCACGCGGTTTGCGCCCTATACTCAGATTACGCCAGATAACGTCAGCAAACTGAAAGTTGCCTGGGTTTATCATACCGGTCGCCGCACCAAAGGTGCAGGGACGGGTGTTGATGAAAATACGCCCCAGCAAATTGGGAATGTGCTGTATTCCTGCACCCCGGAAAACCTGATTACGGCACTGGATGCGGATACAGGCCGCCCAATCTGGAAGTTTGACGCCAAAGCACACTCTGCTGAGCACGTTACCTGCCGCGGTATCGGCTATTATGACATGGACAAAGATGTCAGCCTGACCGCCGAGGAAAAAGCCGCCAGCCCAGACCCGCTCTGCCGCCAGCGCATCCTCACCTCTACAGTTGATGCTCGCTTCATTGCTCTGGATGCCCATACGGGTGCCCTGTGCCCAGCGTTTGGTGACAACGGTGTTGTCGACATCAAAAAACAGATGGGCCCAACCGAAAACGGTAAACGCTATCACCCTACCTCCATTCCGGTGGTTATGGGGCATATTGCTGTTATTGGTGGCTGGGTGCGTGACATTGTGCACGGTGAGCCATCAGGTGTTGTGCGTGCGTATGATGTTCGCACCGGTGCTCTGGCATGGGCGTGGGATGTTGGTCGTCCTGATGATACGCAGGCTCCGGCTGAAGGTCAGGACTTCACGCAGGAAACGCCAAACGTCTGGACTATCCCGACATACGATAAAGACCTGAACCTCGTTTACCTGCCAACCGGTAACGGCCCGCCAGACTACTGGGGTGGGGACCGTAATGCTGTAAAAGAGAAATTTGGCGCAGCCATTGTCGCGGTTGAAGCGACTACGGGTAAAACCAAATGGGTCTTCCAGACCGTGCATCATGACGTATGGGACTATGACCTGCCGTCTCAGCCTGTTCTGTATGATGTGACCAATGCGCAGGGTGAAAAAGTTCCTGCTCTTATCCAGACAACCAAAACCGGCCATATCTTTGTTGTGGACCGTCGCACCGGCCAGCCTGTTACAGAAGTGCAGGAACGCTCCGTGCCAACGTCACCCGCAGCACAGGGTGAGCACCTGTCTCCCACGCAGCCTTTCTCTGTTGGTATGCCCATCATTGGCGCAGACCCGCTTACAGAAAGCTCCATGTGGGGTGTCAGCACCTTCGACCAGCTCTATTGCCGTATCATGTTTAAGGATTCGGTCTATGAAGGTCCATTCACCCCGCCGGGTGAAAAACCTTACATCGAATGGCCCAGCCTGCTGGGTGGCATGAACTGGGGCGGCATCTCTATTGATGAGCGCAAAGGCGTCATGTTCGTGAATGACATGCGTATGCCTCTGCGTATGACCCTGGTGAACAAAGAAGAAGCCAAGCACTATAAGGTCTCTACCGACGAAGTGCCGGGCTTTATGGGCACAATTCGTCCGCAGGTTGCCGGGCCTTACGCTGGCGTTCGGATTGATATTCTTCAGTCTCCGCTGGAAGTGCCTTGCAACACGCCGCCCTTCGGCACCATGAGCGCCATTGACCTCAAAACCAAAAAACTGCTGTGGCAGGTCCCTATGGGCACTACGCAGGATCTGGGGCCAATGGGTATCAAAACCCACCTGCCGGTACCAATGGGCATGCCAACGCTTGGTGGCCCAACGTCTACGGCGTCCGGCCTGCTGTTCTTTGCAGGTACGCAGGATTACTACCTGCGGGCACTTGAGTCCGCTACAGGTAAGGAAGTCTGGCGCGAACGTCTGCCGGTTGGCGCTGTTGCGGCACCGCTGATCTATAAGTCTCCCAAAACAGGGAAAGAGTATGTGGTCATCTCCGCAGGGGGCATGAGCCATTCACCAGACGTAGGGGATTATATTATCGCCTACACTCTGCCTGAAGGCACAGCACACTAATTTAGAGTGTGTTGACCCAAGGAAAATCCCCGCGAGAGCGGGGATTTTTTTTGCCTAAAATTCACAAGCAAAACGGCGAGCAAGCGGGAGGGGAGAACTTTCTCAAAACCCTACCGAAAGTTAACGTAATATTTT
>NZ_BAMV01000002.1 GCF_000963925.1 Acetobacter cibinongensis
CCCCACACATCGTACAAACCGCTCTCAGCGCACTGGGCATCGGAGACATGCTCTCAGTGAACTTGCCAAATAGCTCAACGGGAACAAAATCATGAGCATGAAACGTATTTCTCTTCGTACGGGGCTTATGCTCGGTCTGGGCATGGCTCTTCTTCCCACCGCAGGGCTGAGCATGCTCGCTCCGGTGGCAATGGCTCAAACCGCGTCGGACAGCGCAGTCAGCGCCCCTGTCAACAGCCTGTATGCTGCGCTGGATAAGATCCAGACCATGCATGGCAGCTTTGACGAACGGGCCAAGATTGTTGGCGCAGCGGTTGACCAGTCTTTTGATCTGGACACCGTGCTGGGCGCATCCGTGGGTGTGCGTTACCAGTCCCTTGGCGCTGACGACAAACAGAAGCTGCTGGCTGCGTTCCGTGACTTCACGATTGCCCGCTACGTCTCCAGCTTCAAACCCGGTGCAGGTGCCCGCTTTACAGTGAAACCTTCCGTTGAAAACTCACCGGTTGGTGGCAACAAAATCGTCAATACGTTTATTGGCTCCACTGACAGCATGCCGGGAACCCCGGTCAGCTACATCATGCATCAGGAAGCAGCCGGCTGGCGCATTACCGATGTTCTGCTGGCTGAAGCCCGCATCAGTCAGGCTGCTGCCCAGCGTTCAGACTTCCGCTCCACCTTGGCGTCCAGCGGCGTTTCTGGTCTGATCACTGTTCTGGAACGCAAAACCAAAACGTTTTCAAACGAGTAACGCGGGATAAGCTGGTTGTGACGAAAAGCAGACGAGATATCGGCCCGGCCAAGGGCCTTGGAACGGTCGATTTTTAATGTCTGCTTTTTCCTTTCTGGCTTACTCAAGTGCTGCACTGGCTCTGGCAGGGTGTTTTCAGTCTCTGGCCGGTGCGGCACTTCTCAACCGTTTCCGGAGGCAGGAACGGCGGCCTGTTACCTTCAAGCCCCTGCCCCCCGTTACGGTGCTCAAACCCCTTTATGGGTCAGAGCCGCTTCTTGAAGAGGCGCTGGAAAGCTTCTGTACGCAGGATTACCCCGCTATCCAGCTGCTTTTTGGGGTTCGTGATCATGATGACCCCGCCATAGCCAGTGTTGAACGCCTGCGGGAACGTCACCCCCACCTGGATATGCAGATTGTCGTCAATCCAGCCGTACATGGGCTGAATCGTAAAATCAGTAACCTGATCAATATGCTGCCTTTTGCAAAGCATGATGTTCTGGTTATTTCCGACTCCGACATTCATGTCAGCCCGGACTATCTGCAACATATTGTCACAGCCCTCCACACGCCCAACACAGGTCTGGTCACAACGCTTTATGCTGGACTGCCGGCGTCCTCCCTGCTGGTTCAGATGTTGGCTGCCTGCCAGATAAACCATAATTTTTTGCCTGGGGTCATTCTGTCTCGCTATCTGGGGCGGCAGGACTGCCTTGGCGCAACCATGGCGCTGACGCGCCCCATGCTGGAAGCTGTTGGTGGGCTGGAAGCATTGCTCCCGCATGTGGCGGATGATGCCGTGCTGGGTCGGCTGGTCCGGCAGGCCGGGCACACCATTGCCATTGCTGACTGCATGACCTGGACCACCGTTGCAGAACAGTCAGCCTATGACCTTTTCAGCCATGAATTGCGGTGGGGCCGCACGGTTTGTACGCTGGCTCCTGCTGGCTACGCAGCCTCCTCCATTCAGCTTCCATTGTTCTGGGCGTCTCTGGCGTGGCTGTTTCAGCCCCATGCCCTTTGGGCCTGCGTGCTGTTTTTTGCGGTGTGGACTATTCGGGCAGCAACGTCCTTTGCCATAGACCGTGCCGTGGGTACCCATCAGCTATGGCCCCTGCTGCTGCTCCCCCTGCGGGACTGGCTGTCTGCCGCCATTATGGTGGGCAGCGCCAGCGGCACCCGCGTGGACTGGCGGGGCCAGACCATGCATGTTGCCCCCCATACAGTGCCACCACCGACTACCAGCCATTTATCCCCTGAAGGGTGATACGGGTTGTCTCCGGCCGCGCTGGGGAGTAATGCCTACCAATAATTTAGCTGAGCACTGTTCAGTATACCTCCCAGCCTTGTCAGGAATCAGACTCCCATGATGAGAACCCTTTTTCTTCAGCCTCCGTCTTTTGATGGCTTTGATGGTGGCGCCGGCTCCCGCTATCAGGCAAAGCGGGAAATCAAGTCATTCTGGTACCCAACATGGTTGGCACAGCCTGCCGCAATGGTTGAAGGCAGCCGCCTGATTGATGCACCGCCCACCGGTATGGGCATGGAACCCATTCTGGAAGACGTGAAAAACCGCGATCTGGTTATTCTGCACACCTCCACCCCGTCCTTCACCAAGGACGTGCAGGTGGCCCAGATGCTCAAGGACGCAAACCCGAAGCTGATTATCGGCATGGTTGGGGCCAAGGTTGCCGTGCAGCCTGATGAAAGCCTGCTGAAAGGCCCGCCAATCGACTTCGTGGCGCGCAATGAGTTTGACTACACCATCAAGGAAATTGCCGAAGGCCGCGATTTCAAGGATGTGGACGGCATTACATGGCGCAACAAGGATGGTGAAATCATCACCAACCGCGACCGCGCCATGATTGAAGACATGGACAGCCTGCCCTTCGTAACGGAAGTGTACAAACGTGACCTGAAGATTGAAGATTACTTCATCGGTTACCTGATGCACCCGTATATCTCCATCTATACGGGTCGTGGCTGTAAGTCCCGCTGCACCTTCTGCCTGTGGCCGCAGACTGTTGGTGGCCACCGCTACCGTACCCGCAGCCCGGAACATGTTGCGGCAGAAATCCGTCTGGCCAAACAGTATTTCCCGCAGGTTAAAGAATTCTTCTTTGACGATGATACCTTCACCGATGACCTGCCCCGCGCAGAAGCCATTGCGCGTGAACTGGGCAAGCTGGGTGTGACCTGGTCCTGCAATGCAAAAGCCAATGTGCCACGTGAAACCTTGAAAGTGCTGCGTGACAACGGCCTGCGCCTGCTGCTGGTAGGATACGAAAGCGGCAACCAGCAGATTCTGCACAACATCAAGAAGGGTATGCGCGTAGAAGTTGCGCGTGAGTTCACCAAGAACTGCCATGAACTCGGTATCAAGATTCACGGCACCTTCATTCTTGGTCTGCCGGGCGAGACGAAGGAAACCATTCAGGAAACCATCAAGTTCGCCAAGGAAATCAACCCGCATACCTTGCAGGTTTCTCTGGCTGCTCCGTACCCCGGCACCGCCCTGCACAAGCAGGCAACCGAGAACGGCTGGCTGGACGAAAGCAATGCCGAGCTGATTGACGAAAACGGCGTCCAGATGGCACCGCTGCACTACCCGCATCTGTCTCACACCGAGATTTTCAACGGCGTGGAAGAATTCTACCGTAAATTCTATTTCCGTGCGCCCAAGATCGCTTCCATCGTGAACGAGATGGTGCGCTCACCACAGATGATGAAACGCCGCCTGCGCGAAGGTGTGGAATTCTTCCACTTCCTGCGTGACCGCAACAAAGCGGCCTGATGACCCCAAACACGCGTTCCGCGGGGGGATATCCCTCTGCGGAACGTTAAAGTTCCTCTCCCATGAAACGTGCCATTATTTCGGCTGATGATTTCGGCCTTTCTGTTGAAGTCAACGAAGCGATTGAGATTGCCCACCGTGATGGTGTGCTCTCAACCGCCAGCCTCATGGTGGCCGGTCCAGCGGTAGAGGACGCCATAGAACGGGCCAAGCGCCTGCCTAACCTGCGCGTTGGCCTGCATCTGGTGGTGATTGAGGGTGCCTCCACCCTTCCCCACCTACAATTGCCAGTGATCACACAACCGAATGGCTGGTTTTCCTCCTCCCAGCTTGGATTGGGAGTGGAGTATTTCTTTCGCCCTGAAGGCCGGCGCGAACTGAGAGCAGAGATAACGGCCCAGTTTGAAGCCTTCCGCCGCACCGGGCTTACGCTTGACCATGCCAACGCGCACAAACACATGCATCTCCACCCAACGGTGGGACAGCTTATGATTGATGTTGGCCGCAAGTATGGCCTGCGGGCCGTTCGCACTCCTCTGGAGCCAACCGCACCGCTTTATGCCGCTGGCACCTATACGGACACATTGGGAGACGCCGCCCTCCGACATTGGACGCGCTTGCTCCGCCACCAGATCCGCTCTGCCGGTATGGTGACAAATGACTGGTGCTTCGGGCTGGCTTGGAGCGGCCACATGACCCCGGACCGGGTAGCCGCACTTGCCGCCCATCTGCCTGACGGCGTGTCAGAAATTTATTTTCATCCGGCGTCTCATAAAAATGACCTCCTGCAAAAACTGATGCCGACCTATGAGCATGAGGCTGAGTTTGAAGCCCTTTGCTCCGCCGGCTTTAAAGCAGGCTTGCACCACGCGAACGCCACACTGTGCGGCTGGCAAGATATTTAGTCCCGGCACGTCTTTCTGTTATAACAAATTCTCAATACTTGTTTTCCAGTAACACTATTTTAGAAACTGACCCATTTTTGTTATAACATCCCTCACACTGTTGACGGGTGTTGGGGTTTCTGTTTCAAATTTGCGCCTGACCACAAAAATAAAAAAGAAATGGTCTTCAGCTTCATGAAACAGCTTCTCCTTTGCTCCAAGACTGTACCCTGTGCCCATCTGGCCGTTGAGGCAGCAGGTTTTGCTGCTGTCTGGCAGCCCCTGCATGGCGTGGTTCCCGCCGTTTATGTGCTTCGGCACATTTTAACAGCCTGATCGCCAGAACCCGCGCCTTGGTCTGATTTTTTTAAATCCGGACCTCCACACAGTTTTCTTAAAAACGAGTACAGTCATGCCACTGTCACAAGAACGCTGCACAAAGCAGCGCGCAATGTCGTGCCTTTTCACTGTGGGTAAAGACAAGGGATACGCAGCCCTTGCACTGGTAGCGCTTTGGTCCGGGGCAACGCCTAAAGCGTTTGCCGCGCCTGCTACCGTGGGCAAGCCTGCCACCGCAGCCTCCGGCCAGCATACGCCCGTCACCACCACCACGCCCCACACCGCCCCCATTGTGACGTTGCAACCACTCAGCACAAGCAGCACCCCCGATGTGGACAGCTTCGAGCCTGATCCCTCAGCCATCAGACGCCCGGCAAACACGCCCATTCCCCCCAGTGGCGTGCCGATTCTGCCGTCACCGGGCTACGCAACCATGAGCGTTCAGTCCTACGCGCCCGCCGGGGAAGAACAGGGCGCGGCCCACACACTGGAACTTGACGCCCTGACAAATTGGGAGGGACCTTCCGGCTTACTCCCTCCCCGCCTTGATGCTTTGCGCCGCTCTGACATGAACGACCCCTACTACGTGCCAACGGCGGGAACGGGGCATCTGGTCCCGTTACTGGACCCTCCCCGCAAATGGCTGCACGACCGGGGCTTTACGTTCTCCTTCACCTACAAGGGTGAAGCCATGGGTGTTGCCAGCGGGGGAATCAAGAAGGGTGTGAGCTACGTGCATGAACTCACACTCCAGACAGTTTTTGACCTCGAGCGTATGGCTCATCTGAAAGGCTGGTCGGTGCACGCTCTGGTTATGGAGCGCGCGGGTAAGGCGCTCCAGAATGGCCGGCTGGGTGAATATTACGTGGCCATGCAGGAGGTATATTCCCTCTCCGGTAACGTAGCGGCGCATCTGGTGGATATGTATGCGGAAAAACGCATGCTCCATAACCGTATGGACGTTATTTTTGGCCGCATGTCGCTCACGCATGTGTTCGCGACTTCTCCGTTGCTGTGCTCCTTTATGGTAACCTGTTCCGCACCAGTCGCCCTGAAGCAGAACCCCGGCTTTAGCGTGTACCCAAAAGCAACATGGGGCGCACGGGTCCGGATTCGTCCTACGCGTGACACCGCTTTGCAGGTAGGTGCCTATTCCGTCAGTGCTCTGACGGATAACCCCAGCGGCTGGTCATGGGGGGCTGAAAACACAACAGGCCTGTCCCTGCCCATAGAATTTACATGGCAGCCGTTTTTGACCCGCAACCGCCTGCCCGGTCATTATGTATTGGGCTACGCGCATGACACGACACGCTATGCAGACAAGATAACCTCCGCCATACCGGCCAAACTAGCTCAGACCATACCTGACAAACGCTCCGCACCTTCTGACATGTTCTGGCTGGAGGCGGACCAGATGGTCTATCGCCGTGGTGGCCGAAACATGATGGCAGGTGGCTATCTGATGGCAGGGTATGTGCATGTCACCCCCCGCGTTGTGAACTTGTCCGATCAGGTTTACGGCGGCTTTTCCTTCGTCGGGCTACTGCCAAGCCGCCTGACTGACCGTTTTGGTGTGCTGTATTCCTGGTACCATGTCAGCCGCCGCAGGCGGGACAGCCAGATTATTGCGCAGGATGCCGGGCTGAGCTTAGGGCCAACGCTGCATGGTGTGCAGGATAATTCGCACATCATTGAATCCTATTACGCGATTGATGCCTTCCCCGGTTTGCTGATCCAGCCGACTTTTCAGTACATGATCCATCCCGGTGAAACCCACCATATCCGTAATGCGGCCATTGTGGGCCTGAAGCTGATCGCCAACCTCTAATCTCTTTCTTTCTGCACGCCGGAGGCTGAGCCTGGGGCGTGCAGAATACCGTGCACGGTCACTCATGCAGCCCTAGGCATGGCTGGTTTGCTCTGCTAGTCAGCAGAGACGACTTTCCACTTCATCAGGCGCTGGCATGACTGATACGCCTTCTCCCTCCTCCTCCGGCACACGCGTGTCCACCAAAGCTGCCGAGGCAAAAGCCCAACGGGCTGCCCGTCAGGCTGCGGCCCTGCGCGCAAACCTGCGCCGCCGCAAGCAGCAGGCCCGCACCCGGCAGGAACAGGAAGCAGACGAGCAGGAACCCCTTACCGCCACAACCACAGAGACTGGAGAAAACCCGACATGCCCGTGATGCCCGATACATGGATACGTCAGATGTCAAAAGATCACGGCATGATCGAACCATTTGTCGAAACCCAGAAGCGCGAAGGCGTTATTTCCTACGGCCTGTCTTCCTATGGTTACGATGCACGCGTAGCAGATGATTTCCGTATTTTTACGGACGTCAACAACGCAATTGTGGATCCCAAGAACTTCAGTCCTGACGGATTTGTCTCCCGCAAGGCAGATGAATGCATTATTCCGCCCAACAGCTTTGTGCTGGCCCACACCATTGAATATTTCCGCATCCCGCGGGATGTGCTGGTTGTGTGCCTTGGCAAATCCACTTACGCCCGCTGCGGTATTATTGTGAATGTCACCCCGCTGGAACCAGAGTGGGAGGGACAGGTTACAATTGAAATCAGCAACACCACGCCACTGCCTGCACGCATTTATGCCAATGAGGGCATTTGCCAGTTCCTGTTCTTCAAGGGTGATAGCCCGTGCGAGACCAGCTACGCAGACCGCGCAGGCAAATATATGGGCCAGAACGGCGTTACTACCCCCCGCATGTAAGCGAGACTGATGGACAGATTTATTATTCGGGGCGGTAAACCCCTACACGGTGAGATTACAATTGGCGGTGCCAAGAATGCCGGGCTGAAGCTGCTTGTTGCCGGATTACTGACATCCGAACGGCTGGTGCTGACCAACGTGCCGCATATTGCTGACATTGCAACAATGCGCGCCCTGCTGACCCAGCACGGCCTGACGGTGGAAACGGTTGGTAACGACAACACCACCCTATCCGTTGGCGGGGAAATTACCAGCACGGAAGCACCGTACGACATCGTGTCCAAAATGCGGGCCTCCATTCTGGTGCTTGGCCCATTGCTGGCCCGGTGCCGGGAAGCCCGCGTGTCCCTACCCGGTGGGTGCGCCATTGGCACGCGCCCGGTTGACCTTCACCTGAAAGGGCTGGAGGCACTGGGTGCCACTATTACGCTGGAAAATGGCTACATTAACGCCCGCGCCCCTAACGGACTGGTGGGTGACCGCATCATGCTGCCGTTTGCCTCCGTTGGCGCGACGGAAAACCTGATGATGGCCGCAACCCTGGCCAAAGGGCGTACGGAAATTGTCAACGCCGCGCGGGAACCTGAAATGGTGGATCTGGCAAACTGCCTGAACGCCATGGGCGCCAAAATTACGGGTGCAGGCACAGGCCATATCATGATTGAAGGTGTGGAGGCTCTACACGGGGCGCAACACCGCATCATGTCTGACCGCATTGAGTGCGGCACCTATGCCTGCGCTGCTGCCATAACCGGCGGGGATCTGCGCCTGATTGGTGGCCAGATTGACCATCTGGGCGCTGTTGTACGGGCTTTTGAAGAAGCTGGCGTGGAAGTAACGCAGGAAGGCGATGCCATGCGTGTACGCCGGACGGGCGCGTTGCGTGGCATTGACATTATGACCGAGCCTTACCCCGGCTTCCCCACGGATATGCAGGCCCAGTTCATGGCTCTGCTGTCTGTGGCGGAAGGAGCCTCCATGATTACGGAAACGATTTTTGAAAACCGTTTCATGCATGTGCCAGAACTCAACCGGATGGGCGCACGCATTAACGTACATGGGTCTTCCGCCATTATCCGGGGCGTGCACAGCCTGTCTGGCGCTCCTGTCATGGCGACAGACCTGCGGGCCTCCTTCTCGCTCATTCTGGCCGGGCTGGCTGCGCATGGTGAGACCATTCTGAGCCGCGTTTACCACCTTGACCGGGGGTATGAAGCCGTTGAGCGCAAACTGGCTGCCTGCGGTGCCCAGATTGAACGCGTAAAGGGCTGACGCATAACCGGCACTGTTCTGCCCTTAAATGCAGGACAGTGCCGTTGCCTAAACGGTCTTCTGGCACAGGCCCCTTCAGGTGAACCAGTCAGAACACCGCCCTACGCTTAACAGAACCGCAGGTAGCCTTACAGGCTGGCACAAGGCTTCTTTTCAGCCTTTGCAACATCCGTCTGTTTGCCACGTTTTCCCTTGGCTGCCCCGCAAGGGCATGACAGCTCGACACGCCCGCCGACAAATACGGTAGTCTGCCGTGCCTCTACTCCTCATTATATTGGCCACTGAAAGACCGAGAATTCTCTAGTATGCATGGCTTCCTGAGAACCGTTTTATGTAGCGCGCTGCTTTTGGTCAGCGGATGTTACAGTGTTGGCTCCTACCGGCTGGACCAAGACCAGAACGACTACTCCCATGCGCTGATGGACTCCAGTAAACGCCAGACCCTGCTGAATGTGGTGCGCCTGCGTTATGCTGATACCCCAGGTTTTCTGGACACAACGCAGCTTATTTCCGGCTACCAGCTCCAACATAATATTTCTGTTGGGGTGGGAACAGATACCGGCGTTGTGCGCCCCTATGGTGGCATTGGCACCCAGTTACAGGAAAGCCCAACCTTTACCTTCCAGCCTGTTACCGGGGATGCTTATGCGCAAACCTTCCTGCGGCCCCTGCCGCCGGGCAGTTTGTTGCCGCTGGCTATGGGGGGCCTGCCTATTGACGTGCTGTTCCGCCTTGCCGTGCAATCCGTTAATCTCATCAGCAATGCCGGAGCAATTGGCGGCAATGTTGGCCGTGGCTCTCCTGAGTTTTTTGAGCTGATTCATGACCTGCGCCTGCTACAGGTGGCCGGACTTCTGGGCATACAGCTTGAACACAGCCCGGAAGTACCCGGCAAAACACCATCCTTTGACCGTGTTTTTCTGTCCATCTCTTCCACCAGTGACCCGTTATTGGCCGAAGTGGTTTATGAAACACGCCGCTTCTTCAACATGCCGCAAAATGATGAACGGGTAGAAGTCGTTTATGGCGCAGGCAAGCCCGCCCGCGGGCAGATCAGGCTTCTCACCCGCACCATGCTGGGGGTTATGGGGCAGATTGCCTACCAGATAGAAGTGCCGCCACAGGATATTATCTCCGGCCGCACACTGGCCCGTGTCATGCTGGTAGGCCGTGAGACAAAACCCATTGTCACCGTGCATGTGGATGATAAAGCGCCCAAGCAGTCGCCTTTTGTGTCCGTGCGGTACGACCGGCGTTACTACTGGATTGCAAAGGATGACTTTGACAGCAAACTGGCCTTTACCATGCTGCAAATTTTGCTTGAGCTCTCCAAAACAACCAAAAACCCCGGTGCTGTTGTCACCATTCCCATCAGCAAATAGCGCAGGGGAGCCTGCGAATACTATTTGCAAACACGGCCGGAGAGTGATGTAGTGTGAGGGATACGGACTCGTTTCTATAGCAAACAGAAAAAGGGCGACGTACTATGCCAGACAAAACAACACGGCTCTTGACGTTTTTCTCCATTGCGCCAGCCGTTGCCCTCCCCTTTTCTGGCTCTCTGGATCTTACTGACTGGAGCAAGGGGCTTGTTGCCGGGGTATTGGTAGGGCTTCAGCTACTGTCCATTATGCAGTTGTACCGCCACAAATGCCTGCGTAAGCCTGCCAAGGTTCGGGTTCGGTCATCCCGCACATAATTCCGTTCGTCTATGCGGTTAAAGGGCACTGCGTTGCTGCCATAGCACCTTAAGGCGCTGATGGAGTGCTGGGCGACTGGCATAAATATATAGTCCCCGTACAGGGCGGGTCATGAGCACGTTCAGTGCATTCAGCATGATCTGTTCCTTGGCGGCGGCTGGGTTTTCCACCGCTGACTGGCCCGCAAAGGCCGCACTATCCTGATAACAGGCTGTGTGCAGAATAATTTTATCAATTTCCGGATCATAATCCACGCTGGGGCCTAAAATGAGGCCTATATAATTCAGGTCAAACCCCTGCACCGTGTAAACGGAGCCAACCTCATCAATCGTGTCGGGCCGCTCAGCCCACGGTAGGCGCTCCTGCGGCAGTGATCGGTCCCACCGTAAATGAAAGCGCCCTTCCGTTATAAAATGGTCCTGCCCGTCCAGCACATACGGATAGTCATAAGTTGCGACCATCCGGCAGAGGCCAAGCTCCGCTTCATGGGCACGGATAGCGTCATACAACGCCTGTGCATCTTCAAATATCTGGAAATCAAACGGTTGCGGGGCCGGAAGCGGCAGCAGCCTTTGGTGGCAGAATGCGTCTATCCAGCCGATAACATCTGCATGGGCCTGCATACGGAACTGGCGCGTAAGATGCTCTACTTCAACGTGCCTGCCCCCTAAGATCCGGCGCAAGGCAGCCTCGTCCCAAAAACTTTTGAATTTAAGAACCTGACAGGGGTCAAAAACCATGACCACAATCCGACTGATGCGGAGTATTTCCTCTAACTGGTTGTCCTGCAAAAAGCGGTTATAGGCATCCCTCCGGCTGAGGAGGAGATGTGCCTCATCAATAAAAACAATGTCCGTCTTTTGCCCGGTCTTGCGGGCCTGATTGATGAAACTTGTAGGCCGCTCGTAGTCCCGCTTGCGTAAACAGGGCACCCCCTCGGCAATGCGACGGTACAGCTTGATCATCTCGGGATGATTGACCAGAAAAACCATACTCTGCCCGGACAGAGCATTTCCATCCTTTGCCGCAGCGCGTTGCCTCACGCGTGCAAACGCACTGTTCATGACAATGCTTTTGCCGGTTCCCGCTGCGCCTTGCAGCACAAAAACAGCACCCGGCCTGTCGCCCTCATTCTTCAGGCAAAACGCTTCTATGCGGTCAACAAGCTGTTGTTGCTCGTCCGTTAAGGCGTGATCGGGTGAGAGTTTAAGGTCGGCACGATTATTCAGGTCTGGCATAAGGAGGTGTCTCATTTTTCCAGGCCCAAACGCAAGACGGGGAAAGGAAGACCTGCTTCCCTCCCCCGCCTCTTGCTTTGTACCTTGTCCCAACTAGCGTTATCAGCCAGCCGGGGAGCGATTTATTCCCACCAGATAGACAGGCTTCTGACCCCCTGCGCCCCGCGAATGAGCACACCCTGAATATCGGCTGTGGCGGACGGTCCGGTCATCAGCACGCCATAGTTGGCGGTATGAAATTCCGGCCGTTCCAGATAGGCCGTGTGCATGTTGGCCGTCACATTATGTTCGGACAGAATAACAACAATATGCTGCGTCAGGTGCGCCGCAGAATTCAGGCTGTTCAACTGTGCTTCACTGAGAAAGATCGAGCCGGTTTCCGCAATACCAAACGGGGCACGCACCACCAGCACGTCTGTCGCCGCAGCCTGTTGGGGGGACTCCACATCTTCAATGCGGATACTGCCTTCAAAATCCGGCACGGCAGAGCAAATGACATGCGCGTCCGGAAAACGGCGTGCAATAGCTGTTGCCAGCGTATCACCTTCCTGCCGTAGCAGGATCTGGCCTCCTAGCAGTTGCAGCGCATTTTCAAAGCGCTCACGGCCCTTATCCATATCGCCAAACACGGCAACGGGAGGCAGAGGATGAGCCGCGGGGTCTGGCCGGTTGGCACGCAGGGTTGCCAGAACTTTGTCACGAGAACTCATTGGGCTTTCCCCTTTTTCAGGCGGTTTTCCTTGTACCAGCTATGGAAGGTCTGCTTGACCGGGTGCGGCAGTTCACGGTGCTTACCCCACGGGTTGAGCCAGTTGTACAGAACAAAGCGCGGCAATGTGCTCAGAGCCACCTCTGTCCCATTAATAGCCGTGCGGTACAAGGTTGGCTGGCCCATAAGACGGCCCGCCATGTGCATGATCTCCCGCTTTACAAAGGGAAGTTCATGATGCTCAGCCAGCACACGACGCCACTTATATAGCTGCTCGTGAATATTGATCTTAACCGGGCACACATTGGTGCAACTGCCATTCATGGTCGAGGCAAACGGCAGTGTGCTGTATTTCCGCTCATTAAAGGTCGGGTCGATAATCGCCCCGATCGGGCCGGAATACACAGCGCCGTAAGACAGCCCGCCTGAACGACGGTATACCGGGCAGGTATTCATGCAGGCGCCACAGCGAATGCATTTGAGCGAGGTCCAGAATTCCTCCATACCCAAACGGGCGGAGCGACCGTTATCCACCAGCACAATATGCATCTCCCCACCCTTTTGCGGGCCGCGGAAATGCGTGGTGTACTGCGTGATGGGAGAGCCAAGGGCACTGCGGGAGAGCAGGCGCACAAACACGCCAAGGTCTGCCATACGCGGCACAATACGCTCGATACCCAGTGTAGCAATATGCAGGTTGGGCACTGTTGAGCTGAGGTCTGCGTTGCCTTCGTTGGTGCACACCACGAAGGTTCCGGTTTCCGCCACCAGAAAGTTGCCGCCTGTCATACCGGCATCGGCTGACAGAATAACCGGGCGCGCGGCCATACGCTGAGATTCTGCTAGAGCCTGTGGGCTCTTCTCATCAGGGTCTGTGTGGTAGTTTTTGGCAAAAATCTTGGCCACATCGGGCACAAGCTTATGAACCGCAGGCACCACAATATGGCTGGGCATCTGGTCATCAAGCTGCTGAATACGCTCGCCCAGATCTGTTTCGGTCACGGTCACGCCACGTGGCTCAAGATAAGCCCGCATGTCACATTCTTCCGTGACCATGGACTTGCTTTTGATCAGTGACTTGGCGTTATGCTTTTCCAGAATTTCGCCAACAATACGGTTATGTTCCGCCGCATCGGCTGCCCAATGCACATGAATGCCATTTTTCTTGGCATTGGCTTCAAACTGCTCCAGATATTCCGGCAGATTGGCCAGCGTGTGCTCTTTAATTTCAGACGCACGGGTGCGGAGGTCCTGCCATTCGGGTAGCAGATGCATCTGCTGATCCCGCTTCTGGCGCATGTCCCACAGGCGTTCATCATGGAATGTCAGATGGGGTGCATCTTCCAGAAAGGCTTCCGCTGCCTTGGCATGATTAACGGGTTTGACCTTGCTCATGCCCGTGCTCCGTTCAGAATTTCTGCAATATGAATAAAGCGGATCGGCACGCCGCCGCGCTCAGCACAGCCCTGCTGATGCATCATGCAAGACGTGTCAGCCGAGACAATATATTCAGCCCCGGCATCATGATGGTCGCGCACCTTATCCAGCCCCATGCGGGCAGAAACGGCTTCTTCGGTCACAGAAAAGGTGCCACCAAAGCCACAGCACTCATCAGGCCGCCGCGGCGTTGCAAAGGAAATACCCTTCACCTTGTTCAGCAGATCCATGGGTTTGGAGAAAAACGGCTCGCCCAGTTCGGACATGCTTGCCGTCCGCAGGGCGCGCAGAGTGCCACAGCTATTATGCAGACCTACCTTGTGCGGAAACTCCGCCCACGGGAACTCCTCAACCTTCAGAACATCATGCAGAAATTCAACCAGCTCGTAAGTGTTTTCACGCACATGCTTGACCTCATCCGTCTGGGGAATGGCGTCAAAATTATCTTTCACATGGTGCGCACAGCTGCCTGATGGCATGACAATGGCATCATATTTGGCAAAATTTTTGACAAACAGGGCTTCAGCAGCAGCGGCATCGGAATTACAGCCGGAGTTTGCCATGGGCTGGCCACAGCAGGTCTGGCCCAAGGGGTATTCAACATCCTGCCCCAGCTTTTCAAGAAGCTCCAGCGTGGCAACGCCGGTGTTGGGGTAAAATGCGTCAATATAACACGGTATGAACAAACCAATTTTCATAAAGACCTCCGGCTAGGACACAGGTTTTCACCTGCACCAATCAAGTTTTTGACAAGAGAGGGGACCACCGGAGGCTTTGAGGCCTCTCTGGCGGGGGCATTTTGGCCAATAGCCGCACACCATGTCAGGCTGCATAAAAGCGCCTGTAACGGTCTGGGCACCCATGGCCGGGGTTGAGTTGAGCCCATGACATATCATGCCGCACAGGCAGCCTGATGCTGCATTGGCCCGCGGCAGGCACCGCAGGACAGCAGGGACTCAAGATGTGTCATGAAAACTGTGTCACTCTGTCATCGGAAAACTGCATCTGGTTTCAGATCTCTCATGCTCCGTGAACGGTGCGGTGAGAAGCAGATACAGTGACCCCATACAGAGCGTGCTCTCACTTTGCGGATTTTGTTATAACAAAAAACCAGCAGAGTGAAATATCAAAAGCGCATAGCTGCACGCTCAGGCACGGTAACACCTCCGACAGGTTACAGTGTGCCCTTTATAAGCTATGCCCATGAGGCCTCAGAAACATGTGGCTAACCGCCTTCAGCTTCCTGAATGGCCTGATGCAGATGGTCGGGGCTTAAATTGGCTTGGGCAAACTGCTGCGTTCTGGGCAGGCGGATATCAACATCCGAAATGGTCGCCACTTCCAGCGTGCCCCTGGTCACTTTATACTCCGTAACGTGGCCGCCGCGTTTTTGATCTTCTGTCAGAAAATGAACATGGTACCCGGCCACATTAATGCCCTGCATGTAGGCCGGTGTCCTAAAACCGATCATGGTGCCTTGCACGGCATTCAATGTCAGGGTGGGTTGCTTTTTCACAACCTCCAGCATGGGCGGATAGGGATGGCATTGGCAGAATACCGTGCGCGTATCCACCTTCTCGCACAACCCTGTAAAGCGTAGGGCCGCAAACAGGTTCGGGTTCCCCACCAACCGGTCGACCAAAGCTTCAAACTCCGCCTTATCCAGCGGTTCATCAATAGACACCGTTTGTTCCGGCTCAAAATACGTCACGCAGGCAAACGGAGTTTTCAGGCTTCCCGGTACCTCTGCCGCTACACCTTCCGCACGGAACTGGCGGGCTACCCCATCAGTCACAATCATCTCGCCATCAAGGGCATTAAAGGTGCCCAAGCCGAAATTTCCGTGCTGGAGGAGTTCATCCAGCGTGGTCTCTCCATCATACACGGCGTCCAGCAGTGCAGCCATGGTTGAGGTTTGATACAGCCGGTTGGCAACAGGCTTCTGCTTGCTTTTGCTTTCCCCGTGTTCCGGGGCACCCTGTGTGTCCTGTCTCAAACCTGTCTGACCGCTGCGCACCATAGGAACTTTCATGAAGAAGCCGTGAAGTGTAAACGGTATTACAGCCACGCTCAGTCCTCCACTATATATTGAATAGCGTATCCATATTCTTTATGTATGGATTTATGGATATCAGGCATTTACGCTACTTTGTGACCGTAGCCGACCATGGGAGCATTACCCGTGCGGCAGAAGAACTGGGCATAGAGCAGCCGCCCCTTAGTCAGCAAATTCGACAACTGGAACGCAATCTGGGCGTCCAGCTTTTTGAACGCCAGACACGGGGCGTTGCCCTGACAGAAATTGGTGCAACACTTCTGCCCCGCGCCCGTGCCATTCTGGAACTGCAACATCAGTTTCTGGTCACGGCGGAGGGGATGGCACGCGGGGAGGTTGGGCATATCCGTCTGGGCTTGGCAGGAGCTGTACCACTCCTACCGGTTATTCCGCTGGCCATCCGGGCATTCCGGGATGTGGCACCGGATGTCACGCTGTCCATGGAGGAAAGCAACACGCCTGCCTTGTGCGCGGCCCTGCATGAATCCAGCACGGATATTGCCATTATCCGCCCACCGGTTACGGACCCGACCCGCCTCTCGGTCTCGCACCTTTTGGATGAACCGACAGTGATAGCGCTCCCGCGTGGTCACCCCCTTACCAACAAGCCTGTCATTAGTCTGGATATGGTGGCAGATGAACCGCTGATTATTTTCCCGCGTGAGTTGGGGCCGGGTTTTCATGATGCCATACTCTCGGCCTATCAGGCCGCAGGCGTCACGCCCAAGCTTGGGCAGCAGGCTCCCCAGATTGCAGGCACCGTCCCTCTGGTCGCCGCAGGGCTGGGGGTTTCAGTCGTGCCGCGTTCCTTGTGCCAGATTCATGCTGGTGGTGTGACGTTCCATACCATCAGTGATCCAGCCCCACGCGCCACGCTGGCTGTTGCTGTGCGCACCGGGCAGAATATGCCCTTGGTCAATAAATTTGCAAAAATATTACGGACACATTGCCGCAAGTGGGAAAAACTGTCGCCTGAAGATCAGTTTTCCACCCTCGATTTTTCCTGAAAACACCGCGCAGGGTCAGGGACGGCCTGCCCGGTGGTAAGGGTGGCCCGCCGCAATGGCCTGCGCCCGGTAAATTTGTTCTACCAGCATGATGCGCACAAGCATGTGCGGCCACGTGAGCGAGCCGAAAGACAGAGCTGCATCAGACCGCGCAACGACCGCTGCATCCAGCCCTTCTGCACCGCCAATGACAAAGCATAATGGCCGCCCAAGAGCAGACCAGTCGGCAATAGCATTGGAGAACTCAACGCTGCTCCAGCTTTTGCCGGCTTCATCCAGCACCACAATAAAAGCTTGTGGTGGGCATGCGGCCATAATGGCCTGCCCTTCCCGCCGTTTGATTTCATCCGGGCTACCCCGGCCATCTGGCAGTTCCACAATATCCAGCCGGGGCCGGAGCCGCTTGAGGTAGCGTTCAACCAACGCAACCTCGGCCTTGTCTTTCATGCGGCCAACGGCAACCAGCTTCATGCCCGCCTCACAGTCACGACGCGGCAGGCATGGCAAACGCTATCACACACCATAAGAAAAACTGGTCCGGTCAGGCTGTAGGCACAGCCTCAGCAGCACCATCATCCAGTGCAGCGCCCCACATTTTTTCAAGGCCATACAGTTCACGCGCTTCTGGTTTGAACAGATGCACAACAATGTCACCTGTATCCAGCAGCACCCAGTCAGAGCCGTTTGCGCCTTCAATGGTCATGCGCTTGAGGCCAATTTCCTTGAGTTTACGCTCAATATGCTGGGCCATGGCAGCAATCTGCCGGTCAGCCAGACCAGTTGCAATCACCATTTTGTCTGCAAAAGACGCACGACCTGTCAGGTCGATCACAACGATGTCTTCGGCCTTATCATCATCCAGACTGGTGGTGATGAGGGTCAGTGCCTGCTCCAGCACGTCAGGCGCAATAGGCTCACGCTTGGCTTTTTTGGGGCCGGACGTAGCCGCTTTTTTGCGCACGGAGCCTGTCGCTGCAACAGCGCCAGCCAGTTTGGTACGGGAAGATGCTGTTTTGGCAGCACCTGTTTTGGTAGCCGAGGCCGCGCGGGTACGCTTTGGCGTCTCGGAGGGAGGCTGAGTGGTTATGACCGTTCTCCTGAGTGTGACAGACCAGATGGGGTTATGTGGCTTGCACCACTGTCAAACGCCCCGCTCTGGCGGATAGATGTTGCAGATATACCGGTTTGTCGCCCTGGAAGAAACGCCCATACCGGGGGTTTTAATGTTGGCAGCAAGGCTGCCCGGCGGGCAGGTATACGCCACCGCGCCATATAGTGCCCCGCCACCCCATGCAAGGCAGCGGTGTTCTGCCCGGGTCTGGGCATAACGGCTATGGGCACTTGTTTAACAAGATTTTTCCACCCTTTCCAACGGGACAGGGTTGCAAAGCCATCTGCCCCCGTCAGCCAGACAAACTGCACGGCTGGAAAACGCCGGTGCAGTTTGCGCACCGTATCCAGCGTGTAGCGGGTACCGAGTCGGGCCTCAATATCCGTTGCAATCAGCCGGTGGCCATCAACCAGCGCCAGCACAGACGCCATACGTCTCGCAAATGGTGCCATTCCCTCAACGGCCTTAAGCGGATTACCGGGGGAGACCATGAACCAAACCTGATCCAGCTTCAAAGCTTGTAAGGCCCTGCGCGCAATGGCGAGATGCCCTGCATGGGCAGGGTTGAAGGACCCACCAAGAAGGCCAATACGCGTATGGCGGCCATCTCCATACAGGGGAACATGGCCCGACTTGGCAACCTGCCTCAGGACCGAACCTGCCCGGTGCCCACCACCTCATATCGGAAGGTTGTCAACTGCTCGACCCCAACAGGGCCACGCGCATGGAAACGGCCAGTGGCAATACCAATTTCTGCCCCAAAACCAAACTCGCCCCCATCACAGAACTGGGTAGAGGCATTCCACATGACAACAGCACTATCCGTCCCGGTCATGAAGCGATTAGCCACGGCTTCATCCGCCGTCACAATAGCCTCCGTATGGGAAGACCCAAAGCGGCTGATATGGTCCAGCGCCTCGTCTACCCCATCCACAACCGCAATATTCAGCACGGCATCCAGCCATTCCGTTCTGAAATCCTGCTCCGTAGCCGCTGGCAGCGTGGGGACGATCTCCCGCGCTGCGGCATCGGCTTTGAAGGTGCATCCGAATTCAGCCAGATCCGCCACGATAGACGGAAGCAGGGTTGGGGCAATGGCGGCATCAATCAGCAGGGTTTCCGTAGCACCGCAAATGCCAGTCCGGCGCATTTTGGCATTCAGCACAATACGGCGGGCCATGCCGTGGTCTGCTGCGGCATGCACATAGGTGTGGCACAGCCCGTCAGCGTGAGCCAGAACCGGCACCCGAGCATCCTTCTGCACACGCTCAACCAGCGAGCGCCCTCCACGGGGAATAAGTAGATCAACCAACCCGGAGGCACCGAGCATTTCTGCTACATGCTTACGGTCAGCATCCGGGGCGATCAGCACGGCATCTTCCGGTAGGTCTGCGGCACGCAGCCCAGCCTGCATGGCGGCATGAATGGCACGGGCACTGTGTAGGCTTTCAGAGCCACCCCGCAGCAATACGGCATTGCCGGACTTGATGCACAGGCCAGCAGCATCTGCCCCTACATTTGGGCGGCTTTCATAAATAACGCCAATAACGCCCACCGGTGTTGCCACACGGCGAATACGCAGGCCGTTAGGGCGTGTCCATTCTTCCAGAACGCGCCCTACAGGGTCTGGCAGATCCGCCATGTCCTCAAGGCCGCGCGCAATGGCTTCAATACGTTCCGGGGTAAGGGTAAGCCGGTCGCGGAAGGCATCTTTTGCTGTTGAGGCAGCAAGATCCTTGGCATTGGCTTCCAAAATGGTATCGGACGCCTCACGCAGGGCGGCGGCGGCTGCCCAGAGTGCCCTATCCCGCGCTGAAGTAGGGCTGGTGGCCAGAGTGCGTGCCGCAAGCCGTGCCCGTTTTGCCAGAGCCGTCATTGGCCCCGGTGCGGAGGCAGACATAGCCTGCGTTACCGTACTCTCCGCTCCGTCTTCATGCGCCTGCATGGCGTCCTTCATCCTCATTTTTGTTTGTATGAACCCGACAAGCCTAGCGGATCATACGTTAAAGCGGAACAACAGAACGTCACCATCCTGCACAACATACTCCCGGCCTTCAATGCGCAGGCGTCCCGCTTCCTTGGCCCCGGCCTCACCGTTATACTGAACGTAGTCTTTATACGCGATGGTTTCGCAGGCAATGAAGCCACGCTCAAAGTCGTTATGGATAACAGCCGCTGCCTGTGGCGCTTTTGTGCCTGCGATAATGGTCCATGCGCGTGCTTCCTTGGGGCCTACGGTAAAGTAGGTCCGCAAGCCCAGCAGGCCATACCCTGCGGCAATAACACGGTCCAACCCGCTGTCTTTCAGGCCCAGACCGTCCAGAAACTCGCGGCGTTCTTCATCCGCCAACTGGCTGACTTCGGCCTCGATGGCTGCGGACACAACAACAACGGCAGCGCCTTCTGCATCGGCCTTGGCTTTGACTGCGGCAGAAAACGCGTTGCCGGTGGATGCTGACTCTTCATCCACGTTGCAGACATACAGCACAGGCTTGGTGGTCATGAGCTGCAAGCGGTTTACAGCTTCTTCCTGCCCTGCCGGAATGGCGGTACGGGCAGGTTTGCCTTCTTTCAGAGCTTCAATCAGCGGTTCCGCCACGGCCAGCTGGGCCATAGCCTCGGCATCACGATTCTTGGCGCGTTTCTGAAGAGCGGGCAGGCGTTTTTCGAGCGAGTCGAGGTCCGCCAGCATCAGCTCGGTTTCAATGATTTCAGAATCACGCACGGGGTCCACGCCGCCTTCAACATGCGTAATGTCATCATCTTCAAAGCAGCGCAGCACGTGAATAATGGCATCAACTTCACGGATATTGGCCAGAAACTGATTTCCCAGCCCTTCCCCGCGGGAGGCACCACGGACCAGGCCCGCAATATCCACAAACTCAAGGCTGGTCGGGACTGTCTTCTGGGACTTGCCAATTTCAACCAGCTTTTCCAGCCGGGGGTCAGGCACAGCCACGCGGCCCACGTTAGGCTCAATCGTGCAGAACGGGTAATTGGCAGCCTGAGCGGTTGCCGTTGCCGTCAGTGCGTTAAAGAGTGTGGACTTGCCCACATTGGGCAGACCGACAATACCGCAGTTAAACCCCATCAGCCCTTACTCCCTTCTGGCAACGCAACCTGCGTCATGAATTTTTCTGGCTGGCCATCGGCCAGCAGCGGCGCGGCGGCCGCCATTTTATCCAGCAGTGGCTCCAGCCAGTCCTGCCGGTCTATCTCTGTAAAATTACCAAGCACCCACCCATGTACGCGCTCTTTTGCGCCGGGGTGCCCAATACCAATACGCACCCGCCAGTAATCGGGGGTGCCAAGCATTTTGTCCATTGAGCGCAGGCCATTATGGCCAGCGGCCCCACCTGCACGCTTCACACGGACCTTGCCGGGGGCAAGATCCAGCTCATCATGGAAGGCGGTAATCTGCTCCGGCGCTATCTTATAGAACGCAGCCGCTTCCTGCACGCTATCGCCAGAACGATTCATGTAAGTCATGGGGCGCAGCAGCAAAACGCGCTGCGTGCCAATACGGCCTTCTGCCGTCTCGCCCTTAAAGCGGGAGCGCCATGGTGAAAACCCATAGCGATCGGCAATGGCTTCTACAGCCATAAAGCCAACATTGTGCCTATGTCGGCGCATGGACGGCTCAGGATTACCAAGCCCGGCCCAGAGCAACATCACTGGTCCTGTATCGTTATAAAATAAGCCGGGGGCACATGCACCACGCATGTACCCCCACCCTTATTCATCAGGTCAGAAAAACTGTCCTGACAGATTAGGAAGCAGCTTCTTCCGTTTCTTCGTCAGCTTCATCAACGCTTGGAGCAGCGATGGTCGCAATAACGAAGTTAGGCGTGTGGTTGGTTGGGGTTACGTTTTCCGTACCCTTCAGGTCTTCCCAACGCACGTTGTCGTTGATGTCGAGCGTAGACAGATCCACGGAGAAGAATTCCGGAATGTGTTCTGCATCGGTTTCAACTTCAACGGTGTGACGCACAACGTTCAGCACGCCACCACGCTTCAGGCCAGGAGCCTTGTCTTCACCTGTGATGTGAACGGAGACTTCAACGGTCACGCGCTGGCCTGCTGCCAGACGCATGAAATCAACATGTTCTGGTGTGTCTTTAACCGGGTGCAGCTGAATGTCACGAATCAGGGCGCGCTCGGTAGAACCACCTTCAACCTTGATTTCGTAAACGCGTGAGCGCCAGCCAGAAGCCTGAATGCCTTTGATCACGATACGGGGGTCGAGTGCGATCAGGGCAGGTTCTTTACCAGCACCATAAACAACTGCCGGCACCAGACCAGCACGCCTCGTTGCACGCGCTGCCCCCTTACCAGCCTTCGCGCGCACTGAAGCTTGGATAGATGTAATTTTGGACACGTTGAATTCTCCTAAAACCAAAACATACAGGCCTCCAGGGGTGCCTGCACGGTGCGGTGCCCTTAGCGGAAAACTGCCCTTAAAGCAATGCTGCCGTGGGGTGCATTGACGCAGGCCAGCCGCCATGCCAGCCAGAAAGCACAGCCGGGCCGAGCCTTTGCCGCCCTTATACCCTGACCCCAAGCCCTTGGTTTACAATGACAGACACCGCCCCACCCCAGCAATTTGCCAGCGACAATTACAGCGGTATATGCCCGCAAGCGCTGGAAGCCATTACCCGTGCCTCCGCCGCGGGCTCCACCCCCGCTTATGGGGACGATCCGTGGACTCGGCTGGCGGAAGACGCCATCCGCACCCTTTTTGGCACCGATGCTGCGGTATTTTTCGTGTTCAACGGTACAGCTGCCAATGCACTGACCCTTGCAACACTTTGCCCGCCTTATTGCAGCATTATTGCCACCGACATTGCCCACGCTGAAACGTCAGAACGAGGTGCGCCGGAGTTCTTTACTGGCGGCAGCAAGGTGATGACACCGCCCTGCCCGGAAGGAAAACTGACGCCTGCCGCCATCAAGCTGTGCTGCCGCAAAACGCAGAGTTTTCAGGCTTCCACCCCGGCCGTTGTGACCATTACCCAACCCACTGAAAACGGGCTGCTCTACACAGCAGAAGAAATCAAGGCACTGTCCGACACCTGTAGGGAACATGGGCTGAAGCTACATATGGATGGTGCGCGCCTTGCCAATGCCGTTGCCGCTCTGGGCTGCACACCTGCCGCCATAACCTGGGAAGTGGGGGTAGATGCACTCAGCTTTGGTGGCACCAAAAACGGGATGGCCGTAGGGGATGCTGTGGTGTTTTTTGACCGCAGTTTGGCCCGGGGCTTTGCAGAGCGGGCGAAACAGGGCGGCCAGGTGGCCTCCAAAATGCGGTTTCTCTCCGCCCCGTGGCTCAGCATGATTAAAAACGGTGCCTGGCTTGAAAATGCCCGCCACGCCAATGAGAGCGCCCGCTTCTTTGCCCAGAGCATTGCGGATGTACCAAACCTGCGTCTCGCATGGGCGGTGGACAGCAACAGCGTTTTCCTGCTGTTGCCAGAACAAGCTGCCAATACCCTGCGGGCTCAAGGTTGGCGATTCTATACCATGTTTGGCGGCGCAGCCCGTTTCCTGTTCGGGTGGGATGCCAAGCCGGAGGCCATAAAGGCACTGGCAAACGCTATTCGTGCCGCCATGGGCGGGTGAATTAACGCCTTGATCTTGACAGATGGGTAGCGCCCCGGCTTCCTCCCGCGCATAAAGAGCAACCTAGAGCACAAAACGCCCCCTGCGCGGCAGGCGCAGCGGGCCAAAATTCAGGACGAGACCATGCACCCTTACCGTACCCATAGCTGCTCGGCCCTTCGCGCCAGCGATGCCGGCACCACAGCCCGCCTGTCTGGCTGGGTTCATAGCAAGCGGGACCACGGCGGGCTGCTGTTTATTGACCTGCGTGACGAAACCGGCATGACGCAGATTGTTATTCCGGCAGGTGCTCCGGCCCTGAGCACAGCCGAAAACATCCGCGTTGAAAGCGTGATTACGGTTACCGGTGATGTGGTTGAACGCGCCGAAGGCACCCGCAACCCTGACCTTGCTACCGGTGACATTGAAGTGCGCGCGCAGGAATTTGTGGTGCAGTCCGCTGCCGCCGTGCTGCCTTTTCAGGTCGCTGGCCACGAAAACTACCCTGAAGACCTGCGCCTGCGTTACCGCTACATTGACCTGCGCCGTGACAGCGTGCACCGCAACATGCTGCTGCGTGCCCGCGTTATCCAGAGCATGCGCCGCCGCATGACGGATCTGGGCTTTATTGAACTCCAGACCCCCATTCTCACTGCGTCCTCCCCGGAAGGTGCGCGTGACTTCCTGGTGCCCGCCCGTATGCACCCCGGCAAGTTCTACGCCCTGCCGCAGGCCCCGCAACAATTCAAACAGCTTGCCATGGTGGCCGGCTTTGACCGCTACTTCCAGATTGCTCCCTGCTTCCGTGACGAAGCCTCCCGTGCTGACCGCTCACCGGGTGAGTTCTATCAGCTCGACTTCGAGATGGCTTTCGCAACGCAGGACGAAGTGTTCGCAACACTGGAAGATGTCATGTCCGGCCTGTTTACCGAATTTGGTAATGGCCGCACCGTCAGCCAGGCTCCCTTTGAGCGCATCCCTTACGCGCACTCCATGAAGGTTTATGGGTCTGACAAACCTGACCTGCGTAACCCGCTGCTGATTTCTGACGTAACGGAAGAGTTTGCAAATTCTGGCTTTGGGCTGTTCTCCCGTATTGCGGCTGACGGTGGCGAAATTCGCGCCATTCCCGCCCCCGGTGCAGGCGACAAGCCACGCGGGTTCTTTGACAAGCTGAACACCTGGGCGCGTGAAGCCGGTGCTGGTGGTCTGGGTTACATCATTTTTGCAGAAGATGGTGGCAAAGGCCCGATTGCCAAAAACCTTGAAGCTGACCGCGTAGAGGCCATTCGCACCAAAATGGGCCTGAAGGCGGGAGATGCCGTGTTCTTTGCCGCCGGTAAAGGCGATGATGTTGTGAAGTTCTCTGGCCTTGTGCGGACACGCATTGCGGAAGAACTCGACCTAGTTGAAAAAAATGCGTTCCGTTTCTGCTGGATTACCGATTTCCCGATGTACGAAATGAATGAGGAAACCGGCCGCATTGACTTCTCGCACAACCCTTTCTCCATGCCACAGGGTGGGCTTGACGCGCTGAACAGCAAAAACCCGCTGGAAATCAACGCCTATCAGTATGACATTGTGTGTAACGGCATTGAACTGTCTTCCGGCGCTATCCGTAACCATCTGCCGGAAGTCATGATCCGCGCGTTTGAAATTGCCGGCTACCCGGAAAGCGTTGTGGAAGAGCGCTTTGGGGGTATGCTCAATGCCTTCCGCTATGGCGCACCACCGCACGGTGGGTCTGCTCCGGGTGTGGACCGTATCGTCATGCTGCTGGCTGACGAGCCCAACATTCGTGAGGTTATTCTCTTCCCGCTGAACCAGCAGGGTGAAGACCTGATGATGTGTGCTCCGGCAACGGTTGAACCAGCCCGCCTGAAAGAACTCTCTCTGGCGCTGGATCTGCCGAAGCCCAAGCCTGTTATCAAAAAAGACTAAACTTCTGCCTTTTCGCATCCGGGGTGGTTGCACCGCCACGCCGGATGCTCTTTGCTGTCAGGCATGATCGGATTACCGCCCTGCCTTTCAGCCGCCTTTAAGACCTCCCCGTCTTTCTTTCCGCGTAGCGCAGCATATCGCGGCATAAAAGCTGGCCTGCTGGTAGCCATTTCTTGTGCGCTTCCTTCTGTTGCCTTCTGTGCTGATACCCCCAGCCCCACTGCTGCCCCTGCTGTGCACCTCACCGGACAACGGGCACAGTATGACCTAAGCCTTGCGGAAGTGTCCGGTGGCAATACACTGTCTGCCAGCGGCACCATGACCTACACCGTGCATGATACCTGCACGGCATGGTCTACCCAGCAGCATCTGGATATTCAAAGCTCCACCCGCAACAATGGCACGGTGCATCTGGTGTCTGATTACACCACACTGGAAAGCAAAGACGGCCACCATATGACGTTTCGTACCGTTCAGAAATCAAACGGCGCCACCTTGCAAATAGTGTCTGGAGATGCCTCCCTGACACCCGGCGGTGGGGAAGTTCAGTACGAAAAACCGCTCAAAAAAACGCTTAAACTGCCCGCCAACACCCTGTTTCCCATGGCGCACACACTGGCCATTCTCATGGCCGCTGAAACCGCGAAAACTGACCTATCCCCCATGCTGTTTGACGGCACTGGGGAGGATGGCGCGCAATATACCTATATTTCCACTCATGGGTGGGACAAGGTCAGTACAGCGCAGGCTCCATCGCCCCTATTGGCCGCCCTGCCAAGCACACGTGTGCATGTGGCTTTTTTCAACACGACAGCCCGCGCCATGCTACCCGACTACGAGATGGGTATGCGCTATTTTGCCAATGGTGTTTCTGATAAACTGGATATGGATTTTGGGGATTTCAGAATGGCAGGCACTCTTCAGTCCCTTTCCATTCCGGATAAGCCACACCACTGTTAAAATACGTGGTCTTGCAGAACTGAAGGTGCCAGACCCCGCACCGTAGTCACTGGCTCTGGCGTGAAAAGGTGAGCCTTATGCCAAGGCTCGCCCTGCCATTATTGTGCAGGCGCTGTACGCAAAATAGCAATCAGGTCCTGCAACTCTGTCTGCTTGGCTTTCAACAACGCCACGTTTTTGGGGTCAGGCTGTGCCATCTGCGCTGTTTGCTGGTTGGGGGTCACATTCATCAGGCTACCCGTCAAGCCAACGCAGGTCAGGCTCATCACAAAGTCACGCGCGGTAAAATTGTTGGCTTTGAGAATAGCATCCAGACCCGGCACTTTTTCGACCATAGCAATCTGCTCGTCCAGAGACATACCAACCCGCCCCGGAGGCTGGATGTTGGCTGCATGAATAGCCTTAAGCGTGTTGGTAAGTCGTGGCAGAACATCTGCCTTCAACGGGTAGTGTAACGCTGTTTCCATATCATGGCGCAGGGTCTTAACCTGCTCGTCCGACAGGGTCGGCTGTGCGCCTTGGGCTGGTCCTGTCACTGCCGTGCTCTGCGCCAAGGCAGCATGAGCGCCTAGGGTCACTGTCAGAACAACAGCGGCATACTTACCGACAAATGAAACGCTCTTTTTGGTATAAGACATTTTTGAAACTTCTCCGTTAGGCTGCGATAACCCATTCGCCCTTGCGCATAAGCGGTGCACGGCTGCCGTCTGCGGCCACACCATCAACATCAATTTCGGCAGAGCCAATCATCCAATCAATATGGATCATGCTGTTATTGGCACCGCGTGCAGCAAGAGCCGCTTCATCCTGCCCGGCTGTATCGCGCATACATTTGGTATAGGCTTGGCCAATGGCAAGGTGGCTAGCGGCATTTTCATCAAACAGTGTGTTCTGAAACAGGATACCGCTGCTGGAAATGGGGGAGGAGTGCGGCACAAGTGCGACCTCACCCAAACGGCGCGCCCCTTCATCCGTATCCAGCACGCGGGCAAAGACATCCTCACCTTTGCTGGCATGCATTTTCACAATTTTTCCACCTTCAAAACGCACGCGGATATCGTCAATCAAAGTGCCTTGGTGGGACAACGGTTTTGTGCTGGCAACATAGCCATCCACCTTCAAACGGTGTGGTGTTGTGAAAACTTCCTCCGTAGGGATATTCGGGTTGCACACCACGCCGTTCCCTGCGGCCTCAGACCCACCAGCCCACTCATGACCGTCAGCCAGACCCACGGTCAGGTCCG
This sequence comes from Acetobacter cibinongensis, assembly GCF_000963925.1. Classification (GTDB taxonomy): domain Bacteria; phylum Pseudomonadota; class Alphaproteobacteria; order Acetobacterales; family Acetobacteraceae; genus Acetobacter; species Acetobacter cibinongensis. The sequence goes on from NZ_BAMV01000002.1 coordinate 27,752, forward strand.
TGCCGGGGCCGGTAAAATGCAGTGCTGAATAGCGCACATCGTTCAGGAAGGCGGCCCGTTTGTGCAGCGTGGCATTGTGCTCCGCCCAGTCTGCCACAGGGTCTTTACCAGTAAGGCGGGAGGCTTCAAAAATAGCCTGCCACAGGCGTGCCACTGCGTCCTGCTCCGGCAGGTCAGGAAACACCAGTTTGGCCCATGCCGGAGTGGCCGTGGCCACGATGTTCCAGTTCACATCAAAATTTGTAATAATTTCCATGGCAGGCCGGTTCACGCGGGAAGCCGCACGGCTTGCACGGGAAATACGGGAGGCATCCTGCCCTGCCAGCAGCGCCGGGTTGGACCCGGTAATAGCCATACGGGCCGCACCGGACCGGAACCCCTCAGTCATGCCCTTGGCTAGCCACTCCGCAGCCGTATCAAACGTGTCATCCTGCGCAAAGCGATAGCGGGCCAGTGTGCTTTCTTCATCCGAATAGAAAGTAGTGACCAGTGACGCCCCGGCCTTGTAAGCATGTTCTGTCACACGCCGCACAAGAGGTACGGCCTCCAGGGGCGCTGTGACGATAACCTGTTGTCCGGGGGCTACATTCAGGCCCGTGCGCACGGCCACTTCACCCAAACGGTCCAGCATTGCCTCAAACTGTGCGCTGCCCGGAGCGTACGGATGTTCGTGTGCTGGTCCTGTCATGCTCTTCTCCCTGTGCGGGGCTGGCTCCCCTGTCCACGCCAGACGGTAGCACCAGCCTCAGTTAGGCAGCGCCACCGTGTTTCTGGCCCAATCGGATACTGAAGCGGCGCTTTCGTCAACCGGGAAGCGTGGCAGACCAGCCCGTCAGCCCTCTGGCAGCAGAGTTGGTTGCAAACTACCCGGCAGATAAAGCGGGTGGCAGGGGCGGCCATTTACCCCCACTTTCATGGCATAAACAGGAATATTATGGCGCTGGAGCATCTGCACAGCCTGCGGCCCCCGTGGCAGAAGTGTTTTGATACGGGGTGTGCCGTATGCAGCAATAACCCTGTCGGCTTCCTGCGCCATACCCAGTAAGGCGGCATCATTTTCCGGGCCAACAGGGTCTGGTACTTCGGTCAGGCGCTCCTGATCCGTACACCGATAGGCAAAGGTGTTGCCCACCAGAATACTGCCATACCCCCAGGCACGGGCGTAGCGCTGGCATTTGGCCACTGTGCGGTCATCACCACATTCCGTCGCAACAGAAGGATTCATCATCAACCACATCACTGACGGGAGTGAGGCATCCCATACGCGTTTGAGCGTGTAACGGTAACATTTGTCAGGGCCACCATACGTGGCCGTGCTGACAACATCCTGCGACAGGGTAAGGGGGCGAGAATCCCCCACATGGTGGGCATCAAAAAGGTCTGCCATGTCTCTTCCGGCTTGTAATCGGGCAACGCCCCTCTTGGGGGAGTGCGCCCTCTTTACCCGGAACAGAGAGTGTGAAACAGGCCCTTAAGCCAGACGGTCAGATGTTACTGTTGCCAGCATAAGAGCTGCTACGGCAGGAAGAAACGCGAACATGGCGGCAGTGGATGCATAGTCTACAACAAGAGCGAAGTTTGTATTCAAAAGAGTAATAAACATTGTCATGGTTTCCAAACATTACGGTGGGTGGGTTCATTCTCCCCTTTCACAAAAAGCGCAATACCTCTGAAGAGAGCCAGAAACTGGCATGAATTTTATTGTGAATACTTTTAGAGCAGGTTTTATTTTGAAGTAATTATCGAATTTTTTGGTGCAAGAAAATATAATCTACAGAAAATTATCGTGGCTTGTAAAAAAGGCAGCCCTGTTACTTTCCCCGGCCCGTTTGCCCCCTCTTGCTCAAATTTGGAGCGATTGCAAAAAACGGCAGCAGATCCGTCTGCCCTCTAAAAACTTTGATTTTCAGGGCATCTTTCCATCACAAACAGCTTACCAGTCGCCGTTACCTGTCATTTTTCTGTAACGAATCGTTTTCCGATAGAGCGGAAAAACAGCGCATTTTCCGCGTTGCACACCTTGCCGATGCACCACATCCCCCTACTCCCCATTCTCGATGTGCTGTATCTGTGCCCGATGGATCAGCGCTACCGCATTCCCCCTCTGGCTGCCCTAAACGCCTTTGCTGCCTTTGCCCGCACAGGGGGTATAAGACGTGCGGCGGCAGAGCTACGTGTTGACCATGCGGCCATCAGCCGTCACCTGCGGGATCTGGAGCAGCGCCTGGGCACAACCTTGCGGGACCGGGCAACCGGAGACCTGACAGTAGCGGGCCATACCTATTACAGTCAGATTGCCCCGCTTTTAGAGGGGCTGGCACGCGCCACCGCAGATATTCGGCAGCAGGCCCCTCATTTGACCGTCACCTGCGCCCACGGCTTTGCTTACCATTGGCTCTTGCCCCGCCTTGCTGCGTTCCGCCGGGCCCATCCTGATATTGACCTGCTATTGCGCCCGGTTGATGCCAATACGGGCTTTCATGGCACAGGCATAGAAACAGACAGCCACGCTGATATTTTCTATGCCCGTGATGATGCAACCCCGCCCACCCAGCGTGACATCCGCAGCGTAGCCATTGCCCGCCCCCCGGTTTTTCCGGTTATGGCACCATCCGCTTTGGCCGCATTAAGCACGCCCCCGCGTGAGGCAGCAGACCTGCTCCATGCCCCCCTGCTTCTGGAAGAAGACGATGCGGAGTGGCGGCTTTGGTTCACGGCGCATCATGTTTCCTTCTCCCGCATTCCCAGCGCAGGCCGGTTGTGGCAAGCCCATATTACCCTTGCCGCCGCCCGTGCTGGAGAAGGCATAGCCCTTGCCAATATCTTTTTGCTCGGGGATGACCTGCAAACAGGCAAGCTCGTTCCAGCACTTCCTACACAGAACCAAACACCGCTGGGTACCTATGTTTTACGGGCAACAGACAGAGCGTGGGACAGCAAGGCGCTGACTGTCTTTCGCACCTGGTTGCTTGAACAGGTTGCCATTCAGGCCACCCATCAGACCTAACGAGCTGAGGGGCATGGTTCGAGCCTGCCTTTCTGGCAAAGCTGATGCACATATTTTTACTCTGCCTACCTAAGAACACTCTCCTAAAGAGTGGTGACTTTTAATCACCTATCCTCCCAACAAAAATCGCCTCCCCGCCGCCTGTCAAATCATTTACGAAATAAAACAAAGCCTGTGGACGAAGTGCCACTTGGCGTATTTTCTGTGCCCTTCTGGAGCTTTGAGCAGTATGAGCCTGACAAATAAGGACCTTCTCGCCCGCCGTGCCAACGCTGTGCCACGCGGTGTTGCAACCTCAACCCCTGTCTTTGCTGATCGTGCCGAGAATGCAGAACTGTGGGACGTAGAGGGTCGCCGCTATATTGACTTCGGGGGCGGCATTGCCGTGCTGAACGTGGGCCACCGGCACCCCAAGGTCATGGCTGCTGTCAAAACCCAGTTGGAACGCTTTACGCACACGGCTTTTCAGGTTTCTGCCTACGAAAGCTATATTGCGCTGGCCGAAAAACTGAATGCCCGTGCACCCTTTACCGGCCCAGCCAAAACCATCTTCTTCTCCACAGGCGGTGAAGCAACCGAAAACGCCGTTAAAATTGCGCGTGCTGCCACCGGCCGCAACGGCGTTATTGCCTTCTGTGGCGGGTTCCACGGCCGCACCCTGCTGGCCTCTGCCATGACAGGCAAAGTACTGCCTTACAAAGCCCCTTTTGGCACTCTGCCTGGCCAAGTCTATCACCTCCCCTTCCCGGATGGTCAGGACGTCTCTGTGGAAGACAGCCTGAAGATGCTGAACTTCCTGTTTGCGTCAGATATTGGTCCAGAACAGGTTGCTGCCATCATCATTGAACCCGTACAGGGCGAAGGCGGTTTCCGTATTGCACCCACCTCATTACTCAAACACCTGCGCGCTTTGTGTGATGAACATGGCATCAAGCTGATTGCTGATGAAGTGCAGACCGGCTTTGCCCGTACCGGCAAGCTGTTTGGCATTGAGCATTCAGGGGTCGAGCCTGACCTGGTTTCGGTTGCCAAGTCTCTTGGTGGGGGCATGCCTATCTCGGGCGTTATTGGCCGTGCTGAATTGATGGATACCGTACCACCCGGCGGACTGGGTGGCACTTATGCAGGGGCACCGCTGGCTTGTGCGGCTGCTCTTGCCGTGCTGGATGTCATTGAAGAAGAAAAGCTGATTGACCGCGCCAACGCCATGGGTGAGCGCTTCAAATCTCGTATTCAGGGCTGGCATGACCGAACAGACCTTTTACCAGTCAGTGCGCCGCGCGGCCTTGGCGCCATGATCGCGTTTGACATTCTGGAAACCCAGAAGGGAACAGAACAGCGCGCAGGTTTCGCCGCTCAGGTGTGTGCCAAAGCCTGTGAAAAAGGGCTCATCCTTCTCTCCTGTGGTGTAAAAGGAGCCACAATCCGGTTGCTGACACCGCTTACGGCTTCTGACGCACTGGTTGATGAAGGGCTGGATATTATTGAGCAAGTACTGAAAGAACTCGCATAAAAGCTGTGTAACGTCCTGTAAAAAGGCCTCTCCCATAACTCTGGGGGAGGCCTTTTTTATAAGCTCAACGCCGCATTAAGCCTTAGTGGAAGAACGCCCAGCAAAAAGCTTGAACAGCGGGCCAGTCAAGGATGTAGACACAACGGCCAGAACCATCAGAGACGCAAACGCAAATTCTGAAATCATGCCTTGGCTATGCAAAATTGTAGCCGCCACAATTTCCATAAGGCCTTTGCATTGCAACAAAGCCCCTACACTCAGCTTTTGACGACTGTTCAGGCCGGACGCAGGCGGGTAGAGATAAACAGCACCCATTTTGGTAACAATTGACACAACAACCAAAGCCAGAGACGCCACAACGGATGGCCAGGTCAGCGCATCTCCGTCAATATGTAGCCCACTATGACCAAAGAACATGGGGGCCAGCCAGATCAGGGCAAAAGTGCCAACCTGCTCAACGGGCAAGCGCCTGACCCAACTGGGGGGCATAACTGCGCCAGCAAAATAAGCGCCTATCAATTCATGCAGGCCCAGTTGCATGCTGGCCCAAGACCCGGCTGCCAGATAAAGCGGCACAGCAAGCCAGATGACAAAAAGAGGCGGATTTTTGAAATAGCGTGTTGCCCACCCTCCTAAAAGGGCCAGCACGGCCAATACCCCAATGGCCAGAAATTCAAACCCACTCCAGCCATGTAAGCCGGCAGACCCCTTAGCCGCGAATTGCAGTATAGCAAGACCGATCCATAAAGCGGCGTCATCCACCACAGCAAGCTTAAGTGCCAGTTGACCTAAAGGGCGATGTTCAGGCTCAAGCTCCCTCACAATACCGATAAGAACGGGCAGTGCGCTGACTGCAATGCACAACCCCAGCGACAAAGCTGCCACCCACTGCGGCACGTGAGGCACCTCCCACCCATGAAGCGGCAGGAAAAACTGGTAAACAAGCACAGCGCCTACCAATAAGGGCAAACCTAACGCAACAGCAGCCCCTGAAAGCAGACGCCCCAGAGACGGTGCTATTACATTTTCCGCAGTGTTATCCTGACCTGGGTGCTGCCACATTTCCAGCCCTGCGGTAAACGCCAACACCAGCACGGCAACCCACCCAATGTCATTACCATAGACAGATGGTATACCCCATTGCTGCACCGGCACATGCCAAACCGCCAACAGAATACCCAGAAGTATAGGGAGAACCGCAATAGGTAATAACTTTTTTGTCAGACGCCACATCAGCCAGGGGAAAATGACAAAAACCCCAAAGTCTGCTAACAGCGAGATTATTTTTATCATTTTCACCTTTCCTTTTAACACCAGAATTGCATTATATCATTTTTGTTAAATACGATTATACACTATTTTTATAAAAAAATCTATCTTTTGATTTTACTACCATTTTCATAAAAGTTTTTCCTGAAACAATACTTTGAAAGACGAAAGCCGCATCAGTTCTTTTGAATTTCCATAAATTTGGTAGGTGCGCTCTCCGAAGCATGATATTTCATTAATATCTTGTTAATGTTTTTAGTTTGCGTGCCATGTCTGTTTCTTTTTACTGGATACGTCGGACGCTCAAAAGGCTTTTGCTGCAAGCGTTTGAGAACTTAAAAACAGATTTTCCTGATCTCTGGCAAAAAGCTCAACATGGGCAGAATTCAGAAAAACTACTCAGAGTCTGTGAATATTATCAAAGAGTATCGCCCGACCGAGCGCATATTACACTCGCTATCGGTTGCCTTCGCCTCCAGCTTGCACAGCCTGCTGCATCCGAAGCATTTGGCTTTCTGGCTCAGAAGTTTCCGTCATCCTTATGCCACATGCTGCTTATTGCATCCCACTGTATTTGCGCCAACTGGGGTTTGGCCAAGCAGGAAATAACGTCTTATTTCTCCCGCTACTCTCCCTTCCCGCACCCTGTTTTTTCTGAAATTCTTACTCTCTTTTTACAACACAATCAGATCAACTCTTTCTGTGGCCTGTCTTTAGATGGCACTTTATATCTTTACTCAACTCAGGCCGATATAAGACTTAGCGCCACCTTATCCTCCCCTGATAGTAAAACGTCCTTCCTACTTTCCCCTCTTTCTATTGAACATTTTTGCAGTACTTATAAACTTCCCGAAAACTGGCACTCTTTCCAAAGCCTTTCCCTGACAGACCCAGACAGTTCTACGTTTTTTCGATCATTTGACATTCCTGCCTTTACGCAATGCCGCGGGTTTGTAGAAAAAACATCGACACACATTAAAGGGTGGACCTGTTCACCCGCTGACCCGACGTACCAGGTCAAGCTGTTTGCCCATAGCCTGATGCCTACATCACCATACCTGTCACAGTCTCTTCCAACCCATATCCCGAAACTCTTTGATCTGGATTTTTTGGTAACCGGCCAAGTCCGTCATGCCTTTTCGATTTCTCTTTCCAAGTTATCGCGGCTAGGAACGTCTTTTTCCGTCCAGACTGCATGCGGTCATAAACTTTATGGCAGTCCTGTGCTGCTGACGGACATGACAGAACAACAAGAGGTCTATGCACGCTACATCTCGTTAAAATTTCCCGCTCTCTATGAAAAAACAGAATCTGGTTCTGACAAGAACGATCATCCTGTTGCTGTTGTTATTCCTATCTATTCTGGTCTTGAGGCAACCCGTATCTGCCTGGATCGTGTGTTGCGCCATAAAAATGCATTCACACGTCTTATTCTTGTTAATGATGGGTCGCCCGACCCGGCCATGTGCCATCTGGTAAAAGAGTACGATGCGCAATTTTCCTGCATCACACTTCTTTCACTCTCTGAAAATTGCGGCTTCCCCACTGCAGCCAATACCGGATTATGTGCACGTTTTGAGCAGGAAGACGTTATTCTACTCAACAGCGACACACTTGTAGCTGATAGTTGGGTAGAAAGACTGCAACAGGCCGCTTACGCTGCAGAATATATCGGTACAGTTACGCCTTTTTCCAACAATGCCACTATTTTCAGCTATCCCGAAAAAGATGGAAGCTCACCGGTACCGTCAGAAGCTATCTGTGACCGTCTGAATACTCTGGCTGGACAAATATGGGATGGTTCCACTCCTGACGTTCCCACCGCGCATGGTTTTTGCATGTATATCAAGGCTGCCTGTCTTCAAGATACCGGGCTTTTGAGAGCAGATATTTTTGCACAAGGTTATGGGGAGGAAAATGACTGGTCCCGCCGTGCCTCTGCGTTAGGATGGCGGCATGTGGCCTGCCCCGGCGTGTATGTTGGCCACGCGGAAAGCCAGTCTTTTTCATCGGTTAAAACAGACTTGATTGCCCGCAACCTGAAACTGCTTAATCACATCCATCCCGGATATGATACCCTTATAAAAAATTGGCAGGATCAGGATCCACTCCTCCCCTTCAGACGCGCTCTTGACCTCAAGCGTTTAGCCTACGACGCACCAAATTTGTTATCAGCCCTACTGGTTACTCACAACAGGCAAGGTGGCCTGACGCGTCACGTAGGCCTACGTGCTACATTTTATCTTGCCCGCAATATTGTTCCTTTTCAGCTTAAACCAATTTGCTCCAGAACAGGAAAACCGCTTTGGCAGATTCAAGGGTTTCCGGCAGAAACATACCCAAATCTTATTATCCCCCGTAGCCGCCATGCTTTGAAAGCGCTTTTGAAGTCTCTGAATTGTACTATTTTGGAAATTCACAGCTATATTGGTCATACACTCAGAAAAATTGTGGAGTTGCAGGCTCTAAAAATTCCTTATGATGTCTATATTCATGATTATTCCTGGTTTTGCCCGCGTATCACGTTAACTGGCAAAGACGGCGCATATTGCGGAGAACCAGCCCCCAAACAGTGTCAGACCTGCCTTGAAACATGCGGAAGCAATACGGGGGAGACAACGCCTGTCACCACGTTACGGGCACATAGCCAGTCTTTGTTCCACCATGCCCGCACCGTCTATGCCCCATCCCATGACACGGTCAGGCGCATCAAACGCCAGCTTGGTGTTTCACCAGTTTATCAACCTTGGGAAACCTTCCTCAACACAGAATGGCCTCGCTTTTCCATACCATCCGGGTCTATACGCAGAACCATAGGTATCTTGGGAGCTATAGGGCCGGAAAAAGGCTATGCACAAGTGCTGGCATTGGCACGTCTGACCGCGCAACTAAACGCCCCCTTACAGTTTGTCTTGATCGGTTATAGCTGTAACGACCATGCTCTCCTCGAAACGGGAGTAGTCACCATAACAGGGCACTATAAGGAATATGAGATACAGGGCTTTGTAAACCAATACGCCATAGACTGGTTTTTCATGCCATCCATCTGGCCCGAAACATGGTCCTATGTACTGACACAAATATGGCTGACTGAAAAACCTGCTATCGCTTATGACATCGGGGCACAGGCAGAACGTATCAAACAGGTGGGAGGCGGCATGGTCGTTCCCCTGCACCTGCCCTACCCCAGACTGCTTGCGGTATTATACACTCCCAGAAACGCACCAGAGTAATTGGTTGCGCTGAGCAAACTATGGTGACGCACAGACCTATGCTAAAAAGCCGTTCTGTGAGCAAAATGTTTTGTTCTCTGAGAACCCGATAAGACCGATCAAGCCCTATTTACCTCTGCCCATGGTGTGCGAAGAATAGGCCGCAGACGTGTCTTGATAAGGACAGATGACTATTTACTGAAATTATAAGTTTCGTTTTCGTACCAAAAAAATTCCTGAATCTTCGACTATATTGCTGACCATGACATTACATCAGCAAGGGTCGGTCAAAGTGACCCTACCCCCTGAACGTGCAGCTTTTGGATCAGGCCGTTCATAATTTCCCTATCAATGTCTGTTCTCCTAATAAACGGTATTATTATGAGAAGCCTCTTATTTCAAACAGATATGCTGCATTACTGGTTCTATCAAAAAATAAGTTTTTAAAAATCAAACATTAGCCGCCCTGTCGATTTTCCCCCAACAACTTTTTTTCCTCTTAGCAACTTTTTTTCGTTTGCTAATTGTTAGCGTGAAACACTAGCTTAACAATTAGCCACTATGTGTACGCCTATTTATTAATTTCGGGAAGGAATTGCATTTATGGCTGACAGTCAAAATTCTGTAGTTGATTGCATGCTCTGCTGGATTCTTTCCCACTAAAAAGCGGCTAACTACAGTCACCTATTCATGATGAACGTCATCAATGAAAACATAAGTGCAGTTTAAGTCTAAGTTTTTCTTTTGTCCTATAATATTTAAAGAAAAACAAACAAAACGCACTTCTATGTTAATATGTCTGAGGACAAGTAAATGAGTACGACTTACACGTCGGGACAAACAGCAACAGGAACAGTCTCTGATTTTCAGGAAGTCCTGAATTCTGGGGCTAAAGGCCAATATCAATCCGTTATAAATACTGGCCAGATAGTTGTGAACAGCGGAGCCACCCTTATAGAGCAGAATGGCAGCTCTCTATACGGGCCTTATAACGGCGGGAAAATTCTTGTTTATTCCGGCGGAACGCTTGTTGGGGGATCCATCGGAGGCGGTGGGGTCGTTCTTACAACTCCCGGTGCTACTATTTCTGGCGGATTGCTCGTTCAGAATGGCGGGGTGCTCTCTCACTGGAACAGCACATCCAGCGGTGCCAGCTTGGCATCTGGCGCAATGCTTTACGTGCAATCCGGCGGAAATGCTGCCGGCATTGTTGCCGGTAGTGGCGCCAATATTATTGCAAGCGCCGGTGGCACAGTTTCTGGCACCGTAATTTCCAACGGTGGCGGTATTGGCGTTGCCGGTACAGCCTCAAACACAATCGTCACCAGTGGCGGTGTGATAGAAATTACCTCCGGCGGTAAAGCGAACGGTAATACCATCGATGGTGGCTCTGCCTATGTTGATGCTGGCGGTGTCATAAATTCAGCAACTCTCGAAAATAGCGGTAGAATAACCGTTAGCGCTGGTGCATCTGCGAACAACGTAACCGTAGAAACACTTGCTGCACTTGTTGTGAACAGCGGCGCTACTGTTTCCGGGACTGTAGTTTCCGCTGGCGGCGGAATTGGTGTGGCCGGCACGGCTTCTGCCACAACCGTCACCAGTGGCGGTGTGATGGAAATTACCTCCGGCGGTAAAGCAAACGGCAATACCATCAATGGTGGGTCAGCCTACGTTGATGCTGGCGGTGTCATAAATTCAGCCACTCTCGAAAATAGCGGTAGAATAACCGTTAGCGCTGGCGGGTCTGCGAACAACGTAACCGTAGAAACACTTGCCGCACTTGTTGTGAGCAGCGGCGCTACTGTTTCCGGGACTGTAGTTTCCGCTGGTGGCGGACTTGGTATAGCTGGCACGGCTTCTGCCACAACCGTCAACAGTGGCGGTGTCGTGGAAATTGCCTCCGGCGGTACAGCCACAAACAATACCGTTAATAACGGCGGCACGCTGTATGCAGATGCAAACAGTGTTCTGGGCACAACAACGGTCTCTAGCGGTGGGCAGGTCAGTGCCGCCAGCGGCACAACACTCTCCGGCGCCCTTACGCTTCAGAACGGTGGTCTCGCCACACTCTGGAACAATGCCGGTGGCAGTGTTGATTTGCAGGGAAGCACTAATGGCGGGTTGACTGTTTCCGGCCTTGCATCTGGTGGAACGTTGACGACTGTTATCAGTGGCTTTGACGGTACGTCTGCAAGCAACTCTGATGTCATTAAGCTTGATGGCGTCAAGGCTGCTGATGTCACGTCTGTAACCTATCCTGATGCAGACCACGTCAAGCTGACCCTGGCAGGCGGCGCAAGCGTGACCTTGAATATCATCGGGGCTGAAGCGGCTGGCTATACGCTGGGTGCCGATAGTGATGGTGATCTGGTTTATGAAGTGTGCTTCCTTGCAGACTCTCTGATCAAAACGCCTACCGGTGACTGCGCTGTTCAGACCCTGCGTCTGGGCGATGACGTTGTGACCTATGACAATGGTCAGGAAAGCGTTCAGAAAGTCGTCTGGGCTGGTCAGACACGTGCAACAGTTCGCCCACATCTGCCTATGGATGAAGCCGGTTACCCGGTGCGCATTCTCAAGAATGCCATTGCCGAAGGCGTTCCTTACAAGGACATGCTCATCACGGCTGAACATTGCCTGTATTTTGATGGCAAGTTTGTTCCTGCCCGTATGCTGGTTAATGGTCGTTCCGTGTTCTATGACACGTCCATCACCACTTACGACTATTATCACATTGAAACAGCCACACACTCCGTCATCATGGCAGACGGAATGCTGACTGAAAGCTATCTGGATACAGGCAATCGGAAAACATTCCGGCAGGAAGGGGCTGTTGCTGCACTCCGCTCTACCCATTACAACTGGGAAGACGATGCCGCAGCACCGCTTTGTGTCGAACAGTCTTTCGTTGAGCCTATTTTCCGTAGTCTTGCTGAAAGATCAGAAAAGATTCTTGGGATGCCAGCCTGTGTCGCCACAGCTGAAACAACCAATAATCCAGATCTGCATCTTGTAACGGAAACGGGTGGCGTGATCCGTCCCTTACGTCAGAAGGGAAGCGTCTACAGCTTCATGCTGCCACCTAATACTGCGGTGGTTCGTGTTGTCTCCCGCGCAAGCCGTCCTGCCGACACTATTGGGCCGTTTGTCGATGATCGTCGTGAACTTGGCGTTGCTATTGGCACGATCCAACTTGTGCTGACCAAAAGAGAGCAGACCGACATCGTGGCACATCTTCAAGCTGATAAACCTGAAGGCTGGCATGGAACTGGCGTAGAAAGCCAGGTCGCCTGGACAAATGGTAATGCCGTTCTGCCCTTGGGGGACATCGTCCAAGACAGCATGGGTATTCTTTCCCTGACACTCCATGCAGCAGGACCGTATCTGCTAGCCAACTCAACCAAAACAACTCTTCGGTTGGTTGGATAAAGAACAAAGCCCCCTTCGTTTACTTTAGAATGAGGGGGGCTTTTGTTAAGGCAGGTTGCTCCAGATTGGAGGCAGCCTACAGAGGCTCAGAGCTATCCATGTATTGGACTGGGCAAGCTGTTCTCTGTCACAGACCTACCTAGTCATAATGTGTAGGTCTGTGAGCAGGTATTTTTGCTTTCTGAGAGCCAGATAAAACGGATTAAGCCGTATTTTCCTCTGGCCCGCTGAAAATCAGATCTCCGGGGTGTCCGAAACGACCGTCAGAGTCCATGCCTCTGCTGTCGTTTTTCCTGGCTCCAGCCACAAAGGAGTGGCGTTGGGCAGGCGTACATTTGCAGGCAGGTTCATGGCCGCCCGCAAAGCACGGAAAAGCGCACCATGCGCAACTATCAACGGCACACCGCCAAGCTGCGTTGCCCGATTAACGGCATCAACCGCACGCGCCTTTAAGTCTTCAAACCGTTCAGCACCCTGCGGTGTGTACTCCCCGGCAATCCAGCTATCATACCAGTCGCCCATGGGTTGGCCTTCCTGCTCACCAAAGCAGACTTCTTCCAACCCGTCATCCGTCTCTAAAGGCAACGCCTCCAGACCGTGTGTTATCAGCCCTTCCCGCATAATCGCCGCCGTCTGGAAGGCGCGGTCCAGAGGCGAGCTGACGATATGTGTAAAAGGTGTGAGCGTTTTTAATCCTGGCAGAACAAACCCGACCGCCGCCCCGGCCTGCTCAATGCCTGTGGCATTCAGTGGCACATCGGTCCGGCCTTGTGAAAGGCCTTCCCGGTTCCAGTCTGTCTGGCCATGGCGAAGATACCAGTAAGGGCGAAGGTCAAGCTGTGTCATGCCGTCTCAATCAAACAGGGAGGAAACAGAACTTTCGTCTGCCACCGCACTCATGGCGCGGGCAAGCAGGCCTGCAATGGTGATCTGCCGAATGTTGCTGGCAGCCTGCACACTCTCCGTTGCCCGGATACTGTCCGTCAAGGTCAGCATTTCAATGCAGGAAGACCCGATGCGCTCAACGGCCTGCCCGGTCAGCACACCATGGGTCACGTAGGCCCCAACGGATGCTGCGCCGTTATTGGCAATAGCCTGTGCAGCATTGCACAGGGAGCCACCGCTATCCACAATATCATCCACCAGCAGGCAGTGACGGCCTTTGACATCACCAATCACGTTCATGACTTCAGACACACCTGCGCGTTCGCGGCGTTTATCAATAATAGCCAGATCCGTGTTCAGGCGCTGCGCCAACTGGCGGGCACGCACAACCCCACCAACATCTGGCGAGACAATCATCAGGTCACGATCGCCGTAACGTTCCTTGATGTCCCGTACAAACAGAGGTGCGGCATAAAGGTTATCAACCGGAATATCAAAGAAACCCTGAATCTGCATGGCGTGCAGGTCGAGTGTCAGCACGCGGCTGGCACCTGCTTCCACCAGCAGGTTGGCGACCAACTTGGCGCTGATAGGCGTACGGGGGCCAGATTTACGATCCTGCCGCGCATACCCGAAATAAGGAATAACCGCCGTAATACGGCGTGCTGACCCGCGACGCAGGGCGTCCAGCATGATCAGCAGTTCCATCAGGTTGTCGTTCGTTGGTGTGCAGGTGCTCTGGATGACAAACACGTCCTCCCCGCGCACATTCTCATGAATTTCGACAAAAACTTCCATGTCGGCAAAGCGGCGTACCGTGACATTGCACAGGGGCAAACCGATTTCTTTGGCAACGGCCTCGGCCAGCGGCAGGTTGCTGTTACAAGCGACGATCTTCATGGTAATGGCTGTTCCCGGCTCTTTCAGGGTTGGCAGGCTTGCTATGAGTCGTGCGGGGTTTAGCAACCACGGCCCGAGTTGTCATCCACCCCGTGCAGCAAACGGGGCCGGAATAGGGTTCCCGGCACGAAAAATGCCATACTCTTTGGCTCGTACTTGCGCACGCGCTGTGTGTTGTCTAACGACTGGGAGAATCATGGATACCCTACAAGCCTCTCATCCCTCAGGCCCCATACTGCCAGAGCCGTCCGGCCCGGAACCCGTGCTCCATCTGGAGCCAGAGCACGGGTTTGCGTGTTTCCGGCATGCCTGGCACGATTTTATGGAAGGGCTGACGCTTGGAAAACTGGCCTGCACGCTGAGCTGGCTGGACATCAAACAGCGCTATCGTGGCTCCCTGCTAGGGCCATTCTGGCTCACTCTCTCCGCCACCATCATGGTTGCGGCCATGGGCCTGCTTTACTCTTACCTTATGCACATGGACGTGCACATCTATCTGCCGTTTCTTACCATTTCTCTGGTAATCTGGATGTTTGTCAGTGGCCTAATGACGGAAAGCTGCACGACGTTCAATACAGCCGCTTCCATGATCCATGCGGCACGCCTCCCCTATAGCCTGCACATCATCCGTTCGACCGTCAGAAACTGGATGGTCTGTGCGCATAACGTGCCGGTCGTCGTGGTCGTGTTCCTCTGGTTCCACACCACACCACACTGGACATGGGCGCTGCTGGCGGCTCTGGTGGTCTGGGGCGTTGACAGCTTTTTCCTTACCCTCTTTCTGGCGATACTGGGCGCGCGCTTTCGCGATATTCCGCCCATTATGGCCAGTATCCTGCAAATCCTTTTTTTCGTCACACCCGTTATATGGGCACCGGAACTGATGAGTGTGGGAGAGGAATGGCTTTTGCTGGACCCCTTCTTCCCGCTGATAGAAATTTTACGCGGCCCCCTGACCGGGGACCATCTGAGCGTCATGGTCTGGCCAGCAGCCCTTTTATGGTCTGCTCTGCTGGGGGTCATCACTTGTACGCTTTTTGCCCGTATCCGGGCGCGTCTGGCTTATTGGGTATAATGTCTTGCCGCAGATAACCGTTCAAAATCTGGATGTTTCTTTTCCCCTCTATCACGGCAACACGCGTTCCCTCCGCAAGACTGTGCGCGGGGCGTTTCAGGGCCGGTTTTCACAGGACAGACGCAACCGTGTTGTGGTGCAGGCGCTCCAGAACATTTCTTTCACCCTTAAACCAGGTGACCGCTTAGGCCTTGTGGGGCGGAATGGTGCGGGCAAAACCACGCTTCTCCGCGCGCTTGCCGGTATTTATGAACCCGTAGCGGGCAGTGTGACCATTCACGGTACAATCGGCACCCTTCTGGACCCCATGCTGGGCATGAACAACGTGCTGACGGGCCGGGAGAACATTCACCTTCGGGGTATGCTGGCGGGCCTGACCAAACCACAAATCACTCGTGTGGAAGAAGATGTTGAGGCCTTTGCACAGCTTGGCTCTTTTATGGACCTGCCCGTCAACACCTATAGTTCCGGCATGGTCGTGCGCCTCTCCTTCGGTTTAGCAACAGCCATCATGCCTGATGTTCTGCTTATGGATGAATGGTTTATGGCCGGTGATGCCGCCTTCCGGCAACATGCGCGCTCCCGGCTGGAAAACCTTGTCTCAAAAGCTGATATTCTGGTGCTCTCCAGCCATATGAGCACTGTTGTGGCTGAATGGTGTAACCGTCTGATCTGGCTGGAAGACGGGCACATCAAAATGGATGGCCCGACACAAACAGTTCTGACCGCCTATCTTGGCCACCCTGTCGAGTTGAAAAACCCGGACCAGCCCTTACCTAATGTAGCACCGTGACCGTTTCAGTCTGGCCTTTATGTTTTTTTCTGAAATAATGGGTGCTCTCTTTTGCGGGCGTTCGCAGGGATGCCCTAGCGTGACATAATATTATTTCTCTAACGCCTTCCACACCACCCTGAAGGCACCGGACCGGAGCACGCATGACAAGGCCCCACCCGCCCACCAGACAGAAAGCCTGCTTTATTACCGGCAGCATCATGCGGCATGTTCTGGTTATGGCGGGTACGGGTGCAATTGGGTTGATGGCCGTGTTTGCGGTGGACATGCTCAATATGGTCTATATTGCGCATCTCAATCAGGCTGCACTGACAGCGGCAATAGGCTTTGCCGGGGCTGTCATCGGCCTGCAAATTGCGGTCTCCATTGGTCTGACTATTGGTGTCAGTGCTGCCGTAGGCAGAGAGATCGGGGCTGGACGGCATGAGGAAGCAAAGCAGATTGCGTCCTCCGCACTGCTGGTCATGTTCGGGCTTTCCTGTGTTCTGGGCATTGGCACCATGCTTGTTGCCCACCCCCTGTTGCAGCTTTTTGGCGCACAGGGTGATGCGCTGGACCACGCAACCCGCTATCTTCAGGTTGTCAGCCCATTTTTGCCGCTTATTTGCATGGGTATGGGGTTTTCAGCCCTCATGCGTGTTGTGGGCGATGCCAAAGGCTCCATGCATATTACCCTGCTCGGGGCCATTACCGCAGCAGTGCTGGACCCGATCATGATTTTCGGTTTGCATGAAGGGCTGACCGGGGCCGCCATCAGCACTGTCATGTCCCGTTTTGTCGTAGCACTTGTGGGCCTTATGGGCGCATTGCGCCACGATATGGTGACGTGGCCAACGCTGTCCCGCGTTGTAGCGGATGCCCGGCATGTCGGCTCCGTTGCCACACCGGCCATCCTCACCAATCTGGCCACGCCGGTGGGTGGGGTTTATGTCACCGAGTCCATGGCGCGGTTTGGGCTGGAAGCCGTGGGCGGCCAAGCGTCCATAGAACGCACGGTGCCTGTCTTGTTCTCGCTGGTGTTTGCGCTCACAGGTTCTGTTGGCCCCATTATGGCGCAGAACATGGGAGCAGGCTTCTACCCCCGTGTGCGGGAGACCCTGACAGCCGCCCTCAAGCTGGTCATGCTCAGCATTGGGGCAACGTGGCTCATTCTTGCCGTTCTGCAAAATTACGTTGTGGCTGTTTTTAATGCTCAGGGGGATGCTGCAATGCTCATCCACCTGTTCTGCTCCCTTACAATCGGCAGCTATCTGTTTGTTGGTATGCTGTTTGTGGCCAACGCGGCCTTCAACAACCTTGGGTACCCACTTTACTCCACGGCCTTCAACTGGGGCCGCGCAACTTTAGGGACCATTCCCTTTGTTGGTATTGGGCAGCATTATGGGCCTGCTGGCGTGCAACTCGGGCAAGCTGTGGGTGTTGTTGTTTTTGGCACACTGGCTGTGTTCAAGGCGTTTCAGGTCACAAAAAACCTCAAACATCCGGCAAACCACCCCCCAGCGGGCACCATTGCGGTGTCCGACGTGCCAACAACCAGCGCAGAAGCCGCCATGGCGGATCTGGACGAAGTGACGGCACCTTCCACCCCAGACCAAACTGATGGGAGCACAAAAACCCATGTCTAAACTGACCGCCGCAGAGCGTGATGCCCTACCCGACAGCGCCTTTGCCCTGCCTGGCAGGCGTTACCCTATTCCAGACGCAACACATGCGCGGGACGCGTTGGCACGTGCCAGTGAGATGTTGCACAAGGGCCACCTCTCGCAGGAAGAGTACGCCACTATTCACAGCAAAGCTGAAGACGTCTTGCGCCGCGAGCGCCTATAAGCCTGTCTGCCCTCTAGCGTAACAGTGGGTCTCATGGCATTGCTGCGGGTATGTCTGACACATCTGCCCCGGCACGCCCGCCCTCCTTGCTGAACCGCCTGTACGCCAAAGTGCTCCGTCACGCTGGCAGCCCTTACGCGCCGCTGTGGCTGGCATTGCTGTCATTTTGTGAGGCAAGCTTTTTCCCGCTACCGCCGGAAACGTTGCTAGTGCCTATGGTGCTGGCGCAACGGCAGAAGGCGTGGCGATATGCCGCCATCTGCACAATAGCCAGCGTTGCGGGCGGTATTCTGGGGTGGGTTATCGGGGCTATGCTGCTGGACTACGCAGCAAAACCCATTGTTCATTTCTACCACGCAGAACACACACTGGCCGCCTTGCAGGAAAAATTCCGGCAATGGGGCGTGTGGATCATCCTGTTCAAGGGGCTCACCCCCATCCCCTATAAATTTGTTACGATCGCCAGCGGCATGGCCCATTTTGCCATGGGCCCTTTCCTGCTTGCCAGCGCCATTACCCGCGGCACACGCTTTTTTCTGGTAGCAGCACTCTTACGCCGGTTTGGTGCCCCTATTGAGCAGTTTATTGAAACACGCCTACCGCTTCTAATGGGTATTTTTGCCGTGCTGTTGCTGGGTGGTTTTCTTGCCCTCCGGTATCTTTGAGCTGCTTGAAAAACAGAACTCCGTCACCAGGTCTTTTACACAGCAACCTAACACTTGCCTGACTTGCGAGACAGGCAAGAGCAAGGCACAAACCCTCTACATGCTTTCCGTTTACGCCTGAACAGCCGGGAGACCCTCCTTATGCCCACGCAAATTGCCGTTATTACCGGAGCCGGAGCAGGCATTGGCCGCGCCGCCGCCCGCGCCCTGGGTCGTGCTGGCTTTGACATTGCCCTGTTAGGCCGTAACGAAGACCGGCTGAAAGAAACCGCAGCCGACCTGAAAGCCCACGCCATCCGAACACTGGTTCTGCCAGTTGACGTAGCGGATGCAGAAGCCGTGGCAAAAGCCGCATATCAGGTTGAGGCAGAGCTTGGCCCTATTTCTGTGTGGGCCAATTGCGCGGGTGCTACCGTGGTTGGGCAAGTGGCAACACTTTCTGCGCAGGATATCCGGCGCGCAACGGAAGTCACTTATCTGGGTAGCGTGAATGGCACACTGGCTGCGCTGGAGCATATGCGCCGCCGCGGGCGTGGCACCATTATTAATCTGGACCTTGCACCGGCACTGCGTGGCCTGCCTCTGCAAGCAGCAGAAAATGGTGCACGTGCTGCCCTGCGTGGCTTTTGTGAGAGCTTGCGGCCAGAATTGCTGCACGATGCGGATGCCATCCGGGTTGTGATGGTTGACCTCCCCTCCATCAACACGCCACGGTACGGCTGGACCAAAAACACAACAGGCAAACGCCTTAAACCTGTTGGCCCGGTCTATGAGCCGGAAGTGGCTGCAGAAGCCATTTGCAGGGCAGCTTTTACAACAAGCCGCACGATCTCGGTCGGGCCAAGCGCTCCTTTCTCCGCGTTTCAGAAACTTCTGGGCGCTGGCTACCGCGAAAAGCGGCTGGCCGACCACGGATACAAAGCCCAACTTGAAAAAACCTGTGCAGAGCCAAACGCTCCGGATGACCTGTACGCTACAGCACCGGGGGCCTTTGGCGCTCATGGTGCGTTTGATGCCAAATCCCGCAGGCTGGACAGCCCTCTTTCCTTTTTCACGACCTCCAGTGTCATGGCGGGCCTACGGGGGGCTGCTCTGGCGGCCGGGGTGACCGCCCTGATAACACACCTGCGTAACAACCGCCGTTAATCGGTACGGCCTCTCCACTTAAGGGCAACTTCTGGCCATAACAGGAGTTGTTCTTCAATATGTGCTGTGCTGGCACCTGCGCAGAGCCTGATTATCTCCCACTTGTTTTGTGCCAGTCCGGTATACTGCTGCGGCTCTCTTGCTTGCAGCAGCATAGCGCTGCGCAAGAAAGGGATAGGCATGTCAGGATACTCTTTTTTCAGTCGCACTCTCCTCAAGGCCAGTTTTCTGGCCTTATGCAGTTGCGCCTTGGTCTTACCCACCCGGCAAGCGGCACATGCACAGCCTGCTCAAACCACCCTTCATGGCAGCATTACTTACCGGGAGCGTATTGCCCTCCCACCAGCCACAGTTGAAGTGCGCCTGCTGGATGTTAGCACGCCCTCAGCCCCCCCCAAGGTCATAGCATCCCAGCAGTTTACAACTGAGAAGCAGGTACCACTGCCGTTTCAGTTAACAGTCAACAGCTCAACGCTGACCGCCAAGAAAACCTATGCCGTTGCAGCAACAATTTTTGTAAACGGTCAGGCCTGGTTCAAAACCCCCATGCCAGCCCCCGTAAACCAGCGCAGTAATGGCAACATTCTGCTGGTTCTGCGCCGGGATGGTACAGAGCGATTACCACACACTGTTACCGGCTCCTGGCAAACAGACCAGATTGGGGAAACCTCTCTCCGCGATGGCTCCCAGACACCTACCCTTGAACTGCACGATGATGGCACTGTAGCAGGGTCAACGGTGTGTAATCAGATCTCTGGCCGTTTTACATCCAGCGCCCAAAACCTGAAATTTGGCCCGGTAGCCACTACGCGCAGAGCCTGTATGGAAGCCACAACCATGCAACGGGAACAGGCTTTCCTTAATGCGTTAAAAACGGTCGCCGCGTGGACTCTGTCAGAAAAAGGCGATGTACTGACCTTGCAAAATGACGCCGGGCAAGCCCTCCTGGTCCTACACCGCCAGTCCCATCTTCCCATACGCTAATTCTGGTCTGGTAAGGGTCCTGAAAGAGCGGGCTTCAGGACCCTTTTGAGATGTTTCAAGCTTCTTCATGCTCTCCAAGATGAGCGGGAAAAGCTTGAGCGCTCAAAAGCACAACAAGCAGAGTGAGAACCGTCAGGCCAATTGCAACGGGTGCAAGCACTTGAACACCGTAAGATGCCAGAAGCCTGCCGCCAAACGCGGCCCCTAACAAAATACCAATATTACTGGTGCTATTCACCGCAGCCCCGGCAATGTCAGCAGAGGTGGCCCGTGTACGGATAGCCCCAGACATGATGAACGGAATAACGCCTGCGTAACCCGAGCACCACAGAGCAACAACTGCAACCGTTGCCACGCCAGACACAACATGACCGCACACAAGCAGAATACCCAGCACCATAACAGCACCGGATACCAGCAAGCCCCAGCGTGGGCTTTTATCCACCACCAAACCTGAAGCCCAAAGCCCTGACAGGCTACAGGCACCAATAATCAGCAGGTCCAGACTGATAGAGCTTTCTGGCAAACCATGCGCCATAAGCACAGGCGCAATGTAGGTGTAGAGCGTATTATGCGCCAGAAAGAACAGAGCGTTTGCCAACAAGGCCTGAATAAAAGCCCGCACAGCACCCGGCTTGCGCGCCAGCGTGAAGGAAGGGGCCTGCGTGCCATGCCCAACCCTGGGCAAATAAACCGCAATAAAGACGGTAAGAACGGCAGCAAGACCTGCTGCCACCCAAAGAGCTATGCGCCAACCGGCAAAATGCCCCAGTGCGGCAGCCCCAGGCACCCCTAATATACCGCCCAGCGAGGCCCCGCCAAAGACGATGGAAATGGCACGCCCGGTCTGCCGTGCAGGCACCAGATGCGCCGCGTAAGCAGACACCATGGACATAAGCAGAGCGTGTGCAGCTCCACCAACAACACGCCCAAGACAAAGGACTGTAAATGTGGGGGCAGACGCGGAAATCACATTGGTCGCCACATACCCGACCAATGCCGTAAGAAGCAGTTTTTTCCTGTCTATCCGTGCCGTCAGGCTGGTCAGAGGCACAGCAATAACAGCCACAATCAATGCGTAGGCCGTAATGGCCAGCCCGATACGCCCCCCCCTACATTAAAGGTGCGCGACATCTCCAGCATCAATCCGATGGGGGCCAGTTCGCTGGTAATGGCAATAAACGTTGCCGCGCAGAGCGCCCCCAAACCGATCAGGGTTGCTGGCGGAAATTTTTGAGACACCTGGCGTCTCTCCCATGTGGTTGTGTCCGGCTCATTTATGCTTTTACGGCCCTTCGCACAGGCGCAAGCCAGAGGCCTTTAAAGGCCTTACAACGCACGCTGCAAGAAAAAAGCGCCTGATAAAATTGATAATTTTACGGAGTGCAAAAAACTGTCTCGGAGGCCGCGTTGACCCGGCCTGAGGTTCTGTTATATTCGTGCCAATATATTTTTCATGTCAAATATTACCATACTAACAATGGAGTTCACGCATGAGTGCCCAGCATGGTTTGAAAGGGCTGGAAGACGCACGTTTTCATAACATGGCGTTGACCTTCCGTGTCATGCGGCTGGCCTCTATCTGGCGTACCCGGCTTGAACGCGCCCTCCGCCCCCATGGCATGACCGTAGCCCTCATGCGGCCCATGGCGTATTTGATGATGATGCCAGGTGGCGCAACTCAGCGTGACCTTGCACAAGCCATGGACACGGATTGTTCTGCTCTGGTCCGTATTCTTGATCTTCTGGAAAAAGAAGGGTTTATCGCCCGCCATCCCGATGAGCAGGACCGCAGGGCAAAGCGCATTACGCTGACCCACACCGGCCAACAACGCTGCGCCATTTTTCATGATGTCGCAGCCCAGCTTGAGCAGGACATGACGGCCACCATGCCTGCTGAGCAGATCCCGCCTTTGATTAGTCAGCTTGACCTACTGCTTTCTGTACCGCCTGAACCAACCGTCTGACTGTTTCTAGAAAAAATACACCATGCCAAACGTGTTTTTGTCCTTTCTCAATCAGCACGCTCCCGCCATGTTTGCCGATGATGTCCGGTGGCAGACGACCCTGCGTACAGCAGCCTACACGGCCCGCGTGTTTTTAGCGGTTGGCATAGCGCTTTTTCTGGCCTTCACCTTTCAGCTCCAATCCCCCATGAGTGCTGCAACAACCGTGCTTATTGTGGCCAACCCCACGGTAGGGGCCATTGTGTCCAAAAGCGTCTGGCGTGTTATTGGCACTTTGCTTGGCGCGGGTATCAGCGTGGCAGTAATGGCGGCTTTTGTGCAGTCACCCGTTCTTTATTTTGCTGCGCTGTCCGTCTTTATTGGCCTGTCCTGCATGATGGCCACGTTTTTGCGCCTCTTCCGGGCTTATGCTGCGGTGCTGACCGGGTACACTATTGTTATCGTGTCCTCCCCGGCTTTTGCAGACCCTGACTCCATTTTCCTGGCGGCCATGGGGCGGCTCTCTGCTGTCACAACCGGGGTGGTGGTCTCCGCTTTTGTGTTCATGCTGACCACACCGCGTACCCCGGCCAAAATACTGGCAACACTGCATGACGCCTTTCGGGAAACGGTCCGCCATGCGCTCTCTTTTCATGATGCAGAAAGTAGCCGTGCCTCCCCCGCGCAGGCCGCAGATGTTATGGATGAGCAAGTCACCGGGTTGGAAAACACCTCAGCCACTCCGGCCTTTCGTGGGCTGCCTCAACCACTTTACGATAGCCGCGGCCGTCTGCTGGCCCGCATGACAGGGCTTGGCCCCGCTATTGAATACGCTGCGGCGGATGACCGGGACATGCAGGCCCGTGTTACGCACCTCCGCATAGGCCTAAGCCGCCTGACCGGGCTTATTGTAACATATCACCCTTACTGGCTTAACCTCTCTCTTGCCAATGGCGCTTCCTGCCAGGTGCACCGCGATGTTGCCGAGACACTGCGTACCATTCTCACCCTGACAGAGCAGGATGGCTGGGAAGCCAACCCCAAAGCTGTGTCAGACACCATTCATGTCACGTTAAGAAAACTGGATGCGCTGGAACGTGAAAACCCAGTCCCCAGTGTTCTTGCCTCACTTGATAATACACGGGACGTGCTGATTCAGCTCGATCTGGCCCTTAAAGATATCACCACGCTCCGCCCCCATCGTGTGCCCTTTAAACTGAACAGCTATCTGGAGTGGCCCATGGCCATGCGGAACGGCGCACGTGGTATGTTCATTGCACTTCTGGCTGGGCTGCTCTGGTATGTTTTCCATTGGAGTGCGGGACCAATGCTGATGCTATATGTTGTGGCCGCCTCCAGCTTGCTCTCCACCACCCCCTCCGCTGCCAAGACCAGTCCACTTATGGCGGTAGGAACTGCGCTGGCTATTCCGGCAAGTTTCCTGTGCCATGTGATCGGCCTGCCCCGTATTGATGGCTATCCGCTGCTCTGGTTAACACTCTGCGTTTTTCTGCTGCCTGGTGTGTGGCTGCAACTGCACCCCCGCTACAGTATTGGCGCGTTTGGATATGCTGTCTTTTTCACCATGATGCTCTCGGTCAGCAACCCGATTGTCTATGATGACCTCACGCTGACCAACAACTGGGCCACTATGGTTGTCGCCTGTATTCTGCTCGTGCTGGTCTTTCGTGTCATTCTTCCGGCAGATCACAGGCTGGATGCTGCACGTCTGGTCAGTTCCCTCACCCACAGCGTGCAACGGCTTGCTACCTCGCGCCATAACAAACCTGTTCTGTGGGTGGCGTGGGAAGGCCTACAGTTACAGAAAATCTCCCGCCTTATCATGCGTCTTTCCTTTTTGGATGAAACGGTTGACCGCACAGGCTACACAGATGCCGCCTTTGCCGCCCTCTCACTGGGGAGATTAATCGTGCGCCTCCGTTGGAATGCGGGCCGCACCACACTGGCTCCGCAAGCTCACGCGGCGCTGCTGGACGCTCTGGCATCCTTCAAAACACTGCATGAAGCTCCTGATGTAACAGCCGCACGCCTGTTACAGGCGGCACAGAGCATTAGCTCAACGCCCCATCCCCAAAGCTCCTGCCTACCACGAGAGCGCGTTGTCTCCTGCCTTGAGCAGGCAGCCTATATCGTTTCCTCCGTGCCGGGCTTTTTCCACCGCTATGGGCCATTGCAGCTTTCACCTGACATTCGCGGCGCCAATGCAGCCGTGACAGAACCCGTGCCACATCATCACGTTGTGTTCGGGTAAGCGTTTACACCGCCAGACTGGCCTCAAGCTGTGCAGGGTCAATGCTAAAGGGCTCATCCCAACTCATGGTCTCCGGGGTCATTGGGCCCCGTATTTCCGTGTAATTCAGGCCACGCAACCCGGCGATAAAGGAAAAAAACGTGTCTGGCATTGTCGCAGGAGCCAGCACGACGGTTTTACAGCCGGGCGGGCAGAAAGCCATATTGGCCATGCCTGCGCCCATAACCCCAACCACGCATACTGCATTCTTAAAAAGCCGGACTTGTTCCAGAAACGTCAGATGTGCCGGATCAACGCTGATAAAACCCTTCTGCTGCAAAACCTTTTGGCAATCTGCCGCATTGACTACCCTGCGGGCGCTTTGTGTTCTCTCCACGTAAATCTTCATAGGCTGGCTTTCCGGCAAACTCATCCGCATGGCGTCCGTGCGGGCAAAAACCTGCGGGGACATATAAACCCCATGTTCAGTCAACCCATGGACCAGAACCAACTCCTTAAAAAAGCAGATATCCTGAGTAGACAACGGCAGATACGCATAGTGTCGCGCTGCTGAGAGCGCTATGGAATCCCGTATAATGCTCTGCATGGCAGACGCCAGAGCAGGCACAACCAGAGTGGTAACGGCCACACGGTGTTCAGCCGCCCAGAGTTTTGGCAGGACCTCCACAAGCCAGTGGCCGTAATTATGGTCGCCACGTTTGCGGAGGAGCAGGCTTGGTTGCTCTATGCTCTGGTAAGCGCCCTGAACAGTCAAGCGCTCATAGGCTCCTTGGCATTCTTGCGGGCTGTGTTGTGTAATGCTCTGGGCAATCAGCTTTCTATCTTGTGTAAAAACCAATCCCTCTTCCGTGACAAAAACATCAAACAGTTTCGTAACCTGAATGGGGCGTGCAGCATGCTGGCCGGTCAGCCAGCCCGGACGCATGGCTTCCAGAATCTGCGGGGGAATGATCTTAAGATTTTGCACGCGCGGCGTCGGAAGCGTGAACGCTGGAGAAAAAAGAGGCGTAAACTCATGCCGATGTAGGGAATTGATATCAACTGTCAGCATGGTACCTGTCACTTCACTCCTAATGCGGACTCTCTGTTACCCTTATCAAAGGTATTTCAAACACCACGACCTTATTTGAAGAGAGGCTACAACCTGTTCTGATATATTGCATTAACCAATTGTTAATGTTTATGCTTACTTATGATCGCAGCATCCCTTTTCGCCCGCACACTCGGTTTTGCCCCTGCCTGTGACCAAAGCAGCACTGTTCCCGTGCCCAAAAGCCTGCTGCTTTTCCTTTTAAAGACATATCTGGCACAGCAGCCTTTTGATGAGGCCGCTTACCTTGATGCGAACCCGGATGTCGCTACTGCTGTCAAGGAAGGTCAATTTGCGTCGGGCAAAGACCATTTTCTGCAAAGAGGATATTGGGAAGAACGCACCGTAAGCGGACAACAGTTTTCTGAGGATTGGTACCTGCACCAAAATCCGGATGTCGCTATTTCCGTCCAGTTAGGTGACTGGCCCTCCGGCCAGGCGCATTATCAGGCCCATGGCAAGCTTGAGGGGCGCAGCCCGACGCCTGATTTACAGCAACAGTTTGAAGACTGGCGGCAATTCTTCATGCCGCCATATCCACCATCTACGCTCTGAGACTATCTTGTAAAACAGGCATGAACCTCCGCCATATCAACTTCTGGTAGCGTGCCGGGGGTCCATTGCGGCGCACCATCACGGTCAATCAACTTGCTGCGCACACCTTCCGTGAAATCCTTACGCCGTATGAGGTGGCTGACCAGAGTTTCCTCCTGTTCAAAGGCCGCATCCAGTGTTGTCAGGTTGCGGGCACGGTGCCATGCCTCCCACGCAAGCTGAACGGAGAACGGGCACGCCTGAGACAGCGCCATAAGATCTTTCTGCCCTTCCTCTCCCCCACGTTCGACCAGATTTTTGACAGCCGTTGCCAGATCCGGCGCATCGTAACAGCCATCCAATCCCTGCACATTCACCGCCGGAATAGGCGCGATCAGTGCAAAAACCTCGTGAGCGCCGCGCTTTTCAAGCAAGGCTGCAATGTCTGAAAGCGTTTCGGCTGGTACCATCCGATCGGCAAAGCCGGCCATGATTGCTCCAATGCCGTTCATCCGGTTGCCGGTAACGGCCAGTCGCAGGCCAGAAAAACCGGGGGCGCGGCTTAAAATCCAAGAGCCTCCAGCATCTGGCGTCAGGCCAATACCCGTCTCCGGCATGGCGATAACGGAATTCTCCGTCACAACACGATAGGTGGCATGGCCACCCAACCCAATACCCCCACCCATGGCAATACCATCCAGAAAGGACACGGTGGGTTTGGGGTATGCTGCTATTTTCCGCATCACGGCATAAACACCGGACATAGCCTGGAAAGCTCTATCAGTACCTTCCTGTGCAATCAGCCCGTGGAGTGCCTTAAGGTCTCCCCCTGCACAAAATGCACGGGGGGACGAACTCTGAAGCAGTATGACCTGCACGCCGGGGTCATTCTGCCACGCATCCAGCACGCGGCTTATACCCTCGGCCATGTTCAGATCCACGGCGTTCAGGTGGCTTGGGCGGTCCAGTATAATGCGGCCAAGATGTCCTGCACGTTGGGTTTTAACTGTTGATACCCCTGAAAGACGATCGTCAGTCATTGCTTTCCTTCTTCATTCATGCACAAAACATTGCAACCATGCGATAACCCAGAGGAGAGCAGATGTCGGCCTTGGAGACCAGTGCCTTCCGCGATGCAATGTCCCGGCTTGGCGCCGCTGTTAACATTGTGACAACCGGAACACAGACCAACCCCATTGGGTTCACTGCTTCGGCCGTCTGTTCTGTCACAGATACCCCGCCCACATTACTTGTTTGCCTCAACCGTGGCAGCCGTACGCGGGACGCTTTTATGGAAGGGGGGACACTGTGCGTTAACGTGCTGTCCTCCGCCCAGCAGGCACTTTCCAACCACTTTGCCAGCCCTAACACCATGGCTGAGCGTTTCGCTCTAGGCCACTGGACCACACTGGCCACCGGCGCACCGGTACTGGAAGAGGCCGTTGCCACGTTTGACTGCCGCATCAGCCAGATTGTAGAAGTAGGAACGCACAGTGTGCTGTTTGCCATTGTGGAAGGGTTAAGGGTCAACCAGAATATAGGCGGTCTTGTGTATTTTAACCGGGCCTACCATCCCCTCCCTCACACAACAGCTTGATGGCCTGCACAAACCCACAGGGTACCGTAAGGATGAAAACGCCATGAGCCTGCCAAAGAAAAAGAAAAAAGCAGAAACAGACGTACCCGTTATTGATATGCAGGTCTTGATTTACCTGCATATCGGGCTGGCTGTTTTTATGACGCTGTGGGCATGGCTGGACTGGTCCCTGCCACAGTAATCAATCGCTCTGCGCGGTGCCAGTGGTGGGCCAAGTCTAACGGCCAAACAGTCGCTGTGCACCGCAGGTGAGCAGAAAGACAATGCCCCCTATAAGGGCAATCCAGAAGGATGTAGGGGCATCAGTATACCAGGACAAAACCAGTCCGCCCCATGCCTCCGCGACCGCCAGAAAAATCGTCCCGGCAAGTGCCACTAATGGTGCCAGCCCCATACGCAGAAGCGTTGCCGCAGGGGCGACCATCAGCGTAAACACCAGCAAAATTCCGGTTATCTGCGCACATTCTGCCGTTGCCAGGGCCACAAGAGCCAGAAAAATCACGTCCAGCAGCCGGATAGAAACCCCTTTGGCCTCAGCCAGTTCCGGTTGCAGCGAGGCAAAAAGCAGGGGCCGCGACAAAAACGCCAGCACCGCAAGGCAACTGACGCTCAAGACCAGCAACCATAGCAGCATGGACCGGCTTACACCGAGAATATCACCAAACAGCAAGGCTGTAGCCGCGCTGGCAGCATGGGTCAGGAAATGCAGAAACAGGGCTCCCAAGCCGAGTGCCACGGAGAGCACCAGCCCTATCATCACGTCCCGCCCAGCTGTGCGCTCACCGGCAAAACCCATCAGTACCCCTGCACTCAAGGCACCAAGCGTCATGCCGGATAATGGTGAAAAACCCAGCAGCAAAGCGCCTGTTGCCCCGGCAAAACCCACATGGGACAACGCATGGCTTGCAAATGTTTGCCCACGCAGCACCAGAAACCAGCCAACCGGGCCGCACACAGCCGCCACCAGAAACGCCGCGCAAAACGCTATCCGCATAAAATCATAGTCAAGCATGGGTATGCCCCCCTGTGCAGTCGTGCGGCTGAAGGGCTGCGCCGCCCCCCTCCGCCACCACAAAGACGCGGCCACCTGCGCGCACAACATCAACTGGTGCATTATACAGGGCTGTCAGGGCTTCTGTCGTAATCACGTCATCCACTGTGCCCAGCAGCGCTTTACCGCGCGCCAGATACAAAACATGGTCCATTAACCCAAGCAACGGGTTGATGTCATGAGCAGACATCAGAACTGTCATGGCCCGTGCCTGCGCCAGAGCATGAATACGTGCCGCTGTCTCCCGCATACGGGCAGGGTCAAGGCTGGCAAGTGGTTCATCAAGAAGCAGGAGTGAGGGATCATCCAGCAAAGTCTGGGCCAGTAGTAACCTCTGCCTTTGGCCGCCGGATAAAGAGGCCACCGGCTTTTTTGCCAGATCCTGCGCGTCAACGGCTTCCAATGCGGCATCTACCGCCGCGCGACCTGGACGCCCGCACCAGGGTAGCCCCCATTTCTGCCCTTTTCTGGCAGCGGCCACCATGCTCCAGCCGGTAAGCTGCCCGCCCACCAGTTTACGCATTTGGGGCATGTACCCGACTTTGGGATTACCCTGATGTACCGGCACACCCTGTACCGTCACGGTGCCGGACTGTAAGGGTTCAAGGCCCAGCAGGGCACGGAACACGGTTGTTTTCCCAGCGCCATTAGCGCCCAGCACGCCCACAAAACTTCCTTTGGGCACCGCAAAGCTGATGTCCTGCAAGACAACCTGCCCACCACGCGCCAGCGTAACGTGCGAGACTTCAAGCGCGGGTATGTTCACTGTTTCTTCCCGAGGGCCTGTATAACGTGCTCAATTGTCTGCCCAACCCATGACTGCCAATGCAGCCCTTGTGGCATGATTTCCTGCACTGGCAAGACTGGAATGGCCTTTTGTCTGGCAAGAGCTATCAAACGCTGCACGGAGGGCCGGTCCGCCTGTGCATTATAAGCCACCATGCGGATGCGCTGCTGCTCTATATCATCATGAAACGCGGCGACAGCGGATGCCGGTGGTTCCACATCATTCATGATGGCAAGCTGAAAGGCCTGCTCCTTCATAATCAAACCCAGCCTCTCTGCCAGCGGCGTAAAAACTGGCTCGGTTGCGGCCACAACCATGCCGCCTATCAGGGTGCGGGCTTGTGCTGCCTGCTGCTCCACCTGCCCCACGGCAGATAAAACCGCAACACCCCGCGTTGCATAGGCCGCTGAATGGATGGGGTCTGCTTGCTGGCATTCTGTTACCAGCCGCTCAACAAAAGCTCTGACAACCTTAAAATTGTACCATAAGTGCGTGTTGTCGCCCTCGTGCCAGGTCATAACGTCCTGCGCCCTGACCAGCCGAGCAGGCTGGCCAGAGCGGGCCGCAGCAAGACGGTCAATCCACGGGTCATACCCGGCACCGTTGGCCACAATCAGGGCGGCATCATGCACAAGTCTTCCTTCTGCCGGCCCAGGTTCATAGAGATGCGGGTCCAAAGCAGGCTGTGTCAGAATGGAGCGCACCTCCATGTCTGGCTCGGCAATTTGCTCAGCCAAGTCGCCCCAGGTATTTTCAGCCGCGACAAGGAGAGGGCGTGCCTGCGCTGTCACCGCTCCCACGCTGAGGCCGCACACCATAAGGCAGGACAGTAGAGAAACAGGACACCGCATTTATCAGCCTCACACCCAGGACCATACCACATTTTCCGGCAGGCTTTTTATCGTGATGTGATAATATAACATATTCCCTGCAATCATCAAACCAGCCCAATCTGTTCTTCCTCTTCCTGCTGGCGTATGGTTTGCAGGTCGTGATAATGAATGCTGGCCCATGAAAAACTCTTCACACACATCCCCCATTTTTACCGACCCCCTCACCCCTGCCATGCAACAGTTGCTGGACCGGGCCACAGCGGTGTGTGCAGAGCATGGCGCACGCATGACACCGCAACGGCGGGAGATACTGGGGCTTATCCTCAGCGCGCAAACTCCCGTGGGCGCCTACGACCTGCTGGAACGTATAAAGGCCCCTGACCGCAAACCCGCGCCGCCAACCGTCTATCGCGCTCTGGACTTCCTGCTGGAACAGGGATTAATCCATCGGATTGAGCGGCTGTCAGCCTTTGTACCGTGCACCCATCTGCTGCATGACCAGCAGACACCCGAATGCACGCATAACCACGATCATGACAGCATGTGCCTCCACACCGCACAGTTCCTCATTTGTCGGAGCTGTCGGAGTGTCACTGAAATTACCACACCCAAAGTGCTCGAGTCCGTTCGACAGGCATGTCGGGATGAGGGGTTTGTCGTCAAAAGCACATCTATTGAAATTGAAGGCCTCTGCGCCTCCTGTGCTGCTGGCACGCCACAGCAGACACCTCACGCTTCTCACTCCTAGAAGGCAGCTTCACGCCTTCAGCGTCTAGAAGGTAAGAAGGCCGCTCGCTGTGTGATCTGGTTTGCATAGCAGACTGTAGAGGACACTGGCCGTGAGTGTTTCCCGCAAGTCCCGCCTTACACGCTCCCACACGCCAGATCTTCCTGACCTTGAGTTGCCATCCTGCACGCGCCCTGCCTCTACAGCAAAACCGGCTCTTGCCGATAAAAGCAAAAGAACAGCCGCGAAAAAGCACAAGACCCACCCGCCCCCGGTACAGACGGATCTATTTGCACACCCGCTTCCACCACTGCCCCGGCAGCATCTGAACGCACAGGACGTAAGGTTAGCTTACGTGCCGCACGGAACACTGAACCGCCCGCAGCCTAACGCGTCACAATGGCTCTACCATGTGACAACGCCCAATACGGCAGCTTCTTATTTTGATCACGGTATTGCACTCAGCCGTAAGGCACCACTTTTAGTAACAGAAGCTGCCGGCATTTCTGCGTGGTTGGCGACATTGCATTCTGATAGTACAGATGCACCGGAACAGACCCAGTTTTGTGTGCTGCGCCTCTACCGGAAAATGGTGAGCGAACTTTTGGAACCGGATGCTGACCACACAACACACTTTCAGGCACCCTGTTTCTGGCTGACAACAGCCCCACCTGTGTAACTGTATGAAACTCTTAAACTCTACGCTGTGTTTTAATAAAACAAGAACAAAAGGGGATCATATTTTATTTTTGATGTTTATGCTTAAGGCTGAATTTCTTTTAGTCAGGCACTTCTAAAGCCATAATTTTCTGAAAAAAAAAGCCAGACCCCATGACAGGATCTGGCTTTTCAGCAACGGCTAAGGATTGATGTTTCAGCCTTTGCGACCACGTGTAGCGCGAGCAGGCTTGCGGCCACGTGCAGCTTTACCGGATGTCGCTTTTTCTGCTTCAACAGCTTCTGCTGCCAGGCGCTCATAGCGCTTACGGCGGCGGGTTTCCTGCACAATACGCAGTTTTTCCACAGCTGACAGAACAACTTTTTCTTCAACCGGAGCCGCAGCAACGCGGGTTTTGCGCGTCTTTACGGGAGCTTCTTCCACAACGGTTTTTGCCGTTTTGCGGGCAGCTTTAACCGGCTTGGGAGCTTCTACAACAGCACTTGGGCGACGGCCGCGACGCACTGGTGCCGGTGCGCTTTCTTCCACAACAGCGGCTGTTTTACGGCGTGTTGTGCGAGCAGGCTTCACAGCAACCTCTTCTACAACCTTGCGGCTGGCACGGGTTGCTTTTGGCTTTTCTGCTACCGCTTTTTTAGTCGTGGCAGCTTTTGCTGCACGCACGGGCTTGGCAGCAGGAGCAACTTTAACAGCAGCACGGCGGCCTTTCGCTTTTGGAGCAACTTCTTCTTCCACCACTTCTTTTTTCACCGCAGCCGGGCGGCCACGGCGGGCGGGTGCTGCTGCTACACGGGCGGCTGGTGCTGTGCGTGCCGTGGCACGGCGCTTTTTGGTATCGCTCATTCAAAACTCCCCTGACTCAATTTCCATAAAATTCAGATCATATAAGACTGTTTTAAAATACGGCTTTGAAATTTCATACCAAAACCATATTACAGAACACCTCTACGCTCTGAAATATCTAGCCCTACATAACAAAATACCAAGAAATTGCAAAAAATACTTTCACCTTTACAGAAAAGCGTTCAGCACCAGGGTTACAGGCAGGTCACTTCTCTACGCCTTCGGTCACGCATTCGCGTGCCGCATGGTAAAATGCTACACTATCCATTAAGTTTCCCCTGACATTCCGCTTCATGACCCTCAGGACTTCAAAGCATGAAAATCAATGGCGTTCCCTATCGCAGCGTATGGCTGAATGAAAAAGATGGCTGGTCAGTGCATATCTTTGACCAAACACGCCTTCCTTTCTCTCTGGACATCCTTACCCTGACCACCCCGGACGAGGTTGCGCAGGCTATTTGCACCATGCAGGTCCGCGGTGCGCCACTTATTGGTGCCGTTGCAGCATACGGGCTGGCACTGGCGCTACGGCAGGATGCTTCAGACACTAGTCTGGAAAATCAGGCTACTATGCTGGCAGCCACACGCCCCACGGCCATCAATCTCCGCT
The DNA here is from genome assembly GCF_000963925.1 of Acetobacter cibinongensis. Taxonomy (GTDB): domain Bacteria; phylum Pseudomonadota; class Alphaproteobacteria; order Acetobacterales; family Acetobacteraceae; genus Acetobacter; species Acetobacter cibinongensis. The sequence goes on from NZ_BAMV01000002.1 coordinate 61,429, forward strand.
GGGCCATTGACCGGATGCTCACATGCCTTCGTCCTCTCACCCCGGAGCAGCGCGTGGCAAAAGCTTATGCAGAAGCAGAGGCTATCTGCGATGAAGATGCCGCACAGAACGAGGCCATTGGCCGTCATGGGCTGCAAATCATCCGGGATATCGCAAAAACCCGTCCAGCAGGGGCGCAGATTAATATTCTGACCCACTGCAATGCTGGCTGGATTGCAACCGTTGACTGGGGCACGGCCCTTGCCCCCATTTACATGGCGCATGATGAAGGCCTGAACGTGCATGTGTGGGTTGATGAAACACGCCCACGGAATCAAGGTGCTGCCCTGACAGCCTGGGAACTGGGAAGCCACGGCGTGCCCCATACTGTTATTGCGGATAATGCAGGCGGCCACCTGATGCAGCATGGCAAGGTGGATATGGTCATTGTCGGCACCGACCGTGTAACCCGGAACGGAGATGTTGCGAACAAGATTGGCACTTACCTGAAGGCTCTGGCTGCACAGGATAACGCCATTCCATTTTGGGTAGCCCTCCCCTCCACCACCATTGACTGGACGGTGGCCGATGGCGTTCAGGAAATACCTATTGAAGAACGCGCTGCATCAGAAATTACCCATGTGGCTGGCCGGGACCCGCAGGGTACGCAGACCACCGTGCAAATTACGCCTGATGGCAGCACAGCCGCCAACCCTGCCTTTGACGTCACACCTGCCCGTTTGGTTACAGGATTGGTAACCGAGCGCGGCTGCTGCCCTGCAACAGCAGAAGGCCTGAGAACCCTTTTTCCGGAAAGCAGCCCCTCGGCCTAGGCCTGCTCCCTGTAGCGCAGGCAGCCATGCGTTCACCCTTTCTTGACGCATGGCCCGCCCGCTCCGATAAACAGACCGTGAACCAGCAACCCGGTCTCCCCCAGGCTATTTTGGCAAAGGATGCCCCATGTCACAGACGAAAATAGAAACCCCGACAACCGATTTTCTGACGGCTCATGGCATACCTTATACAATGCATGACTATGACTATGTGTCAGAACCGGGGAAAATTGGTATTCAGGCAGCAGCCGGAATTGGTATCGACCAAGAGAAGGTCTTTAAGACCCTGATGGTTGAAATTGATAAAAAGCAGATTGTGTGTGCCGTCATTCCTGTGCACCAGAAGATGAATCTGAAAAAAGTTGCAGCCCTCTTCGGTGGCAAAAACGCCAAGATGCTGAATGCTGAGAAAGCAGAGGCGCTGACAGGTTTTCAGGTTGGTGGCATCAGTCCATTCGGGGCCCGTACACAGGTGCCAGTCGTATTTGAGACCGCAGCCCTCCGGCAGGACATCATGTATATTAATGGCGGTGGACGTGGGCTTGTTGTGGGGCTGGACCCCAAACAGGCCATCGCCTGTGTAAACGGCCAGACAGCCGACCTGACAGTGGAAGCCGCCTAAGCCCAGACCAACTAGAGGGGCAAAAAAGCGACAACCCTTACGGAAAATCTGCTCCCCTCTTTTCCCCCGCAGCAGAGCGGCTTATGCATAAACCAAATGATAACTCCGGACTGTCCGGGGTGATGTGTCTGGATGGAGACAAGATGTTACGCAGGTTCTCTGTTATCTTGCTAGCTCCGCTGTGCCTTGCAGCGTGCGCAACCAAACCAACCCCGGGCGCAGCCCCAACGGCAACAGGCGCTTCAGGCACCGGGTCTTACGGCTATAATGCGCATGTGCCAGATTTTGCCACACGCAATTACACCCCCTTTAACAGGCAGGATGTGGTGGCTATTGCCATGCGGGAATGGCGCCTGTTCGGCAGCCCGGTCAATGATGATGACCCTGAACTACGACCAGAACCCCAGACCGCTGCCATAAAACCCGAGCGCGCCCCCGGCCTGTGGCAACGGGTGGGCGAGTATTGGTGGATTGGTATGGACCCGGACACGACGGAAGCGTCCTGGACCGGCAAACATGATGGCAATGGTCGCCTGACCGACTTTGTGCATGATGGAAATTACGCGTGGTCCGCCGCTTTTATCTCCTATGTCATGCGGGTAGCGGGGGCAAACAGCCGTTTCCCCTACTCTCCTAACCACGCAACCTACATTAACGCTGCGGCGGCTGGTCAATCTCCTGTTCTGCGGGCGCATGACCCAGCGGAATATACCCCAAAACAGGGTGACCTGATTTGTGTTGGCCGTGGCCGTGCCAAAACAGCCGTGCAGTTTTCCAGCCTGCCAACGTCCTACAGCTTCCCGGCTCACTGCGGTTACGTTGTGGCAACGGGGCAGCATGGTCAGCCTTTTGGCAACCAGATCAGCATTATTGGCGGCAATATAGATGACGCAGTTGCCCTGACCCACGTACCAACAGACACACAGGGCCGCATTTCATCCCCATCTGGCAAAAGCTATGACAGCCGTTACCCTTGGTGTGCCGTACTGGAAGTGTTGTTTGATGCGGAAGCGGAGCCAGACGCAGGGCTCTAAAACCCCGCCTCTGGAAAAACCGTTAAGCCTGCCGCCAGGGCAGCCCTGCATGTTTCCACCCTGCCATGCTGCCCCTATGGCCCGCAGAATCAAGCGGGCCTTCAAAGCCATCCGCTACATTATAAACTGTCGCATACCCAGCCGCCTGCGCTGCCTGGGCCGCAGCACGGCTGCGTACCCCTGAGCGACAGATAAAATAAACAGGGGCATCCTGCCGCACCCCAACCTGCTGAAGATCCTCAGCAAAACGCGCATTGGGCGTGCCATCCATATCCTGCCAGCTTACCAGCGCCAAACGTTGCGCGAGGCCGCTTAGGTCTGGCGCACCCACCAACTGCCATTCCGGCATGGTGCGTACATCCACCAGCACCGCCCGGTCATTTCTCTGAAGCTCAGCCCAGACCTCAGCGGCAGAGACATCTGCTATCATCGTGTTGCTCCTGTTTGGCAAATAAGAGTTTTTGCATCACGCTGTAACCCGCTTTACTCTTAAACCAGCACGCAGCACACTGCACATGCTGTACACGACAAGAAGGTGCAACTGGATGACTGAAAGCACTATTTCCACCCCACTCCCCGGCTGGACCTCAGCTTCTGCCTCCATGCCGCTGGCTGTAGGGGGCACACCCCTTATCCGCCTGCGTAAAGCGTCCGAGGCAACAGGCTGTGAGATTTACGGCAAGGCAGAATTCATGAACCCAGGTGGTTCGGTTAAAGACCGCGCTGCTCTGGCCATTATTGAAGATGCTGAACGCAAAGGCCTGCTTAAACCCGGCGGCACTCTGGTTGAAGGCACCGCAGGCAATACCGGTATTGGCCTTACACTGGTTGCCAATGCGCGGGGCTACCGCTGCATTATTGTTATGCCGGAAACGCAAAGCCGTGAAAAAATAGACTTCCTGCGCATGATCGGCGCAGACCTGCGCCTGGTGCCCGCCAAACCTTACAAAGACCCCGGTAATTACGTGCATGTCTCTCGTCGCCTGGCGGAAGAAGGCGGATATGTGTGGGCCAACCAGTTTGATAATCTTGCCAACCGCGAGGGCCATCGCCACACCACTGCACCAGAAATCTGGCAGCAGCTTGAGGGGAAGGTCGATGCCTTTACCTGCGCCTGTGGCACTGGCGGCACTCTGGCAGGCATTGCCCTTGGTTTGCAGGATGCCGCACAGAAAGCTGGCGTGAAGGCACCCCACATCGTACTGGCAGACCCAGAGGGATCCGGGCTGTACGGCTGGGTGAAAAGCAATGACCTGTCAGTACAGGGGTCTTCCATTACGGAAGGTATTGGCCAATCCCGCGTCACCGCAAATCTTGAAGGTGCACCCATTCAGGATGCAGAGCGCATTCCTGACCCGGAGGCACTGGAGATTATTTATAGCCTGCTTATTGATGAAGGGCTTTCAGTCGGCGGGTCTTCTGGCATCAATGTCGCCTCTGCCATACGCACAGCCCGTAAGCTTGGGCCGGGGCACCGTATTGTAACTATCCTGTGTGATGGCGGCGCACGGTATCAATCCAAACTGTTCAACCCGGAATTCCTGCGGAGCAAGAACCTGCCCGTTGCACCATGGCTGGACAAATAAAACACTCTTTACACATCACCTCCTGCCGCGCTTTTGCGGCGGGAGGACTTGCTGTAGTGGCTGGCTGTACCTCTGTTCATGCCCCACGCCCGGACACCACACACTCACAAAGCTCTACGGTTGCACTCTGTCAGGTACTCAACGGACAGGATATGCTGTCTGTCACGCTCATGTTCGGGCTAACCCGTCCCAACGCGCCAAACGTCACGCAGGCTGAGTGGGATGCTTTTTTACATAATACCGTAACGCCACGTTTCCCATCAGGCTTATCCGTTCTGGAGGCATCCGGCCAATGGCAGGATAGAGAAACTGGGCGGATTATTCAGGAACCCTCACGGATAGTGCAGGTCATAACGCCCTTCACACCCGGCCTTGCAAACAGCCTCAATACAATCCAGAACACTTACGCAAAACGCTTTCAGCAACAATCTGTTGGGCTGGTTATAAAGCCCGTATGCGCCAGTTTTTGAACACAAAAGGGGATGGCAGCAACAAAGCCACCATCCCACCGTAGTGAAGTCTTGCAGGGTAAGAAGCGAAGCCCTCAGATCTGTTCAATGCCCGATGCTGCGTTATCTAATATAGCAGCAATTTTCGCTTCAACATCCCCATCAAAGCTGCCATTGCGCAAGCGCAGGCGCAAAGCAGTTTTCAGGTTCTCCATGGCACGCATAACGGGCATGGGCACATTCCGGCGGCCTCCCCTGCCCTCCTGATCTGTCATGGCAGCGCGGGCCAGAATACTTTCCGTCACACCCGGATTGGCTGCCAGAAACTCCGCTCCTTCATCTGTTATACAATAGCTCTTACGGCCATTCTCATCGGTCGGTCGAATGTAGCCTGCTTCTTCAAGCCAGGTGAGAGTTGGGTAAATTACACCTGGGCTAGGCGTATAACTACCGCCAAATTTCTCTTCGATAGTTTTAATCAGTTCGTATCCGTAGGTCGGTTTTTCAGCAACAAGGCTCAAAACCAGGTGTCTTATTTCACCGTAATCAAAAAGCCTCGTACGGCCTTCCCCATGGCCTCTGCCCCGACCGTGATGGTGCCGAAAACCAGGAGAACCCTGCCGGCCTTCAGGAGAAAATGTGTGGCGGTCAAAACCGCCTGGGTGTCTATTTCTATGTTTCATGATTCTCGATATAATTCCCGATATATCGTATGTCAAGATATATCGGAATAACGCAATTCCGATAGCCTTATCAATCTCATTTCCGCATGAAAACTAGCGCCTAAAATCCAAGCAACACTTTGTTTTAAAGTCTTTTTCGTAAGGGTTTACGCAGGACGACTGCTCGAGTCTTCCCGTGCTTCCATCACCTGTAACTCTTTCTTCCCTCCTTTCCACACGGCGAAAGAGGACCACAGAGTATTTCTTGTTATGGGAGGTCGAACGCTCAGTGCCCTCATTCAGGCACCCCATTCTGATTTGCCAAAATGTATGGAGAACGACCCTATAGAGCGTTGATTGTGACCTACAACCAGAAGGCACAGAACACTCTGAGTGGCGCACTGGCCACACAAAAAATGCGTGGCCGATGAAAGGCCACGCATTTTATATGCGAGATAACAGTTTTTAGACTGGATTATAGCGTTAGAACGCCAAACCTCACTTAGTTGTACACAAGTTCAAAATAGATGCTGCGACCGTAATTCTCTTTTGCTTCTAACCGATTAAGATGCTTGCCATAATACATGCGTGTATGCGAGCCAGCTAAATTAGAAACCTGATATTTAATGCGCAGGTCATCTGTAATGTCATGCCATGCGCCAATAGAAAGATCAGGCTGAGAGCCGTAACCATAGATCTGCGATGGGTCATCATTCAAACCTTCAAGATATTTGGCTGAATAATCAAAAGATGCTTTGATAGCACCGCGTATTTGCGGAACATGCCATGTTACACTGCCATTAAAAACATATTTGGGCTGCTCTATCATCTGGTGAAGTTTGTAAGAAATACCGGACCCCTCGTAGGTCATACGACCGCGCATCCAGGTGCCACTGGCATTGATATCAAAAGACTGTTTCCACGGTCCTCGGATATTACGGTTAACAAACGAGACCTCTACCCCCATGAGTGTAGAGGTGTTGGAGTTACGAGGCTGCGTCACATAGGTTAACTGATCATCAATAAGCTCGGTCGAGCGTGTCTTGTAAATATCATGTTTGATGATCTTGTTGAAATACGCAACGCTTAGGACAGCGCGACCATGATTGAAAAATTTATCGAGAGAAGCATCAAAATTCTGCGCCTGGCGCGGTTTAAGATTTGGGTTACCGCGCGACAATGAGCAGTCAACGCTTTCGGCTGGTGTATCATTACTATTACCGCAGCTCATTTGCTGGGCTTGTGCAAGCTCGGTTGGCTGTGGGCGCCCGACAGATTGGCTGTAAACAGCGTGAAGGATTAACTCCCGGGGAAACTCATGAACAAAGGTTAAAGAAGGCAGCGGGTTAATGTAGCCGCCATTCTTTTTATTAATTTTGCCAGTCGCATTGGAACCATCTGTATCAGGAATATAAGCGTTAAAGTTTACGGCGTCCGCGCGGACACCAGCGATCAATTCTGAATGCCGCCATTTGTAGTGGAGTGAGACATACCCATCAAAAAGCTGCTCTTTGTAACGGAAATAAGCCAGCTCAGTATATTGACGCGATTTTTCGACATCGAGCGTTTGTTTATTCCACGGGAAGTTCGCCAAATCAAAAAATGGCCCGTTAGGGTTTTTCATGTTTGGAATAAACATACTGGAACTGGCATCGCCACCAGGATTATACCAGAGCTGGTTAGAAGAGTTGGTGGCATCAAGACCACGCCATTCAAACCCGGTAGCAAACCCAAAACCATGTGCATTTGGTTTGAGGTTGCGCGTATAGTCTAAGCGCACGTTAGCAAGACCTTCATGGTCACGGTCATATTCTTGCTGCACGTACTGGTATTTGTAACCACTGTTCAGAAGCTTATTCATATCGCTGATATTGACGAGATTAGCGACGTTGCTTCTATCTATCGTGTAATCTGCAAGCACCGCAGTATCCGGGCTTTCATTAGGATATGCTCGGGCGGTTACATAGGGTTCGTGGTTGAAATAATCTTCCCACGTATAACCCGCTCGTAATTTAAGAGTTGAGATATTGTCGTGCCAACCCAGATCCCCCAAAACACCATTAGTGTTCATTTTCCAGTTATCTTTCCGGCCAATAGTCCGCGCACGATAAATATATTCGCGGCCACTGGTGGGTGTCTGGTCTATTACAGCAGGGTTAATATAATGCGTTTTCCCCTTTACTTTGTAAGATGGCGCTTCATCAAGCAGGTATTCATTGTGCTCCATAAAGGAGTTTTCCCAGCGTTGGTAGGCATACCCCATAAGAGAGCCAGTCAAACCACTCTGTTGAGGGTGCCACTCCAGCCGTGAGGCACCACCCAATGTGCTTAGGGTGTTAGAGTAGCTGCCACCATCAACATATCGCGGCGCAGTCATACCGTTCCAGCCCGGTGTGCTGGGATCGTTAGGCTTCAAAACCCTCCCGTTGTCATCATAGTAATTGTAGCTGTCCTGCTGCCATTTTTTGGTCGTGTTACGAGTACGCTGTTGATAACGAAACGACGTAACAATCCCGAACTCTTTATTCTTGCCGAATTTATCCGAAAAGACCGCTTTTGCACCTTGCCCGAAATGCGGTGACATCCCTTTTATTCGGTTGGCACCAGCAGAACCTTTTTCTGTCCCATAAATACCGTAAGCATTGATGTATTTATAAAGACCCTTATGATCAAAAGCACTGCGGGAGTGCATTTCGATGTCGGCACCAATGGCACCCCCATCTTGCTCAGCGGTAAATGTCTTGTAAATGCTATCTTCACCGGTCATTTCTGCCGGTATGTTTTGTAAGTTTACACGACGCCGTATGCTGCCACCATCACTGATACTCGCCAGCGTTATGCCATCAAGCGTGGTCTGGTTAAGGTCAGAGGAGACACCGCGCACGCTGATATAACGTGGCTCATCACCGTTACGAATACCCGTAACGCCAGGCAACTGAGTGAGCATTTGGGCAATAGACGTTGCGCCACCAAGGTTTGACAGGTCATCATAGACCATTGAGTCAACAACGCCTGCAAAATTGCGTTTGGTGCGCAATTCCCGCCTATGGCCCTGCACTGTCAGGTTGTCTTCACTGTTAGCCTCTGTTGTGTGAACACTTTTCGCAGTTGGCGGTCGTAACGTTATGAAGTTCGGGTTGGACGCATCAATCTTGAAGGAATTTTTCCCTACAAGCTTATGCAGTGCCTTGAACTTATCCATTTTGCCGTAAAGCGGCGCAGACCGCAGGGTGTCTGCCACTTTACCGTCAAAGGCAACATGCAACCCGGTTTGACGGCTGAAAGCTGTTAAAGCAGAAGTTAGTTTTTGCGCCGGAATTGCAAAAACGGTTTGTGTATCTTGAGCAACAGAAACAGTTGGAACAAAGCATGCTACGGATGAAGACAGAACGAGCAGGCGAGACCGGCTTAGGAGAAACATTCGTATAACCTTGAGTGAGACAGACGCATCTACCCTCAATGAGTCAAATGCTCATTCATTTCCTCCGGCTTTTTTTGTGACAGTTTTGAGACAAACCTTATTCAAGGAAAATATGGTGTGCATCTTCTCTCACATGCCCACCCAAAATAGCTTTTACAGCCGAAGCAAATATATCTGGCATGTTCAGGTCAAAAAGGCCCGACAAGCGCATATCGGCCAATCTGAAAGAGGGCACAATCTGTTTCTGGTTATATCTGTTGAAGATGTCTGCCGCTTCAGAAAGTGTTTCTGTTGCTAAAGAAACCTGTCCCTGTGTCCATGCAGTCCAGCGCTCAAGCGTCTCCTGGTCAAGAGTGCTGAAATGTAGCCTTCCCTTAGGGGTAAGGCTTACCTGTGTACCTGGTGTCAGCCTTTTCCGTTCGCCCAGTTTTTGGCCGTGTAAAACTGCCGTACCAGTAACAACCACTGCACTTTGGTAACTGGGGTTTTTGGTAACAAGCAGGCTACCATCAAGCAGGAAGCGCATACTATGCATTTTAACACAACGCTGAGCATCCGTAATAAAGCAACGCCCGCCTATTAGCGATGTCTGTTCGGATTTGTCCTCAAGCTGGGTAGCGCAGTCTAAAATTATTTGTCTTTGTTTTGTAACCTGACACTTAAGAATGTTTTTGTGTGTGCTGTAATATGTGCTCGCCTCGCCACTTTTTGTGGGTACAAAACAAGCCGCAATAGAGGCCGCTACCGCTGTAGAGAAGAATGTTCGCCTGGACGGCGTATATGTGCGCTGGGGCAGAGTAAGGGTTGGTGTGTAGAGCACCTTCGCCCTGTCTGTGGCGTGCCATATGGCCTGGCACCGTAAAAACGCCCCCTTATGCCGTATATCGGCATCTAACCAGTCTTGTAAGTCTTGTTGCTCGCGTTGGGTAAGGGCACGCCTGTCTATATGGGCAACCCAATGTGCAGCAACGTCGTCAAAAGTGTCTTCTGTTGCCACGAGCCGGTCCTGTCTTTGCTTTTTGTGCGTTTTTTTCACGTTGTCCATAAAGTTTAGAAATCAGAACAAGCGCACGTGCAAGCTGTTTTTCTACAGTGCTTTCTGAAATACCAAGTTGCTTAGAACACTCTTTTTGGGAATAGCCGTGTATTTTTCTATTGATGAAGACGCTACGACATTTTTCTGGAAGCCGTTGAACGACATCTTCCAGAAACCGAATTTCTGCTCGCGCGTCAGCAATATCTTCTACGGACGGAGCCTGTTCAATCAAACTACCGTCTTGCAAGTCTGCAATAGCCGTAACACTTACAATTTGTGCTTTTTTATAGTGGCGCAAAACCAGATTACGACAAACCGTGTGAAAATAGCCTATAGGATTACTGACCCGGCTAATATCTGCTTCCGATAAAATAACGTAGGCTTCCTGAATAATATCGTCAGAGTCAAAATCCGGAAAGCGCGCCAACCATGCCCGCACCGTATGCTCGTTCGGTAAAATATAAGTCGCCAACCAATGGCTACGCTCTGTGCCCGCCAGCATAACCCTGCCCCACCGCCAATGCAGGGGCTATTTACCAGTTTGCCGCCCCTTGTTTGTGAAACTATTATGACACTTGAACGCCAAGCCCACCTGCCCAATGCGGCGTTAGTGCATCAACCAGACCGCCGCCTCAGCGGATACAGCTTGTGATTTCCACAGCACGACTGATGCAGGGTTGGAACCGTAACCGCACAAGCGAGGAGGCAACACTATCGCCTCCCACGATTGCTGCTGAGACAGGCAGATGAACCACGGTTGCCCCCTTTCTCCATCACAGGACAAAGATTGGAGCATTCTATATATTTGGTACTCACGTCAGGACATTACATACCCGTAATGATCATCCAGCTGGTTTACGGTTAGAGGCGCCAGAAGCCACACAGTCGAACCGTTTTTGAAAATGGGAGCCAGCATGTCGCGCAGAGTTAAAGTCCTTCTGGTCGCCATGTTCACGATAGATGTCTGTGCTTTTTTCTCCTATCATCGGGATCGCCGGAGCGGCGTTTCTGTAGGACGATCCTCACATACAAGCTACTCGCTAGATAGGATTTGCGCACCTTCCTAACTTGTCTTCTCACGAGTATCCTATTTTTGTGCAGTAACTCTCTATTGGCAGGTACGTCGCTTCGTGGTCATCGCCCAAGCAGTCGCGTTACGTGGGCAAGCTTTGTTCCGTCACTTTTGATTCTGGATGCATCTTCGTATTTTGTAGGGGATGACGTGCAGGACAGGATACAAAGCCGTAAGGTTGAACGCTCTTACGAAAAGATTGTCGTTTGCCCTATGTGCTCAACGCGATTTTAATGAACAAATATAGTACCGCCAGCAACACTTGATGAAATTTTTTCTGACCAATATCACTTCTTACTCAGTTAGAGAGGATATCTCAAAAGTGGCAGACTTACGAAGTCAGAGTATCAGCTTGAAATTGGTACCACCCTAGGGAAGCCTACAACCTTTCCAGAAAGTAAGCTTTTTGAACTTTGAAAGTAACGCTCAAACCGCCTAATTTAGTTACTGTGTGTTTCTGAACATCGGAATGCTTAACCTTCTGTTACGCAAAACACTCTCTTTTTCTAAAATTTGACAATAATAATTATAGCTTTTTGTAATGATGTTGTCAGAAATCATGCAAACCGAGTCAGATCCGCAACGGCCACATCATCTTGGCTAAATACGGAACGGGCATTTTTAAAATTAGAATTTAAAAGCAAGAAACAGGGCGTATTTTAAGTCGCTTAAAGGCATAGTGACGACATGACGAAATCTGGCAAAAAATCTCAGAATACAGCTCACGACTCTCGTTGGCAGAAGATCGTTGATCGTGACAAGGCAGCAGATGGTCAGTTTTGGTACTCGGTCTCGACAACCGGTATCTACTGCCGTCCCTCTTGCCCGTCCCGCACACCAAAGCCGGACAATGTGACGCTCTACGATACGCTGGAAGCTGCCCGCCTTAGCGATTGCCGACCATGCAAACGGTGTAATCCCGAAGGATGCTCGATAGACGCGACGAATGCCGCCCTCATCGAACAGGCTTGCCGTTTGATTGAGGCATCCGAGACCTCTCCCTCTCTGGAGGAACTGGCAAACGCTGTTGAACTTAGTCCGGGCTATTTTCATCGCCTTTTCAAAGCTCAGACAGGCTTAACACCGAAATCCTATGCCAATGCGCATCGCGCCCGTAAAGTTCGCGATGGACTGGCTCAAGGTTCAAAAATTACTGACACTGTATACGATGCCGGATTTCAGTCCAATGGTCGTTTCTATGCCCAATCCTCAGCCATGCTAGGCATGACCCCCTCGCGTTACCGGGACGGGGGCCCTCATGAAGTGCTGCATTTTGCAGTAGCTGAATGTTCTTTGGGGTCTGTTCTTGTCGCGTCAAGCGAAAAAGGAGTGGCCTCCATAGTGCTTGGAGATGACCCCGATGCCTTAGTGAGAGATCTACAGGATCGTTTTCCCAAGGCGGAACTTATCGGAGCAGATGCTGATTATGAGCAAAGTATAGCACAGGTCATTAGTTTTATCGAAGACCCTAATAGAGGACTAGATTTGCCTTTAGATGTGCAGGGGACAGCGTTTCAACAGCGGGTCTGGCAGGCTTTACGCCAGATCCCGGCCGGAGAAACCGCAACATATGCTGAAGTAGCGCAAAGAATTGGCCAGCCAGCCGCAACGCGGGCCGTTGCAAGTGCTTGTGCTGCCAATCATATCGCCGTTGCCATTCCATGCCATCGTGTCATCCGTACTGACGGGTCTCTTTCCGGCTATCGGTGGGGTGTAGAACGTAAACGGACCCTCCTATCACGCGAAGCCGGAACAAAATGACGCATATAGCCAAACCAGACTGCGACATCACACCAGTGAACTTTGTTTATTTTCCACGATGCACCCAAAAATAGTGCGCCAGTTTCGATGCCACGCTGCGACAGACGCACATAAGGAGGCGGCCATCCGGTCGACCACAATGAATTCTCAACTTGACCTCTTGCATGCCCGCATCAACGCTTATGACTGGCCAAAGGTTTTTGACCAGATAGATCAGGAGGGTTGGGCAGTCTTGCCTGGTCTGATCCAACAAGATGATTGCACTACGTTGGCCGAACTTTACGGTCCCACGGATGCATTTCGTAGCCATGTTCATATGGCTCGTCATGGATTTGGGCGCGGAGAATATCGATATTTTTCCTATCCGCTCCCACAGTTGGTCGAGGCCGCACGAAGTGCACTATATTCACGCCTCGTTCCCCTCGCCAATCGCTGGCATGAGCGAATGGGACAGGCCGGTATCTTCCCCGAAAAACACAATATATTTTTGGAACGTTGTCATACTGCAAGGCAGAAAAATCCTACACCGCTTCTTTTGAAGTATCAGGAGGGAGATTATAACTGCCTCCATCAGGATCTTTACGGCGACCATGTTTTTCCGCTGCAAATTGCTATTCTTCTGTCCGAGCCAGAGGCTGACTTTACGGGAGGTGAATTTGTTCTGACTCATCAGAGGCCCCGCATGCAGTCTCGGGCCGTTGTTGTGCCGCTTCAAAAAGGGGATGGTGTTGTGTTTGCCGTTAACTCGCGTCCCCAGCGTGGTACACGGGGAGACTACCGGGTCACCATGCGCCATGGAGTTAGCACAGTTCGGTCGGGCACTCGCCATACACTCGGATTGATTTTTCATGATGCACCCTGATTTTTTTGAGGCAGACAGACGCTCAATACAGCTTGGCGCAGGTGCAGCTCTTTTAGGCGGTTTTGCAAAAGACATTGGACAGGACTTAATTCGCCATATCCATGACTTGTCAGCGCACACTCCATTTCGTTATATGGAGACACGGGGCGGGAAGCGCATGTCTGTTGCCATGCTGAATTGTGGCCACTTTGGATGGATCTCTGATCAATCTGGTTACCGTTATACCGCCTTGGATCCTCTCACAGGAAAAGGATGGCCTGCACTTCCACCTTTGTTTTTGAATCTGGCCACACGCGCTGCTGATGCGGTTGGATTTCGGGACTTTTTGCCGGATGCCTGTCTAATTAACCGATACCAGCCCAGAGCGCGGCTCTCTCTGCATCAGGATATGGATGAGTAGGACCGGACGGCGCCTATTGTTTCTGTTTCTCTCGGGCTTCCAGCTATCTTTCTTTCGGGAGGGACACAACGCACCGTGCGTCCTGTTCGTCATCAGATTTTTCATGGGGATGTCGCGGTTTGGGGAGGAGCTTCTCGTATGATTTTTCATGGCATCGACGTTCTAAAAAACGGCTACCATCCTGCAGCCGGCCATTTCCGGTTTAATCTAACATTTCGGAAAACACGATGAAGGACCATTTACATCGCTGCCAGTGGGCGTGCAAAGACCCCATTATGCAACACTATCACGATACAGAATGGGGTGTTCCAGTTTTCGATAGCCGTGCATTATGGGAAAAACTTATTCTTGATGGCTTTCAGGCGGGGCTGTCCTGGCGGACAATCCTGTTGAAACGGGATGCTTTTCGCGAAGCTTTTGAAGGTTTTGTTCCCGAACGTATTGCTGAGTATAACGACTTGGATATTGAGCGCCTGCTTGGTAACGCAGGCATTGTTCGTTCGCGCATGAAAATACGAGCAGCCATACAAAACGCGAACGCTTATATATCACTGCATAATCGTGGGGAAAATTTTAGTGATTTTGTGTGGAGTGTCGTAGATCACCAGCCTTTATCTGGAGATGGAGGCACACTTGCAACGCGATCAACAGCGGGAGACCTTCTGTCACAAAAACTCAAAAACAACGGTTTCAGTTTTGTCGGCCCCGTGATTGTTCACGCATGGTTACAAGCTACAGGTGTCATTAACGATCATGAGGCACTTTGTTTTCGCAGGAATGAAGTCGCACTGCATCATGGGTAGAATAACGACTTCTGCGATCTGCCCATCATAGAAGCGATTAAACTCTGAAGACGGCATTGCTTCTGCTGCTGCCTTTGCTCCCCCGAAACGAAAAGACAGACGGGAAATCCAAACCTCAAACATTTTCCGTGACCGGATAAGCGGGGATGACGGCAGTCGTAGCCCGATTGAAAACGCCTTACCTCTACTCGTGGCGATGATCTCTCCACCTAAAGCAGCAGACTGGGCACGACCCAAGCCAGATTTCGGTCTGTAAAAATCTTTTATACCCTGAAAAACGTCATTTATCTTTTAGAAAACCATCAATTAACTATTTTCTATTTCATATTTTTACAAATAAAAATAAAATAAATACTTCACAAAGATTAAATGAAAACTTGAGAATAACCCACCATGACAAATTTTATTTTCATGAAAGTTTCACACACTTTCCTCTGAATTTTCGGATAGTAAATTTTTCAGATCATGGCCCACATCTAGAAAAGATCCTGCTTCTAAAAAACGATCCAACCACGCAGAAAATTCTAAGGCTCGGCTTCGAAAGGCTCTCCAAAAATGGCTGCTTATTCAGATTCTACCATTATACATTTCGATTATAATAAGACATCCAATGAAAAACAGGATAACTGCCTTGCGTGGGCTTTGCAGCAGGCTAAAGACCCGCAAGACGAAATTGTATTTTTTCTGCATACGACATCTCAGGTTGGTCATGTCATGCTGCGTGATCAGGCCACCCGCCTGCTGCACGATGCACGCGGCAGCACCAATGCCGTTTCGAATTTTTATTCAGACCTGCATGAAGTTGCTGCTTACGCACCAGACGTAATCCGGAATTTCGTAAGCCTGCCCGTTCAGGAACGTCAGTCACTTGCAGCTCTGCCGGGTTTTCATTTGTCTCAGGTTGCAAACCACCAGTTTGCCGGGGTTTCATCCGTCAGTGA
Source organism: Acetobacter cibinongensis (assembly GCF_000963925.1). Classification (GTDB taxonomy): domain Bacteria; phylum Pseudomonadota; class Alphaproteobacteria; order Acetobacterales; family Acetobacteraceae; genus Acetobacter; species Acetobacter cibinongensis. The sequence continues at coordinate 76,890 of NZ_BAMV01000002.1, forward strand.
CAAAAGCTCTACGGACTATACCACCACGGATAGTCACGTTCACTCCTGGCTTGATGCGTTGGGTGATGATGCGTGTGATGAAGAAAAGAGCGAACTCTCCCAGATTGGTGACGATGCCATGACGGTGCAGGCATGGTTCAAGGCACATGATCGTGGTGATCCGGCCCTGAACGACATGCCTCCTGAAGTTTCCGCCGCCTTCGACCGGCTGACGAGCAACGACGCAACGAAAAAAATTATTGAAACCAGCGATGGTACGGTTACGCGCGACACATTAAAAAAATTCATCTCAAATCTCGACAAAGCAGCAGATAACGCCTCGTCCAGCTACAAAGATTTCAAAAAAGCCAATCCGTCTGCTGATAACGTTGCCAAGGAAGAAGCGGTCGAAGCCTCTGTGCTTCAGGCCAATATGCCGGTGCTTGATAATGCGGGTGCAGCGTCCAAAACAGATGACTCATTTAATGTGGATGACCTGAAAGCCCTCTCTCAGGATGATAATAAAGGGCTTTCTCAGGCACTACGGGGGGCTGCAAGCTTCTTTTCCAATGCCGGGGAAACCAGAATAGTTTCTGAGGCCGCACTCAACCCAAGCCAGGTCAGTAACGGCGGCATCAATAATGCATCTTTGGCTGCGTGGCTGAAAAATGACACGAGCAAAAGTGAATCTGACACCATTGCCAGCATGAAAAGTGCAGCAATGGAACAGTTGGCCAAAGACAGCGGCGGCAATGCTGACAATGTGACGCCCGATTATTTTCAAGGCAAGGGATCAAACGCCAGTGCAGCAGATAAGGTAGCCGCCTACCTGCAACTCAGCCAGACTATTGGCCGCCTGAACGCAGGGGTTAACTACTTCCGGCAGAAAAGCCCCGATGACCTGTCAAGCGCCGATGAATATCATAACTATTACGATGGCCCAACACCTGGTGAAAAACGCTCAGACTTCATTAAGGATGTGCAGTCAAAAATCAGCGCCCTGAGCCAGGATAGTGATGTTCAGTCATTTTTGTCTGATCACCTTTCCGATACGCTTCAGTCCATGGTCTCGAGCGACCCTAATATGAAAGCGGTTATCCAGAACCGTTTGGACACGACCTCAAGCAGCAGTGCTCTTGATGGTGCCTTTACGGATACCGCCAATCAGGATTCCTCCGCAAGTTCCTATGATACGACAACAAAAGCTCTGGGAACATTTTTGGCAAAGCCAAATTTCTATGCGCAAATGCTTGGAACAACGCCTGACCTGAACTCAGCGCTTAACGGCGCGTCCAGCAGTGTTCAGCAGCAAGTCAAAGATAATTACGAAGATATTGTTTCCGGCAAGCACATGGATAGCCTGATCCAGTCGGGCAAAAGCTCTCAGGAAGCACTCATTCAGACAGCCTTGGACAAAACTGTTTACGATAGCGTTCTGGATTCACAAACTGTGCAAGACGGAACGGACCGGTTTACAGATGCTGCCAACAAATATTCCCGTGAAGATCTGACGTCAGGTCTGTCTGGCGATGATATGATCAAAGACCTCGGGTTTAGCGGGGTGGATGACCCGGCATTCCAAGCTTATATTGAAAAAAATCTGGACTCCCTCTCCCCTGCCGGATCTGACCAGGCCAGTGCCTCCGATATTCTGTCCATGGTTAGAAAAGTTTCCGACCTTTTAAGGCAGGGTCTGAAATTTGACGATGCCATGGCTAAAGCATCAGACTCATGGAGCGCAGAAAAAGGTTCCATCCCTGATGTCTATAAGAAAGGCGTGTTCCACGGTGCATCTGCCCTGTTACTGGCTGGTGCCATGGGCGCACGGTTGGGCACAGGGGATAAAGGATCTGCTGCAACCAATGCACAACAAGCCTTGCAGACCGCCGGTTTGCTCACCGAGGGGGGAGCCAAAGCCTCGCCGCAGATGTACAGCAGCCTCGCTGATCGGGTAAAAGGTGATCAGGCCGCATACGACAATCTGAAAAGCATGCAGGAACTGCCCTCCTTCTCCGCTGAACAGGCTGAGCAGCTTGCCAAATATCAGTCTGAGAGAGACCAGCTCAACAACTTCAAAAATCTTTCTAAAGATGCTGAAAACGTTGGCAAAAGCATAGGCGGTGTAACTGGCAGCGTGATGGGCCTTGTATTAGGGGCAATTGGCGCAAAAGACGCCGCAAAGAACGGTGACAAAGGGGGCGCTGCCGCTCAAGGTGTTTTTGCCGGAATGAACGGAATTAGCGCAATCTCTGGTGCAGGAGAAGTTGCCACCTACCTGCTACCCCGCCTTGGTTTGGCAACTTCCATGGACTCTCTGGCAGGTGTCTTTGGCGCGGTTGGCGGGGCAGCCGGGGCGCTGGCCGGAATTGGGTCTCTTATCTATGCTATTATTGAAGAAATCAAAATGGAAAACAAAATAGCAAAAGAAGAAAAGGCCTGGTATGGCGAGCTACAGGATGGCTTCAAGCCCTCCGGTTCTGAACTGCCAAGCATGGCCGATCTTCTGTCACCCGATAACGGTACCTTACCTGCGGATGACAGCCCCAATGTTGGTACTTACGGCTAAGTAACTCTGGCCCTGGAGAGTGAGCCTGCTCACTCTCCTGTTTTTTGGTAGGCTTTTTTCATAAGCCTGCTCCTGTTCCCTCTCCCGCAAAGAGTGGACTGGTCCGTTTTTGCGTACGGGCCAAGATGGGGCGTGAATACCGAGACGCCCCATCCCTATATTTTATAATATGAAATTTTTATAAAACGCTTTTATTGATTTGCTGTTTTTTTATTTTACAGACATGCTTCCACCCTATTTCAGGTTTTAATAAGGTGTGCAGCATGACTGTTTCAAATACGTTCAACACCAGCTCTGTAGCCGCAATAGAAGATGCGTTAGCTCATATGGGCATTGACCCGAACGAACTGGCGCAACTGTTTGGCAGCATGGCACAGCAAAATCAGGCTGGTGCGGTACAAACCACAGCAGCACCTGCTGCTCTCCCCACAACTCAGTCTGCACCGGTGGACAAGACAAACGCTCCCTCCTCTACCACACCAACGGCAGACGCTGCATCCAGCACAGTCGCTGCGCCGACTGTTGCTGCCGGGAGTGGTGACAACACGGTCACGATTGTAAATACCAGCAACCATGAGGAAAAGATTGGGGAATTCCTGAATGGGGGTTCTACCACTCAACCTGTTGCAGAAATTACGCTCAAGCCGGGTGAAAGTGGCACATTGAGCTACGCAAACGGCCAGGGTGGGTATATGGCTGAAGCCGATGCTTCCGGCGCGTATCGTTCCACAGCATCTCGTCTGGAATTCTACGCTGATGCAAACGGCGTAAACAACACGGATGTCAGCTATATTGACGGCCGCAATGCCGCCATTCAGGTTTCTGACGACCGTGGCAATACGCTGGGCGATGCAGAAAGCATTGCAGCCTCCGCTCCAGAGTCCACCCTTTCAAAGGATAGCGCGGGCAATGTAACCATTGCCGGCTGGTATGACGGGTCTAACTCAACAATGCAGGCAGGTGGCGCTTATATGGAGCAGAAGCTCGGTACCGGTAATGCCTATATTCACCCTAATGATGACCAAAACCGCACCGCAGACACAAACCCGATGACCATGGCACAGGACGTAAGCCAGAATTACGTTGCACGTTTTGGGGACGCCTAAAAAGCCATTTCACTCTGCCACATACAAGGTGTGGCAGAGTGTTTTAGATTATGCCCGCTTTACGCATACAGGAGATGGCCGTCTGAAACGCGTCTCGTGGCAATAGGCTACCAAGTGGCACGCGTGAGGCCAAAAGTCTGGTGGCTTCTGCATCCTCCACCAAGGGTATACCAGCGGTCTTTGCATCTTCCAGAAACTCCGGCAATCCGGTTTTTCCAGACCGGGCAACAAGGGCAGGCACAAGCACGCCCGGTGGTGCATATTGGAACGCCACAGCGCCCTCCGTATCATAAACCACAAATGTTGCGTGCTTCAGGCCCATCCGCACATTACTGCCCATGGCGGCACGCCGCTCCTGCCGCTGGGCCTTTTTAATGAGCGGGTTCCCCTCCGAATTTTTAAGCTCCTTTTTCTGCTCCGTACGGGTCATGCGCATTTCACGCCGGAAGAGCAGGCGCTGAATACCCAAGTCCAGCCCACCAAGAATGAGAAAGCAAAAAATAGCTGAGAGCAGAAGCGGCCAGACCATTCCCTTCACCGCACCCGGCACGCAACCCGGACCACAGGCAGGCAGATGCACCAGTGACCGGACGTCTGACTTTACAACCAAAACAAGAGTGCAGAGAACAGCAAAGAATTTCAGAACAATTTTGAGACCATCAATACTGTTCCGGAGCGAGAAAATTCTCTGAAAACCACTAATCGGGTTTATTCGTTCAAATTTTGGCGCGAGTGGATCTGCTGAAAACACCAGTCCACCATTCCCAATAAGCGCCGCCACGCACACACTAAAAAACAATAAAGCCAACAACGGCAAAACAAACCAGATAAATACGGCTTCAAGGCGCTGCAAAATGAGTGGGAGGGCGACAGCGAGTGGCTGCTCGGCCAGTACGGCTGTATCAGATAAAGCTGCACCAAGTTGTGTGAACAGGTCTGAACTACGCAGGGCGACATAAAAAAGTGCGGTAACTGTCGCAACCGCCCCGACAAAATCCTTACTATTGGCAACCTGCCCTTTTTTGCGTGCCTCACGCAGCTTTTTGGGTGATGGCGGTAGCTCTTTACTTTCGCTCGTCTCACTCATGCCGGAGGCTGCCCAACCATAAGGCGCAAAGCCTCAAAAAAAGCCGGGATACGCGCCACGTCCTGCCGGACAAAAAGGCATAGGTACGATGTGTAGAGTGTCAGAACAAAAAAGAAGACGATATTCCGCGCTCCCATAGCGTGGTCATCCACACGGAGAGAAGGTGCGGCCCGGCTGACAATGCTTAACGCGATATCGGACAGAAGCATGGCCAGCAGCATGGGAAGAGCCAGACTAATGGCCGAAGACAGCATTTCATCTAAAAGCCCAAGCACCACTGTGGGAAAATGCTGTGAAAAACCCGGCAGACCTGACAGCGGCGGCCAGAGAGTCCAGCTTTCGTAGAGGCAGTGCAGCACCACCTGCAAACCGCCAGATGCTGCAAAATACGTAATACCCAGCAGCAAAAAGAAGCTGCCAGTGATGGACACATCTTCAAACCCTGCTGGGTCATTAATACGCCCTTGTGTGGCACCACGCTGTAAATCGAGAATATCCCCTGCAACATCCAGCATCCAGAAGGGCATACCAAGCAAAAGCCCCAGCACACAGCCGAGTAGCCCCTCTTTTACACCCAGCATCATTAACGCAATCCCTGTATGCGGTGTCTGCTCAAGCATGGTCGCAATGAAGGGTACCGCAGGCAGAGCCAGCACGAGCGCCATTGCACCCCGCAACAGGCCTGTAATTTGAAAACGGGTGAAAACCGGATGAATGGAAAGCAGCCCCATGGGGCGCGCCATGGCAAAGCCCAGAGCCAGCAGCCAGTGCTGTAACAGCCCCAGCAACTCCAGCACGGACGATATATCGCCCCCCGCTGCCTTCATGGCACCATTACCGCGTTAACGCCGGAAAGGAGTTAAATAGCTCCGTGGCCTCACGCTCAAGCGGCACAGCTAGCAGCGAGCCACCGAATAGAAGCAGGACTATCACTGTCAGCAACTTAAACGTCATGGGCAAAGACTGGTCCTGCACCTGCGTGACAGCCTGCAAAATACCAACCAGAAGCCCGACCACCATGGCCGCCAGCAAAGGCAGGAGCGACATATACAGCACCAGAGACAGGGTGGACTGAAAATGAAAAACCAGCTGTTCAGACATGGCAGGATGTCATGTTGCGTAACTCAGAACCAGACCATGGATAAGCCGCGTCCAGCCTGTAATGGCCACAAACAGGAAAAGCTTGAGCGGCACCCCAATCGTGGAGGGAGAAACAGACGACATCCCCATTGCCATCAGCACTGCCGTGACAACAAGATCTATCGCTATGAAGGGAAGATAGAGCAAAAAGCCGATTTCAAAAGCACGCTGGAGCTCAGACAGCAGGAAGGAGGGCAGCACAATCAGTAGGTCATCCGGGGCAGCTTTCAGGCCAGATTCCGTACCCCAGACACGCATGGTTGCATTGGTAAAAAACTCCCGCTCTCCGGGGCTGGTAAAACGGAGCATAAAGGCTTTTACAGGCTGTTCTGCCCGCTGGCCTGCCGCCAGCATGTCTGACAATGTCATATGATCTATGGGGGACGTCACAGCGGCTGCGTAGGCGCTCATGGCCACCGGAGCCATTACGTAAATGCTCAGAAGCAATGCAATACCATACAAAACAATGTTAGGGGGCGTTTGCTGGATACCCAGGGCATTGCGCAACAAAAACAGCACGACAGCTATTTTGATAAAGCTTGTCATGGTAACGGCGGCAAACGTCACAAACCCCAGTGCGGTAATACCTACCAGAACGGCTGAAATATCGGGGCTGACCAGATTATTCACGCCCGAAAATCCTCATCACACGCACCCCGGCAGTACCCTCAACATCCACCAGTTCTCCTACCCCAATAGGCTGCCCGCCTACACAGAGCCGAACAGGCGCTTTAACCGGGTCTGCCCCGACCAGCACACTCCCTGGGCCAAGCGCACGTAATTCCGCCAACGTGATGGTCTGCTGCCCCATTTCAAAACTGATGATAATGGGCAGCGCATCTTCAGACGTTGCCTCGCCCGTTATGGCCTGTGCGCCTCCCGAGTTTCCCTCATGGACTGTATCGGGCATTGGCCTCTCCTTTTTGTCCGGATAGATTATGGCGCTTTCCAGCACCCAGCCTTGCGCTTCGGCCCAGTGCGCTCTGGCGTTTGCGGCCTGTTCCACCAGCAGCATGGCCTGAGCCGGGCTTCCTTGTTCAAGCAACACAACGTCTCCTGCATTCAGGCTGGAGAGCACTGACAAAGGAAGTGTTGTTGTGCCAACTCGGACAGCAAGGCTGAGAGAGACCGCATGGTCTGGCAGCGGCAAAACGGGCCAGAGCGCCAGAAGGCGGGCCAGGCAGGCAGGCGTTGCCTGCACAGCCACGGGCCAGTTGCGACCATCTGCTTCTACAACCGCATATCTGGCTTCGGCTAACGGTACGGCCTGCCCTATTCTGGAAAACCGGATTTCAGCACCCAGCATCTGCTCCAGCCAGGAAAAGCAGCCTTCAAGAAAAAGAAGGCTCGTGATGGCCTTGATATCGGACGGTATCGCCCGCTCCTCCACCCCTGCTCGTGCAGCCATAAACGCAACACAGGGCGGCACCAGAAACACCCTGAAAGGCTCATGCCCGACATGCCCTTCGTAACAGACCCAGGCGCCACTCCACGGCTGCCTGCCATCATGCAGCACAAAGCCTTCTGCCAGCGACACCGCACTGTGTCTGGCATTGTTCTGCCGCAGGGCTTCTGCCTCTTTCAGGCTAATACGGGGTAGCATAAAGGGTTTGACCGCTGCGGGAACACTCATGCCTGTTTTTCCGCCAAGCGCTGCGCAAACAACAGTTGTGAATGCTGGTCACGCGCTGCTTCTTCCCGCAACCACTCTGCGCGCTTATAGTCCTGCTGAATTTTGAGCATGAGCCTCTTACGCCGGGTGGCGCTATTCCGCACAAGCACCATCGCCACCTCGGCTTTTTTAGAAGCCGCTTCTGTTTGCCTGACACGTTGTCGTGCCTTTTTCTGGCTCAGGCTATGCTGCTGAATGGAGGCAAGGCCAGCTTCATCTTCCACATGCAACGCCTTTACGGTTCTTCCGCTCAACTCCTGCCCCACACGCCCCAACCACCGCTGGTGCCGTGCGTCTGTTTGGGCAGTACTCTCATGCTCATAGGCGGCTGTGGCTTCTGCCATCTGCTGGCGCGCCTGCGCTGTTTGTGCGCGTGCCACAGCAAGGTCACAGGTCGCCTGCTCTTCCCGCAACGTTTGGAGGCGTACTAACAAAGCAGCCTGCCTCAGCTTTAAACGATCCGGGTCAGCCATGTCACCACACTGGAAAACGGCATAACCTCACGTTCGCCCTGTTTTAAAAACGCTCTGATCTCTTCAATTTTTGCCAGTGCCTCATCGGCCTTTGCGTCACTGCCCGGTTTGTATTCGCCAACCTCTACAAGAAAGCGTACTTCTTCATAACGGTGCAAAAGTACGCGCAAACGCGAAGCTTTTTCACACTGATCTGCCGTAGCCACCACACTCATCAGACGACTGCGACTGGTCATGACATCAATAGCGGGATAGTGCCCAGACGCCGCCAACGTGGGCGAAAGTATGATATGCCCATCCAGAATACTGCGCATTTCTTCTGCAACGGGGTCTCCCTCCCCTTCCACCAGTATGGTGTAGAAGGCGGTTATCATACCCGGGCCTTTCCGTTCATCTCCGGGGCCTGCCCGCTCCAGCAAACGCGGCAGTTCTGCCATGACCGAAGGGGGGAAGCCGCCACGCCCCGGCACCTCGCCGGCAGCCAGACCGACCTCGCGCAAGGCACGGGCATGACGGGTCATGCTATCAACAACCAACAGAACATGCTGGCCCTGATCCCGAAACCACTCGGCAATTGTAGTAGCTGTCATGGCAGCACGTACGCGTTCCAAGGGGGGGCGGTCAGACGTTGCAACCACCAGAACCGTGCGGACTCTGGTCTGGGGATCTAGCTGGTGTTCGAGAAAATCCCGCACCTCACGCCCACGCTCACCAACCAGCGCCACCACTACAACATCGGCACTGGTGCCACGGACCAGTTGCCCTAAAAGCGTGGATTTACCGCCCCCGGCCTCACCAAAAATTCCGACTCTCTGGCCTTTACCGCACGTGAGCAGGCCATCAATAACACGCAGGCCCGTTGCTACCGGCTCCGTTACCCTATGCCGGAACAACGCAGAGGGCGGGGTATCTGCACAAGGCCGCTGCTCACACTCTGGCAGGCTTGTCCCGTTTAACGGCAGCCCAAAACCATCCAGCACCTGCCCAAGCAGACACTCCCCAACCGGCACCTGCAACGCTCCGCCTGTACGGTACACGAGACAACCCGGCACAAGCCCCTGCATACTGCCAATAGGAGCCAGCCTGACAACGGTGCCTTCAAACCCCACAACTTCGGCAAGGAGCTCTGTATCAGACAAAACAATACGGCAACTTTCGCCCAATGCTGCACCATCCACCCGCGCAGAGATCAGACCTCCCGTAACGCGCAGTACCTGCCCCACAACCGGACGGGGTGATGCACTGGCTACGCGTTGCGCAAAGAATGCCAGATCCATCACGATACAGCGCCCTGCCATAACGCTCTTAACTGTGCTGTTACACCCAGCGAAGTTTGCCCCTGCTCATGTTGCAAAACGCACTCTTCTGGTTCCAGACTGGAACATTCTACAATGCTAACAGTAGCAAGAGCGCTGCCGGTCTGCTGTGCTGCCTTCCTGAAAGCAGTGGCTTGTGACGCGGCAACTCTCACAACCAATCCGCTTTGTGCTGGCAGGTCAGCCAAGGCGGTTTTTACCAGCCGCACAAGCTTTTCATCACGCGGCAAGTCATCAATCAGACGCCGTGCCACCAGAAAAGACAGGTCTGCCAAAGAACTTTCGTATCTTTGTAAATGTTCTGCTATCTCTTGCTGGCCCTGCGCATAAGCCTCCTGCCGGGCAGCATCTGCGGCAACGCTGGCGGCACACCGTATGGCTTCTGCCTGTCTGTGAGCTTCCTCCAGACACGCGGCGGCTTCTGCCTGTGCCTGAGCACGAATCGTCTCGGCATCTTTCAAGGCATTAAATCGCACGGCGCGAATAACATATGGAGAGAATGGCTCACCCATTCCTCAGACGCTCCGCAATAAAAGCCTCAACCATGCTTTCAGGATTTTCGAGAGAAAAGCTGCTCTTTCCTTTGTGCTCTGGCAAAAAGGACAAGACACGCAACCCAACAGCCGCAGGCTGCCGGTCACACCACCCCCGCAAGCATGCGAGGCCTGCACCCTGTATAAGGCCCGCGAGCTTTTCCGGAGTATCCGGGCCATCCGTCACGGCAGAAAAGGGGAGACCCCATGCTGCATCCTGCATGACATACGGCGTAGTAAGGGCTGCAAGTTTGCGTAGAGCGTTCCCTGAGAGCAGCGACAAAACAGGACGAGCATAACAGGCGCAGCCCAACCGGAGCGCCAATACGCCTAAGGCCTCGCTGTCCTGCATGAGCAGATACTGCTGGGCTTCCGTCAGGGCATCAGGCAGTTCTCCCCCTAGTTTTTCCCGCACACACCCATAAAGCAGGTCCCGCGTGTAAACACAGGATGCAAGTCGTTGGAAGGTCTGTGCGGAAACCCCAAGACGATACGCCGCCACCCCACTATTCTGCACATGGGGATCATGCGCCCAGACTTGTGCGCCCTCTGTCATGGTTTGCCCCAACGCCTTACGCGTTCGGATAGGTCTGGCCAGCGCCGGTTGACACCCACACCGGCAAACAGTGCGAGCATTAGGGCTGGCAAAACCCCCAGAAGCTCCCATCTGGTACCCGCACCTGCAAAGGTTGGCACAGCAGGAGTATCTTTTTCTGCAACAGGTACCAGCACAACGGACACGCGATCGTAGCTTAACCCTTCCACGCTATCGGCCACCAATTGCTTGATTTGTGGCACCAGATACTGCGCCGGGCTCTGCTCCTTATAACGCACGAAGACGGACGCCGAAGACGGCGTTGGTTCACGATTAAGCAGGTCATTATTGGGCAGCACAACCTGAACACGGGCAGTCAAAACGCCATCAATATCAGAAATTGTGCGTGACAATTCCTGCCCCAAAGCCCACAAAAACCGTGCCCGCTCCTGCTGAGGGGAGGAAACCAGACCCGATGCCTGAAACACGTCCCCCATAGTTTTAAAACTCTGCCGTGGGTACCCGGCCTCGTGCAGGAGCGAGACGGCCTGTGCAAACTGTTTCTGCTCCACCCGGAGTATGTCACTACCGTCTTTCTGCTGTACTTTATCAGCACTCACACCATGCTGTAACAACAATGCCAGCATACTGTTGGCGTCATCCTCCGCCAGACCCGTCATCAACTCGGTTTTGCAGGCACACAGCAGCAAGAGGGGGAGCAGAACAAAAACAGTCTTGAAAGCACGGGGGCGCCAGAACAGCATTATTGCCCCTTCAGCAGGGTATTAAAAATTTTTGTGGTTTCGGTAGAGCCTTTGCTTACCAGAGTCGTCTCAATTGCAAACGTATAGGTGGCCTGAATTTGCGCCACCAATTGGGCGGCATTAGCCGGATCTGCTGCGGCAGCTTGGGCTTGCCCCGCAGGCTCCACCCCCCATTGGTTGAGGTAGCTGGAAAGACCTTCAAGTTTCTGGTTAAGCGCCTGCCCCATGGCTGCCGCCCCCCCTACCTGCTCTGGCACAAAGGAGACTTCATTCTGCAATGCCTGATGAAAATCTGCTTCGAGAGGTCTGGAGACTTCAGGCGCTACCTCAGTATCCTGCACCGTTGGAGCTCCTGCCGCACCACCAGGTGCGCCGACTATACCCCCCAAAGCGCCAATTGCATCAGACATTCAGAATACTCACCCACTACCTTCACAACAGACACAGGACCCTAATAAGGCCTGACCCGAAAAAATCGGTATGTCTGTAGGTGTGCAATAGCAGCAGTTTTTTTGCAGTTGTGTGACAATTTTATTGCTCAGGCAATTTGTTATTGCGTCAGACAAAATCACACGGTTTAACCGGACTCACCGAACAGGTAATACGGAAAACGCCTTAAATGAATGACCATTTCTCGACAGTTTTGAGTTGTGCAGTCTTTGGCGGTTTCCTGTTTACTGCGTCGACTGCGTCAGCTTACGAGAAATGGGAGCAAAAACCCTTTTCTTATATTTCAGTTAACCAGGGAATTTCTTCTGTCTTGAAGGAGTTTTCCTACATTAATGATATTTCTATTGTCGTGTCAGACAAAGTGCATGGTCAGGTACATGGGCGTTGGCTGAATCTCTCTTCCAAAGAGTTTTTGCAGAAAACAGGCCGATTGTACGACTTTGACTGGTATGATGATGGCGCTGCTCTTTATATCAGCAGCAAATCAGAGCGGTCCACGCAGATCATGCCTCTGCATGGGCACAGTTTCAGCCACCTCAAAAGCGCCCTGCAACAAATGGGGCTTTTGGACACACGATTTGATCTTGGCGCAGGTCCAGCAACCGATACCGTCATGGTAGCCGGGCCGCCCCGTTTTATTGCAATGGTTCAGCAAACACTTTTGTCCCTGCCTGCGGAAAGCCGCCCCGTGCACCGGACAGAAAGCGCTTCACGACACCTGACGCTTTTTCGGGGCTCTTCCGTCTCCGATATTGTTGTTCACTAAAAGGAAAGACTGAAATTATGACAGACCCCATTTCAGGCGCTTCCGTAAAAGAGACGGACAAAACACCTGATGTTGATAGTCAGGCATTGGGCTCTGAATTCCAGAGCATGATGATGAAGGGCGGTTTGATGTTTTTGCAGAGCATGCAGTCCGATGTGACTGATGCGATCAATGACAACACCAGCGACCCTGATGAACCGTTCTAACGCCCTTTACTTTTAATTCTTATAAGGAAAGTCAATGTCTGTTTCCATTAACAATGCGGGAAATAGCGATCTTGCGCTTAGCCAGCCTTCCTCAGGGAGCGATTTTGCCTCTGCTTCAGCAACGCCTGACCTGCAGGTTTCTGGCAACACGATTGATACCGGACGCTACCTGATTACTGCCAGCCAGTCTTACACCACCGGCGCTGCATACAATTATTACAGCACCAACGACGGGTGCGTGAAGGTGTATGACAAGCAGACCGACACCTATGTGCAGGTTTTTGGCGACCCGCACCTTGAAACCAGCAGCGAAGTGCATGGTGAATTCAAGCAGGACGGTCTGGTAATTGACCTGGCCGATGGCACACAGGTGCAGGTGCAGCCGACCGCCCAGAACCAGTATGGCGATTCACACATTCACGCCGTGTCTGTCACAAAAAACAACCAGACGTCTTTCATTACTGGCGTTTACAACGAGACAGGCAACGCCAGCGATAACCAGATCAAGATTACCGCGCCGAAAACCGGTAATGCCTTTCAGCTTGATAAGACGTTTGATTCTTACAGTGACACCGTGTTGCATGTCGGATCATCCCTGAACGATCTGCATTTTGCTAATGGCACCAGCCTACCTACCTCCGGCAATACCATGCTGGACCGTAAAGGCGGTGGCGTTCAGGAATTCCTTAATCAGCGCGTTCCGATGAAATCCATTGACTCTGCAATACAAGCCAGCACCACAATGGCTGCACAGGGCAAGCAGACTGTCTCTGGACCGGAATACGCAGCGGCTTCTGTCGCCAACCTCAGAATCGAAACTGGTTCCGGCAAGTAATCAGTTTCCGATACAGGTCGCTTTCGCTGCCTGTGTTTCCCGGCTTCGATTATTCGGAGCAAACAACAAAGCTTTTTGCTTAACTTAGAAACAGGACTATTACCATGAGCGACGCTTCCTCCGTTTCCAGCACGTCCAGCGCCGACATCGATAGCGAAATCGATAAAATGACCTCTGCATTTAACACAGCTATTGAAACCAACGAAAAAATCACCGTTGTCAAAACCGAAAAAGGTGCGGAAGAAACCGCCGCTCAGCAGCGCCCGAACATCGGTTAATTAAAGAGGTGTTCCAGCCTTCCGCTGGAACACCTTTTACACTCAATGCAGTCCAGACAAACAGTAACCAGTTCTTCGCTTGCCTTGCTGGTGATAGAAAACGGCCCTCAAGCCGGATGCTCCCTTGCGTTGCAAAAGGGAGTTTTTTCTGTTGGTAGCTCTCTTGATAACGACATCATTATTGCAGACCCAACACTGGACGACACTCATTTTTATATCCAGGACACAGTACGGGGCATAAAACTGACGCCTCAGGGCGGAGTTATTCTTTTACCATCTGGCAAAAGACTTGATGGGAACGCCTCTTATCTCTCCAGAAAAAACTTTTCTTTTTCTGCTGGCACCACAGATTTTAACGTCATTGTTCCACCCAAAACCAAAATATGGCCCTATGGCTTTTCAGCAGCTCTGGCTTTGCTGCTTATTGCGTGTGTCGGGTTGTTTTCCCCCCTATGGGCACGACATCATGTACCCCCACTAGCTGTAACACCGGCAGCACATCCAACGGCACAACAAAACAGGCAGACATTCCAAGCGGCTTTGGAAAATAAGCTGACTGAGGCGCATCTTGACACTCTATCTGTCTCCAAAACGCAGGATGGCGCCCTTAGCGTGACCGGTGTTTTGCAGAAAGAACAGAGTAAAGAATGGTCTTTCATAAAATTATGGTTCGATGAAACATACGGCACGCAAACCGTTCTTTTAGACCATACCGCTCTTATGCAGGCAGGCACTCACTCCCCCATCCAGATTGCAGGTGTTGCGCTAGGCGCACAGCCTTATGTGGTTGATACCAGCGGGCAACGCCTGCCCCCTGGCAGCACGGTAGAAGATGGCTGGGTTATAGAGAAAATTCTCCCTGACAGACTTCTGCTACATCGTGGGACAGAACATCTTGTGGTACGCTATTAATGCCTTCGCACACTGACGCTGAAAAACATCCACTTCATAATTTTCTGATACAGCTTTCGCGCCGTCAGGATCTGCTGCTGGTCGCACTTCTTGTGCTGACTGTTGGCATGATGATCCTGCCTATACCGACAATGCTGGCAGATATTCTCATTGCACTCAATATCAGCATTGCAACTGTTCTGATGATGGTAGCTGTCTATATCAGCTCTCCCGTCATGTTCTCAACACTGCCGGTTATTATTCTGGTTACAACCGCATTCCGGCTTGCTCTTTCCATTACAACCTCCCGTATGGTGCTGGTAGAAGCAGATGCCGGAGAAATTATCAGAACATTTGGCGAGTTTGTGATCTCGGGCAATGTCGTGGTGGGCATTGTTGTCTATCTCATCATCACGATTGTGCAATTTCTGGTTATTACCAAGGGATCCGAGCGCGTTGCCGAAGTTGCGGCACGCTTCAGCCTGGATGCGTTGCCCGGCCGCCAGATGAGTATTGATACCGACCTGAAAAATGGCGATATCACTCAGGAAGAAGCCCGCAGCCGGCGCAACAAACTCCAGAAGGAGAGCCAGCTTTATGGCGCCATGGACGGCGCGATGAAGTTTGTTAAAGGCGACGCGATTGCCAGTTTGATTATTATTGTTATCAACCTGATTGGTGGCATTGCTATCGGGTGCCTTCAGAAGGGAATGACCTTTTCAACTGCGTTGCAAACATATTCTTTGCTCGCTGTTGGCGATGGGCTGATTGCCCAAATTCCCGCGCTGCTTATTTCCCTGACAGCCGGTGTGGTTGTAACGCGCGTCACGCATGAAGATGGCGGTGGCAACCTTGGCAGAGATATTTTACAGCAGATCAGCGCGGAACCGCTCTCCCTTCAGGTTGCAGCGGTAGTTATGGGAGCGCTGGCTCTTGTACCCGGCTTTCCGGCGGCTGTATTTCTCTGTTTTGGCTGTATTCTTGGTGGTGCATCCTGGCTTTTGCTCAAACGGCAAAAACATGAACTGGCAAGTGCATTTGCACGCTCTGCCAACCAGAACCATACACTCATTACAACCCTGAACGTGCAGGTCAAACTTGGACACGGCTTTGCTACGCAGCAGGAGGCCGCGCAAAAGAAAATCAATCTCCGTATTCAAGATCTGTCAGAACAGATGGGTTTGGTACTACCACCCGTACAAATGACAATAGACCCAAGGCAGGACCCCAACAGCTTCTGCATTGAGGTTGATACCGTACCAGCGTTGCTGGTTCCGTTAGACCCTGTACTCTTTTTTGTGGAGGAAACACCAACCGTCCTGCAGGAACTGGGTATTGAGTTCTGCCGCTCGCCCGGGCCATTTGGACCCGAGACCATTGGCGTTTCAAGCTCCGCCCTCCCCGCCCTACAGGAGGCCGAAGTGCTCACTCTCTCCGCAACAGATTTTATATGCCGCACAGCCGAGGCAACATTGCTGGCACACGCCGGACAACTTATGGGCATTCAGGAAACGCAAAGCTTCGTACGCCGTGCGGAGAAACTCCTGCCTGATCTGGTGCGTGAAGCGGGGAAAGTCTGCCCGCTGCCGCGTATGTCGGACGTTCTACGCCTTTTGCTGGAAGAGCGAGTGGCCTTGCGCAATATCCGGACTATTTTTGAAGCTGTTGCGGAGTGGTCCGCCAAGGAACAAACAACATCCGGGTTGGTTGAGCAGGTGCGTCTGGCGCTCCGTCGGCAGATCTGCCACCAATGTTCTAATCAAGATAAAGTTCTGGCCGCCATTGGCATTGATGCCCCATTTGAAAACATCTTACGCTCTCTGGTGCAAAGCGGCCCACAAGGGAGGCAAATCGTTCTTGACCCCGTCTCCGCAAAAAATCTTGTTGAGACCTCCCGCAGCTTTCTGGCCCCTTGCCTGTTGCATAACCGCAAAGCGGTTTTTCTGGTCGCCCCCGATTTACGCCGCCCAACATCTTTGTTGCTCCGGCACTCTGGTTTCACTATTCCTGTGCTGTCTTACGATGAGGTCGCTCCAGAGTTTTCGGTCAAACTCTACGGCACACTCTCTCAGGCCATCATGAGCCCGTCCGCCGCAGCATCGCACGCCGCCTAGATTCCTTGTCCTCCCACTTGTGTGGATTTTTTATGCAGTTTTCCAAATTTTCTCTTCTTTACTGCCTACCTGTGCTCTTTTTGAGTGCCTGCGTCCAGGCTCCAGGCCAAACTCAGGACACAACGCGCCAAATGATGCAGGCTGCACAAAACCCTGATGCACTGGCACGTATTGGCCAGACGGCACTGAATACTGGGGACGTCAACACCGCTGTTACATTTTACAATAGAGCCGCTTTGCTGCGCCCTGACAGAATTGACTTACAACTTGGCTATGCGCAGGCTTTGACCGCAGCAGGGAAAGCCAGTGATGCACTTGGCCTTCTGACACCCCTTGCCGCCAAAAACCCAGACAACGCCATGCTTGGTCTGGTTACAGGCCGCCTTATGATTGAAGCTGGCCGCCCGCGGGAAGCCGTTACCTTCCTGCAAGCGGCTTTGCATCAAGCGCCGACGGATGTTCATATTCTGGTGGCGTTAGGAGTAGCTCTGGATACGCTTGGCAAACAACAGGAGGCACAGGGATATTACCAGCGCGCGCTTTCACTTAATCCAGATGACATTGCGGCCCGGACGGATATGGCCATTTCACTGGCGCTGTCAGGATCTTACCCACAGGCATTGGGTATTTTGCGCCCACTCCGTGGGGAACTGGCTGGCACAAACCAGACAGCACACAGCACTGCGGTGGAAAATGCTCTGGCGCTCGTCTATGGCCTGATGGGAGACCACGCAATGTCTTCTGCCATTTTGCGGCACCACTTATCTGAGCAACAGGCTCAGGAAAATCTGGACTTTTACGATACCGTGCGCCGGTCTTCTCCCCCGGCTGCCTCAACACCGTAGCCTAACGTTAAGGCGCGGCTGCATTGCCCTGTGTTTGCGTCTCGGATGTTGTGCCGCCAGTCATACCGCCCACGCTGTTAGAGCCGGATAAGCCAGTGCCCAGTGTATCTGCTGGAAGTGCTGGCTCTTGACCCAGATTAAGCCGCCGCACACCAAGCGCCGCACGCTCTGCGGGAGAGGCATGAAACGCGGGGGAGCGATACAAATCACTTGGGTCTGCCAGCATTTGTGCCAGATTATTGTTTTGCACACAGCGCCCGACATTCTCAATGCTTGGTGTGACATCTCCCAACCAACCAGGCCGAATAACTTTTGAACAATTTTGCAAAACTGCTTGTGTACGGCTAAAAGTCATGCGCGGTGGCACGACAGGGTAGCGTGCGGTTAACGGTGCAACATGCACACGGTCCGGGTCCACCCCAAGAGAAAGCAATTTGGGCAGCAGTTGTTGCGACTGTATTTGTGTCAGACCTTCAATATCAACGCTAACCTCAGTCCCCTGCCCGAGCGCTGCCAGCGCCTGCTGCACCTGAGTTTGGTTAAACAGGCCGGTGTTTGAAAGGGGGATAGTCCGTTGCTCGGTATGCAAGGCCACAGGCAGAGTTTTTACGCGGTCGGACTGTGTGGCCTCGCAACTGCACAATGCCAGAAACGCCAGTAAAGCTGTCTTTTTCACTCGAATACAAACCCTGTTCCGTTCAGATGCGGCATCCGCTCCAGGTCCTGCTGGTCCGCCATTCTGCCATAGAAGAAGCGCTCCAACTCACTTGGTTGGTGAACGTGCCTCAAGGGATCATCAGGCGTATGCAAAGGGTCAACCGGTTTAACCAGGTAAGGTGTGATGATAATCACAAGCTCGCTCTGGTCCCGTTGGAACCGGGAGGAACGAAACAGTTGCCCTAAAATTGGAATATCACCCAGAATAGGGAATTTCTGCACATTGTTGTCAGCATCATTCCGTAGCAGGCCCGCAATAGCAAAGCTCTCACCACTCGCAAGTTCAACCTCTGTCTGTGCCTGACGCGTGGTGAGCGCCGGAACAGAAAGATTGTTAAGCTGGTAGCTTCCGGTGCCTGACAGGGCACTTACGGTAGGCCTTACCTTCAGGTGAATAAGCCCGGCCCCTAGCACCGTGGGTGTAAAGGCAAGGCTCACGCCGTACTGCATGTATTGAATGGAGGTGACCCCCAAAGCCTGCGGTACCGGAATTGGAAATTCCCCGCCAGCAAGGAAAGTTGCCGTGCTGCCGCTAATAGCGGTCAAATTTGGTTCGGCCAGAAGTGTTACAAGATGCTCGTTTGCCATGGCCTCCAGCACCGTCTGAGCATTGACGCTACTACTGCTTACACCCCCAAACAACGATGAGGCTGCATTTTCAGCAATGGCAGCGGATTGCAGACCAAATGCAAAACTGCCTGCTTTAATCACGGTTGACCAGTTAAACCCTATTTGCTGCGCAACACTTCGCGACACTTCTGCAATTCTGATACGTAAATTAACCTGCAGAGGGTGCGTAACACCCATTTGGTTTGCCAGAGGGTGCTCTTTTCCCTCTATCCCCCGTGCAACAGTGGCCAGATGGTCAGCCTGATCCGCATTGGCAACGGAACCCGTGATAACGGACCCATTGGGGGTGGTTTGTAAACTGGCGTGTTCTGACTCTGTCTGCGCGCGCGGCGTAAAGGCGGTCTGGTCTGCCTCCACCCTTATAGTCCAGGAGGCAACGGAATTTCCATTGTCATCCAGCGCAAACAAGGTTGTTGTGCCAGATTTTTTACCTAGAATAAAAATTTTATCATCTGAAGGAATTTGCACATCTGCAATTTGTGGGTCTGCCACAAAAACGCTCGCCGCAGGCTGGGAAAGGCTAAGCAGACGCCCAGCCCCTACCGCCAAGTCAAGGGCCTGCCCACCACGGGTTGAAACAGAGTGTCCCATATCAGGTGTGCCTGCAAAACCTGCCGGACCATATAAAAACCCTGATAAGGATGTGAGACCAAGGAAAACCAGTTTCAGCGCGCGGTTATAAGCTGGCTCGGTTTTTTTTGCGACAGTCTTACTCGACACACTTTTATCCTTGCACCGGTTTAAGGTATGGCTTTACCCGTAATCAGGCTGCAAACAGGCCTTCCTGACCTGTTATTGACGTAAATTCCCGCCAGAATTTTTTCGTCTCGCAGCGCAAACCTTCCCTAAAAACCGCACTCAATTTTGTTCTCCCATAATGCAGATGGCCGTTCCTGTATTGTGACGTTTTCATGAATATATTCTCAATTAAACGCTGGTGACTCTCAAAGCTCATTTTCGCACGCTGGCTTTGTACGTAGTTACCAACTCAACAGATCGTCAGTTCTTTATGCTCTCTCCCGATCAGTACGTTCTGTCTTATAAAGCCTATTAACAGTTTGACTGAGATATCAAGATGCAGTTTCGACAGTCCATGAGCGACCAGATCAGATCTGCCTTACGTCCGCCAGTCTCTACATATGTATAATTAAGGCTTCTCTAGCACTGTACGTGCTCCTTAAACGCAAACCCATTTTGACACCGCATCAGGAGGAAGATCTAATTGGGATGCAATCCTCATTGCGCATCATCCCAACGGACGCTGCTCTTCCCTTCCTGTGCAACCTTGTGAATTACACGGTGACGAAATTCGGCATCACGGAACAATAAGATCGCCCTACCGTCTGGAACGCGCACTTCATTACACAGAAATTTGTGATAAGATCCCGTGTCGAGTATATTTTTAGCGACCAAATATCGCATTTCGGCCTTATAGCCCGGATGGTAGGTATCACTCGGCGTTAAATAGTAATCCTTCAATTCCTGTAACCTTAACACGACACTCTGCACTTTAGTTGTTAGAAACTGATAATTTCTAAAAATATAAAAAATAAATTAACTCAAAAACTATGTTTCAATTTTAAAGTTCAATTTATTAAAAGATTATATAATGCCATAATATTTTTTTTAAAAGATTTTTGCATACCTGCAATTCTATCTTGCGCGAAACTTCATCGGCTTCAGCAAGGAAGGAAACGCATGAATGCCATCGTTGTGACGGCGCTTAAGCGACCTTACACATTTATTGTATTGTCTTTGCTTATTCTCGCCCTCGGTGTGTTGTCCCTTTTCAATGCGCCCACCGACGTGTTTCCTAACATCCGGATTCCCGTGGTCTCTGTGGTGTGGACATATGGCGGCATGCTTCCTGAGGAATTTGCGGGCCGTATCACCTATAATTACGAACTTGCCGTTACCTCCACTGTGGAGGGTATAGAGCATATGGAAAGTAGCTCTTATTACGGCCGAAGTATCGTTAACATCTACTTCCAACCCGGAACGGATATTGGAGAAGCGGAGGCAGAAGTCACCGCTATTTCCCAAACGGTTATCAAACAGCTTCCTGATAATATTCCGGCACCAATGGTCATGAAGCTGGAAGCGTCATCTGTTCCCGTTCTGGCACTTCAGATAACGTCTGAAAAACAAACACCGTCTGACCTGTACAAAATTGCCATGACCCGTATTCGTCCGGTCTTGGTAACAGTACCCGGCGCTGTGTTGCCACATCCCTATGGCGGCATGGACAGCTTTATTATGGTGGCTTTAAACCAGAAACAGTTACAGGCGCATCATCTTTCCGCAATGGATGTGCAGAACGCCCTGCGGAAACAGAACATTGTGCTCCCTGCCGGGGATCAGAAAATAGCGACTACGGACTGGATGGTGCAAACGAACGCCACGCCACGTTCCATGAAGGAGCTGGGTGATATACCCGTCAAACGTGTTGGTAACGCCGTTATTTACGTACATGACGTTGCACAGGTTTACCGTGGCGGGCATCCGCAAACCAACCTCGTGCTGGTCAAGGGGCGTCAGGGGGTGGAAGTCGTTGTCATGAAAAGCGGTGATGCCTCCACACTGGATGTTGTGGCACGCACCAAAGAACTTCTGCCGCGTATTCAGAAACTTGTCCCGCCAGACGTGCATATTTCCATCCTGAGTGATGCATCTGTTTTCGTGAAAGACGCCATCAAGGATGTGGTCCGGGAAATGGTGACTGCGGCCATTCTCACAGGCCTTGTAGTGCTGCTGTTTCTGGGTTCATGGCGCTCCACACTCATCATCGCGACCTCCATTCCGCTGGCCATTCTGTCTGCCATTATCTGCTTGCTGCTTTCTGGTCAGACCATCAATGTCATGACACTTGGCGGGCTTGCCCTCGCAGTTGGTATTCTGGTGGATGACGCAACAGTCATGATCGAAAATATCGATACCCACCTTGAAGAAGGGAAAGAGTTAGAGCAGGCGATTATTGATGCTGCCAACCAGATTGTTATTCCTACGCTGGTTTCAACATTATGTATCTGCATTGTCTGGACACCACTTTTCAGGTTGAGCGGGGTAGCCGGTTGGCTTTTCATGCCTATGGCAGAAGCCATTGTGTACGCCATGCTTGCCTCCTTCATCCTGTCCCGCACTTTAGTGCCTACCATGGCCAAGTATCTTCTGGCTGGTCAGGTTCATCCGGGGTTGCATAGTGATGAACATCTTGCGCTCCCGAAAGGTGTCCTGGGGCGCTTTCAGAACAAGTTTGAGCATGCTTTCCATAATTTCCGTTCCAGCTACGGGCGTGCTCTGGAAAGAATTATTGCAAAACGTGTTCGGTTTGTTGCCGTGTTCCTTGGGCTATCAGTCTTGTCTCTCGGACTGTTTTTGATCAACGGCCAGGACTTCTTTCCAGAGGTCAAATCAGGCACAATGCAGATGCATATGCGCACGCCTTTAGGAATGCGCATTGAAACAACAGGCCGCATTGTTTCTCTGGTGGATAACCGTATAGAAACACTTTTACCCGGCAAAGTTTCTGGTATCATCAACAACTGTGGACTGCCGGAAGGACCACATAATCAGGCCTTTATTCCCACCCCCTCTCTTGGCACTCAGGATTGCGACCTGACTATTTCGCTGAAAGATGAGCAATCTTCTGTCTGGGATTACCGCAAATTATTACGCACGGACCTGTCCCAAAAATTTCCGGGAAGCACTTTCACCTTTCAACCTGCTGACCTGACAGACAAGATTCTGAACTTTGGTTCCCCTGCGCCAATTGATGTTCAGATTTCTGGCCCGGAACTTCAAAGCAATTACCAGTATGCTCGTCTGCTGGTGAATAAGCTGCGGGCTATTCCCGGCTCTGCGGATGTTGTCATCCAGCAGACCATGAAAACCCCCACGTTGTTTGTGCAGGGTAATAGAACATTTGGTCAGGCCACAGGCATGACTGAAGCGGATATAGCCAATAACGAACTTATGACTCTTTCAGGTAGCCAGACGGTTGATCCGCAATACTGGCTGGACCCTAAAAGCGGCATCACGTTCCCACTCAACGTCTATGTCTCTCAGGACCAACTGACTCATTACAACGACCTGCTGACAATCCCGGTTGATAAAGGAGACAATGACCCTAAAGGGACAGATATGCAGCTTCTGGGCAGCATCAGTACCGTAACGCCTACAGGCACACCGGGGCAGGTGTCTCACTATAACTCAATGCCAGAAATTGATGTTTATGTCTCAACAGAAGGGAGCGATCTGGGAGCAGTCCTGAAGCGGGTCAGACAGGTAGTGGCGGATACGCACCATGATCTGCCGCAGACAGCGGTAGTGGATATTCGCGGGCAGGCTGTCACCATGCATGGTGCGTATATGGAACTAGTCGGCGGGCTGATTGTCTCTGTTGTACTAATCTACATGCTGATTGTCATAAACTTCCAGTCATGGGTTGACCCTTTCATTATTATATCAGCCCTTCCCGGTGCCCTTGCAGGCATTGCCTGGAGCCTGTTCCTGACACAGACGCGTCTTTCCGTGCCTGCTTTGACTGGTGCGATTATGTGCATGGGCACTGCCACGGCCAATTCCATTCTGGTTGTCTCGTTTGCCAAAGAACGTTTTGCTCTGCACGGCAATGCTCTTGCTGCGGCAGTCGAGGCCGGGTTTGGCCGCATTCGCCCTGTTATCATGACGGCATCCGCCATGGTGATTGGCATGGTGCCAATGGCCATCAGTAACTCACAGAATGCACCGCTCGGGAAAGCCGTTATTGGAGGGCTCATTCTGGCAACAGTTTCAACGCTTCTGTTCGTACCTTGTGTTTACGCCATTTTTCACAATCGCTCTCATGAAAAAATATCTCTCCCGCCTGAAGCGGGTCATAGCAATGGGCAGGAGGCCGTCTGATGTCCGCTCTTACAAAAAAACGTCTCTTTATCGGCTGCCTGCTGTGTGTATTGGTAGGGTATGTCGCGTATCTGGAAGTGCAGCACCTGCACAGTGAGGTTACACTGCGCGCTGACGCAAAGCACGCCAGTGTACCAGATGTAGCCGTAGTACAGCCTAAACCAGCCCCACCCACGGTATCCATGACGCTGCCAGGCAATATTAACGCCTGGTATGAAGCGCCTATTTACGCGCAGGTCTCCGGTTACGTAAAAATGTGGTATAAGGATTACGGTGCATCAGTAAAAAAAGGCGATATTTTAGGGGAAGTAAACGCACCGGGTCTGGACGCACAATATGCACAGGCCAAAGCTGACCTTCAGGTAGCACAGGCTAAATACGGACTTGCGGCAGTAACAGCCAACCGTTGGCGCTCAATGGGAAAATCTCAAGCCGTTTCTGGACAATCCGTTTCTGTCCAGAATGCTAATGAGCAATCAGCACAAGCGTCACTAGAAGCCGCGCAGCATAACGTGGACCGTTATAGCGCCCTTGAACAATTCAAAACGATTGTTGCACCTTTCGATGGTGTGGTTACGGCCCGAAATATCAGTGTCGGTGACTATGTTGGGGCTGGCAGTGGCAACATGAATGCTAACGGCACTGCCAGTGAGCTATTTACTGTGGCGGACACGCATGAAATGCGTCTGTTTGTCTCGGTGCCAGAAACACTGTCTTATATTCTCAAACCGGGACTGAAGGCCCGTGTCACAGTACCGCAATATCCCAACAAGGTTTTTACCGCCAACTTCCTGACTATTGCCAAAGGATACGACGCCAACACTCGTACGGCTGTTACAGAATTCACTATTGATAATGCAGACCAAAAGTTGTGGCCCGGCACATTTGCCTCTGTGTCTTTGTCCGCACCAGCAGAAGGAGGTGTTTATACTATTCCAACCGGTGCGCTGGTTTTTCAGGAAAAGGGAATGCAGGTGGTGACAGTGGATGCGCAGAACAAAGCCCATTACACCAATATAACCGTAGGCCGGATGTCTGATGCTTATACGGAAGTGGAGGCTGGCCTGAGCCCAACGGATCATATCATCAACAATCCCCCAGCTGATCTTCTGGAAGGCGAAACTGTACGCCTGAGTGTGCCCACCAAAGGCTATATTACAACGGCTGGCAGCACTGATGACGAGGAGGATGACGAATGAGCCCTATTCTAAAACATCCTGATAATTCCTATGGAAAGAGTAACCTTATACCGAGAATATGTAAGGTTTTTTTTGGAAAAAGCATTTTCCAGAAGAAAAGTTTGCAAGCCATTCCACTTGCTGCCCTTACAGTGCTCAGCGCCTGCGACCTTGCTCCCACCTACCAGGCCCCGCATTTTGTTGTGCCTGACACATGGCATGGGCAAGGCCTCTTTAAAGAAGCTCAACCGCAAGATACGGTTCTGCGCTCAGATTGGTGGACCTTATTTGCAGACCCAACGCTTTCAACACTGGAAGCGCAGGCAATGGATGGAAATGCAGATCTTCAGGCTGCGGCGGAACGCTTTATACAAGCCCGTTCTATTGTCATGGAAGCTCGGTCTGACCTCCTGCCGCATTTTGCACTGGCTTTTGGGTCGAGCAATAACAAAAGTTCTTCTGACAGACTGTTTCGTTACAAAGGCCCCATTACGGCCACGGATGAATTTTATGGTGGAATGGCAAGTTGGGAACCGGATATCTGGTCGTCCATCCGTAACCGTGTAAGAGCGCAGAAATATTATGCGCAAGCACAAGCTGCGCAATATGCGTCGGCCCGGCTGAGTTTGCAGGCAGAGCTGGCCACAGACTATTTCGCACTGCGTGGACTGGACGCACAAAATGCGATTTATACCCAATCTATCGCCTATTATGAGCAGGCCCTGAAAGTTACGCAGACCCGGCTTGATAACCAGGATGCAACCGGAATTGATGTCGCACGTGCAAAAAATCAGCTTTACATGACGCAGGCGCGCCAGTTGGATATGCAAGCACAGCGCGACGTGCTGGAACACGCTTTAGCTATACTGGTTAACGCCTCACCGTCATCTTTCCACATTGCCGAAGTATCGAGTCAGGATACGGCAGAGCCTGTTTTTCCATTAGGTATGCCATCGGAACTGCTACAACGCCGCCCGGATATTGCAATCGCAGAACGCGAAATGGCACAGGCCAACAGAGCTATTGGCATTGCGCGTGCTGCATTCTACCCGCATGTATCCTTCAACGCTAATGGGGGCTTTGACGCCAACGGGTTTGATTTAGCCAATCTGGCCAATAGCATGTGGTCTTATGGGGCGTCTGTCACCATGCCGCTATTTGAAGGGGGGCTGCGCAGAGCCCAACTCCAACGCACATGGTCAAACTACCGTGAAACACGGGATCATTATCGCATGGCAATATTATCGGCCTTCAAAGATGTGGAAAACGGTCTTTCCATGACCGCACGCCTACGGGCTGAAAATACACGCCTGAAACAGGCAGTAGATGCCGCCATGCAATCACAAACCTTAACCATGACACTTTATAAAGGCGGGGCCGACGGCTATCTGGATGCACTGATTGCGCAGGTCAATACGCTTGACGCCCGAATTGAACAGGCACAAGTGCAGGCCCGCGCCCTTCAGGCCTCAGTGGGCTTGGTACGTGCATTGGGCGGCGGTTGGAACGATAAGCTACTGCCTACTCCTGACCAGACCATGACATTCACAGGTTTTCAGTATGAGGGCTTACGTCATCCTACCCCGGTTGCCGGAATTGAGAGCCCAGTTAATCAGGAACACTATGAAAACCTGACAACAAGCAGTCCAATAAGCCCGACAGATTCTTCTAAAGCCGGGAGTATCGGCCACCTTCAAAAGTGACCGAAAAACTGTAACAGACGGGAGTATAGTCACAAATTCTAAGGGCTTAGGAAAACCACAGGCCAACATAGAGTAACAACCGTTAAAGACCTCACCCCAAGAGTTGGAGTGAGGTCATAACTTGGTTAGGCGCGAAGTGCTGCGTCTTCGGACACTGTGTTTCTGACAAGATACGGACCGGATGCCAGAATTTGAAGTGTAAGAAACCCTATTGCGCCCTGCTTTCTATCACCCAAAGCAAGATAAGCGTTGCCTGACGTCCAGCGCATGGTTGGAGATTCTACGCTATTCCATCCTGTCAGATTTTCATCATCCAGATGAGATGTAATGGTGCGCGTCGCGTTTTTCTCACAAAGCGTGATATTTCCAACCAGAACCCCCAGAGCACGGCGGTCATCGACAAATGGCCCTATGGCATCACAAGGGCGGCTCACATTTGAGATAATGTGGACCGTTTTAACGCCTTCCGGAAGCATGAAGACAGAACCATTTTTTTTCTTGCGGATTGGATAGAGTGTGTGACCAGTGTCTGATTTCAGATGCAGGTCATTATCATGCGTTAAAACAGCCGCTGCTGTTTGAAACGGAACAGACTTCTCTTCTGCACGCAAACTTAATTTCTGAAATAATGGCTCAACAAAAGCGCGAGAAACGTTAAGAGGTGCTGCTGCGTCATCCCATGTCAAATTACGACCGCGCGCAATGGACAATACGTCCCCGTCCTGCCGAAATTTATGCCGGTTACCGGTATCAAGATAGCTTTCCGTCAACACACCATCAGCAATGATGATCGCATGGTCTTCAGTTTCAACGTGATAATAGTCGTAATGGGTGAAAGATTGGTCGTAGAAGATGGACTGACCGTTCACGAGCATCCGTGCGGGAACAAAACAATCATCAAGAAACAGGCAATGTTCCGGGGTAATGAGCATATCCTTAAAAGGCACGCCTGTTGCCAGAGCATCTTTAAGGATTCGTACGGGGTATCCTGCTGATCGACTGAAAGAAGAGGGTTGGCGACACATGTCGATTTACCGACCCAAGAGACCGTTTTCTGCTCTATTTTACCGTTTACAAGCGTATCAATTTTGTCGCCTATAGTCAGGTTTTCGACTTTACAGAGAGATCCGTTAACTGAGATTTCCGTTCCTGCAAGAAAGCAGGGGTCAAACCCACGATTGTTAAATGCGAGTGATGTGCTTGTTCCATCATTCCCATTTACTTGCCAATGATTATTGTTACCATATGAATTATTCACATAGGTATAGTTTGATATATTAATATCGGCATCTGTTAATAAAAAATATCCACCGTGCCCATCGCCTAATATTATCTGTTTTGAACCTGCACTTCCCCATGTAAAATCATATGTATATTTTGTTCCATTAATAGTGAAATGAGTAGAATCATTAAAAAAAACTGAAACGCTATTTTTAGTGTTCGACACTTTTCCTGACGAGTCTATGGTCGCGAAGTTAAGTGTATTCTGCCCCGAAGATGGAATATTGCTTGTGGCTGTCATGAACACAATCCTGTTTCTTGTTAAGGAAAATTTGCTGTTAAATAGAAAATAAATTGCGCGCCGTCAAATAATTTCTCACATATTTAAATATTCATTTAAATAAAACACATAATAACTGATATTGATGCAATCTCTATAATGATGTTTATATTTGTTTTATTTTAACATTTTGTTGAAGTGTGGCTTTTTTTAATACAATTACGCCCCAATCAAGAGTTCCCACTCGCTGGCATTTTATGGCGTGCATTCGTCTTAATAGCGTTATCCAGAAGCACTTGTCGAAAGATGGAACCCGCTAAAAGTTAGAAAAACGGCTATCTGAGAGTACCTGCGTTTGATTATCAGGATGCACGCGTCAGGATTTATTTTTGAACCATGAGATCCTTATTGTGCCGCACTGTGCTCATGACCCAGAAGACTTCTGGCTTACAGAATGCAGTCCCTACGGTTGTAACAACCGTTAATGGAGCATGTGATGGTCTGCATGACTTAGGGACTTATAACACCAATCTGTCATCCTCTCTTCTGAGGACATAGACCGGGCAGTGTCGTGCTGACAGCCTTAGACGTCAGGCTTCTGACACCGAACAGGCGGCAAGCCACTCGGAGGAGAGACAGCCATGCAGTGAAGACACCCTCTTCGGCTTTCGGCCTCTCCCAATACAAGACTGTACCACGCTTTACTGCATATAACGCGAAGATTAGTAGGAGAGATAACGCACAACAGAAAATCCTTGGAGATTTTGGAAACTACAAAGATGTCGGCTTTCCGCAAGGGTTTATCGAATTTATAGTTTCTCCGACACAATATTAAGCGGCCATAAGAAGCGGCAATCCTGCGTCAGGCCGTTTGTAACTGTGCATCTGCCTGCAACACGGCATGAAGCAAAACATTGGCACCAGCAGTTGTATCTGGTTGCTCTGCACTTTCTGCCTCGTTGTGGCTGATACCTTTCCAGCAAGGCACAAAAATCATCGCTGTTGGCACAACCTTTGCGACATATACTGCATCATGCCCCGCGCCAGACACAATTTTACGCGATGAATAGCCAAGTTTTTCCGTGCTACTCTCTACGCAAGACAGGCAGAACGAATCAAAATGCACAGCGGCAGACACCCAAGTGGGTTCAATTGAAACTTGTGTTTCGCAAGATGTAGCGATGTGTGATAACGTTTCGTAAAACTTTTTTTCCATTCCTTCCAGAACATCATCCGCTGGGTGGCGCAGATCCACTGTGAATTGCACTTGCCCAGGTATGACGTTGCTACTGCCGGGTTGGCAGTTCACAATTCCCACTGTGCCTAACCCATCCGGCCCATGAGCCATAGCAATATGGTGCACACCATCTATCATGCGGGCGGCCGCCCACAAGGCATCTGAGCGCATGGTCATGGGCGTTGTGCCAGCATGTGCATCTTGCCCTGTCACCGTTACAGTGTACCAGCGCATGGCCTGTACGCCTGTGACAATACCAATGGTTTTGTGCTCTGCTTCCAGCACGGGTCCTTGTTCAATATGCAGTTCAAAATAGGCGCTGGCTGGGTGCTGGCCACATGGCTCCTGCCCCACAAAGCCAATTTCCTCCAACGCCTGCCCGAGCGTTATGCCGTTTTTATCCGCTCTGCCTTTGGCGTAATCTTGCGTAAAGACGCCACCAAATACACCAGAGGCCAACATGGGGGGCGTAAAGCGCGCGCCTTCTTCATTTGTCCAATTAACGACTTCTATAGGGTGTACAGTTGTAAGGCCCGCCGTGTGCAACGCACGCAATACACTAACCCCGCCCAATACACCTAAAATACCATCAAACTTACCGCCTGTTGGCTGGGTATCAAGATGGCTCCCGATCATGATAGGTGGCAGGTCATTATTACTGCCGGGCCTACGGGCAAACTGATTACCCATAGAGTCATATGTCACCGTGCAACCCAAAGCTTCACAGGTTTTGGCAAACCATGCTCTTACTTTTGCGTCTTCCTCAGACAAAGCCAAGCGGCATATACCGCCTTTTGGCGTACCACCAAACTTGGCTGTTTCCATAAGATCAAGCCAAAGGGCTGGGCCATCTATGACCATATTGCTATGCGCAACCATATTTCTGTCCTTTACTCGCTCTTTGGTGCAAAAGTTTTAGTAGCCTGTGTGCGGATTACACAGCAGCGCAGGCGTAACGCCACGTTCTAACTGCGTAATAGACTGTGCAATATATTTTGCCTGCCAGTAGGCAGAAGCGTGTGAGGCTGTGTGGGGCGTGACTGTAATACGCGGGTGGTCCCAGAGAGGGGACTCATGAGGTAGGGGTTCTGGCGCAACAACATCCAGCACCGCACCAGACAACAAACCGGTATTAAGTGCCTGCAACAAATCTTGCTGCACAACATGCTCGCCCCGCCCTACATTGATAAACCCTGCCCCACGCGGCAGATTTTCTAAAAACTTCAATGTTACAAGATCTCGGGTGTGGGGCGTACTGGGCAGAAGGTTAACGAGAATATCCGTTCTGGACAGGAAGTCCGGCAAGGCTTCCTGTCCCACATACACTTGTACATCCGGCAGGGTTGCGCGGGAGCGTTTCCAACCAGCTACCTGAAACCCCATTCGTGCCAAATGAGTAGCCACATAGCCCCCCAAGTGACCCAGCCCCATAATACCAATCCGCGTTTCAGCCGTTGTGCGGGCTACGCTGTTGTAAACCCACTCGTGACGCTGCTGCTGAAGTGCCCATGTGCGGGCATCCCTGTTCAGGCTAATGGCCGCCCATGTTACATAATCTGCCATCAATTGTGCTGTTTGCTCTCCACCCATACGGACAAGAGGCACATGCAGCGGGAAATCTGGGTGTTGGAGTAGATGGTCTACCCCCGCCCCCGTGCATAAAATGGCTTTAACCTGTGCCAGTGCAGCGTAATGCTCATCTTCAGGCTGCCAGACCAGCACATAATCTGAAGGCAAAACCTCTGTCTCTGGCGCGTACCAGGAGCAGACGGTCAAGTCTGGCGCAGCTTTGGCAAAGGCTTCTTTCCAGACCGTAAATCTTTCTGGGCCGTCTGCACTAATAATAAGCCGCGCCATAATGTTATACCTTGTCTACCCTGTTTATGCTGGCACAAGAGACTTTCTGCGCAGCGGCATAGTCATGCAATGAATGCTGCCGCCCCCCTGTGAAAACTGGTTTAGCTCAGGGTCCATGACCGTTAAACCTTCAGCGCGCAGCATGGCGTTAATACGCGTTGAATGGAATGGGCTAATTACCCGGTCCTTACCCAAAGCAAGCACATTACAGCCCATATCCCGCATGGCTTCTTTGTAACTGACTGGCAGTAGGCGAATACCCTGCGCCTTGAACCACTCCAGATCTTCATCCGCCAAACAGTCAACTGCCGCAATAGCCAGATTTTCTGCCACCATGGTGAAAATAACATCCAGATGCAGGAAATGTTCGGGAAACCGGATCATGCGGCAGGTCCATCCGGCTTCTTCAAACCAACTGATGAATTCTGCGGCACCCGCTTCATCAGTACGCCCACCGCTGACACCCACCGCAAGCAAACCGGGGCGGATAATATGAATATCACCGCCTTCAATATGCCCTTTGGTGCAGCTTTTCCAGATTTCATCTGGCGCATAGAAAGAACGGATCTCCCCTTCTTCCGCTACACGTTCCTTGCGCATCAAACGGGTGACAACCGTACCAAACGGCGTAGTCTGTGAGCTGTCGCGCGTATAAACCTGATAGGGCATATCGGGCTTCGGTTTCAGGAAGTGGCACGCAACATCTGCCTCTTTTAAGGTGCTTACCAGCTCGGAAAACTGTGCATTCAAGGCTGAACGGTCAATTTTACCGCCGTTTGCCATGGTTTGAATGGCAATATCGTTGCTTGGAATCCACTGATAGTACTCTGGTGAACAGAGCAGCACATCAGCCAGTTCACCGGTTTCGCTATCAATAAACCAGCGGTTTGCTACCATTACCGGAAATCCTTGAGATTGCTAAGTTCTCCCAGACTGTAACGGAAAAGGAACGAGTGCAAAATGAGAATTAACCGGAGTTCACTTTAGAAAATGATTAATTATCCTTCCAAAACAGCTTTAAAAATTCCCTTGGAAATCCCTCAAATGGCTGTTTTCTGCCAAAAAATTTTCTATTCCTCCGACGTGCCACAATTTCATACTTGAGTGTTTGCACGTGTTTGAGCCTATCTTAGAGCCGTAACCCACTTCCCGCCCGCACATTCTTACGATAGAGTAACGGAGTGTATGAGGTGGTAGGTATCTTGAAAGAACGGTTACACGCCATGTGCCCCCGTGGCCCGAATGCTTACACTATCAGGTCAATTTTTACCCCGCCAACACAGCCTGAGAGGACTCGACAGATCACATGAAAAGATCAGCCAAGCCCCCAGCGGCCGTTACCCCGCAACGCAAAGCCACACCGTGGCGTTCAAGCGGCTTTAGTGGTCAGGTTTCAGAAGTTGATTTGCGCCTGCTGCGTGTTTTTCACACGGTTGCGGCACAGGGCGGTTTTGCTGCCGCTGAAATTGCTTTGGGCAAAAGTAAATCCTCCATCAGTCTGGATATTTCGGCCCTTGAAACGCGGCTGGGCCTTAAGCTGTGCAAGCGTGGCAGAAGTGGATTTTCCCTGACAAGTGAAGGGCAATCGGTGCTGGAAGCCACATTGGGGCTTTTACAGAATATACAGCATTTTCAGCAGCGCATTAATCAGATTAGCGGAATTCTATCCGGCACATTCCGGCTTTATGTGCCCGATAACCTGCAAACGCATGGTGAAACCCCCCTCATACGCGCCATAGAAACCTTTACCAGCCACCACCCCAACGTGTTCATGACCGTTCATTCTGCCAACACGCGAGAAGTGGAAGTGGCTGTTACAACAGGTCAGGCCACAGCGGGGATTGCACTCTACCCCCAAAATATGCCCGGCATGCAGGGCATACCTTTGGTGTCAGAAGCGCTTAATCTCTACTGTGGTGTACGCAACCCCCTCTACTCCATGCCGGAAGACGCCATTACGCTAGAAGTCTTGGCCGCACAGCGCATGATTGCTGTTTCAGATGCAGCCACTTCCCCTCAATGGAATGAAATAAGACAGCACCTTTCTTTCAGAGCTGCCGCTGAAAATGTGGATGCCCGCGCGCTGCTTATTCTGTCCGGAAACTTCATAGGTTTTTTACCAGAAGCTTTTGCAAAACCATTGGTGGACCGGGGATTGCTCCGGCACATCAATTTCAACAATCTGCAACTTATCACCTGCTGTCATTTTTTAGCGCGTACGTCTCCCGAAACAGAACTGATGGTTGAGACATTTCGCGCCCTGCTGGAAGACTCATACTAATGGCTGCTCTTTCTCTCCTTACCGCACTGCAGCGGGGTTTTGGTCCACGCAAAATTGGCAATGCCTTGTTTGCTGGCGTAATTGGCACCGGGCTAGCACTTGCCACACCAACCGGGTGCCGCGCTCAGGGTGCAACTGAGACTGTGCCGTCTTTCATACAAGACGGCACATTGACGGTCTGTACAAACCCAACCCTGCCCCCCATGACCTTTATTCAGGGGTCGGATGCCAGCAAGCCCGAAGGCATGGATATTGATGTTGTGCGCGCACTGGCACAGCGCTGGCATGCCTCTCTCTCTTTAATCACAATGGATTTTACAGGCCTTTTCCCCAGCCTTGCAGCCCAGCGCTGTGGCCTGGTCTTGAGCGGCATTATACAATTGGCGGACAGAGAAAAGAATTTTGATGCGGTCGCCTACCAGGACACGGCCCTAACCGTTGTAGCTCGTGCCAACACACCAGCCCTTAAAAGCATGGCTGAGCTTTCTGGTAAAACCATCGCCGTACAGGCAGGCACAAGTTATGCGGCACGGATTGAGCATGAAAATCAGGCTCTTGCCGCTGCGGGTAAAGACCCCATTCTTATTCAGCAATACCCGACAGAAGACCAGGTTGTGCAGCAGGTGCTTATTGGCCGGGTTTTTGCTTTTGTAAGCCAGGATGTAGAGTTGTATTTCCGCCAGAAACAACTCCACGGTAAAGTCCGTATTATTCTTAAACCTGACTATCAAGACTACCGCCATTTTGCCGCCTATTTGCGGAAAAACAAACAGGACCGCGCCATACTGGCGCAAAGCATAGCCGACCTTGAGCAAGATGGCACACTTGCACGACTTCGCCAGAAATGGTCTCTTTCTTCACAGGCGGAGCAAGCGCTCTCGGCAGATGAAAGTGCTGGTGGCTTTAACTGGCAGTCTTTCTTTTCTGCTCTTTTCTCCGCAGCCTTTTTGAAAGGTGCCGCCCTGACACTGGGCGTTGCTCTGCTTTCTCATTTCATAGCCATTCTATTGTCCATCCCCATGGCTATCACTTTGAACAGCCATAAAAAATCTGCTCTTAAATGGGTAATCAAAGCGTATGTCTCCATTTTCAGAGGCGCGCCAACATTGTTACAGCTTTTGTTTATCTGGAACGCCCTACCGCAGTTTTTTCCTATTTTCCGGGAACAATGGTTCACGCCGTTTCTTGCAACACTTGTAGCGCTTTCCATCAATGAGTCTGCGTATCAGGTGGAAATTAACCGTGCGGCCCTGAGTGCTGTTGATGGTGGCCAGGAGCTTGCGGCAGATGCGTTAGGCATGAAACGTCGGCAGGTTTACCGCTACGTTATTTTTCCGCAAGCTTTACGAATTGCGCTACCGCCCACCATTAACGAATTTATCAGCCTGCTCAAAACCACCTCCCTGGCTTCTGTTATTTCCTTACAAGAGCTGCTGGCCATTACACAGGTGCAGGTAGCGCGTACGTTTGAGTTTACAGAGTATTATGCCGCCGCTCTGGTCTATTATCTGGCAATGGTCTTCTTTTTCTTGTTTTTGCAAAAACGTGTTGAACGCCGTTTTTCATGGGCCGACCGTAAGAAAGCGACAGCCAATGCACTCTAATTCCCTCCCTCACACTCACCAGCCACCTGCACCTGCCGTTCCCATGATTGCTGTGCACAATATGAGCAAACTCTATGGGGAGTTTGTTGCGCTGGACCGGCTTAGTTTTGACGTGCAACGAGGCGAAAAAATCGTTGTTCTTGGTCCGTCCGGGTCAGGAAAATCCACCCTCATTCGGACGTTCAACCGTATAGAACCCCACGATAGCGGCAGTATTCTGATAGATGGCAAGGTGATTAATGACAAAACCAGCCTGACAGAATTACGCTGCATGGTCGGCATGGTTTTCCAAAATTACAATCTTTTCCCGCATTTGAGCGTGCTGGACAACTGCACTCTGGCACCCCAGCTCGTGCGTAATGTGCCGCGTAAAGATGCGCAGGAAATGGCGCATAATTTCCTCAAACAGGTCGGTATCCCGGAGCAGGCCAATAAATACCCCATCCAGCTTTCCGGGGGGCAACAACAGCGTGTTGCCATAGCCCGTGCGCTGTGTATGCAGCCGGAAGTCATGTTGTTTGATGAACCAACTGCTGCTCTGGACCCAGAAGCCATAACCGGTGTTGTGAGCATTATGGATACCTTGGCAGAACAAGGTATCACCACGCTCTGTGTGACACACGAGATGGCGTTTAGCCGCCGCATTGCGGATAAAATTATCTTCATGGATCAAGGGCGTATTCTTGAAATAACACCACCAGAGCAATTTTTTACCACGCCCCAGACAGAGCGCGCCAATAACTTTCTGAACCAGATGATCCGTTACTAAGATCACACATCAGCGCGTGTAAAAGTAAGATTTACTACATTCCAAACGAAACGGGCTGCAACTTCGTTATTAATTTGCAATGAAGTTGTTACTTGGGTGGTGTCCCACCCCAGCAATCAAGGGGATCTCATGACCGCCCGTTTTTTCCGTCTCGTCCTTAAAGCGACTTTGGCAGCCATGTCGCCCATGACGAGAGTCAATGCCCCAACCCGTTCCCTACACGTCCTAGCGCGAGGAGTGCAGGCATGACATTCCCTTCCCGGTTTCTCTCCTTCAAACTCCAGCAACAGGCAACGCGCCGTAAATTGGCACTGACCGCCCTGTTGCTGGGAACAACGGCCGCCCTGCCAGCTTTGGCCGCAGTGGATTCACAGCCCGCTGCGCCACACGCTCCCAGCGGTGTACATGCCAAATCTGGCAAGGCTGTTATGCCCGTTGCACGCCGCAAAGCGCGTGGTCCGCACAGAAGCACCTCTCCTGAAGATATTCAGGTTGTCACAACGCGCACCGCTCACTATCTGTCCCAGCCCGGCACAGTGAATATCATGAGCGGCAAAGAGCTGCGTGAACTGCATGTCGAAAGCCCAAAGGAAATTGCTGCCTACACACCAGGCGTCACAGCCGTTAGCGCTACCTCGGGCAGTTCACCCATTTTCTCTATCCGTGGTGTGGGTCTGGATGACTATGTTGGCACCAACATGGGGGGGATTGGCATTTACCTTGATGGCGTGTTTGCCCCCTACCCTGCCCTGTATAACGGCCAGATGCTCGACATTGAAAATGTTGTTGTAGAAAAAGGCCCTCAGGGTTTTGACATGGGCCGCAGCACCACAGGCGGTAGTGTCAATATTACCGCCGTGAAGCCTTCAAACAAATTCGGCGGCTACGCAGAATGGGGTTACAGCAGCTACAATACCAGCACTGGTAAGTTTGCAGTTAACGTGCCCATTACTGACAAGATTTCAAATCGTACCGCCTTTAGCTATACAAAAGGCGATGGCTGGCAGCGTGACATCAACACCAGCCGCCGCTACGGCGCACAAGATTTGCTGGCGATCAGAAACCTGACGAAATTCCAAATTGACGATAAGACATCTGCTCTTCTCAACATCCATTACACCCGTGACCGTGGCACCCCGATGTCTCCGCAGAACACGGCAGGCGATGCCGTGAATGGTTATCCAGTTGGCACTATTGGTGTGAGCTCTAACGCACGCTTTGATCAGGTGAATGTGGGCCAGAACCGTGTTGGCCGTAAAGAAAATGGCGGTGGCGCATCACTCTCCTTTGAACATGTGTTCAATTTTGGTGTTTTCAGCTCACAAACCGCCATCGATATGTACCGCAGAAGCATTTACGATAACTATGACGGCGAATCTGTACAAGTTGCAGACTACCACTGGAACGACACCTATCTGGCGCAGTCACATGACATGCACCTGCGCACCAATATTGCCAAAATATTCCACCTGACAGTTGGCATTTACGAATCCTATGACAAGATTGATGGTGCCTATACCAGTTATCGTGGTTTTCTGTTTGACCGCCCTGAAGCAAACCTGACCGACCATTTCAGCCAGCAGAACCTCTCGGCTGGTGTGTACGTTAATACTGTTACCAATATTACGCATAGTCTGGACTTTATTGCATCTGGGCGCTTTTCTTACGATGAACGCGGATTTCATGGCGGCACACACGATGATAACGGCGTGCTGACAGGCGTATCTGGCACCAACCTGTCCTACATGAACACCAGCCATAACTATCAGCGTCTGACTGGCCGTGTAGGCCTTAGGTATCAGGTTGTGCCCGGCACGTACCTTTATGGCACCATTTCAAATGGGTACAAGGCTGGAACCTATTTTGCAGCCCCAGTGTCCGCCCCGCAGGCACTTGACTATGTCCGCCCTGAAAATCTGATTGCTTATGAAGTTGGTGTAAAATCAAGCCTGTTCAAAAACAAGGTTATGGTTGAAGGCTCTTTGTTTGACTATGAATACCACAATAGACAAACTCTCTTTGTAGCAGAAATGCCCGGAGACATTACCTCCCTCAGCCTTGGCCCTATATCACGGGCAAGAACACGTGGCGGCGAACTGTCTTCAACCCTGCATGACTTGATCCCCAACCTGGATATACGCGGGTCTTTTGCTTACCTTGATGCACGGGCCATCTCCGCAGTGAATAATATTGGTGGTTTGCCGCTCCTCTCCAATGTGGGTGCCCATTCTGCATTGCCCTTTGCGCCGCGCTTTTCCTGGAGTGCTGTGGCCCGGTACGGCATTGACATCAACCGCTACCGCTTGACCCTGCAAGCCAGCTACACATGGAAAGACAATATGCTGGTTGCCCTGGGTGACCCCAACGGCAAAACAAACAAAATCAGTTCCATGGGGCTGCGCATGGAGTTTGCACCGAAGACCAGCAAATGGAGCGCTGCTGTCTATGTGGACAATATGCTGAACAACCATGGCAATGTTTACTCCTTTACCGGAAGTGACAACAGCCGTGCGCAATATCTGCAAACGCCACGCTGGATTGGTGGAGAACTCCGCTACAACTTCTAACCCACAAAGCTGTGGTGCCGGATACTGCACCACAGCTTTTTCCTGAGATGAACGGTATGCGTCTGGAAGTTTTTAAAACCTTGTGGGGTGATAACCGCCCTTGGCACCATGCCGTACAGGAAGTGCGCGCAGCAGGTTTTACCGGTATTGAGGCCCGCATACCAGCCACCCCTGCCGATGCACAGCAGCAGGCCCAACTGCTTAAGCACGCCGATATGCCGTATATTGGCATTGCAATGACGGGTGGGGGCGTTATTCCTAGCCAGAATGCCACGCTTGAGCACCACCTGACAGATTTGCGCTCCAACCTTGAGCGTGCTGCTCTTATGGCACCTCGTTTCATTAATGTGCTTGGGGGCAATGACCGATGGAGCGCAACACAGCAGGCGGAATTCATTACACAAGCTCACGCTATCGGACAGGAAACTGGCATAACTTGCGTTTTTGAAACGCATCGTTCACGTATTTTGGCAAATCCCTGGATTACACTTGATGTTTTACCTCATGTGCCAGAGGATGTGTTATTTACGCTGGACATCAGTCATTGGGTTGTGTGTTGTGAACGCCTGCTAAATGACCCAGCCGATGACTTTTCCGCCTTCTTTAAGCGTGTGCACCATATTCAGGCCCGCATAGGCTATGATCAGGGGCCTCAAATTCCCCATCCTGCCGCCCCAGAATATGCTGAGTGCGTACGCTTCCATCAGCATGTTTGGGAGCAGGTCTGGCGCGCCCAGAAGGCGCGCGGTTACGCCATCAGCACACTTACACCAGAATGCGGGCCTGACGGATATGTTCACACCCTTCCTTTTACCAACGCCCCCGTGGCAGATCTGTGGGAAATGAACACATGGATAGGCCAGACTGAGCAGAAGCACTTCCAGACCCTCTTTCCTCAATAAGCCAACCGGAAAAACGCCATGACAGAAACTGAAACTTTTACCTCTATTCCTGTCGTTAACATTGCAGGTTTATACAGTAAGTCTGTGTCCGACCGCATGGCCGTTGCCAAAGAGCTCGGTCATGCGGCACGCACTGTGGGGTTTTTATATATTTCTGGCCATCATATTCCGGCAGAAACCATTCAGGCTGTCCGTGCTGCTGCCAAAGCCTTTTTTGCACAACCCTTTGATTACAAAATGGACTATTACATTGGCACATCCGCCACTCATAAAGGCTTTGTGCCAGAGGGAGAGGAAGTGTATGGCAGCGGCAGGCCTGACCACAAAGAGGCCTTTGATATTGGCTTTGAGGTGCCGGCTGATAACCCGCTCGTTGTGGCCAAAACACCTTTGCTTGGCCCAAACAACTGGCCAACTGTACCCGGCTTTAAAGAGGCAGCACAGACCTACTACAAAGCAGTTTTTGCACTAGGCCGCACCTTGTTTCAGGGGTTTGCGCTCGCGCTTGGTCTACCTGAGACCTACTTTGATGACCATGCCAATTTCCCTCCTTCCAAACTGCGCATGATCCATTATCCCTATGATGCTGACGCGCAGGATGCACCGGGTATTGGTGCACATACAGACTATGAATGCTTTACTATTCTGCTAGCCGATCAACCGGGTCTGGAAGTGATGAACGGCAATGGGGACTGGATTGATGCTCCCCCCATCCCCGGTGCATTTGTTGTGAATATTGGTGATATGCTGGAGGTTATGACCGCCGGAGCGTTTGTTGCCACAGCTCACCGCGTAAGAAGTGTTAAAGAGGAGCGCTACTCTTTTCCGCTTTTCTACGCCTGTGACTATCATACGCAAATCCGTCCACTGCCTGCTTTTGAAACCGGCAAGCAGGATTATGAAACCATTACTATTGGGGAGCATATGTGGGCCCAGGCTCTTCAGACTTACCAGTATCTGACACGGCGTGTTGAGGCAGGTGAAATCTCCCTTCCACAAGGAGCACGCAAAACTGCTACGTTTGGGCACCTAAACAAAACAAAAACGTCTGTCTGACAAAGAGAACCATCAATGCTTAATACAACACCAACGGAACAAGCACTGCGCGAAGATCTGGCTGCTGCATACCGCCTCATGGCGCATTTTAACATGACAGATCTTGTCTATACCCATCTGTCTGTGCGTCTACCCGGGGAAGATCATCGTTTTCTGGTCAATCCTTACGGGCTTCTGTTTGAAGAAATTACCGCCAGTTCTCTGGTCGTGGTTGATGCTGAGGGCTTACCAAAGCAGGAAACATCATGGCCGGTAAACCCTGCCGGCTTTGTCATACATTCTGCGGTCCATCGGAGCAGGCCGGATGCTGCCTGCGTCATGCATACCCATACCGTACCGGGCATGGTTATTGCTGCGCAGGAAACCAATATCCTGCCCCTCAACCAGATAAATATTGAGTTCTATGGCTCGGTAGGTTTTCACCGGTACGAAGGCATCGCCGCAGACGACAACCTGAGCGAACGTGAACGTCTGGTTCAAGATCTTGGTACAAACAGCGCCCTGATTTTACAAAACCACGGCTTACTGACGGTAGGTGAGACCGTGGCACGCGCTTTCTACCGCATGTATTATCTGGAACAATCCTGCCGGATTCAGATTGCAGCACAATCCACAGGCGTAGCGCTCCATATTCCCTCTGAAGACAAAATACTTCGCACAAAAAAACAGTTTGATGAAGACCCGGATCAAGGACGTATGATCTGGAGTGCACTACGCAGAAAACTGGACCGTGAACAACCAGACTATAAAAACTAGTATCTGGGATCATTAGACTTAGGATTCATTCTTTGAGATGGAAGCCGAAGGATGAATCTATAGTGATTTGGACATATGAAAGTATGAGCGCAGCGATCGTATCTGGTTACGACACGCTGCCAGCCTTTCAGCACACATGCGGCTGAAGGCCGTTGCAAATGACGTAAACTATCCCGCTCTAGGTCCAGTAATTTTCTGTTAAAGCATTCTCTACACTGAATGAATTGTTAGCAATTCCCTATGGCGGAATAATCTGTTTCATGAAGGCAGCCGGGATCGGAAACCTGCCAGAGAGATTATCACGCATATTGTCTCTGAATCTGGTGTTGCTGCTGTTTTTAAAGGTCTGTCGCGCCGTCAAGCCACTGAATCGGTTTGGTATTCATCTGCTCAATCGGGCTATTTCATATCGCCATTCCTCCAGTAAAAAAAGAAGAAATGGGAACATAGAGGGCCGCAAAACCAAGCGGTTTTTAGGGTCCCATAATTAGTTGTTGAGAATAATTATTAATATTGTTATACGAAGACGCAATTATTAAATTTAGGTGAGACTATACGAATGACTAAAGTTTACCGGGCGTATCTTACGCCTATGTCTGTGGTGAGCGCTCTGTTCTTTTCGACACAGGCATTGGCTGCTACGTCGTCCAATGTGCCAAACGCGGAAAAACACCCCAAACGCGAAAGCAAGCGTGTCAAGAAAACGGAGGCACGTAACGGAACAGATATCGCCAGCATCAATGCAGAGGATGAAGAACGTCTGACTGTTAAGGGGCATGGGTTCAACACCATGCATCAGTCTCTTGGTTTGTCACGTATGCCGCAGGACGTCATGCATACGCCCCAGAACATCAACGTGGTGCCACAAGCGCTGATGCGGCAGCAGAATGTTAAATCTCTGGATGAAGCTTTACGGAATGTGCCGGGAGTCACCGCCTCTATTGGTGAAGGCGCAGGAGGTATGAACGGCGATCAGTTTCTGATTCGTGGGTTTCAAGCTCAAAACGATATCTACGAAGATGGGTTAAGGGATTTTGGTGTTTACTCCAGAGATTCCTTTAATTTCGAATCCGTCTCTGTGATCAAAGGCCCCTCTTCTGAAGTGTTCGGAAATGGGACCACAGGCGGTGCCATCAATATGGTCACCAAAACCCCAACGCTCAATAATAGTTACTCAGCTGAATTTACAGGAGGCTCCGGGAGCTATTACCGCGGCACACTGGATATCAACCAGAAACTGGATAACTCAACCGCGTTTCGTCTGACCGGAATGGGAGACGAACATAATGTTGTTGGGCGAGATTTCATATACTCTCATCGCTGGGGGGTTGCGCCATCCCTAGCATTTGGTCTTGGGAAACGGGCCACCCTTGTTTTGCAATATTTACACCAACAGGAAAACTCCGTGCCTGATTTCGGTGTGCCTGTGGTGAAAAAACCAGGAGCATCTTACGGGCAACCTATTACCCAATATGGTATTCGGCGTACCAACTGGTACGGAACCAATAATGACCAGAATTCGACCAATGATAATATGGAAACAGCGCGGTTTACCTACAAATTAAACAGCCATATTACCATTTATGATGACCTGCGTGGTGGCCAGTATTACCGTAATTTTGCAGCTTCCAAAGCTACATGCGACACAACATGTGTGAACAATTATTTTAATGGAGACCCTGCTGCTGCATTGGTTGCGCGGTCCGGGCCCTCTGGTGCAGGGAAAGGTACCGGACCTGGAACCTATATGGCTCCGTTGCCCTATGAGCAAAGAAGCTGGTCTGTACAGAATGTTGCGTCAATGGTTGCAAATTTTAACACGGGATTTTTACGGCATCAGTTGGTTGCTGGGTTTGATATTGAACGGGTGAATGATGTGCGTTCACAATCAACATATTTAAAAGCTAAGCCCTATGCGAATTTGGTCAATCCTAACCCCTATGTTGGTAACCTAGACCTTGTTGCAGGGGAGTCTAATCCTGCAGGATTGGTTACGTTAGGCAGTTTAGGCGCAAAACCTCACAGTAGCGGATACGGATTTGATACAGGACTGTTCCTGTTTGATCAGATCTGGTTAACAAAGTGGCTCTCTGTAAAAGGAGGCTTCCGTTGGGACCGTTGGCAGACAAGCTACAACCTGACGGGGGGAAATGTTGCTACTAATCCTGACAAACATTTTCATGATGTGAGTGGCGTATTTAACCCGAACGTCAGTCTTGTTGCGACACCGGATGAACACCAGACTTATTA
Organism: Acetobacter cibinongensis; assembly: GCF_000963925.1. Lineage (GTDB taxonomy): Bacteria > Pseudomonadota > Alphaproteobacteria > Acetobacterales > Acetobacteraceae > Acetobacter > Acetobacter cibinongensis. The sequence continues at coordinate 120,356 of NZ_BAMV01000002.1, forward strand.
TTTCACGTGGGCAAGTTCAACAACACCCATGGGGATGTATGTAACCAATGGATCGGTTCCTATTCGTCCCGGTACAAATTCTTTCGCAAGCCCAGAAAAAGCCCAGCTTTACGAATTGGGTGCGAAATATAGCTTGTTTCATGATCGTATAGGGGCCACGGCTTCTTTGTTCCGTCTTGATAAAGGCAACGCTATGAACGCTGACCCTGTTACAGGTGAAGTGCAGGGATCATCAGACCGTCAGCGTAATCAGGGACTAGAATTGTCCGTGGGCGGAATTATTCTGCCGGGATGGAATGTGACGGCAACGTACGCTTTGTATGATAGCGATACGACCTATTCAGCCACAAAGGCCAATCGTGGAAAAAATGTTCAATATGTGCCTCACAATCAGGCAACACTCTGGTCTGTTTATAACGCTTTTCCAAATACACCCTACAATATAGCCTTTGGCGGGGGCGTTACCTGGCGTCAACATGTTTGGCTAGACGCGGCCAACACCCTACGTGCGCCAGCCAACCTTGATTTTAGCGCGATGATATCTCATCGGTTTGACAAACATTGGAAGGTTTCCATGAATGGATACAATCTTGCTAACCGCGTGAATTATCAAAGCCTGTTTTCCAACCGCGCCACACCCTCTGCCGGAAGAATTTTCTTGGGGGAAGTCAGCTTCACGTATTAATACGAAAAAAAATAAAACACATTAATTATCAAGGAAGAATTAATTTCATCATAGTGAATTCTTTCTTGATTGAAAAAGTTTCCTGTCATGCGAATGTATCTCCAGCGCACACAAGGATGAACTTATTTAGCAGGAAAGTTGAAAACTTTGATCGTATAGACGTGTCACGGTTGAGTGTCAGACCATAGATTATCTGTTGAGCGGCATTGCACTCATAATCCAGAGGGCTTTTCTATTGAAGTGCGGAATGCAGCCACTGCGGATTATAGAAATCATTGATGTAGGATGTGATAGCCTGCTCGACGTCCTGACCCGTCACCCATGCTTACTGCCACAGGAGTTCAGCTTTCAGGGTCTTGAAGAAACTTTCCGTGACGGCATTCTCCCAGCAGTTCCCCTTTCTGCTCATGGATACGAGAAAGCCATAAGCAGAAAGGAGCTTCCTGTAAGCCTCTGAACAATATTGACTGCCACCATCGCATGATGGATGCAGCTTGGTGGTAGCTGAGGCATGGCAATAGCGCACTGTAACGCTGTGGTAGCAAAATCTGCGGTCTTGTGGACCTCAAGATTCCCACCGATGACTCTTTGTGAGAAGAAGTCCAGCACCACAGTCCGATAAACCCAGCCTTTATGTGTCCGGATGTATGTTATATCCGCTGTCCATTTATGGTTAAGCGCTGATGCTGAAAAATCCTGGTCCAGAAAATTGAGTTCAACACTGTGCTTGTGCAAACTGTTCGTGGTCACCTTGAAGTATCGTGTCCTGACAACACGAATGATATTCTCCAGCGTCAGACGTCCAGTGCGACAATTCCAGACAGACAAACCGGCAGCCCTGAGTCCCTCAAAGACACCTGCGGTAACTGGACCAATTTGCGGCGCGAGGAGCTGGAACGCCGCGTCCTTGATGCCCTGCGTCACCATCTCTCATGGATCCCGATCTGTTCACCGAATTCTGCAGCGCCTTTACCACCGAGATGAACCGACTCCGCATGGAGGCATTAGCCGACATCGGCGCAGCGGGATCAGAACTGAAGCGAGTTGAGCGCAACATCCAGCATCTGATGGATCTCCATCTTTCAGAAACGATTTCGATTGAGACGGTCCAGGAACGTGGATCGAAACTCGAAGCCCACAAAGCAGAGCTCAAGGAGTTCCATGCGCCCGCTTCGCCTCGCCTCCCCTGCCCCATCCCCAGATGGCGGAGTTTTATTACCGACAGCTCGCGCGCCTGCATAACATGCTGCATTCCGAACTGGACGAGAAGCGCCAGGAGGCGGCCGAGGTGATCCGCTCACTGTTAATGGCCATTATCCTCATCCCGTCCGACAAAGGCCTCCAGATCAATATGCGGGGCGATCTCGCGGACATCCTGACAATGGCGTTGGATAGCAGACAAACAAAAACCCCGCCAAGTCGGGTGGACTTAGCGGGGT
>NZ_BAMV01000001.1 GCF_000963925.1 Acetobacter cibinongensis
ACAACGCAGCAGAGGAAGACACCGACCAAGCCCTTCTGGCCGGATACGAACAGGATGGCCTGACGCTGCGTGACGACCCGGACAGCCACAGGCTGCTCATCGGGGTAGACCCGGCATCTTTCCGGTCACAAGTGCAGTCAGGAACCAATCAATATCACCTGGCCGTGCGCGACGTGCTTTCTGCCGCTGCGTCATATGCCTATCTTTATTTTGGGCAACATCCAGATGCCACAAGCCTGACTGTTCAGGCCGATATTGAGAACGATACACCCGTCCCAACGACTGGGGGAACGGCAGATAGCTCATCTCAACAACCAGCATTGTCGTTTGATATCCCACGCCCTGCGTTGCCTATCACAGCAGACCGTAAACCGGATGCGTATTCAGCCCACATGATAAGCCAGATTTTAGGGACGATAGACCCCGCTCAGGCAACGATAGCGCCATGGCTCCGCGCCAGCCTGCAGCCGTCCGCTCAAAGCCAGTAAAAAACAGGTGGATGGCTGGCTTGTTTCCTAACGCGGGATGACCTGATAAATTTTTGCTGTTTATACGCCCAAAACTCTATAAAAGCGCAGGTCCGGTGCATGCCGGGGCTTTTTCTGCTACAAGTAGCCCAGCATTATTTCCCCTTTACCATGGCGCAGTGTATGTCTCTCGTTAATTCCGCTCATCCATCCCGCACACATGATGCAGAGGCCGCTGCGGCGCTTAATGCAGAAGAAAGATCCCGTATTCTTGCCAAGGCGGCTCTGTTCAGCCCGCCGGATGCAAGGCTGCCTGACGGTCGGCGCGACCTTGTCGGCCTGTCACGGGAAGAATTGACGGACATTCTGGTAGAAATTGGCGAAAAGCCATTCCGGACCAAGCAGCTCTGGCACTGGATTTATCATCAGGGCGTGACAGATTTTACGCTCATGAGCTCCATTGCCAAGCCGCTTCAGCAAAAACTGGCTGAGCGCTTCATAGTGGGTCGCCCTGAGCCTGCCATGGTTCAGACATCCAATGATGAGACACGTAAATTCCTGTTCCGCTTCCGCGATGGTCAGGAAGCCGAGACTGTGTATATCCCTGACAGACGGGAAGACCGGGGCGCGGTCTGCATTTCCTCTCAGGTTGGCTGCACTCTCTCTTGCACTTTCTGCCACACAGGTACGCAGAAGCTGGTCCGTAATCTGGGTGCCGCAGAAATTGTGGGGCAGTTTATGGCTGCTCGGGATTCCTACAAAGAATGGCCTAGCCCGAAGGGTGACACGCCCCGCCTGCTTTCCACCATTGTATTAATGGGTATGGGTGAGCCGCTCTACAATTACGAAAACATCGCCAAAGCCATGAAGATTATCATGGATGGTGAAGGTATCGGTCTGTCCCGCCGCCGCATCACACTTTCAACCTCGGGCGTAGTGCCTTTGATGGACAAGTGCGGAGATGAGTTGGGCATTAACCTTGCGGTGTCTCTACATGCCGTCCGGAATGACCTGCGGGATGAAATTGTCCCCCTCAATCGCAAATATCCTATTGAAGAAGTTCTGGCTGCCTGCCGCCGTTACCCTGCTGCGAGCAACGCACGACGGATCACTTTTGAATACATCATGTTACGCGGCATCAATGACAGTGAGTCCGATGCCCGTGAACTGGTGCGCCTGATTTCTGGCATTCCGGCCAAAGTTAACCTGATACCGTTCAACCCGTGGCCGGGGAGCGACTACCGCCCCTCCACGCGGGAACAGCAGAATAAATTTGCCCAGATTATTATGGATGCAGGCTTCGCCTCCCCCATCCGCACCCCGCGCGGGCGCGACATTCTGGCAGCCTGTGGGCAGCTTAAAACCGAAAGTGAGCGTGTTCGCGCCTCTCAGTCCTGATTTTTCTGCCTTTCTGCATCAGTCTTGCCCACCGGGGCACTGGCTCCCCGGCATGACTGATGCTAGGACACTGTGCGAAACAGCATTCGTTTTTAGATTCAGGAGATCATCCTCATGGGCGCACCTGCAGCCAGAAAAGATGTCAAAAAAGTTGTGCTTGCCTATTCCGGGGGGCTCGACACATCTGTCATTCTACGCTGGCTACAGAAAACCTATGGGTGTGAGGTCGTTACCTTTACGGCTGACCTAGGCCAGGGCGAAGAACTGGAACCTGCCCGTAAAAAAGCCGAAATGTTTGGCGTGAAGGAAATCTTCGTTGAAGATCTGCGCGAAACGTTCGTTAAAGACTTCGTATTCCCCATGTTCCGGGCCAATACGCTGTATGAAGGCCAGTACCTACTCGGCACGTCCATTGCCCGCCCGCTGATTGCACAGCGCCAGATTGAAATTGCACGCGCCGTTGGTGCTGATGCCGTTGCACACGGTGCGACTGGCAAAGGGAATGACCAGGTCCGGTTTGAACTGGCTTACTATGCCCTGCAACCTGACATCACGGTTGTAGCTCCCTGGCGCGAATGGGATCTGACATCCCGTACCAAGCTGCTGTCTTTTGCTGAAGAAAACCAGATCCCCATCGCAAAGGACAAGCGTGGCGAAGCCCCGTTCTCGGTAGATGCCAATCTGCTGCACTCCTCTTCCGAAGGCAAATTGCTGGAAGACCCCGCTGTTGGTCCGGAAGAAATTGTGTTCCAGCGCACCATTTCTCCTGAAGCCGCACCGGATAAGGTGACGGAAATTACCATTGACTTCGTGTCAGGTGACCCGGTTGCCATTAATGGTGTGGCCATGTCTCCGGCAACGCTGCTGACACGCCTGAATGAACTGGGCAAGGAAAACGGCATTGGCCGCCTTGATCTTGTTGAGAACCGTTTTGTAGGCATGAAGTCACGCGGCATTTACGAAACGCCCGGTGGCACCATTCTGCTGACCGCACACCGTAGCATTGAATCCATCACGCTCGACCGTGAAGCCATGCACCTGAAGGATAGCCTGATGCCGCGTTATGCTGGCATTATCTATAATGGTCTGTGGTTCTCACCCGAACGCCGCATGCTTCAGGCCCTGATTGATGCGTCCCAGCAGTCTGTCAGCGGTCGGGTTCGCCTCAAGCTGTATAAAGGCAATGTCGTGTGTGTTGGGCGTGAAAGCGCCAACAGCCTGTACGATACCCGCGTTGTGACGTTTGAGGACGATGAAGGCGCATATAATCAGCAAGACGCACAGGGCTTTATCAAACTCAATGCGCTTCGTCTCCGTCTGGGCGCTCAGATTGGCCGCGCAGGCGGTACACTCTGATCTGTCTCCCCTGCCATTTTTTGTGAAGTGTCGAGAGGACCATGACCCGTCGTTTCAAACTCATCCCTTATATGCTTGCGGCCAGCATGGCCGTTTCTCTTACAGCCTGCGGTGGACATAAAGACGATGATGTGGAGCTGACACCGCAGCAAACAATGGCCAAGCTGCGTGCTGAACCGGGTGTCGTGACACTGAAGGACGGTCTGGCTTACAAAGTCATCAAATCTGGCCCCAAGGATGGTGAACAACCACGCGTTGGGGACATGATGATGGTGATTTATGAAGGTCGCCTGCCTGACGGGTCCATCTTTGACAGCTCCGAACAGCATGGTGACGGCGCTTACATGCAGATGCCTCTGCAAGGGCTGGTGCAAGGCTGGATGGAAGCCATGCCCATGATGCATGTTGGTGACACCTGGATGCTCTATGTTCCGCCCGAACTGGGTTATGGGCATAAAGCTATGGGGGTTATTCCCTCTGATAGTCCTTTGATTTTCCGTATCCAGATTTTGGGCGTTGATCACGCGCATTAATCAGGCTGTACGATTTTACCGGCTCCGTAGTTCTATGGAGCCGGTGGGATACCTGCATATGGCAGTAAAGTTTCCAAGCCGCCGGCCTACCCTGCTCTCTGTGGTAATGCTGGGTGCGCTCTCCCTGTCCCTTACCGACTGCTCTCGCAAATCTCCAAAAATGCTCTACGGAAGTAATTGCGGAATTTGCCATCATAGCGGGGATGGGATGCCGGGTTCTGTTCCGCCTCTGGTTGGCCGAATTGATAAAATTGCCAGCACCCCTGCCGGTAAACAGTATCTGGCCAATGTGCTCATGAACGGTGTAAGCGGCCCCATTACGGCAAATGGCCAGCCTTACAACGCTGAAATGCCTCCCTTCCGGTACCTGAAGGACGATGAGGTTGCCCAAATTCTCTCCTGGCTCTCTGCCAGAGGAACAACGCAACCAGCCCCAGAGTTTTCCGCACAGGACATTGCAGCCGCTCGCGCAAACCGCATCTCCTCCGGCAGAGTGGCAACCGAGCGTGAGACCTTGAACAAAACCACGCCCCTCCCCTGATTTTTATCTGACGTCATACTGGTAAGACCAATGCAACGCATTTTTTCTGGCATTCAGCCGTCTGGCATTCCTCAGTTAGGTAACTACCTTGGGGCCATTCGTAACTGGGTTAATTTACAGGCTGACCATGAATGCGTGTTCTGTCTGGTGGATATGCACGCCATTACCGTATGGCAGTCTCCGGAAGACCTGAGAAGACAAACCCTGACACAGGCCGCCATTCTGCTGGCTTCTGGCATTGATACTGAAAAACATATTCTGTTTAACCAGTCTGCTGTTTCAGCCCATGCACGTCTTGCATGGATTTTTAACTGTGTCTCCCGTCTCGGCTGGTTAAACCGCATGACGCAATTTAAGGATAAGGCAGGCAAGGACCGTGAAAACCATTCTGCGGGCCTGTATGTTTACCCCAATCTGATGGCTGCGGACATTCTGGCATACAAAGCCACACGCGTGCCTGTTGGCGAAGACCAGAAGCAGCACCTTGAGCTAACCAATGATATTGCCCAGAAGTTCAACCATGATTACGGCGTAGAGTTTTTCCCTACGGTAGAAGCCGTCATCCCTCCGGCCGCAGCTCGTGTCATGAGCTTGCGTGACGGGACCAAGAAGATGTCAAAATCTGACCCGTCTGCCCAAAGCCGTATTGAAATGACCGATGATGCAGACGCCATTGCGCTCAAAATTCGTCGCGCCAAAACGGATACAGATGTCCTACCGGGAGAAGAAGCTGGGCTTGAGGGCCGCGCAGAAGCTAAAAATCTGGTCACCATTTACGCAGCTTTGGCTGACATGAGCGTTGCTGATGTGCTGGCGCAGCATCAGGGTGAAGGCTTCGGTCCCTTCAAAAAAGCCCTGACAGATGTTGTGGTTAACGCAATAGCTCCCATTGCGCAGGAAACCCAACGCCTGATGCAAAATGAGGATCATCTTGTCTCCGTGCTACGGGCTGGCGCTGCACGCGCGCACGCCATTGCAGACCCGATTGTGACTGAAGCCGAAAAAATTGTAGGTTTTGTAAAATAAAATCCAAAGGGTTGAAGGCACAGGCGGTGCTTCAACCCGTTTACGACACATCCCCTTTATCCCGGTTCATGTTGACCATGATACCGGGAAGGGACAAACATGCCAGCACACCGGCCACAGCAAACAGAAAACCTGTTGGCCAATGTGTGTAGCCGTACACACCCAGGCCACTCCCGAGAATAAAGCAGCCAATAATCTGACTGTGTAGCCAGAGGCGTTGCTGCATTTTACGGTGCTTCTCGGCATCCTCTTTTTGCCGAAAAGAGCTCAACCAGTCTGCCAGTTCAATACCAAGATCTGTCACCATCCCAGTCACATGCGTGGTGCGCACTACAGCGCCGGAGACACGGGTCACCGTAGCGTTCTGCAACCCCATGAGAAATGAAAGTAATAATGGGGTTAGACTGGACGGTGTGCCATGAGGCTGCCAGAGGAGTTGCATACAGGCCAGCCCGCATAACAAAACGGCTTCAAGCAGAATGGTAAATGCGTAAATGGCACCCTGCCCCCGCCGTCTTCCATTATTCATAAGCAACGTGCAGGTCATGGCCCCGCCCAGAAAACACAGAACAATTGCGCCCGCCATAAAGGCGGGTTGCAGTTTTCCTGCCACAAAAGCGCTAGCCAAAGCCGACACATTGCCTGTCATGTTTGCGCAGTAATAGCCTACGCTTAAAAAACCTGCTGAATTGAGAGCCCCCGCGACCAATGCCAGAGAACTACCGAGTTGTCGGTCCTGTAGAAAAGTACGGTTCCCTTTGTGAAGCCATAGCACTGGTGCACAAATCCTCTCAGTTGGTGTGTAGGCTATTGCAGCTCACGGCAGGTCACATGCGCCGCTCCACCTGCGTTTCTCTGCGTAAAAAAGGCTTCTTTTTCTTTTGTCCACCAGACGAAGTTGTCGGCAGCATATTTTGCACCGGAAGCCGCCACAACATTGGCAAAAACCAGCGTTTGGCCATTTAAAGGTAAGATTGCCAAACTGGTTTCACCTGCATTGATATAGGTAACGGGCACGGTCTGGCTGGAAAAATGCGCCAGAAGTGCCGGATCACCCAAACAGCGATAACTGGCTTTTGTCGTTTTCACCGCAACGGCAGGCTTCAGCGGTATAGAGAACGAGTTTTGGGGCGCTGCTTCTGTGGACATGGGTTGCGCGTGCCCTACCTGTGTAGAGAGGCCGATAAAAGCTACCAGCAAAGAAGCGACACCCATCTTTTTCTGCTTAGACACAGTCAGCATAATTATTTCAGTCCTCAGACGCATCACTTTACTCAGCCTACACTGCTTACAGGGCCTAACGCAAAGCCTGCCTTCTGGCGCAATAGCGCAGAGGGAGCTCGCTGCACCTCGCACCAAAACATTACCCTATGCCGCAAAACACGACCCCTTGAAAAAATACCCCCATATAATGTAATGTTATAGTGTTTCATTTATGGTGTGTTTATGATGCTCTCCACCAGTTGCCCCACAAGAAGCCTTTTTCCGCTTATTTCTGCACCGCTACCGCAGACAATAGGCAAAGGCCCCCTCTTGCGTATCCGTCGCCCGCTGTCCTCTCCCCTTCAGCAGGCTATTGCTGCGCATATGGCTTATGGACCAAGCTTACTTCTCGCTCGTGGTAGACCCCAGCATATCGGGACATTACTTCAGCCCCATATGCCCCCCGATGCCGTGTTACTGTTGAAAGATGCACTCGCATTGGCGCGCCTGTATCAAGTTCATAGCGGGCTTTCTGAAGTCAGGTTCAGGTTGGAGCATGTCAGCACAGACTCTTGCCGAAAATTCCATACAGATCACGTCAAGCTGCGGCTGTTATGCACCTATCATGGATTAGCGACAGAGTGGGTGCCGCCTGAATTTTTACAGGCAGACACTCTCAACGAACGCGGCGTACCGGCCACCATTCCTGCGGACTGTATTCACCGGTTAGACACAGGAGATATCGCATTACTGAAAGGCCGTGCGAACGCTGGACATACAGGCGTTGTTCACCGCTCTCCCCCTGTGTCCCATCTTCCCAAAAATCAACGGACCCGATTGCTGCTGACGATAGATGAACCAACCGCATGTGGCATGTCGGACGACCAGAACCCGACTGTGCGGCATACCGTCTGTTAGGCTTTATTATATTCGGCGGCCATGGCGTGCAGGCAGGCCCGAACTTGTGCGAGCTTTTCCTTGCTTTGCACGGATGGGGCATTTTTAATCTGGCTCCCAAGCCAGTGATCCACCATAGGGCTCCAGCGTAATGTGCTCATGCCCTGCTGGCTCCATTTGCGCAAAAACACGCGTAAACCACGACGGGCAGTAACGGGTATAACTGGGTCTTGCGCCGCATCTCGCACAAGCACCACCCCCATCCCAAGGCTCATGGTCTGGAGTTGCTCCTGCATGTAGGCCAGCCGCATGGGCTCTGGAACGCCCTGTGCATTGCGCAAAATTCTCACAAGACTATCGGCACTGCCGGATAGCCATTGCTGCATGGTTGTGTGGTCATTTTTCTCAGCCAGATGCTTGAGGCTCTGGTTACGCCATGCCCGCGTACGCCGCATGTGTGAATCAATATGAAACGGCAGAATTGCGCGGTACGTCCACCCGACAAACAGAACTGCAAATAAAAAGGCCAGAGCCCCGTTAAGGAAAGACTGTTCATCATACCGTCCGGTATTGGATGGCCCCAGCAGAACCGGCAGAAACATGTTGAAAGAAAACGCATAGCCCGCCGTATTAGCATGACGCGCCGCAAGCCCGCCAATGGTCATGGGAACCATAAGCGCTAGCAGGAGCATTTCCGGGGTTGTGACAAGTGGCATCACCATAAAGGCGTACAGGCCGGCAGCCAGAGCACACCACACCGCCCCTTTGAAGAATGCGCTGGACGCCAGAATAGGGTTCTCTCTGGTAGCAAGCAGACCATATACGAGTGCGACAAAAGAGATAAAAGCCGCACCGGAAGGCCACGCTGTAACGTCCCACACCAACCATGCAGCAGTAATGCCCGTAGCAGAGCGAATACCGTTTTCAAGGGCCTCCCGCGCATGTCGTCTGGACGTCATTTTAAAGCGGAAGCGGTCATTCTTTTGAGGGGTTTCGCTCGCCTGAATATGATAGCAGGCCGACGTGTAATCACTCTTCAATGCCGTAGGGAAAACATTGTCCTGCGCTACACCGGCGGGCTGCTGGCGGGCTAACAGAGCAATGCCCCGCGCTCTGGCCAGCATGACCATAAGATGAGACAGGGCGGCTTTAGCGTGATCTCCCGCGTGGGTATGCGGCCCCAGTTCCAATGCATCAAACTCAATACGGCTGTTGGCCGTAACAAGGGTCGTCAACACCTGTGCCTGCGTCTGGGGGGTCGCTTTTCCATCCAGCATGTCTGTCACCATGGAGGTAACAGCCTGCAGGGCACCGTTCAGGCGTTGCCGGAGATTGCGCTTGGCCTGCTCCCGCAGAGAGGGCGTGCACAGAATAGCTAAAGCCGCCTCACACACGACCCCAAGAATAATGTACGAGCCACGCGCTATGGCGATATCGAACACATGATCAGGCTCAGAAATAGCGCCCGTTGCTACAATAGCCGAGGTAAAGCCCGTCAAAACAAGGCCGTAAGCACGGTAGCTTTCCAGAAAAGTCGCAAGGCCACAGCACAGGCCGACCCAAAGCGCCAGCGCACCAAAAAATAGGGCCGTCTCCTGCGGGAAAGCCGCAATAAGTGCTACCCCTACGCAACACCCGACAACAGTGCCAATAATGCGCCACCGCGCTTTTGAAAGACTTTCCCCGCGGGAAGACTGGGCCACCACCCACACACTGAGGGGGGCCCACTGCGGGCTGTCCAACTCCATCCACATAGCAATGAGAAGAGACAGGCCGGCAGCAAAAGCGGAGCGTACAGCAAATGCCAGATCAGCCAAAGATGGCTGTATTAACCATTTTAGCTTGTCCCGCCACGGTTTGGGGCGGCTATGGAACCAAGATGGCGCAAACCATGACAGTAAGCCCGCGTACGCAACAGCACCGCTTTGCCCTGCCTGCTGCCGTGTTCTGCTCATGATAACGCTTACCCCCTGCGCCTGTAGCGGCAGACCATGCAAAAAGGCGACTTAGGCGTCCAAGCGTTTGTTATAATAACATCATAAACACAGATTATGATGCAGTGGCAGCACCATAAATATCTGCCAGTTCCAAGCTTTGTGTTACCCCCCACAGTCGTTCCAGCAGGGCAGTGCTATTGGGTTGGCTAAGCCGCACAACCCCTACATCCGGTGAGACAAAACCTGCCATGCGGCGGGTTTGCAGGCTTTCCCTGCCAGTTCTTTCCGGTAAGGCCGCAACGGGCAGAATGCTGGCTATTTGCCCTTTAAGAATTTCCGCATGCAGGAGTTCAAGCGTATCCGTTTCCAAAAGTATGTTGGGAAGAACTCCCGCCTGCCTGAACCCATCATCAACAAGTTGCCGGCTACGCATATTCCGGCTGAGCAGGCACAGAGGAACGTTTTCTATATCTTTCCAGTTAAACACCCGCCCCGCAGGCAAAGACATTGATTTTGCGGCAACCAGAACATGCTCCTCCGCATAAAGCGCATGTTTTTCAAACGGCCCATCGGCTGGCACCTGATCAAGATACATCAAACCAAGTTGCAGCGTATGTTCCCGCAGCAACTGCACAATCTCGTTGCTGGAATAAACCTTAACCTCAACATGAAGCGCCGGAACAGCAGCCCGAAAGCTTTCCAGCAGAGTGGGGATAACCAATATGGCTGGTGGCATAACCCCAATGGCAATTGACCCACCGGCAACATCCTGAGCAAAAGCCGCTTCCTGCCGTAACCCATCCAGAGCGGCAACGGTCTGGCGAGCCCAGCTCAGCACGCGCTCGCCCTCTGCCGTCAGACCGTAAAAACGCCGGTTACGTTGAATGATGGTAATGCCAAGTTCTGTTTCAAGCTGCCTGATACCCGCAGAAAGTGCTGGTTGGGATACACCGCAACTTTCCGCTGCACGAGAGAAATGCCGAAAGCGGTCCAGTGCTATCAAATACGTTAACTGCCTGAGAAACACGGCCTATCCTTGCTTTACTCTCTGCACAGCAGAGGATTGCCTATGCCGCCTGAGCCTGTGAACGCTGATCATAACGGCAGATAAAAAAATGGCCAGCACACCACAGAGCAGCGGTGCCACGACACTCCACCGTGCCAGCGGATGGCGAAGCCATGCCCAAAAATCCATATCGTGAAGGCCATAGACGAACCAGCGTGAACGCTGCGCGGAGGAATCTATAAGAACCTCAACTTCTCCTGTTTCGGCATTCAGATAAAAATAGGTGCCATCACGGGCTATTCCCCGCAAAACAGGAAAATGCCGTGTGCGCGTGTCTTTGTTGAAGTAATACGCGTCGGCCTTCGTCAAAAATGTCAGCTTTTGGGTGGGTGCCATAAGCCCAAACTCTTGCAGGCCCCGCTCCATATCGGTCAGCCTCAAGGAGCTTGGCTGTAAGGCTTTATCCAAACGCACCCAATGCCCGTCCGCCTTCATTACGGACAAAAAAATCTTCCGACCGACAAGAACACTGTGCACGCTGCGCCATTCAGGCGGCGCTATTTCAATAATCTGGCGCAACACTGGCACCAGATCCTGCCCCAATACGGTCCCGGTTATCCTAACCGGCTTGATCTTCTCAGGGTCACTTTGAAAAACCCCTGCTGGGTTCATGGTCAACAGACCGGTCGTAATCCACACCAAAGCCAGACTACCAAACACGGTGCCGCTTACATGATGCACAAAATGCCAGCGCCTATACGGGCTGAACGGCCATCTGCCCCGCACTCTTAGTACGCCGACCCACAGGCCCGTTACTGTCAGAAACACACCGGCACCCGACAGCACAATAACAACCTCCTGCCACACGAACGGATGCTTGCGCAACACAGCAGGATAGAGCCAATGCGGAATAGCCCCAATCCATGCCCAGAACCGTGACTGCTCGGTTGTGGCCTGCACAACATCTCCGGTAAAACGGGAGACATAAACAACGTCATGAGCAGCGTTCTGAAACCGGAACCGGGCAAAACCTTCTGCGCGCCCGTGAGTATTCAACACCCACTGGTCATCTGTGGTCAGACCATCAAACTGGGGAGCGCCCTGCCCGCCTAATGCCTGCACATAGCGGCCTGCATTTATGCCGCTTTCAACATCATTTACGGCACCGGTGTGCCCCGTCCTCAAATCTACGGCTGTAACTGCCCCATCTTGCGCGTAGAGGGTTAAAACAGGCACCTGCCCTATCATCCCGATACGAAAAGACTGGAACCGCGTTGTGTAAAATGCTGCGGGCAGAACCGGCACGCGGTCTGGCCATACCAGAACAGAGTGTGCCCGCTGCTGGCCGTTTTCATCTGGTCTGGGCCATGTATGCCACAGCATGACCAGACCAGAGGCACACCAACTGCTCATAAGCAGACAGAGCGAGATACCCAGCCACCGATGCACCAGATACAGCGTGCGCAGAAGAGTTTTTCTGGTCATGTTTGAGGAGTATTTAGCGCCATGGCCCCGGTAGATGCCCTTAGATCCTGTAATGCGATTGCTTGTTGCACGGCTATACACCCACCAATAGCTTTACCAGGACACATACTTAATACCCGCATAGTTCTTGCCTCACCTGCCCGGTGCTTGGCATGACGATGATCAACAAACTCCTGACATGCAAATCATTGCGGCACTCTTCGCCTTCCAGCACGGAGTGTCCTTGGCATATCGGTTCCTATAACAGCAAGATTTCTCAAACATCATACTGTCGCCTTATGGCATTGACAGACTTTGCCATACCGTGTCTACGCTGCCGCAGCTATGGCTCCCGCAGGCTGCATCTGCATGGCTGAGGGCTAAGAGGGAAACCGGTAAAAGCCGGTGCTGCCCCCGCAACTGTAAGCTGAGAGGCTTTTGGCCATAACGCCACTGCCCCCCTGCAAAAGGGAGTGGGAAGGCGGCCAAAAACCGATGACCAGCAAGCCAGGAGACCTGCCATTGCCTGAAAGTCACGGACGGACGCAACCATACGGGGTGATATGGTGGCGAGGTTTTGCTTCGCGCGCAGGCCTCCACCATGGTGACGCTTTGTTTGGAGCATACGCGTGCGCATTTTTTATCCCGCCCACAGTCTGGCTTTAGTGTGCCTGACCTGTTTACCAGCAGGTTACGCCATGGCCACTGACACACAGCCTGTTTCTTCCCCCCGCAAAGCACCCGTTGCACCACGCGCCAGCAAAGCAGAGGCAAAGCCGGAATATATTACTGCCTATGGTGCCACAGCACCCCTTAAAATGGCTCCCGCCATTGGTGGAAAACTGGGGCTGTCCGTACAGCATAATCCCGCAACCATTAATGTTGTGCAGCATGACCTTATGATGCAGCGTGGTTATGCGCAGGCCGAAAATGCAGCAGATAGCGCACCGGGCGTTTCCTCCGGCGGTGGTCCAGGTAGCCCGGCACAGCTTATGATGCGCGGTTTTACTGGCAACCAGATCCTGACGTTGCGGGATGGTGTCTATTTTGGGCCAACCACCATGGTTAACCGCCCTCAAAACACCTTCAACCTTGAAAGCGTGCAAATCCTCAAAGGCCCCGCCTCCGTGTTATATGGTCAGGGTGCGGTAGGCGGCACGGTGGATATGCGCACCCGTGACCCGCGGTTTGATGGGCCACATGCCAATGCTCTGGTATCCTATGGAAGTTTCAACACCTGGAATGCTGGTGTTGGCGGCTCTGTGCCCATTACACAAACACTGGCTATACGGGCAGATTTCAGCCGCACCTCATCCGATGGTTTTGTCAAAGGGGCAGACCCACACTCCAACGACCTGACGACAACACTGCTCTGGAAGCCATCGGAAAAATTTACGGCACACCTCAGTATGGATTATCTGACGGACAGGCTCTCCACCTATTACGGCACACCTTTGGTTGATCTCTCACAAACAGGGGGGCGTGTTGGCGGGCTTTTGAGCTCCACCAAGGGGCTAGGGATTACGCGTGCTTCCTTATGGCGTTATTATAACGTGCGTGATGGCAAAGCTGGCTCCGTCAATGCCACCCCTACCCTGCATCTGGACTGGCATGTTTCAGACCACGTACTGCTCCACAACACCAGCTATTTCATTTATTCCAAACGCCGCTGGAATAATGCGGAAAGCCTCAGTTACATCAGTAAGTCTGGCGCTATTGATGCCGCAGGCACACCAATTAGCCCCGGCCGTATAGCGCGTGACAGGTTTTATGTTTACCAAAACCAGCATCAGGTTGGAGACACACTCTATTCCCGCTTTGATTTCTCAGTATTGGGTATAAGCAACCGGCTTGTTGCAGGAGGAGATACCTATTATCTGCGTTTTATCCGCAACCGGGGCTTCCCTGATGCTGGATATGCTGACAGCGTTTCTCTAGCGAGCCCGGAACAAACAGAACTCGGGTCTTTTGCCGGGGAATACCCTTTCAAAAAATCTCCTACAACCATGGTACAGGCCGGTCTTTTTTTGGAAGATGTTGCCACCATACGGGACAACCTGCGGGTAGTAGGCGGCTTCCGCTATGACTGGCTTTCTCTGGACCGGCAGAATTATAACCAGAATGGTCAGTTCGCCTCAGGGTCAAGTTTTAAAGGGCACTACAACCCCAACAATTTTCGTATTGGTCCCGTTTATGATCTGACAAAAAATGTCAGCCTTTATGGTGTTTACACAACTGGTGAAGACCCGCCGGGCTCTAACCTTTTTCTGGCCAATAAAGGCCAGTTTTCCCGCCTGAGCCGTGCCCGCCAAGGGGAAATTGGCGTAAAGGCGAACCTCTGGCAGGGCCGCTTTACAACAACTCTTGCTTTTTACGATATCCGCCGCACACGCGTGCTCGTGACCACCGGGCCGGATACGGTTGCGACAGCAGGTGTGCAAAAATCCAGAGGCCTGGAATGGCAGGGCGACCTTGCTGTCACCCGTCACTTCAGCCTGTCTGGAAATGTTGGCTATACCTATTCCCGGTATGGGTCATTCCACCCAAGTGCATCTGTCGATGCTTCCGGCAATCAGGTGCCAAATGTTCCAGCCATTACCGCCAATATGTGGGGCATCTGGTCCCGCGTGTATGACCTGCCGCTCGATCTGGGCGCAGGGCTACGGTATGTTTCAGCCCGAAAGGGAGACTACGCCAACACGCTTACCTTAAAAGACTATGCACTGGTTAATGTTTTTGCAGGCTGGCATGCTTATAAAGGTATTACTGTCTATGGCCGCATTGATAACATTGGCAATAAACGCTTCATTCAATGGGCGGATACAGGATATTCCGGCCAACTCCTTTTAGGAGCTCCACGCTCGTTTTCCATAAGCGCACAGGCCGATTTCTGACGTATCAACAAACATGCAGGAGGCCGAATTTCCGTCCTCCTGCTTTTTCAAAATTATACGTTTTCTAGTTTATCGTATTATCTCAACTACATTTTTATAAATTTCCAGCCCCTCATCTGTCGGCTCAACCCGGAGAGTTATGCTACTTTCCGTGGCGCTGATAACTGCTGCATGCTGCGCATTTGCTGTGTCATCCAGCTTTACACCAGCCCATGCCAGGGCCTGACAGACCTCCCGCCGTAATACGGCATCATGCTCACCAATACCGGCTGTAAAAACTATTCCATCCAGTCCGCCCATAACTGCGGTAAGAGCGCCTATTTCCTGTATAATACGGTACACAAACAATTGGAGTGCTTGCGCTATGTGCTCCGCCTGTTCAGGTTGACTGCCTTGCGCCAGTGCATCCCGTAACACGCGCATGTCAGAAGACACGCCAGACACACCCAGCAGACCAGAGTGATGATAAAGCGTGTTAACCAACCCCTGCCAGTCTGCCTTTTCCTCCTGCACCATGTAAAGCAAAGCGCCGGGGTCAATGGCGCCGCAACGTGTGCCCATCATCAGCCCATCAAGGGCCGAAAAACCCATTGTAGTTTCAATGCTTTTTCCGTCCTTTAAAGCACATAGACTGGCACCACTGCCCAAATGTGCAATGATGGTGCGTCCCCGTGCCAAGGCAGGATCAATTTCTGCCAGCCTGCCTGAAATGTAGCTGTAAGAAATACCATGAAAGCCATAACGCTTTACCCCACGCTCCGCATACCGCCGTGGCAATGGTAGCAGCCGCGCCATTGTTGGGATTGTGCTGTGGAATGTTGTATCAAAACACGCCACCTGTTGTATGTCTGGCCGCTTGCCCGCAATAGCCTTGGCGGGTGCCAAGGTTGCCTGCTGGTGCAGGGGGTCAAATGGCGTGAGTTGATCAAGTTTTTCCAGAACATCCGCGGTAATAAGAACAGGCTTCAGAAATTCTGACCCACCATGGACAATACGGTGCCCAACTGCCACAACTCTGGTCTGGCGGGAAAAACTACCAAACCAACGAAACAGATGGTCGTAAATATCCAACCCTGTTTCAGACCAGTTTTCCTGCGCGACTATAGTCCCAGCATGGTCTTTGGCGACAAATTTAGCTCCCTGCGGGTTTTGCTCAATTTCACCTTTCAACACGCGTTGTCCCGCATGGCCGTTATCAGACCTGAAAACCGTAAATTTCAGGCTGGAAGACCCGCTGTTAAAAACAACAATAACGTCCTGCATTGCGTGTTGCACTTTCCTGCTCTGGCGTTCAGTGGGGTATTTTTTTTCACCCCTTTTGAATGTTTAAGTCTTTATTACGTGGCCTATTACGCTTTTGCGCCGCTAGCAGCACCTTGCACATAACGAGCATACACTGCCCCTACCGCAGCAGAAGCAAGACGCGCCTGCACGCTATCTGCTCGGCTTGTCAGCAGAATGGGCACACTCGCCCCCAACACAATACCGGCGGACTCTGCCTGTGATAGAAAGATCATGTTTTTGGCAAGCATGTTCCCGGCCTCAAGGTCTGGGGTCACGAGAATTTGCGCCCTACCCGCAACAGGAGAGTTAATCCCTTTTATCTGTGCAGCTTCCTGGTTAACGGCATTATCCATTGCCAGAGGGCCATCCAGCACACCGCCCTGTATCTGGCCACGATCCGCCATTTTGCATAAGCACGCAGCATCAATGGTGCCGGGAATTTTTGGGTTAACTGTTTCCACGGCAGAAAGCAGGGCAACACGCGGCGTGCCCAACCCTAGGCCGTGATGCAGATCTATCGCGTTCTGCACAATATCGCGCTTTACACTTAGGTCGGGGAAAATATTGATGGCTGCGTCCGTTACAAACACAATGTTATCGTAAGTCGGCATAGCCAGAAGAAAAACATGACTAATGCGGCGTGCTGTACGTAACCCGTTGTCTGCTGCAACAACGGCATGCATCAAGATGTCCGTGTGCAGACTTCCCTTCATAAGGGCATGAATCTTGCCAGCTTTGACCAGTGCTACCGCCTGCGCGGCGGCGTCCTCCGGTGTTGGCACATCAATCAAAGCAACACCCGTAATATCCAGATTGCTTTGCTCCGCCACACGCATAATGGTCTGTTTGTCGCCAATAAGAACAGGCTCAATAATGGTTTGTCGGGCTGCGTCCAGAGCCCCTTCCAGCGCGTGCTGTTCACAGGGCCAGACAATTCCCATGGGTACTGCATCAGGGTGTTGGATGGCGTGTTGAATCAGGTTTTCAAATGCCTGATGGCTTTTGGAGGTTTGGGGTGCTGGCATGTCGGCAATATCATGCACAAACTGCGCGGCACTTTGCCCGGTTACTGCTGAAGTCATGAGAGGTCAGATCCTTCTTTCTTCCGGCATCACCGGTTAAGTGACGGTGTGGGGGAGATAATGCGCCGATACTGCTGGCGCAGGAACTTCTCCGCCGCTTGCGCTGTGCCGTGCGCAGCAGAGTGTCCTTTAAAGTCCTGCACACTCTCCAATTTTTGTGCCGTCATCCACTCCTGCACTGCCACAAGCATGGTTTTGATAAAATCCGGCCCGTTCCGCAATAACGCCGAAGTCACCATAGCAACGTCAGCACCAGCCAGCAGGCAGCGAACAACATCATCCCCCGACGTCACACCACCGGACACGGCAAAGCTGGTGTCTAACCGGCGTGAAAGCAGCCCTGTCCAGACAAGCGGCAGCCGCAGATCATCGCTGTTGCTCAAGGGCACATGACTATCCAAAGTTTGCGCCCGGATATCCAGTTCTGGTTCATAAAACCGATTGAACAAGACGAGGCCGTCAGCCCCAGCCTGCACAAGCTGCTTGGCTACATTGCCCGGAGCACTCCAGAAAGGCGGTAGTTTTACACTGACCGGAATAGTCACGTCCGCCTTGACCGCCTTTAAAATACCAACCAGCCGTGCTTCCACATCCGCTCCTGTCTCGTCAGGATCAGTTGGGACATGCCAGATATTCAACTCTATTGCGGCAGCTCCCGCCTGCTCAAGCTGGCGGGCAAAA
This sequence comes from Acetobacter cibinongensis, assembly GCF_000963925.1. Lineage (GTDB taxonomy): Bacteria > Pseudomonadota > Alphaproteobacteria > Acetobacterales > Acetobacteraceae > Acetobacter > Acetobacter cibinongensis. The sequence goes on from NZ_BAMV01000001.1 coordinate 17,770, forward strand.
TGAACCCATCCCGCCTGTGTGCTCCCATTCAGGCTGGCAATAATTGGTACTCCAGCACGGTCAGCAGCCCGGCGCAGGGTGTTCAGGCGGCCTTCCAGAGGGGACGCCACAGCAAAAGACGGAAAATACTCCGTTGCTTCAGGGTGACTGTTTTCCCCCATACTCATCAGGCTGGCTTCATGCACCTCCTGCGCAGCAATATCCTCCTCAAACAGCGAGGCCATCACGATCGCAGATGCCCCGGCATCTGCCACGCGCAAGATGGACTCAAGCTCTGCTGTGAGCGGAGACGCTGAGGCCACGACTGGGTTTTTAAGCGCCAACCCCATATAACGAGTTGTCAGATCCAGCATTGTAAAGCCCCCTTCTCTCAACCCACATCTTCCCAGTGCGGCAGGAAGCGGCTGCCATCCCGGGCGGCCATGTCTTCGTAAATACGATATTTCTCGTTCAGAGCAGCCTGTGCCTGATGCAGCATGTGGGCCGCAGCATCAGGGTGAGAGCGGACAAGCGTTTTGTAGCGCAGTTCACGGTAAGCGTAGTCTTCCAAAGGAATACGTGGCCGTGTTGAGTCCAGCCGGAACGGGTTTAGCCCCTCCTTCCGCATGGTGGGGTCAAACCGGAACAAGGGCCAGTAGCCCGATGCAACGGCACGGGCCTGCTGCTTCATACCTGTACGCATATCAATACCATGTGCAATACACTGCGAATATGCGAGAATGATGGACGGCCCCTCGTACGCCTCGGCTTCCCGCATGGCAATAACCGCTTGTTCGGGGTTTGCGCCCAACGCTATCTGCGCCACATACACATTTCCGTAAGAAATAGCCTGTAATGCCAGATCCTTACGCGGTGCACGCTTGCCCGCTGCCGCAAATTTTGCGGAGGCACCAAGCGGTGTGGCTTTTGAAGATTGACCACCCGTGTTGGAATAAACCTCTGTATCCAGCACCAGCACATTGACGTTGCGGCCCTGCGCCAGAACATGGTCCAACCCGCCGGAGTCAATATCGTACGCCCAGCCATCACCCCCGATAATCCAGATAGAACGGCGGATGAGGAAGTCAGCCACGGAATGCAGCATGATAGCATCCGGACTTTCCATGCTCTCAAGCTTCTTTTTCAGCGCCGCTACACGGTTACGCTGCTGCACAAAGTCATATTCCGTATGCATGGTGGCGCCTAGCAAGGCTTTGGTGAGGTCCTGCCCAATGGCTGCCGCCTGTTTTTCCAGTAGCATCCTTGCCAAGGCCGTCTGTTTATCCGCGGCAATACGGAAACCAAGCCCGAACTCGGCATTGTCTTCAAACAAAGAGTTAGACCACGCAACACCGCGCCCTTCAGCGTTGGACTTCCACGCATGGGCTGGTGTGTTCCCTGCGAAAATAGCAGAACACCCGGTTGCATTTGCAATTTGCAGACGGTCACCAAAAAGCTGAGACACCAGCTTGAGGTACGGTGCCTCGCCACACCCGGCACAGGCACCACTGAACTCAAACAATGGCTCAAGAAACTGTATGCCCCGCACATTGGCTTCATTAATTGTCGTGCGGTCCATATCAGGCAGTTTTTCAAAGAACGCTATATTCTTGCGCTCCTGCTCCAGAATGGGCAGCTTTTCGCCCATATTGATGGCGCGTTTCTCAGTCTCCGGCACAATGGCGGGACAGTTTTCGACACAGACCCCGCACCCTGTGCAGTCCTCTACATAGAACTGAAGCGTAAACCGTGAGTCAGGGTAGCCGCGTGCGTTGATGGGTGCTGATTTGAAGGCTTCTGGTGCGCCTTCAAGGTCCTTTTGCTCATACATTTTGGCGCGGATAACACTGTGCGGACAGACAATGCTGCACTGGCCACATTGCAGGCAGGCATCAGCGTCCCACACCGGCACTTCAACCGCAATATTGCGTTTTTCATACTGTGTTGTGCCGCCCAGGAATGTGCCGTCTACCGGCATGTGACTTACGGGAATAGCCTCCCCTCGCCCGGCCATAATCTCGCGTGTGATCTGCTGCACAAATTTGGGAGCCTCTGCTGGCACAAGCGGCGGCATAGCCAGTGTGCCTTCGGCCTGTTGCGGCACCTTAACCTCATGCAGGGCCGCAAGCGCAGCATCTACCGCCTTGAAGTTCAGTTGCACAACGGCATCGCCCTTGGCACCATAACTATGCTGAATGGCCTTCTTGATTTCTGCTGTTGCCTCATCCTGCGGCAAAACATTGGAAAGATGGAAGAAGCATGTTTGCAGAATGGTATTAACACGCGGCCCCAGCCCCAAATTCAAGGCTACTTCCGAGGCGTTGATAACAAAAAACTTCAGCTTTTTCTGAACTATTTGGTCCTGCACCTTGCGCGGCAAATGATCCCAGACATCCTCTGGCCCGTAAGGACTATTCAACAAAAACGGTGCGCCATCGTTTGCAGCAGCCAGAACATCTCGGCGGAACAGGAAGTCAAACTTGTGGCAGGCTACAAAATCGGCATGGCGGATAAGATATGGCGCATTGATGGGTTGTTTGCCGAACCTGACATGTGACGCCGTTTCACCGCCGGATTTATGGGAGTCATAATCAAAATAAGCCTGCGCATACCATCCCGGTTTTTCGCTCAGGATTTTAACACTATTCTTGTTGGCTCCCACCGTACCGTCTGCGCCCAGACCGTAGAACAGGCAACGCACCGTGCCCTCGGGCTCAATATCAAAGCCCTCATCATAGGTCAGGTTGGTGTGCCCAACGTCGTCAATAATACCAATGGTGAAGTGGTTTTTGGGCGCGGGTTTGGCCAGTTCATCAAAAACGGCACGCGCCATACCCGGGTTAAAGTCCCGTGAAGACAACCCATACCGGCCACCGATAACACGCGGCATGTGCTCAAACTGCCCATCCGCCACGGCTTCGGCAAGCACACTGACACAATCAGCATGCAGCGGCTCCATGGGAGCGCCGGGCTCTTTGGTGCGGTCCAGCACTGCTATCTGTTTAACGCTTTTGGGCAACGCTGCCAGAAAATGTTTGGCAGAAAAAGGGCGGAACAACCGCACCTGCAAAGCCCCAACTTTTTGCCCCTGTGCGCATAGCCATTTAGCCGTATCCCGCACAACATGAGAGCCAGAGTCCATACTGATGATAACCCGCTCAGCGTCCGGCGCGCCGTCATACTGGAACAGGCCGTAATGTCTGCCTGTCAGCGCAGCAAAACGGTCCATAGCGTCCTGCACCGCATCTGGCACGCGTGCGTAAAACGGATTAACGGCCTCACGGCTTTGAAAATAGGTATCTGGGTTCTGCCACGTACCGCGAATAAACGGGTTCTCGGGACTTAGGGCCCGCTGCCGGTGCGCCTGTACCAGCCGATCATCTATCATGGCGCGGATGGTTTCATCCGGCACCATAAACAGTCCGTTATATTCGTGGGATGTTCGGAAACCGTCCGTATAATGAATAAAGGGTACCCGCGCCGCCAGCGTAGCGGCTTGTGCAACAAGCGCCAGATCATGCCCTTCCTGCACGGAACCGGCACCCAGAATGGCAAAGCCGGTTGTGCGCGCTGCCATGATGTCCTGATGGTCACCAAAAATGGAGGAAGCTCCAGCAGCCAGCGCACGTGCTGCGACGTAAAATACGGTAGAGGTGAGCTCACCTGCAATTTTGAACATATTTGGCAGCATGAGCATAAGCCCCTGCGATGCCGTGAATGTTGTGGTGAGCGCGCCCGTTTGCAGGGAGCCGTGAACACAGCCCGCAGCCCCACCTTCGGCCTGCATTTCCTGCACAACAGGAATATCGCCCCAGATGTTTTTAACACCCTGGTCTGACCATGCATCTGCCAGCTCAGCCATAGAGGATGACGGCGTAATGGGATAAATTGCACAGACCTCGTTCACGCGGTAGGCAATGTGCGCAACGGCCGTATTGCCGTCGAGTGTTACGGTTTGTTCGGTCATATTTCCATTCCCTCTTACGCACGCACTGTGAAGGCTGCTGGCGCTACAGGTTCACCCAAGCTCCCAGTCGGGGCAGTGTTTTCCTGAGGCTCGGGGTGCATTTCTATGGCATGGCATGGGCACTGGGCGGCACACACAGCGCAACCGGAACACAGGTCCAGAGAAACACTGTATCCCTTACCACGACCAAGACGGCTGATGGCTTGCTCAGGGCATGCTGCAAAACAGTTGTCACATTCGTAGCAATTACCGCAGGAAAGACAGCGCCCAGCCTCGTACCGCGCCTGCTGTGCGCTCAGGCCCGCTGTAACCTCCTCAAACCCCACACGCTGCCCAGATGGAACCTCCGCTTGCTGGCTTTGTGCTGCGTTGCGGTAGTCGGGCAGATGCAGCATCTCCAGCCCCACAACAGCAGGAGTAGGTGGGTGTTCATAGGTCTTGCCAGCAAGATAAGCATCAATAGCAGCGGCTGCGCGTTTCCCGTGCCCCGTGCCGGCTGTCATGGTGCGGGCACCGCCTATGCAGTCTCCTCCTGCAAAAATACCCGGCTCACCCGTCATCAGGGTTAGGGCATCCACAGCAAGGGTCGCATCTTTGTTAACGATAATGGAGGGCGTATTACCAACCAAAGCGAGGTCACTATGCTGCCCAACCGCCATCAAGACACTATCTGCGGCCAGTTGAGTGGTCTCACCTGTGGGGGTAACACTCCCATCCGGGTTCATGGTGACTTTTTCAACAATCAGGCCGTCAGCACCAAAGTGATCCACCACGCTGAGCCAGCGTATTTTCACGCCTTCTGCAAATGCTTCCTCTGCCTCGGCGGGGAGTGCTTCCATGTGGTCCCGGTCTACCGGAACACCACCACAACATCGCTCGCACCAAGGCGCTCGGCCGTTCTGGCTGCGTCCATTGCCACGTTACCGCCGCCCACAACGGCCACAACCTTGCCTAGCTCCGGCCGCTTTCCGTGGCTGACCTCATCCAGAAGACTGACAGAGTCCACCAGCTTTTTTCCGTCCTGCGTAGGGATAGCCAGGTGGTTGGCAACCTGCGCTCCTACAGCCACGAACACGGCATCAAAGCCACCGTCTTCTTTGGCCTGCTTGACATCCTGCACTGTTACACCACAACGGAGTGTTACACCCGGCATGGCGGCAATACGGTCTATTTCCTGCTGAAGGGGGCCACGGGGCAGACGATACGCCGGTATACCATGCATCATCATGCCGCCGGGTTCTGGTGCTGCATCCCGCACTTCCACAGCATGACCCCGGCGCGCCAGATGATAGGCACAGGAAAGCCCGGCGGGCCCGGCCCCAACTACCAGCACCTTCTTGCCTGTAGGCGGCGCCACTTCAAACTGCCAGTTCTGTTTTAGGGCTTCGTCCCCCAGAAAGCGCTCTATTGCATGAATTGAAACGGCATCATCCAACCCGCTGCGGTTACATCCGCTCTCACAAGGGTGGTAACAGGCACGACCGTGCACTGCTGGCATGGGGTTATTAACCACAAGCGCACGCCACGCAGCCTCATAATCCCCTGCCTGCGCGTGAGATAGCCACCCCTGAATGTCCTCCCCTGCGGGGCAGGCCTGATTACAGGGCGGTAAAAAGCTTTCATATACAGGCCTCTGCCACCGGTAACTACCAACCCCCTTCCTGACCGTATCCTGCATACTCTGCGTCATGTCATGAAGTTTTAGAGACATTATGCGCTCTCCCGTTGGATGCGTGGCATGATGCACCCACCAAAAAAACAGGTGCATGGCCCGCACGCAGGCGTCGTTAACAAATTGCTGCCAAGGATATAAAAAACGAACACGTTGTCAATTTTAATTGGGTTAAATTTGATTGTTTTTTGTGACAATATTATTTTGTAAAATATGAATTTACTTACAACCAAGAAAAACAATTTGATTTTAATTAGGACTTATTTGGTTCTCTATTTCGGTTTAAATTCCAAAATAATAACTTGACGTTTTCGTCATAAATTATAGATAGTTTGATCTTCACGTCAAACCCCTTCCCCTCGTTCCTCATCTGTTTTTTGCCACGCAAGGTTTATTGTGAAAGCTCCTGCTAAAATAACGCTTATTGCCGCCTCTGCCCTTGTTCTCATTGGGGGCGCTTATGCGTGGCACCACCAGCAGGAAGCAAACCGCATTCCTGATGGCATCATTTACGGTAATGGCCGCCTTGAGTTCACGCGGGTGGATGTAGCCGTAAAGTATCCTGGCCGTATTATCAGCCTGACAGCACACGAAGGTGACACTGTTGCTGCGGGTCAGGTGCTGGCGCAGGAAGATACAGGCACAGTGCTGGCCCAGCTTGCGCAGGCGCAAGCACAACTGGACCGGGCCGGAAGCACGGGCCGTCGCGCAGAGGCTGAACTTGCAGCACGACAGTCGGCCCTCAAGCTGGCACAGGATGAACTGCGCCACGCCCAGACCATGCGCCGCCAAAACCTGATTTCCGATATGGAAGTTACGCAGCGCCGCACACAGGTTGAAACATCACAATCTGCCGTGGCCGCCACAACTGCTGCCGTGCAGGAGGCCCAGCACGCTCAAGCTGGCGCTACAGCGCAAGTGCAGCAAATTCAGTCCATACTGGATGACATGACCATTCATGCACCTTTAGCAGGCCGCATCGAATATCGTGTGGCGGAGACTGGCAGCGTTCTTGCCCCCGGCGGCCGGGTCTACGCCATGCTGGACCCTGTTGACCCATACATGACCCTGTTTTTCCCGACTAAAGCCATAAGTGGCCTGAAAACTGGTGATGAAGCCCGCATCAAGTTTGACGGGCTTGACCAGCCGGTTGCCGCCACTGTGTCCTTTATTGATACGCAGGCCCAGTTCACGCCCAAATATGTTGAAACAGCGACAGAGCGTGAGCAGTTGATGTACCGGGTCAAACTGCGTGTGACCGCGGCGGAGCAGAAGCGTCTGGGCAGCGTGTTGAAAGCTGGCATGACTGGCAACGGCTATATTCGTGAACGGCAGGACGTTGCGTGGCCTACAGCCGCACAACAGAATGGCATTTAAGCATGAGCGCTGATGCCTCTGAAATCCGGCTGGAAGGCGTCTGCCACAGCTATGGTGGCCAGCAGGTTCTGCACGATATTTCCCTGCGCCTGCCAGCCGGGCAAACCATTGCATTTGTAGGGCCGGACGGGGTTGGTAAATCCACATTGCTGGGCCTTATTGCCGGGGTGAGGCACCTCCAGCAGGGGGAGGTCCATACTCTTGGCGTCAATGTCAGAAACAAACCCGAGCGCGAGGCTTTTCTGTCTCGATTGGCCTTCATGCCGCAGGGTTTGGGGAAAAACCTATACCCCACGCTTTCTGTTCGGGAAAATATTGATTTTTTTGGCCGTCTGTTTGCCCTGAATGCCGCTACGCGCGAAAGCCGTATTACGCATTTGTTGGATGCAACAGGTCTGGCACCCTTCCCTGACCGCCCCGCAGGCAAGCTGTCTGGCGGCATGAAGCAGAAAGTCAGTTTATGCTGCTCCCTCGTGCATAATCCGGACCTGCTTATTCTGGATGAACCCACAACCGGCGTGGACCCCTTATCCCGCAGGCAATTCTGGGCACTTGTTGACCAGATGCGCGCTGAGCGCCCATCCATGACCGTCATTGTCTCAACCGCCTATATGGATGAGGCTGAGCGCTTTTCATGGCTTGTTGCCATGAATGGCGGCCGCATTCTGGCCTCGGACACCACGCAGGCTATCAAGAACCAGACCAACACGACCAGCGTGGAGGACGCCTATACGTCCCTGCTGCCGCAGGAAGATCAGCAGGAAATTGCTGGCTTTACCATTCCGCCTTATCAGGATGACGGCAGCCCTCCGGTCATTGATGCTGAAAATCTGACCCGGCAATTCGGGTCTTTCAAGGCCGTAGATAATGTGAGCTTCCGCATTCGCAGAGGCGAGATCTTCGGGTTTCTTGGCTCGAACGGGTGCGGCAAGTCCACCACCATGAAAATGCTGACCGGGTTGCTGGATATTAGTAGTGGCACAGCAAAAATGTTCGGGCACCCTGTCACGGCAGGTGACATGACAACGCGCATGCGCATTGGCTATATGTCACAAGGTTTTTCTCTCTACGAAGAACTGACAGTACGCCAGAACCTCATGCTACAGGCCCGGCTTTTCCGTATGCCGGAAGCAGAAGCCAAACAGCGTGTCACGACCATGCTGGAAAGCTTCCGGCTGGCAGAGGAAGCGGACAGTCGGCCTACAGGTTTGCCCCTTGGCTATCGCCAGCGGCTACAGCTTGCCGCGGCCTGCATTAACAACCCCGATATCCTTATTCTGGATGAACCCACCTCCGGTGTAGACCCTGCTGCGCGGGATATGTTCTGGAAACATCTGGCCAACCTGTCCCACGCCCAGCATGTGACCATTTTTGTCTCCACCCACTTCATGAATGAAGCAGCACGCTGTGACCGTATTTCCCTTATGGATAAAGGCAAAGTGCTGGCAATGGGCACGCCCGAGGAGATTACCCAGCAGGCCGGTGCGCACACGCTGGAAGACGCGTTTATTCAGTGCCTGGAAACTGCGGGCAACAATGCCGGTGTTACAGCCGCTCCGCCTGCACCACCAGAAGCACTGGATGCTGAGACTAAAACAATCCCTCCTTTCATAAGCTGGTTTTCACGCTGCTGGGCCTTTGCTCGCCGCGAGGGTGTTGAGCTTACCCGTGACCGGCTACGCCTGATGTTTGCCATCCTAGGCCCTGCTATTCTGTTGCTCATTTCCGCTTACAGTGTGTCGTTTGACATTAACTCCATTCGCTACACTGTGGTGGACCATGACCAAACCCATGCCAGCCGTGAATTGGTTGAGCAGTTCCGTGGGTCTCGGTATTTTCACGAAGTCTCCTATGCCCCAGACCGGGAGAGCGTGGAGAACCGTATTCAACAGGGCAAAGTGGCGTTTGGTCTGGATATTCCGGCCAATTTTGGGCGCGACATGGCGGCAGGACGCCATCCTGGCCTAGGGGTGGTGATTGATGGCTCCATGCCGTTTCTGAGCGCCAATGTGCGTTCTTATGTGGATGCGGTGCTGCTCAGCTACGCCGCCTCAATGCAGAAAACACTGCCACGTTCTGTTTCGGCAAGCCTTATGCCCGTCAGCATTACACCGCGCTTTGTCTATAATCAGGAATTCCGCAGCATCTACGCCATGACACCGGGCACCATTATGCTGGCGCTTATTCTGGTTCCCACCATGCTGACAGCTCTTGGCGTGGTGCGTGAGAAAGAAATTGGCTCCATCATGAACCTGTACGCCTCCCCGGCCAGTTCCGGGCAATATCTCATAGGTAAGCAACTGCCTTATGTTGGTCTTGCCGTGCTGGCGTATCTGGTACTTGTCCTGCTTTCCACCACATTGCTTGGCGTTCCTCTCAAAGGCTCGTTTATTGCGCTGACTATTGGGGCCACGCTGTATATTTTTGCCTGCACAGGGTTTGGGCTGCTGATTTCCACGTTCGTCAGCTCTCAGGTGGCGGCCATTTTTGGCACGGCTATCAGTTGCCTGATCCTCTCCGCCAATTTTTCCGGGTTATTGTATCCGGTCTCTACCCTGTCTGGCGTTACGTACCTGATCAGCCAGTTTTTTCCGGCATCATGGTTCCAGCTTATCAGTCTTGGGTGTTTTACAAAGGGTCTGGAGCTGAATGCCTTCTGGCGCATGTATGCAGCGCTTATTGGCTTTGCGGCTCTCTACATGACGGGAGCCCGCCTTTTCCTTAAAAAACAGGATACGTAATGCTGCGCTGGTTTATGAATGTCAGCCTACTGTGCCGCAAGGAATTTCACAGCCTTATGGGCGACTTCGTGCTGCTTGGGCTGATCGTGTTTTCCTTTTCCGCGGCGATCATTGAAGTGGCGCATGGCGTGAAAATTGATGTCTCAAACGCAACCGTGGCGTTTATTGATGAAGACCATTCTGCGCTCTCCCGCCACTTGCGGTCTGCGGTTCTACCGCCTTACTTCAAGCCACCAACCCTGACAGACCGCGCCCATGCCAGCACCGGTATGGACGATGGGACATTCAATTTTGTTGTCGATATCCCGCCCCGTTTTGAAGCGGACGTGCTGGCAGGACGCACCCCGGACGTGCAGGAACTGATTGATGCCACAGCCATGACACAGGCCGGGCTTGGCGCGGTGTACCTCCAGCAGATTTTTCTGGCAGAGGTCCAGGCTCAACTTCATTTACCCTCCATGACCAGCCTGATGCCGTTTGAAATCGACAGCCGCATCCGCTTCAATCCCAACAGTGAGTCAGCCTGGTTTACCTCCGTTATGCAGGTTGTCACCAACGCGACTGTTCTTTCAATTGTGCTGGTCGGAGCTGCGGTTATTCGTGAACGCGAGCATGGAACAATGGAACATTTGCTGGTGTTGCCTGTTTCTGCCAGCCAGATTGCCATTGGTAAAATTCTGGCCAACGGAGCGGTTATTTTCATCGCCAGCCTGCTGTCACTGTGGCTCACCGTCCATCTCTGGCTGGGCGTGCCTATCGCCGGGTCGCAACTACTTTTTGCGGGCTGTCTGGTGCTGTATCTGTTTTCCGTCACGTCCCTTGGCATGATGCTGGCAACCATTGCCCCCAGTATGCCGCAGTTCGGGCTTCTGGTCGTGCCGGTCTATGCCGTCGCCTACCTGCTGTCTGGCGCAGCAACCCCGGTTGAGAGCATGCCGGACCTTATCCAGTCTCTTGTCCGGTTTTTCCCGACCACGCAGTTCGTAAAAATTGCGCAGTCCATTCTCTATCGCGGTGCGGGGCTTGAGAGCATTTGGCCCTCCCTGCTGGCCATTATTTTGTCTTCCACTCTTTTTCTTGCCATGGCGCTTACTCGTTTCCGCTCCATGCTTGCCCGTCAGGACTGAACGCCGATGCCTTCTTTTCCCGTGCATTCCGCCCGCCTGCTGCTGTCCAGCCTTGTATGTGCCAGCCTTGCGGCCTGCTCCCCTTTCAAAACACAGCATCCAACATCAAACGTGACGGTTCCCAGCCATTTTGCGGCTCTTCCAGCAACAACTCCTGATACGGACCTGACAAAATGGTGGACTGCGTGGCAGGACCCTCTGCTGTCCCACCTTATTGAGCAGGCACTGGCCGCCAACCCCGACATAAAGAGTGCTCAGGCACGTGTGCGGGAGTCCCGGGCTTATACAAAGGAAGCGAAGTCTGCCCTTTACCCGACAGTGGGTGTCATGGGGTCCATGATGGGCGGCGGCATGGACTGGCGTCACCCCGTACCACCCCTGCTGAAAATGGCTGCACCCGATATTCAGGACCCCGCAACAGATGGTCATATTGCAGGCCTGACCATGGCATGGGAGCCTGACATCTGGGGTGGCAAGACGGCCACCAAACGTGCCGCCCAACACATGTCTTTGGCAACAGAAGAGATTTTGCACGGCACACATATGGCCATTGCCGCCGATGTTGCTGCCAATTACCTCACTGCCCGAGGGCTTCAGCAACGGCTTACCTTGCTGGACCAGTCAATCACGACACTGCAAAGCCTCAAGCACTATGCTTCCGCCCGCTTCAACGCAGGTCAGACAACTCAGGCTGATATTCAGACCATTCAGGCGCAAATAGACAGTATGCAGGCGCAGCAACCTCTGCTGCACGCTTATCTGGATGCATGCCGTCACCGTATTGCTATTCTGGCAGGTGTCCCGCCGGAGCAGGCCCCTGAACTGCCGCTCTCTGTAGGCTTTCCATACACTGTGCCTGCCGTACCTACCGCCGCCCTGCCGTCAACCGTGCTGGAGCGGCGACCAGATATCCGGTTGCAAAAGAATATTCTGGAAGCCAACTTCCAACGCCTGATCAGCGCCAAGACAGACCTGCTGCCGCGCTTTGGGCTGGAGTTTTTTGGCGGAGACGGTCGCCTTCGTTTTGATGGCCTGCCCGGTGTTTCTGGTTCAGGCGGGTTGATGGCCGTGAATGCTTACCTTCCGCTTTTTACAGCAGGACGCATCCATGCGCAGATCAACGCCGCAGATGCCCAACTGGATCAGGCCGTGGCAGGCTATGACAAGGCCGTTCTCACCGCTTTAAGTGAAATTGAAGACGCTTATGAAAATCGCTTCAGTGCGGACCAGAATACGACGCATCTGACCGCACAGGTTGCTGCCCTAGCCAAAGCTACATCTCAGGCAACAGGGCTTTATGAAGGTGGGCGTTTTACCATGCAGGATGTTCTTACCACCCGTATGAAGAAAATTGCCGCGCAGGATGATCTGGCCAGCGCCCGGACACAACGCGCTCTGGCAACCGTGCAACTGGCCCGTGCGCTTGGCGGAGGCTGGAATGCCGATGCAATGCCTGGCACATCCGCCCCGCCTGCCGCAGAACAGAAGAGATAAATTTTTTAAGGGCTTATCGCGTAGCGTTATGACATAATTCGTATTAGAAAATACTTCCCCTTTCCCCTTTTCTGCCCGCACCATCGTTACGCGGGCAACAAAGGAGCACAGAAGCCATTGAGCATGCCCCAACCCTCCTCTTCCAACACCACTCCCCCAAAACGCAAGGCTTATCGGGCGTCAAAAAAACGAGAGATGACACGGTCTTTCAAAGAAGAAGCTTTTGAAAGTGCCGCCTGGAAGATTTTCTCTTCTTTGGGGTTGGATGCGGCGACGGTGCGGGACATTGTGTCTCTTAGCAATGTGTCACCCGGTAGCTTCTATAATTACTATAAAACGAAAGAACGGATTTTCGATATTCTTCTGGTGCGCGTGACAGAACGCGTCAAACAAACCGTTCTGCAAACACGCACAGAAGCTGATGACCTTGAAACCATGCTGACCAAAAGTCATGGGGCAGTATTGCGTGAACTTTTAAGCATAAACGGTGCACCCAGCTTTTTTGAGCTGAACCAGCATCATATTCGTGCCCGCCTGTTTACCATGAAAGAAACGCGGGACATGCTGGATAATCTCAAACAGCACCTGTTACGGCTCATCCCCGTTGCTACAATTTCTCCCGACCGCATGACCTTTATTGCTGCCTCCACACTCACCATGGGTCTGGAATCCCTGCTTTATATGGCGCGCAACCCATTGCTTGATATTGATGAGACAGCACTTCTTGCGGGCAGTATGGCTGCGGGCAACATTCGGGGGGCTGTAAAGGTTCTGTCACCGGAACATATACCCCCTGCATAAGGCGGCATAAATCAGTTTTTCACAAAACCTTCATTCAATTTCAAAAATTACTTTTTACTATGTGGCACTATGCCTGTTTGACACCCAAAACCATTTCCAATACGGTTTACTTGTTTTTAGAACTCTCTCTCAGCAACTTGGCTTTCCGTTGGCTTTCACGCGCGACACAAAGCCTGAATAAATGAGACCATCTGCATGCATTCTTTTTCACTCAAAAAAATCACACGTCACTGTGCCGCTGGTATCGCCCTGTTGGCCACAACAGCGTTAGCCCATGCTAACCCAGCGCCAGCCAGCCAAACAGCGGGACATGTGGTGAGTGCTGAACCACTCTCACCTGCTTTTAGCCTGCCAGATGCAGGCGCGGCCTACCGTGTCACCTATCTTTCAACAGACGGCCTGACCCAGAAAGGGTTGGTTCCGGTGACTGAAGAAGTGATTTTACCCAAAGGAAAAGCACCAAAAGGCGGTTGGCCAATTGTGGCGTGGGCCCATGGGACCGTGGGAGTTAACAGCCAGTGCGCCCCCTCTCTAGCTCCTTATACAGAGCGTAACCGTATTTATCTTTCAGCCTGGATGAAGCGTGGTTTTGCCATTGTAGCCACAGACTATCAGGGGTTGGGCACATCAGGCGTACATCCTTACCTCAATACGCGCGTGGAAGCCTACAGCGTGCTGGATGGCGTACGGGCGGCCCTTTCCTCCTACCCGCTCAAAAATAAAGTCATGATCGTCGGGCAGTCTCAAGGCGGTGGGGCCGCAGTCGCGTCAGCATCGTTCGCGCCAGAATATGCCCCAGATATTGATATCCGTGGCACTGTTGCAACTGGCGTTCCCTATCTGGACCCTGCCTTGATGGCGGCACTTCTGAAGCCACCTGCCGATGGCAAGGTGGAAACCGGCTTTAACCCGCTTATTGTGTATGCACTGTATCTTGCCAACGGGCTTGCCGCGCATGACGCCGCCTTCTCGCCGAAGGATGCGTTTACAGCTAAAGCCATGCCTGCTTATCACGCAGCGGCACAAAGCTGCGTCAGCCAGCTGACAGACCAGGTGAGAAATGAGGGGCTGAATTTTCAGAATGCCATCAAGCCCGAATTCAGCAAACTGATGGCACCCGCTATTGCGGATATGCGGTATCCCACCCTTAAACTGGCTCAACCTCTGTTTGTCGGCACAGGGTCTGAAGACAGGGATGTTCCGCCTGCCCTTCAATTTGCACTTGTAAAAGCTGCTTGTACAGCGGGTTCAAACGTGCAGGCTCATGTTTACAAAGGGCTGGACCATAGCCAGACCGTCAATGCCTCTTTGCCTGATTCTGCAACATTCACCGTAGCCGTCATGGCAGGTAAACCGGTTGCATCTACTTGTAGTGCGCTGAATAACTAAGACATGTAAGGCATCTTACTGCTTTATGGTAAGATGCCTTTCTTCAAGCATGCTGCTTATTTCGTTTATTTTTAGAAATACACAGCATACTTTGATCTAAAAAAGATTATTTACGTTTAGGGTGCGATTTCATGCGCACCCTAAAAACACTGTCCCTCATCCAGCAACTTGAGATGAGGAGGTCGCAATCAGCTTGGCGCTATTTCCACCGCCAATAACCTCAAACACACCCAGTGCACGCCGTGCCTGCCCATCGGGCTGCAAGGTAAAGTGCCCGTCCACCCCGGCAAATCCTTCTGGGCGGGTCAACACGTCCACAGGATAACCGGAGGGAGCAATTTGCGCTGTGGTTTTTGCAACCATGGCGGCATCGTAAGACAAATCGGCCAATGGGCGTGGCATGTGGTGGTTACGCGCCATAAACTGGGTCGCGAATGTCTGCCGGGAAGACGGGTCTGGCGCAGCATACCAAGCGCCCTTCAGTGCACCAAGCTTGGTCGCAAACGCAGCCCATAGGCCTGGGCCAAGAATACGAACCTTATCCGACGTGACTTGGGAGTCATTCAAGGCAGATATAACATTTTTCAAAGCCAACCCGGTGTCACCCAGCAACAGCGCATCAAATGGCGGTGCGCCCAGCTTTGGTGCTGAAGCTGCATCTGCACCGTTGGAATTAAGCGCTGCGGCAAGGTCGGATGGTAACGCCTTGTCGGAGGCCGCGTCTGTATCAGGCTTTGCAGCATCGGTTGTGGCTTTTGCGTCAGCCAGACGGCTATCATACGCCGCTAACTGGCGCATCATAGCTGTGATATTCGTCTCGGTGCCCGTGTGGTAAATAACCGTTGGCGCAATAAGCCCCTGTTCTTGGCAGGCAGCGCGTAACCCGTTGCCCAGCGCATGACCAAGAGGATTATCCGGAAGCAGAGCCGCAAAACGGCTCCGGCCTGTTTTGTGGGCCAGAGCCACCAGGCGCTGCACCTGATCTTCAGGCGTAATGCCCATAACCCAAACGCCGGGTTTGGCCTGCGTGATATCACTGGTAAACGCCAGAACGGGTACGTTGGCACTTATGGCTGCTGGGGCTGCTGCTGCGGTATCCCCTGCCGTTAAGGGGCCAAGCAAAATACCGTCACCTGCCGCAATGGCTGCCGCAGCGGCTGCAGACGCACCCCCTGGCCCGGCGGTATCATGCACATCCATTTGTGCAGGCAGGACCGCCGCCGTTGGGCCAGACGTCACTGTAGATTGAGCAGGCGCATCTCCCAGCGCCAATTGTGCGCCAGAAAGCAGTTCGCGCCCTAGTCCCGCATTAGGGCCTGTCAGCGGCAGAAGCACACCAACCTTATGGCTTACTTTTGCTGGCTCGGCACTGGAGCCGGCAGGGCCAGAGTGGTCAGCACATCCGGCAAGCAGCAGGCCCATTGTACCCAGTACAGCCATTCCGCTCTTGCGTGTTAAGCCGTTTGCCGCCAGACCACCATACGGCGGCTTGGTCAAGCCAACCTCTGACAGGAAAGAATAGGCGCGTGTCATCATCCAGTTCGTCCTCCGAAAACAACCGGTCTGATGCACAATGCGACCGGGACCCTGCTATCCATAGCGAAGGACGCAGCCCAAGTCATGCCCCCCGTGCCTTCAGCCTGACACTTGTTGCCACACCAATTGGTAATCTGGGCGATTTCAGCCCGCGCGCCGTGCAAGCCCTTGCAGCCGCAGACGTTGTTTTGTGCGAAGATACCCGCACCACAGCACGGCTGTTGATTGAAAACGGAATTTCCGTGCGCACGGAAGCCCTGCACGAACATAACGAACGCCAACGTGTGCCCGCCCTGATTGAGCGACTGCAAAACGGCACTAATATTGCCCTTGTGTCTGACGCAGGCATGCCTCTGCTCTCGGACCCCGGCTACAGGCTGGTGCGTGCTGCCATTGATGCAGGTGTGTCACTTACCGTTATTCCCGGCCCCAACGCGGCACTGACTGCGCTGGTTCTGTCTGGCCTGCCCCCGCACCCCTTCATGTTTGTCGGTTTTCCCCCTCCGCGTTCTGCTGCACGCAAGGAAGGCTTTGCCAAACTTCATGCTGCTGAGCGGGCTGGGCTTTCAGCAACGTTAATATGGCATGAGGCTCCACACCGGTTGGCAGAAACGCTGGCTGATATGGCGGAAATTTTTGGGTCCACCCGCCCCGCCGCCGTTGCGCGGGAGCTGACAAAGCGTTTTGAGGAAGTCAAACGGGCAAGCGTTGCAGAGCTTGCTGCATTTTACGCCGAAAACCCGCCGCGCGGAGAAATTACACTTCTTCTTGGCCCAGCGGAGGAGACGGAGACCAGTCAGGATGATCTGGACACAACGTTGCGCACCCTGCTGGAAACTCACTCCGTTAAAGATGCGGCATCCGTAGCGGCAACAGCCGCAGGCCTGCCACGCCGTACAGTCTACGCGCGGGCGCTTGAGCTTGCGGCAGAAAGTAAAAAAGAAGACTAACGATTACCCTTCAGCAATGGCCGTGCCAGCAGCATGGCCACTTGCCCATGCCCAGTGGAAATTATAACCACCCAGCCAACCCGTAACGTCCACGGCTTCCCCAATAATATAAAGTCCCGGAACGCTTTCTGCCTGCATGGTTTTGGAAGAAAGGGCGCGTGTATCAACCCCACCACGCGTAACCTCTGCCTTGGCAAAACCTTCCGTACCGGTCGGGTAAATATCGAGACGATGCAGAGATGCCGCCAGCGCACGAATAGTTTTGTCCGGCCACTCAACCACGGGCCGGTCAGGCACGTGTTGGCGGGCCATCTCCTGCGCAAGGCGTTGCGGCAACCAACGCCCAAGCGCTGCCGGGCCGCGCATTTTACCCTTGGTCGCTTTCAATCCGCCTACCAGTTGCTCTGCGTTCTGCCCTGGCAGAAGGTCCAGCCTGATTGGCTCTCCCGCATGCCAGTAGGACGAAATTTGCAAAAGCGCCGGGCCGGATAGCCCACGGTGCGTAAACAGCAACGCTTCCTCAAACGCCATCTTTCCGCAGGAGGCTTTTACAGGAAGGGAGACACCAGCCAGTTCGTGCATCCACCCCTGATCCATCCCACCAAAAACAAATGGCACCAGAGCGGGTTCGGGCGTCACTATTGGCAAGCCAAAGTGCTTTGCAACATCGTAAGCAAAGCCCGTTGCGCCAATTTTAGGTATGGACAGGCCGCCTGTAGCGAGCACCAGCGCAGGACTTAAAAACGTGCCGCGTGACGTTTCCACCCGGAACTTATCTGAGCGGCTGATCTCCCTGACCCGTACATCCGTGAACAAACGCACACCAGCAGCGGAACATTCAGCCAACAGCACGGACAGAATATCTTGCGCAGAATTATCGCAAAAAAGCTGCCCAAGCTTTTTTTCATGCCACGGGATACGGTGTTTTTCAACCAATGACAGAAAATCTGCCGGTTTGTAGCGGCTCAGGGCTGAACGGGCAAAATGCTTGTTCTGAGAAATAAAGCGCTCAGGCTTGATGTCCCTATTGGTAAAATTACAGCGTCCCCCGCCAGAAATAAGGATCTTGCGCCCAATTTCCGGTGAGTGATCAATAACTATAACCTGCTTACCTTTTTGGGCGGCAGTAAAGGCGGCCATAAGGCCTGCAGCCCCGGCACCAATAATCAGCACGTCTGGCGTGCGTACACCCACGCCATGCATATCTACCAAGAGAGCGTTACTTTCTTCAGAAATCGAGGTTGGCGTAATAGTCCGGCGGTGTAATGCCAGAGACGCGGTCTGCCAAAAGAGGCCGGAAGCATGGGCGAGACTTCATGCGGGCATACCAGTCCCGCACAGCAGGTGCGCGCGACCAGTCAATATCACCAATAAAATCAAGGCAGGACAAATGCGCCGCTGCGGCAAAGTCTGCCATGGACAGGAAGTTGCCAGCCAGCCAGTTCCTGTTTTCAGCCAGACTGTTCATATATTTCAGGTTTGGCTTCATGGCGGCATAGCCTTCACGCAGCACGGTGCCATCCGGGTTGCCACGGCCACTCAGGCGCTTAAGCACGCGCTCTGTAATGAAGCGGTTTGTCACTTCGTTGGCAAAATGGCCATCAAACCATGCCACAAGCCGCCGCACCTCCACACGCTCGGCCAAGGTCCGGCCAAGTAGTGGGGTATCCGAATACGCTTCTTCCAGATATTCGCAGATCACGTGCGAGTCAGGGACAATCAGCCCGTTATCCTCAACCAGCACAGGTACTTCCCCTGCGGGATTAAGAGCCAGAAACTCGGGACGTTCTTCCCACACGCGTTCGACAACGGCTTCAAACGGCAGGCGTTTTTCACCCAGTACAAGGCGCACCTTGCGGCAATAGGGCGAAATGGGATGATGAAAGAGGGTACGCATGCAACAGATTTATGACATTGTCTCCGCTCTTGCCAGAGGTTAAATGACATAAAGCACCATCAATTATGCTTAAACTCTCGGTGCGCAGCCCCGGATACTCGACAGAGAGCGGGCTGGCCTATACCACTAGGCTGTATTGACCCGACCTTATCCAGCGAGACCACACCCTTTGTCCGGCACGTCCTCTCTTCCCCGTATCCGATTGTCTGGCCGGTCTTTTCTGGCCCTTACTCTTACGCCAGAAGCGCCTTTGGTGAATTGGTTAGAAGCGCTTGATGCGCAACTGGCACGTTCTGCAGGCTTTTTTTCAGGCAAGCCTATTATTCTTGATCTGAGCCGTGTCACCGCAGACACGCCTAATCTGCCGTATCTGAAAACGGCTCTGGAAGAACGCGGTGTCCGCATTATCGGCATAGAAAATGGCGATAGAGACTGGCCTGCTGTTGCAGAATGGGACTGGCCCGAGAGTTTTGTGGGCGGCCGCGCCTCCGGGGAGATGGACGTTCCAGAAGAAAACATTCCTCCCCCCCCTCCCACAAGCCTGCTGATTGAAGAACCAGTACGCTCTGGCCAGCATATTGTCTGGCCTGATGGGGATGTCATCATTCTAGGTTCTGTCTCCTCCGGGGCGGAGGTTTCTGCTGGCGGGTCCATCCATATTTATGGTGCTCTGCGGGGGCGCGCCATTGCCGGTATTGGTGGCAATGCAAATGCGCGTATCTTCACCCGCCATCTTGCTGCCGAATTGGTGGCTATTGATGGGTTTTATGCGACAGCGGAAGAAATGGGAGCAGAGCATAATGGCAAACCGGCACAGGTACTGCTTGACGGTGAAACCATCGTTTTTCGGTCAGTTACATAACAACAAACACGTTACCTGAAACTATTAAGATTTTATGCCATATTCTCCGTTCCCTTTTTAGCAGTAGATTGTATCCTAGCCTTAACATGGCCGTCATATCCTGATGATGGCACTTGCCGCGTAAGACAAAGAGGAAAAAAGACCAATGTCAAAGGTTCTGGTCGTCACGTCAGGAAAAGGTGGGGTCGGCAAAACGACAACAACCGCCGCCCTGGGGGCCGCGCTTGCCAAAGCAGGCCAAAAAGTTGTTCTGGTCGATTTTGACGTTGGTTTGCGTAACCTTGATCTGGTCATGGGTGCAGAGCGCCGGGTTGTGTTTGACCTGATCAACGTCATTCAGGGGGACGCCAACCTTGCGCAGGCCCTGATTAAAGACAAACGCGTTGAAAATCTGTCACTCCTCCCTGCCTCTCAGACACGGGACAAGGATGCCCTGACATCTGAAGGCGTTGAAAAAGTTATCAACGAACTCCGCTCAAAGTTCGACTGGGTCATATGCGATAGCCCTGCTGGCATTGAACGCGGCGCCCAGATGGCAATGTACCACGCTGATGTGGCCGTCATTGTCACCAACCCGGAAGTGTCCTCCGTACGTGATAGCGACCGCATTATTGGCATGCTGGACAGCACGACAGCGCACGCCAAAAAAGGCGACAAGATAGATAAGCACCTGCTTATTACCCGCTATGACCCGCAGCGCGCTGCCCGCGGTGACATGCTGGGCACCGATGACGTGCTGGATATTCTCTCCATCCCGCTTCTCGGTATTATCCCTGAAAGTGGTGATGTACTGCGCGCTTCAAACGTTGGTGCGCCGGTAACCATTGCCGAACCTGACAGCCCGCCTGCCCGCGCCTATACGGATGCCGCACGCCGCCTAAATGGCGAAAAGCTGGAAGTGACTATTCCTACAGAACGCAAGGGCCTGCTCGACTGGCTCTTTAAAAGGAGAGTTGCATGAGCTCCTTTCTCTCCAGTTTTTTTAAAAAACGTTCCTCAGCACCCGTAGCGCGTGATCGGTTGCAGATCCTGCTTGCCCATGAACGTATTTCCGTGGGCGATGGCAAGGATGACCTCTTGGGTCAGCTTCACCGTGAGATTATGGAAGTTATTCAACGCCACGTGGCAGTTGATAAGGACAAGGTTCAGATCAAGCTTGATCGTGGAGCCCATTGCTCCACGCTTGAGATTGATGTGGAAGTCCCCGGCCTGACCGATGCAAAAAGCAAGGCGGCCAAAGCTCCGGAAGCATCCAAGGCATAACGCCACAACGCTACCCAGCGCATAATATCAAAAAAAAGCCTGCACAGATTATGTGTCAGGCTTTTTTTGTTGGGCTTTTATCTCATCCCATTACGGCAGGAATGGCTCCAACCAAGACTGAGCCTGTGCAAAGTCCTTGCGCATCGCTTCCCCCGCAGCATCCGGGTTATGCTGACTAAACGCTTCAATAAGCTGTAAATGAGGGTGGTGTGCATCTGCCGGGCTGATGTCCGGCAGACCATTTGCCACGGCGTAAATCGGGCCAATACGTGTCCAGAGCCCATGCACAATACCAGCGGTCAGGCTAAGATTGGAAAAATCTGCCACCGCATTATGAAACGCGGCATTCGCGACAGCCGTCCCGTGTGAATCCTCTGCCTGATACGCCTGAATAAACGCGTCATGTCGTTCTTTCAGAACTTCTATCTGCTCCACGGTTGCGTGCTCTGCTACATCGCGGGCCAGACGTTCTTCAATATCTGCCCGCAAGGCGTGAATTTCCAGAAAAATGGCGCGCGAAATTGCGGGCACCCGCGCCGTGTTTCGCTCATCCAGTTCCAACGCCTGCTCTGATACGAGCCGCAGCAGCGCCTCTCGCACAGGCGTTGGGCTAAGATTGAGGGATGTTGCCAGTGGCCGCAACACAAGCCGCTCCCCGCCGCGGTACTGGCTATGGATCAGCCGGTCCCTGATCTGCTGGTACGCATAGGCCGCAAGAGCCCCCCGCCCTGATGGACGGTCTGCGTGGGAAGAAAGGGCTGCATCCTGCATGGTCATGCGTGGGTTACCTGCTTACTCAAAAAGTAGTTATACGGGCCGTCTTGCTGCTCCAGCACACCGGGAGGGCCATCCTCCACAATTTTGCCGTCCTGCATCACGACAATTCTATCAAAATTCCGCAATGTTGAAAGCCGGTGTGCAACCGCAATCACTGTTCGCCCGATCATGAGGCGGTCTAGCGCCTGCTGAACATGCTCTTCACTCTCTGTATCCAGAGCGCTGGTAGCTTCATCAAGGATAAGGATGGGAGCATTGCGCAGGAAGGCACGGGCAATAGCAATTCTTTGCCGCTGACCACCGGAGAGTTTGACCCCCCTATCCCCCACAATGGTGTTGAATCCTTCTGACATGGCCTCAATAAAATCTCGGCACCCCGCTGCCTGCGCTGCGGACTGCACTTCTGTATCCGTTGCGTCCGGGCGGCCATAACGGATGTTTTCCAGCACACTTCTGTGCAGAAGAGACACATCCTGCGGCACTATGGACAGGCAGCTACGCAATGCATCATCTGTCAGACCACGAATATCCTGACCATCAATCAGAATTTTACCGCCATTCACAAACCGCAAACGCTGTAGCAATGCCAGTACCGTACTTTTGCCGGAGCCAGAGCGGCCAACCAAGCCAACACGAGTGCCGGGCGTAATGTGCAGGTTAAAATCGTTCAGAACCGCAGAGCCATTGGGATAGGAAAAACTGACATCCCGAAAATCGACATCCCCTTTAACAGGCCCAGCCATCACAGTAGCATCGGCCGCATCTGGCATATCGTGCGGGATAAGAAGTGCTGACAGCACCTCTGACAGGCGGGCATTATGCTGGATTGTTTCCACCAAAGACATCGCAAGGTCACGCGTGCCATGCAGGATGGCAAAACCCAGCGTGATGACCATAACAACCTGCCCTACGGTTGCCTGCCCCCACTGCCACAGGAGCACCGCCCATAGTAACAAACCGGTAGTCAGCACAGCGGTCATGGCCGCATGCACCATACGCAAGCGCTCCATATAGCGCAGAGATTTCAGCCTCTGCCCCATTTCATGCTGGGCAAGCGTATTAAAGCGCATGCGCTCCCGGCCGCGCATCCCAAAAGCGCGCACCAGAGCAATGTTACCCATAACGTCCAGTGTTTCACCTTCAAGCCCGGCAGCAGCCTCAGCGTAAAGGCCGTGCAGCCTGCGGCCCCTGACGGCCAGTTTGAACATGAGAAAACACAGGCCAAGAGCCGTCACGACGGTAACGCATCCCATAGTGCCACTGACCGAGAGCATCAGTATAACGGACAGCAACACATTCAGCGCGGGCGGCAGCACGTTCCATGCCAGCATGTTTTCCATAACAAAACTGACATTACCTGCCGTGGCAATGCGTACAGCAAGGGATGTTGGCATCCGGTCTGCAAAATAGGCTGGAGAATGACCTGTCAGAAAACGGAACAAATCCTGCCGAATATCCCCCGTTACCGCCACAAACGTGCCAGAGGCAAACCAACCGGCAACACGCCAGGAAATATTGTCGGCAATAATCAGGCCGATCAACAACCCGACGGCCTGCCAGACACTCCGGCCAGGCCCGCCCGTACCAGAAGCCGTCATGATGTCCACAAGATGTCGGATGCCGTAAGAAGACAGGACCGAGCACGCAATGGCCATCCCCACCGCGCCAAACACCATGACATGCGCAAAAGCGCGATGCCGCATATAACGGAGCAGAAACCTGACAGGATGCCCAGCATACTGGTGCAGTTCGTCATCTGGCACCGTCACGGTCGTGGAAGATGTCATGCGTGTCCTTTTTGATACTCTATGCTCAAATCCAGGCAGCCGTTGCGCAATACCGGAATCCCTGTCACTTGGGCCATACTACACTCCGTGAAAAAAGCAGATTCGGGCCGCCTGCGTCTCCCCTATTTCCTGCCAGATAGCGGCTCCAAGATGGCAGGGAGGAGATGAGGCTGGAAATAGCATTTTTTTCCGGTCATTTTTGCCTTCAAGACTTGCCTTACTGGCGCAAGCCTGCTTGCTGATCTGATTATGCAACGATCATCATCGCATACGACCTGGTTTCCTATCGTGCTCCGCATGGACGGTGCGCGTGTTCTTGTTATTGGCGGCGGCAATGTCGCGGCCAATAAAATACAGCTCCTCGTCCCAACCGGTGCCAAAATTGAGGTTCTCTCCCAAAACCTCACGCCAGAATTGCAGCGCCTTGCCGAGGAAAGTGCCATTGAGCACGTCGCGATAGACGTAACCCCGCATGATGTTAAGGCACGATTGGCCGGGTGCAGGCTGGTCTATGTGGCAACAAACGATGCTGCTTTGAACCGTGACATCGCCTCCGTCTGTCAGGCAGAAAATGTTCCTGTGTGTGCGGTCGATGATCCCGGAATTTCCAGCTTCATAACGCCCGCCCTGTCCATACGCGGCGCTGTGCAGGTTGCCGTGTCCACAGGTGGCGCGGCGCCTGTTCTGGCACGCCGCCTACGTGCCAGAATTGAGGAAGTTCTGCCCGCCGGGCTGCATAGGCTGGTGGAGTTTATGCAGGACAAGCGCCTTCCGCTGCGCGAAAAGCTGCCCGCCTCCTCTGACCGCAGACAGGTATGGGAGCGTTTTCTGGATGGCAGAGGGCAGCATCTGGCTCTGAAAGGTGACACGCAGGCCGCAGCAGAAGAGCTGGACCAGCTTACACAGGGTCATACGCCACAGGGTGAGGTCTGGCTTGTTGGCGCAGGCCCCGGAGACCCTGACCTGCTGACATTGGCAGCACTCCGCCTGATGCAGGATGCCGATACGGTTTTATATGACAACCTGATCGGCCGGGATATCCTCAATTATGTCCGCCGGGACGCAGAGCGCGTGTTTGTTGGCAAGCAGCGCAACCGGCACACCCTGCCTCAAGAAGGCATTAATGAAGAACTGATCCGCCGCGCCAAAGCCGGCGAGCGTGTTTTGCGCCTAAAGGGGGGAGATCCCTTTATCTTTGGGCGTGGCGGCGAGGAAATGGAGGCACTGGTTGCTGCGGGGGTACCCTTCCGCATTGTGCCAGGTATTTCCGCTGCCAATGGGTGTGCAGCTTATGCCGGTATTCCCCTGACACATCGGGACTGTGCTCAGTCCTGCCTGTTCATAACGGGCCATGCACGTGCCGATGGCACTTTGGAACTGGCGTGGGACAGGATAGCCCTCCGCGGCCAGACTGTTGTTATCTATATGGGTCTTAGCATGCTGCCTGACCTGTGCGCACAACTGCATGCACACGGCCTGCCTGCTGACTGGCCAGCAGCACTTGTGGAGCGTGGCACCTCGCCTGAGCAGCGTGTATTTACCGGCACTCTCGCATCCCTGCCAAACCTAGCCCAGAGCAACGGGGTAACAAGCCCTGCGCTCGTTATCGTTGGCGAAGTTGTCCAGCACAGAGTAGTTCCTGCGCCTCCCACTTAATAAAATAATCGTGATAAGTGGGATATTCGCCCCCGAACTCTGTCTCCATTTTTTCGGCGCTGCAAATTTTCGCAGTTTTTGCAAGATTCAATCTTGGCATACCTCCCCCTTTGTCTTCACGGGGTAAGGGCCAGCGCGCTTCATTACTTGCGCCCTGTTATAACATTTTTTCCGCGAAACAAATTCCCACAACCAACTGATATATAAAGTTTTTCCTGCCCTCACCTGTTTTTACCACGCCCATGCCGTGCCCAACACCACAGGCAGGCTCGGTACCGCGCCATAACAATCGCTTGAGTTGAAGAGAAAACTGTCAGGTTTGCCTACACATGTTTGTGTAGTTCTCACCATGTTGACGACAACGGGACTGTTCCTCAACAGAAAGGAAGATCACCCCAAGGAGCATGCCGCTATGGCTCACAAGAAGCCGTTTTTGTTCTCGACCCTTCTTGCCGCCTCGGTTTGTTTCCCGCTTGCCTGCCCCTCTATTGTGCTGGCAGATGATTATAGTGACCTGCTGGATATTTTACGGGCAAAAGGCAGCCTGACCCAGCATGAGTACGACACCCTCCTGTCCAAACACATTCACCGCGCTGCGGCACCACAACACGTCACACGTACCGCTGAGCATACCGCCGCAACGCCATCGGCGCGGCGTGTCGCAGCGCGTACGACCTCTCACCCGGTAGAAGCAGGCTACGAAGACGGGATTCGTTTTGACCCCGGACAGGAAGAGAGCGCTACGCTGCGTGCACAGAATGCCGCCGACCGCGCAGAAGCCAGCGCACGGTCTGCCCAGCAGGCCATGCTTTCCACTCAGAACGCCCTTAACAGTTCCAGTGTTGTCCGTGTGGCCAAATACGTGCCCGGCAAGGGGTTAACCTTTAAAGCCGGTCCGGTTGACATCAATTTCTCTGGCTTTGTGAACGGTTTTTACACTTATAACAGCCCTGCGGGAGGCCGCCCGGTAGCCGGGGGCGTGTCCACCGGGTCAAGTGGCTTTGACTCGTCTTCCGTACGCAATGGCCTGCTCCCGGCAGGCTTCATCCTCAAACTCAGCACCACGCAGTCCGGCATTGATATGTCTGCTGTGCTCGGCATGTATCCGGGCGTGAACAACGCCAAAAACGGGGCCTTCAACGCCAATACTGGTGGTAGCCCGGTTGGTCTGGGTACCGCCGGGATCGATTTACGTCAGGTTTACGTTACGTTTGGCACCAAAGAGGTAGGAACATTCAAGGTCGGGCGTGATCTGGCCATTTTCGGCAGCGATGCCATCCTGAACGATGCCACGCTGCTCAGTGTGGGCTCAACAGGCAGTAATGCGGCCCCCGGCAATACCTCTCTGGGCCGTATCGGTGTTGGATATGTTTATGCGGACTGGATCCCACAAATTTCTTACGTGTCCCCCACCTATCATGGGCTTCAGGGGTCTGTGGGTGTGTTCCAGCCACTGGACCAATTCAATTTTGCTGGCGGAGGGCTGTCGGCTGAATCCCAACAGCATTCTTCACCCATGGTACAGGGCAAGGCGACCTATGACTTTGCTATTGGCGGCATAAAAACACGCCTCTGGGCCAGCTTCCTGATCCAGCATCATCAAGGCCTGACAAGTGATACCATTGCCGAAAGCGACCATAGAAGCGCCATGACGGAAGCCGGAGAAATTGGCGCAAAATTCACGTACAGGAACTTTCAGGGCGTCGCGTATTATTACCGTGGGAGCGGCCTGGGCACCACGGCTCTGTTCTTTGATGGGGTAGCCGCCAACGGCCGCAAACGCTCGTCAGAAGGATATTATGTGCAGGCCATGTATAACTTCACCAAAAAATTCAAACTGGTGGGGAGCTATGGGGTTAGTAACCTGTATCAGGCACCGGGAGAAAATGACTCCATGCTCGTCCGGCGCAATCAGTCTGAAGTAGGTGCCGCTTATTACAGCCTGACAGACTGGCTGAACCTTGTAGCCGAATTTGCCCACACCAACTCCGCCGCCCACGGTGGCAACCATAACAGCGATAATTCAGGCTCCGGCGGGGTTATTCTTCTGTTCTGAGTGTCAGGTTCTGGCTGGGTTGCTTGGAACATCCCAGCCGACCGCGCGTTGGCAAGGCAGTCTCTCATACGTTTTGTTAAAGGATAGTCACCATGCCAGCAGCACCGCTCCTTCCGCTTAACGATGGTAAGTCCATTCCGTCTGTCGGGTTTGGAACCTACCCGATGAAAGACCAGCAACTGGAAACAGCCGTCCAGGCGGCTCTGCTAACCGGTTACCGGCTGATTGATACGGCTGCCAGCTATGAGAATGAAACGAACGTAGGCAATGCCCTGCAGGCCTCCAGCGTTGAGCGGAAGGACATTTTCCTTTCCACCAAGCTCCGTGGATCTGACCAAGGGTACGATGCAGCCCTGCGTGGGCTGGATGCCAGCCTTCAGCGCCTGAATGTTGAGTATGTTGACCTGTACCTCATTCACTGGCCCCTGCCCGCGAAGGATCTGTACGTCGAGAGCTGGAAAGCCATGATCGCCGCCCAGAAAGATGGGAAAATCCGGTCAATCGGGGTCTCCAACTTCAAACCAGCCCATTTGGAACGTCTATTGCAGGAAACGGGTGTGGTGCCCGTGGTCAACCAGATCGAAATTCATGCGGATTTCCCACAAAACGAACAGCGCGCCTTCAACGCCCGCCACAACATTCTCACGCAGGGCTGGAGCCCGTTGGGAAAAGGCCTGATGGACAACCCCACCATCACCCAACTAGCGGAGAAGCATAACCGCAACCCTGCCCAGATCATGCTGCGCTGGGCAACCCAGCTTCAGATCATCCCTCTTCCCAAATCCGGCAACCCGGACCGTATGCGCGCCAATCTGGATATCTTTGACTTCACTCTGGACGCTGACGATATGGCTGCCATTGCCAAGCTGGACACCAACAATCGTCTGGGCGGAGACCCGGACACACACGAAGAATTCTAACTTATTTCACCCTTGACGGAGGCATAGTTGAGCCCTCCGTCAAAAAAACTTTTTTTATTTTTCAGGCAGAAGCCACGTTAAAGCCGCATCTTTGCTACATATCCCCTCCTCGCGTACGATCTGATCCCGCAAGGGGGTGTTGCCCTTGTGGCAGGAGGGGGTAGATAAGGCAGATGACCGCCCGTTCATTTCAGCTCTGGTTGAAGAAGCACGCTCCAACTCTGGACCGTTATATTTTTCATCAGCTCTTCATTGCCCTGCTGGCAACAACCGGCGGGCTGGCGGCGCTTATCTGGCTGATGCAGTCCCTTCACTTTGTATCGCTTGTTGTAGATCGGGGGCTGTCTCTCCGCGTCTTTATTGAGCTGACCAGCCTGCTCATTCCCTCCTTCGTGGCTGTGGTGCTGCCTATCACAACATTCGTGGTCAGCCTGTTCGTGTACCAACGCTTGGCCGGAGACCGTGAGTTAACGGTCATGCGGGCGGCGGGCCTGTCCCCGCTCTCTCTGGCACGACCGGGACTGGCTTGCGCCATAGCCGCCACCTTCGCCGGGTTTTTGCTGAATTTATGGGTGGTGCCGCATTCTTATCACGCCTTCCGGCAGTACGAATATCAGATCAGAAACAAGATGGCGGCCTTCATGCTTCAGGAAGGGGTATTCACCAAGGTGTCGGACGTGATGACGGTTTACATCCGCTCCCGCACTCACGATGGCACCTTGCACGGCATTGTCGTGGAAGATGACCGCCAGCCGGACCGCCACGCCACCATTCTGGCCAACCGTGGCACAATGGTTATCGTAAACGATGCGCCGCGCGTTGTGCTGTATGACGGCTCCCGTCAGGTGATTGACCGCAAGACGGGCCGACTGGATATGCTCGTGTTCAAACAGGACACCATGGACCTGTCTTCCAGTAGAAAAAATGACGAACGCGATGCCGATGCAGCCGAGATGTCCCTGCATGATCTGCTGCATCCGGATACAAAACAGGTTGCCAAAAACGATATTGGTAAACGCAAGGTCGAAGGCTGGAGACGTCTGACGTCTCCCCTCACCTGCTTCTCCTTTGCCATGGTTGGTCTGTTTGCCATACTGCGGGGCGTGTTTTCCCGGCATGGTAATATCAAGCGGCCGTTGGCGGCTGTCCTGAGCGTTGTGGCGCTCTTGGCCCTTAATCTGGTACTACAAAACCTCGCAAGCCGGAATATGGCGCTTATTCCGCTTATCCCGCTCCTTGCCATACTGCCGGGCATTGTCTGCTCGGCCATCCTGTTTGGCCCAGAGTTACGAACGGGGCGTAACCAGCCCCGCACAGCGTAAGGGCGGGTAGCAGCATGGTCGTTTCCGTTACCCTCTCGCTCTATATTGCGCGGCAGTTCGTATTTTCTGTCGTCGCCATGATTGCGTCCTTGACCGGCATTGTCTGCCTGTTTGATTTTATTGATCTGCTTCGTCGCGTTGCCACAAAACCTCATGTTTCCACCAATGTGGTGACGGAAATTGCGGCGCTGCATGTGCCCCATTTTTCTATTGAAATTCTGCCGTTTGGTATTCTTCTGGGTGGTATTGTCTGCTTCTGGCGGCTGACCCGTTCGTCTGAGCTCGTGGTGGCACGCGCCGCGGGTATCTCGGCATGGCAGTTTCTGGCCGGTCCGCTGGCCTGCGCCATGATGATTGGTACAATCGCAACAACCATCATCTCTCCGGTCTCCTCATCCCTTTATCGCAAGGCCGAGGAACTCGATCAGCAATATCTCCGCACGGAAGGCGGCCCTCTCAGCCTTTCAAGCGGCGCATTATGGCTGCGGCAGGCGGATACACAGTTTGACCCTCATGGCGTTGCGCTGCTGAACGCCCGCGGTGTGCAACTTGGCAAGGATAGCGTACTGCGAATCAGGGACATCAGCATTTTCCGTCTGGACCACGCGGATAAGCTCATTCTGAGAATCGAAGCTCCAGAAGGGTATCTGGACGACCATGCCTGGATTCTGAAAAACGCCCAGACAGTACGCCCCTACGAAATTCTCCACCCCGTAGGGCAACTGACCCTTCCCACAGACCTGACCGTTGGGCGCGTGCAGGAAAGCTTTGCATCCCCAGAAACCCTGTCCATCTGGGCCCTTCCAAGCTTTATTAAACTGTTGGAACGCTCAGGTTTTTCTTCCATCCGTCACCGTATTCACTTCCAGTCTTTGCTCGCACTCCCTATGCTAGCAGGCACAATGGCGCTGGTTGCTGCGGGTTTTTCCATGCGCCCCACACGCCGTGGTGGCGTTGCGCGTATGATCGGGTCTGGTGTTGCCGCAGGTTTTCTGCTTTTCACAGTCTCGAAAGTTGCTGAGCAATTTGGTAATTCAGGAGCGCTGCCTGCCGTTCTGGCTGCCTGGGCCCCTACTGTTGCTGGATTGTGCCTTGCTATTTCGTTGTTGCTTCATCTGGAGGATGGCTGATTGACCGTGGCCCATCGGCCTTCCCGCGCCCTGCTGTTGCGCCGTCGATACGCATTGGCTGCTGCCACGGCGTTGGGGAGCGTTGCAACCTGCGTTGTTCTGCAAGCCCCCCGCACTGCCCATGCGCAGTTCCGGCCTGCCCCCATGCATATCAATACAGGCCGCACTTCATCCTCTGATGAGCCGGCAACCTTTCAGTCTGACAAGGTTGATTATGACGATAATGAGCACACTGTAACCTGGACCGGGAATGTTCAGGTCTGGCAGGGTGAACACGTCATGCGGGCCGACAAAATTGTGTATGACCGGGATACCGGCGTTGTGGCCGCCCGTGGAAACGTGGCTACAATCCAGTCAGACGGCTCGGTACTTTACGCGCATTACGCTGAACTGAGCGGCGGTATGCGTGATGGTATTATGATGCATGTTAACGCCAGCCTGCCGGAAAACGCCAAGCTGGCGGCCAACGGTCTCCGCCGCACGGGCGGCAAGATCAACGACATGAGCCGCACTGTTTATACAGCCTGTGAAATCTGCGCAAAAGATAAGACCCGTGCGCCCTTCTGGCAATTTAGAGCGTATGACGCCACGCAGGATCTGGAACACCAGAAGATAGACTTCCGGGATGCATACCTCGATATCTTCGGCATACCTGTTCTCTATCTTCCGTTCTTCTCCATGGCAGACCCCTCAGCCAAGCGTCATAGCGGGTTCCTGATGCCTGGCATCACACCGCATGACCGCTACCTGGGCACCTATTTCACCATCCCCTATTACTGGGTGATTGATGATCAATCTGACGTCACGGTTCAGGCGCTGTTTTCCACCAAAACCAACCCGCAGCTAAGTGCCCAGTATCGTCACCGGTTCAACTTCGGCTCTCTGAACCTGCAAGGGGGTGCTGCCTACAGTTCGCTCCGCTCAAACTCCTTTACCAATGGGTTTGGTGAGCATGTAGAAGGCGGGAACGGGCATGGCCTGCAAGGCTATCTCTTTGCCAATTTCCAAGCCTCTCTGAACAAATACTGGCGCGCTGGTGCCAACGTAAATATTGCCACATCAGCCGATTACATGCGGAACTACCGTGTGCAGGGTTATGGGGCCGACACCCTGAATTCCAACGCCTATTTTGAAGGGTTTGGAACGGGCGCATATAGCCGTCTGGACGGGCAATTCTACCAGGGGCTGAACCAGGGCGTTATTCGTAACTCTGACCTGCCATTCGTGCTGCCCCGCTACACATACAGCTTCCTCGGCCAACCTGATGCCTGGGGCGGGCGCTTTGGTCTGTCCACCACAGACTTCAACGTCAAACGCTCGAACGGTGCCTCAGACGTCCGTGGCCAAGTCGCCCTTAACTGGGACCGCCCTTTCCGTAACAAGTTAGGCCAGCAGTTCCTGCTCACCCTGCATCTGGATTCCATGGTGTACCGGGCCAGCAAGCTCTACCAGCAGCCAAACTACTACAAGACCACCAAAGCCATGACGAGCGGGCAGGTTCTGCCTACCATAGCTCTCAAAACCAACTGGCCTTTCGTGCGGACTTTTGAGCACGGGCGTGGCACGCAAATTCTTGAACCCATCGTACAAGGGATCTACGCACCTAACACAGGTGCCGGGGCAAATGACTTCCTGCCCAATGAAGACAGTCTCGCTTACGAATTTTCCGATTCCACGTTGTTCTCGCTCAACCGCTTCCAGGGCACCGACAGGCTGGATGGCGGTTTGCGTGGCAATGTTGGCATTCATGCCAACTGGACGTGGGATGGGCACGAGGTCGACCTGTTGGCTGGGGAGAGTTTTCAGGAGCATATTACGCATGACCGTCAGCCCTATTCCGGGCTGGACCACCATGCGTCTGATGTTGTCATGAGGGCTCGCGTCTCACCCAATCAGTATTTTGACTTCACTTCGCGTATGCGTCTGGACCCCTACACATCCAAGGTCAATTTTGGTGATGCACTGTTCAGTGCCGGGGTGCCGCACTTCCGCATCCGCGGCGGCTATGTGTTTGAGCCAGTAACACCATACTATTACTACGCAAGTGACTATCGCTCCTCTGGCCCAACGCAGCTGTATTATGAGCGCGTTAACGAAATCAGCGGTGGCGTGTCCACAAACTGGGCCAACTGGTACATGTCTGGTTTTGCGCGCCGCAGCCTGTCCCGCAAGCAGTTCGTGTCACTGGGCGGCAATATCGGTTATACGAACGACTGTTTCGGTCTGGATCTGATGTATCTTAAACAATACACCACCATTGGCGGCCAGCAGCGTAACTCGACTTTCCTTTTCACGGTAAGCCTTAAAACCCTCGGTTCGTTTGGCCTGAAATAAGAACTGCTTCAAAAAAGGCTTAAGCTCGGCTATCAGAGAGCATGCTCCTTTTCTGGCAGAAAGCTGAAAGACTGTCCTGTATGCGTTTGCGCTCCCTTACTCTGGCATGCTCTCTGGCTGCGCTCACCGTTGTGCCAGCCTCTGGCCCTGCGGCATGGGCAGCCCCCCACGCCACGTCACAGGACAAAACCAAGGGGAAAGCGGCCAAACCCGCCGCACCTGAACCCGATGACATGATCCTGGCGGTCGTCAACGGTATCCCGCTGACCAAGCGGGACGTTGACAACCGCGGGAAGCTTTTTGCGCTTTCCACAGGCCTGCCGGTCAGCAACGAACTCATGACCCGCCTGCGCCCGCAGATTATTCGGCAGTTGATTGATGAACGCCTGAGAACGCAGGAAATTCTCAGCCGCCACATTGATATCTCGCCTGAGCAGATTGCAGCCGCCATTGCTGGTATTGAACACCGCAACGGCATGCCCGCCAATGCCCTGCGCGACAAGCTGGCACAGGATGGCGTGTCCCTCACAACGTTGATTGACCAGATCCGGGTACAGATTGGCTGGATTCAGGTTCTGCGTCAGGAACTAGGGGCCAGAGGTCGCGTAAACGCTAACGAAATTGCCCAGCGTGAAGAAGCCCTGAAACGCGAGGACGGCCGTACGGAATTCAACCTGAGCGAGATTTTCGTGAAGGTGGATGACCCCCGCCATGCGGAAGAAGAGCTGGACTTTACCAATACCGTTATTCAGGAATTGCGTAAGGGCGCACCCTTCCCGATTGTGGCGGCCCAGTTCTCCCAAAGCCAGACAGCGCTTGACGGCGGCTCTATGGGCTGGGTGCAGGAAGATGAGCTTGACCCGGCAGTGGTCGCCATCGTCAAGCAGATGCCTGTTGGTGTGAATGCCATCTCTAACCCCATCAAGGTACCAGGTGGGTTTGTGATCGTGACCGTCAACGGTAAACGCGTCATTGGCCATCAGATGGGGCATCTGATCTCCATTCGGCAAGCATTTCTACCGTTTGATACCCAGCTCAACCCCCAGCAGGTTACGCCCCAACAGCAACAGACCCTGCAAAAGGCCATGCATTATATCAGTAGTGTTCAGTCCTGCGATGAGCTGGCTGCCATTAACAAGGCCAATGGCGATAAGCGCCCCAGCGACCCGGGTGAACTTCAGCTTGAACGCCTGAACCCGCAGATGCGCGACCTGCTGGCTACTCTGCCGCTCAATAAGGTTTCTCGCCCTCTTGTCGCACCTGACGGCATTGCTCTTTTGATGGTGTGCAGCAAGAAAGAGAAAAACTTTGCAGACCGCGCTCCGAGCGAAATTGCTGACCAGCTCATGAACGAACGTGTGGAACAGACAGCCCGCCAGTTGGACAGCGACCTTCACCGCCGGGCCATGATTGATAAGCGCGTGAAGCTCAAGGGAGTTTAAGGTTCTGCTTCCCCAACTTGAAAGTCTGAGCGCGGTTATCAGCCGCCATGGCCTTGATGCACGCAAAGCTCTTGGCCAGCATTTCTTGCTGGATCCGGACATTACCGCGCGCATTGCTGCTCTGGCAGGCTCCTTGGTTGGCCGCCATGTTATCGAGGTCGGGCCAGGTCCCGGAGGTCTTACCCGCGCCCTGCTTGCAACACCCGCCGAGAGCGTGACAGCAGTTGAACTTGATTCCCGTGCGGTAGCGGTCATCAGCGAACTGGCAACAGTATTCCCCAACCGCCTGACTGTGGTTGAGGCCGATGCGCTCAAACAGGATCTGACACAGCTTTGCCCGGCACCCCGGCATATTGTTGCCAACCTGCCCTACAACGTCGCCACGCCTATGCTTATTGGCTGGTTACGGCAGGGACTAGCATGGGAACGTCTGACCTTGATGTTCCAGCTTGAGGTCGCTGAACGCATCTGTGCTGCTCCCGGCAGCGACCATTACGGCCGTCTGGGTGTTCTGGCACAGTGGTGTGCGCAATGCGCTATTGTCATGAAACTGCCTCCTGGCGCGTTCTCTCCTCCGCCAGCAGTGTGGTCTGCGGTAGCCAGCATCATCCCCCATGCAGAACAACCTGAACCTGCGCTTTTTAAAGCCATGGAACGGGTTACGGCAGCCGCATTTGGCCAACGGCGCAAAATGCTACGCGGCTCATTAAAAAGCCTGAACGGGGAAGTCTTGCTGGCAGAAACAGGAATAGATGGTGCACGCCGCGCCGAAACCCTGACAATTGCCGAATTTGACCTTTTGGCAAAAGCGCATCTGTCTCTTTGTCGCAAAAACTGACCGAGCGCGGCTCTTTTTACAGCCACAAATTTAAGACTAATTTAGGCCGCTCCATGCTCTGCCTTTACACCACCCCCCTTACTAAGTGGCGATCCGTGTAAAGGCAGAAAAATACAAAAATCTAGATCTAGTTTTTAAAGAGCTGCTGCATTTTCTGCTTCGGCCATGTAGTCACGCGTCAACGGGACTGCCTCTATGGCTGGCGAAAGCTGAATTTGAAAATTCATGTGCCCTTGCACACGGAATGAAAGTTCTGCTGCATCCAGATAAAATTCGAACATCCGCGCAAAACGCTCATCATATAACGCAACAGCTTTAGCCCGATTAGCAGCAAACCGTTCCCGCCAGATGGCTATCGTTTTAGCGTAATGCAGACGCAGAATTTCGCAATCTGTGACCCATAGGCCTGATTTTTCTGTCGCGGCAAAAACTTCGCTTAAGGCTGGAGAATAGCCGCCTGGGAAAATATATTTGTTGATCCACGGGTTGGTCGTGCCGGGGCCATCCATACGGCCAATCGAATGCACCAAAGCAACGCCATCTTGCACCAGACTTTTTTTGATAATATCAAAAAACTGCTGATAGTGCCTTACACCGACATGCTCGAACATACCGACAGAGACAATACGGTCAAACCGTCTCTGAAGGTTGCGGTAATCCAGCATTTCAAAGCGCACACGCCCCTCCAGCCCTTCATCACGCGCACGCTGGCGGGCAACGCTCAACTGTTCTTCTGACAGGGTAATGCCTGTAACAATGGCACCGTAATCCCGTGCCAGCGTCAGGGCCATGCCACCCCAGCCGCACCCAATGTCCAACACTTCCAGCCCCGGACGATTGAGCAGAAGCTTTGACGCTATATGATGTTTTTTAGCACTTTGTGCTTCATCCAGCGTTTCCTGCCCCGTGCGAAAATAGGCGCAGGAATATTGCCGGTCCTTATCCAGGAAAAGCTCATACAGCCGACTATCAAGGTCATAATGGTGCGCAACATTCTGGCGCGAACGCTGGATGGGATTAAACTGAATCCAACTTCTGCACGCAAACCGGAAACCCGCCGCTATCTGCTCCGGCAAATGGCCGGGTGACATGGCATTCAGCATCAGAAGGTCAAGAAGCTGATAGAGCGTACACCCTACGGGAGCAATGCTCCCATTCATGTAACCTTCCCCAAAGGCCAAACCGGGGTTAAGGGCCAAACTGCGTTCAGCAGCGGAATCACGCAGTACCATCCCCGCTTCGGGGCCTGTATTGCGTCCGATATAAACGGTTTTATCACCTTCCGGCCAGGTAACGTGCAAACGTCCTGATGAAATAAAATGGCGTAAAATCTGGTCCAGCAGTCGTTTCATCTGTCTTGGCTCCATTGTGCCCATCTGTATGGCGCACACAATAAGCCAAAAAAAAGAGCCCGGAAAATACTTCCGGGCTCTTTTTCAGTCAGATGTAGAAAAAACCACTATCAGGCGACAGTGTTTTCTTCTTCAGCAACTGTGGTGTCAGCGTCTTCAGCAACGATTTCGCCTTCAATGAGGGCTTCATCGCCAGCCAGTTCAGCTTCTTCTTCCACACTGGTTGCTTCGCCACGTGCCTGACGTTCAGCTTCTTCAGCAGAACGAGCAACGTTGACGATAACCGGCACAACAACTTCCGGGTGCAGAGCAACCTTAACTTCATACAGACCAAGAGACTTGATCGGATGAGCAAGGGAAACCTGCTGACGGGAGATGGTGAAGCCAGCTTCTGTCACAGCCTGAGACACGTCACGTGGAGACACGGAGCCATACAGGCTGCCGCTGTCACCAGCCTGACGGATCAGGATAACAGCCAGACCATCCATACGTTCGGACAGGCGTTCTGCCTCTTCACGACGTTTGATGTTCTGTGCTTCCAGCTGAGCGCGTTCACGGTCGAAGCGTGAACGGTTGGCTTCGTTTGCACGAATAGCCTTGCCCTGCGGCAGCAGATAGTTACGGGCATAACCCGGACGAACCTTCACCACATCGCCCATCTGTCCCAGATGGTCAACGCGCTGAAGCAGGATCACTTCTGTAGCAGCCATGATCGTCTCCCTCAGCTCATAACGTAGGGAAGCAGAGCAAGGAAGCGAGCACGCTTGATAGCCTGTGCCAGCTCACGCTGCTTCTTTGCGGATACCGCCGTAATACGGCTAGGCACGATCTTGCCACGTTCGGACAGGAAACGGCTCAGCAGACGTACATCCTTGTAGTCGATCTTCGGAGCGTTAGCACCGGAGAACGGGCAGGATTTACGACGACGGTAGAACGGACGACGAGCGCCGACGGCCGGACGACGAGCGGCGGGATTGATTTCCATCGTGTCAGACATTCTGGATTATTCCCCTTCGTCAGCAGCGTCAGCTGCTTTTTCATCACGAGCGCGGTATTCTTCACGATCTTCGGAAGAACGACGACCACGACCGCTTTCAAAGCGCCCTGCGGTTTTCGGACCACGGAAGTTGCCACCACGTTCACCACGATCTTCGCCCTTGCGGGACAGAACAGGTGATGGAGCTTCGTCAATTTCGTCAACACGCAGTGTCAGCTGACGCAGGATGTCTTCGTTAAGAGACAGCTGGCGTTCAACTTCTTTAAGCGTTTCAGACTTCGTATCCAGACCGAGCAGCACATAATGGCCTTTACGGTTCTTTTTGATACGGTAAGCCAGCGTACGCAGACCCCAGTATTCGCGCTTCTGGACGCTACCACCGTCTGCTTCGATCTGAGCAACAACACCATCAATGATGGCGTCAACCTGCTGCTGAGAGATGTCATTCCGCGCAATAAGCACGGTTTCATAAAGCGGCATAATGTCTCCCTTCGGATAAGGTCAACCCGACTGCGCCGAACCCTTCCGGCTAACAGCGCCCCTTGAAGAGGCCACGGGTATAGCCGGAGCGATGCCACGCATCCGGCAGGGAAGATGGCGTGTCTTTCACACTTCCCAATAAAAGGCAAGCTATTCAGGCCAAAAAACGTTCCGGAATAGACAAACCAAGCCTCTGCGGAACGTCCCACACTTCCTCAACCTCTTTCACCGTGACAAAACCAGCCTGTTGGTAAAAGGGCAAAGCGCGGGGATGATCTGCCGTACAGGTGTTTACCCGCAAGGTAGTCGGCCGATAAGACCACGCCAGACGCACCACGGCGTCCAGAAAGGCACGGCCTATTCCCTTCCCCACCGCTTCAGGAAAAAGCCCGAAATAGGAAAGGTTGATGTCTTGTGGGGCTGTCAGGTCAAACTCGAAAAACCCGTAAGGGGTTTCATCCTGCATGAGCAGGCCGATCTGAACTGCCGGATTATGTAATATGCCTGCCAGAATAGCATCCGTACTGGCCTGACGCATCCACCAGCAATATGCCCGCCCGACATGATCCTGAAGGTAACGATAATACGTAACCGATGGCTTAATAAGCCTCAGGCTCCAGCCATCCGGCAAGAGCACTGGCGAACCTTCGGGGGGCGCTGCCATTTGCATGAAGGTGACACACACCTTCATGCGGGTTGTTGGCTCAAGTGGCCTTATGGTTATCTCAGTTGTCATCCAGGAAAGAGCGCAGCTTACGGCTCCGGCTTGGGTGCTTGAGTTTACGCAGGGCCTTGGCTTCAATCTGACGAATACGCTCACGCGTCACGTTAAACTGCTGCCCAACTTCTTCCAGCGTATGGTCCGTATTCATGCCTATGCCAAAGCGCATACGCAGCACACGTTCTTCACGCGGGGTAAGAGAGGCCAGAACACGGGTTGTTGCTTCACGCAGGTTGGTCTGGATCGCCGCATCCAATGGAATAACAGCCGTTTTATCCTCAATGAAGTCACCCAGATGGCTGTCTTCCTCATCGCCAATCGGCGTTTCAAGAGAAATCGGCTCTTTGGCGATCTTCAGAACCTTGCGCACTTTTTCCAGCGGCATTCCCAGCTTTTCAGCCAGTTCTTCCGGCGCGGGTTCACGACCAATCTCATGCAACATCTGGCGGGATGTCCGCACCAGCTTGTTGATGGTTTCAATCATGTGCACAGGAATACGAATGGTACGGGCCTGATCCGCAATGGAGCGGGTAATGGCCTGACGTATCCACCACGTAGCGTAGGTCGAGAATTTATACCCACGCCGATATTCAAATTTATCCACCGCCTTCATCAGGCCGATATTGCCTTCCTGAATCAG
The DNA here is from genome assembly GCF_000963925.1 of Acetobacter cibinongensis. Classification (GTDB taxonomy): domain Bacteria; phylum Pseudomonadota; class Alphaproteobacteria; order Acetobacterales; family Acetobacteraceae; genus Acetobacter; species Acetobacter cibinongensis. The sequence continues at coordinate 57,277 of NZ_BAMV01000001.1, forward strand.
GTCAAGGAACTGAAGCCCACGGTTGGTATATTTTTTGGCAATAGAGATAACCAGCCGCAGGTTGGCCTCAATCATCTCCTTCTTCGCGCGGGCGGAATCGCGCTCACCACGGGCAACGGTCGCGTAAACGCGGCGGAATTCACCAATGGGCAGGCCAGTTTCCTGAGCCAGTTCCGCAACCTGGTTCCGGAGGTCCACAACCGTGTCACTATGTTTGGCGACAAAGTTTTTCCATGACTTGCCCGGCAGACCGGAGATCATTTCCATCCAGGTGGGGTCAAGTTCACGGCCACGATATTTCAGCAGGAAGTCTTCGCGGGAGACGCGGCAGCTTTCTGCCAGACGCAGCATCCGCCCTTCCAGCACGTTCAGGCTACGGAACATTTCCTTCAACTGCATGACCAGATCTTCAATCCGGTTGCTATGCAGGTGGATCTGCTCAACCTTGCCCACTAGTTCATCGCGCAGAGCGGCGTAATCAGCTTCGGACTGATCCAGCACTTCTTCGCCAGCAGTCAGCGCTTCAATACGCAGAACCTGTACCTTGCGCAGTTTCTCGTACAGCGGACCGATATCGTCAAAATGCGCCAGAATTTCGGGCTTCAGCTTTTCTTCCAAAGCGGAGAGGGACAGACCACTGCCTTCACCTTCTGCCTCGCCTTCGCCTTCGTTTTCGGCATCAGGCTCTTCAGCTTCTTCATTCTCGTCGCCGTCAAAACCAGACTCGGCTTCTTCCGGCGGGTTGCCACCAGCCTGCATGGCTTCAAGGTCAACAATGTCACGCAGCAGCATCTCGCTGTTACGGATCATTTCATGCCAGGAGATGATGGCGCGGAACGTCAGGGGGCTTTCGCACAGCCCACCAATCATTTCATCGCGGCCAGCCTCAATACGCTTGGCAATGGCAATTTCGCCTTCACGGGAGAGCAGCTCAACGGTGCCCATCTCGCGCAGGTACATCCGCACGGGGTCGTCCGTACGGCCAAGGTTTTCCGTGTTGACGTTACCGGCAGGGCTTTCGGAAGATTCGGAATCTTCTTCCGCTTCTTCATCATCCTCGGCTTTTTCGCCTTTGGTCCCTTCGGAGTCGTCACTCTCCTCGTTCTCAACAACCTGAATGCCCATCTCTGAGAGCATGGCCATAATGTCTTCTATCTGCTCAGAAGACATTTTGTCCTGAGGGAGAACAGCATTCAACTCATCGAACGTGATACAGCCGCGCTCACGCCCCTTTGCGATCAGTTTTTTGACCGCCCCGGACTGCGTGTCGAGCGTGGTGGTGTCACCATCCTGCTCTGCTTGCGCTACGTTACCTGATGCTGTTTTAGTTGCCATACCAGACCTGCTCCCTCCCCGCCCACATCCTGAAAAGAATGCAGAACGACCAGTTCACCATACATACTGTTCAGTTTTCCAAGGGCGGGCAGGACGTGGGGTATCCAGCCGCGGAAGTCAAGAGGAACACCGCCTGAACGTCGTTATTCCTTACGCCTCAAACTCTTCCATTTCGCCACGTTTGAGGCGTGCTAACGCCTCCAGACGGGGCTGCAATCGCCTCCATTCTGCCAAATCTCCCCCCTCCACCGTAAAGCGAGCCACTTCCTGCTCAACCTCTTGCTGGAATTGAGAAAAATTTAGCAAACCGTAGAAATGCCACCACTGTGTTCTGATGGCAACAGCCAGAGAAGTATCTTTTTCCTCCAGAGCGAGCGGCAGCCCGCCACCCGTCAGAACCGCCTGCACAACCTCTTCTTCATCCTGCCCTTCGAGGCTGCTCAACAGCGCATCCCCCGTTTCCGGCAACATGCCCTCTGCTGAAAGATCAAGCAACAGGTCCCTTACCTCAGCAAAAGCCGGTGGTAAGGCCAGACGGCAGAGAGCATCCTCCACTTCCGGCACCACTTCCGGGTAGCGCAACAGGAGTGCCAGCAGGATACGTTGCCGCTCCTCCATGGCGTTAAGAGCCACAGGCCCACTATCCCGCACCACGGAGCGCGCTGGTGCAAGCGCACCGCCTTTTGCACCGCTTTTTTTCCGCCGGAATGTCTCAAAGAACCGATCAAGCAGGGTCGAGCGATATTCTGAGGCCAAAGCCTTATCGGGAATAAGCCCGGCAACCTCCACCAACTTATGGCGCAGGGCTGCACGTTCTTCTGGTCCGGGGTTACTCACGCCCACTGTCAACAGATCGAACAGCATCTCAGACAACGGGCTGGCGGTCGCAAACATCTCCCCTACAACTTGCGCGCCTTTTGAGCGCACCAGACTATCTGGGTCTTCACCTTCAGGTAACAAACATAGTCTTAGGGAGTGGTCCGCCTTGACCAGCGGCAAGGCAACCTCCGCCGCCCGCGCAGCGGCACGCCTCCCTGCTGTATCCCCGTCAAAACACAGGATGGGAGCGCGATCGACCTGCCACAGCACCTCAAGCTGCTCTGGCGTCAAGGCTGTACCAAGCGCTGCTACAGCGCCGCGAAAACCAGCCTGATGAAGGGCAATGACGTCCATGTAGCCCTCCACCACAATCAGGTCTGTTGGAGAAACACCTTTCGGGCGCGGCGCCCTGACCGCAGCCCGCGCCTTATCCAGCCCAAAAAGCAGACGGCGCTTGGAAAACAGCGAGGTTTCAGGCCCGTTCAGGTACTTTGGTTGCCCATCTCCCAAAATACGACCGCCAAAGGAAACAAGTCGCCCCTTCCGGTCCCGGATGGGAAACGTCACACGCCCCCAGAAAAGTTCCCCCTTGGGCCGCCCCTCTTCATCAATGCGCATCAGGCCAGCTTCGGCCATCATCTGGGGGGTAATGCCTTTAGGGGCCAAGGCTTCCGTCAGGGCACCACGCCCATCAGCCGCCCACCCCAATCCGAATTCCTCAATGGTCTGACGTGTCAGGCCACGCCGTGTCAGATACTCCAGTCCAGCTTTCCCGGCAGGAGAATAGAGCGCCTGAGACCAAATTTGCTGCGTGTGCTCAAGCACATCTTCCAAAGACTGGCTGTGCGCCACCTCTTCGCGTGTGCGCCGCGTGTCCTTGGGCACTTCCATACCTGCGGAGCCAGCCAATTCCTCCACGGCTTCCGGAAAGCTTTTTCCTTCCATCTGCATGACAAACGAAATGACATCGCCATGCACCCCACAGCCAAAGCAATGGAAGTGATCATCGTAAACGTAAAAAGAAGGCGTTTTTTCCCCGTGGAATGGGCAGCACCCCTTCCAGTTCCGCCCTGAGCGCGCCAACTTGACACGCCGCCCGATGACGGACGCCAGCGGGGTGCGTGCGCGCAGCTCATCCAGAAAACCCGGCTCTATCGCCATAAATACTCCAGCCGTCTATCCTGTTTACGCACACTCACCCGCTTACGCTGCTTAGCTTAACTGCGCTTTCACAAGCCCATTGGCACGCCCCATATCCAGCGCGGCACCGAATTTGGCTTTTAACACAGCCATAACCTTGCCCATTTCCTTCATGCTGGTTGCTCCGGCTTCAGCAATCGCGTCTTTCACGGCGGCATCCAGAGCGGCCTCGTCCATTTCCGGCGGCAGGTAGCTGCGAATAATCTCTATTTCGCTTTCTTCTTTTTCTGCCAGTTCCGGACGCCCTGCATCACGGTACATAGTGGCAGACTCGGTACGGGACTTCACCATCCCGCGCAGGGCGGAAATCGCTTCATTCTCATCCAGGCCTTCACCACCCTTGGCACGGGCAGCAATTTCCACATCTTTCATTTTTGCCGTGATCATGCGGATAGTGCCTACACGCCCGCTTTCTCCGGCCTTCATTGCCGCCTTAAGGTCTGTCATCAGGCGTTCGCGTAAAGACATGATCACTCCTACTTCCGTTTTTTAAATTAGGCTCCACATAGCCTCTTGCAGAGCATGTTTCTCAGTAGTGGGAAAAAATTTCCCACAAACCACCCTCCCCCTTTGCGTTCAGTGGGAAATTTCTTCCCACCGCCACAGCAAACTGGTAAAGGACAGACTACGGGAGGAACAACATACCCTATGCCTATGTCAATCGACACCATAATCGCCCGCCTTGGCGGACCGGATGCAACAGCCCGCCTGACGGGCGTTGGAACAGAAGCTATCCGCAAATGGCGGCAGGCACAGGCTATTCCCTCCCGCCATTGGCCGGTCATTGCGCAGGCAACTGGCCTGTCTCTGGCAGAATTACAGCCCGCACACGCAGCTAACACAGCCTCTCCAGCCCCAACACAGGGCAGCAGCACAACAGGATCATCCATGCCCCACGCCCGCCCGGATGGCGCAACAGCCGCCCTTGTTCTTGCAGACGGAACCGTTCTTTGGGGCAAAGGCTTTGGTGCTTTTACCAAACAGCCAGCCTTGGCCGAGATCTGCTTTTCCACCGGCATGACAGGTTATCAGGAAACCCTGACAGACCCGTCCTTCGCCGGACAGATCATTACCTTCACCTTCCCGCATATCGGCAATGTCGGCACGAACGATGCTGATAATGAGGCCACCAAGGTCTGTGCCCATGGGCTGGTTGTGAAGGAAGATGTGACGGAACAGGCCAACTGGCGCGCAACCGACAGCCTGCAAAACTGGCTGAAAGAGCGCAATGTGCCGGGCATTGCCGGGGTGGACACCCGCTCCCTCACGCTGAAAATTCGGGACAAAGGCGCACAGACCGCTGCTCTGTATTACCCGGAAGATGGCCGGTTTGACTTCCCCAGCATACTCGCTGCCGCTCAGGCCTGGCCTGGGCTTGAAGGTATGGACCTTGCAAAAGAAGTCACATGTGCAGCGCCCTACACATGGTCCGACAGCGTTTGGGAATGGCCTAATGGCACCCGCACGGTTGAAGGCAAACGGCGCAAGGTTGTGGCTGTAGACTACGGTGCAAAACGCAACATCCTGCGTTGCCTTGTTGCCGCCGGGTGCGATGTCACTGTAGTGCCAGCCACCACCACCGCGCAGGAAATTCTGGACCTGAAGCCTGAAGGGGTTTTCCTGTCCAACGGTCCGGGTGACCCTGCCGCAACAGCAACCTATGCTGTCCCTGCCATTAAAGGTGTTTTGGACGCTGGCATTCCGCTGTTTGGCATCTGCCTTGGCCACCAGCTGCTGGCACAAGCTCTGGGCGGCACAACATACAAGCTGACGCGCGGCCACCGTGGCGCTAACCAGCCGGTGAAAAATCTCCTCACTGGCCGCGTTGAGATCACCAGCCAGAACCATGGCTTTGCCGTTGATGCAGATAGCCTGCCATCTGATGCGCATGTTACGCATGTCAGCCTGTTTGATGGCTCCAATGAAGGTCTGGCATCTGACCGCTACACGGCTTTTTCCGTCCAGTATCACCCGGAAGCCAGCCCCGGCCCCTCTGACAGTTTTTACCTGTTCGAGCAGTTTGTGGCGCTGATTGATGCTCATGCCAGCAAAAACTAACCAGCCCCGGCCTGCCATGCCTCACCGCATGGTGGAAGCCCGTATTCGCCCTCATTTTTGCTTATCCAGCCCCGTGTGGGCTGCCTGTCAGGACTGAACGTACCATGCCCAAACGGACAGATATTCGCTCCATCCTCATTATTGGCGCTGGTCCCATTGTGATCGGACAGGCGTGTGAGTTCGACTATTCCGGCGCACAAGCCTGTAAGGCGCTGCGTGAGGAAGGGTACCGGGTTATTCTGGTCAACTCCAACCCCGCCACCATCATGACCGACCCCGGTCTGGCCGATGCCACTTATGTGGAGCCTATTACGCCGGAATGTGTTGAGCGCATTATCCTGAAGGAAAAGCCCGACGCCGTTCTGCCAACAATGGGTGGCCAGACAGCACTGAACACAGCCATGGCCCTGGACGCTTCAGGCTTCCTGAAAAAACACGGTGTGGAACTGATTGGCGCCAATGCGGAAGTCATTGACCGCGCTGAAGACCGCCAGAAATTCCGTGAAGCCATGGATGCCATTGGCATTGAAAGCCCACGCAGCCTAATTGCGCACACCATGGCAGAAGCCAATGAAGCGCTGAAGGAAATTGGCTTCCCCACCATTATCCGCCCGTCTTTCACCATGGGCGGTTCTGGCGGCGGTATTGCTTACAACCGTGAAGAGTTTGAGCAGATCGTCGCATCAGGGCTTGATGCCTCCCCCACCACAGAAGTGTTGATTGAAGAATCCGTTCTGGGCTGGAAAGAGTACGAAATGGAAGTTGTGCGCGACAAAGCGGACAACTGCATTATCGTCTGTTCCATTGAAAATATTGACCCCATGGGCATCCACACGGGTGACTCCATTACCGTTGCCCCTGCCCTGACGCTGACGGATAAAGAATACCAGCGTATGCGGGATGCCTCTCTGGCCTGCCTGCGCGCCATCGGGGTGGAAACCGGCGGGTCCAACGTGCAGTTTGGGGTCAACCCGGCAGACGGCCGCATGGTGGTTATTGAAATGAACCCCCGTGTTTCCCGCTCGTCCGCTCTTGCCTCCAAGGCAACAGGTTTCCCCATTGCCAAAATTGCCGCCAAGCTGGCCGTTGGCTACACGCTGGATGAGCTGAAAAACGACATCACCACAACAACCCCGGCATCCTTTGAGCCGACGATTGATTATGTGGTTGTAAAAATCCCGCGCTTTACGTTCGAAAAATTCCCCGGTGCGCCAGCTCTGCTCTCCACGTCCATGAAGTCTGTTGGGGAAGCTATGGCCATTGGTCGCTCTTTCCCTGAAGCCTTGCAGAAAGGCCTGCGCTCCATGGAAACCGGCTTGCATGGTCTGGACCCCGTGGAAATTCCTGGGGACGGTGGAGAAGATGCCTTCCGTGCAGCCCTCTCCCAGCCACGGCCAGAGCGCATCCTCATGGCGGCACAGGCCTTACGTGCCGGTTTGTCTGTTGAAGACATTCATGAAGCCTGCCGTTTTGAACCATGGTTCCTGCGTGAGCTTGAAAAGCTGGTTCAGGCAGAACGTCAGGTTGAAAACCACGGCCTGCCGCGCGATGCACAAAGCCTGCGCCGCCTGAAGGCCCTCGGATTCTCTGATGTGCAACTGGCTCGGCTGTCCGGCCTACAGGCTGAAGAAGTTGCTAAGCTACGCACGGATGCAGGCGTTACTCCGGTTTACAAGCGCATCGATACCTGCGCTGGTGAATTCGCATCCAGCACGCCTTACATGTATTCCTCTTATGAAGGCATGTTTGCGCCGCCTGTCTGTGAATCTGACCCGACCGACCGTGAAAAAATCGTTATTCTTGGCGGCGGCCCTAACCGTATCGGGCAGGGCATTGAGTTCGATTACTGCTGTGTGCACGCGGCCTACGCCCTGCGTGAAGCCGGGTTTGAGACCATTATGGTCAACTGTAACCCGGAAACCGTTTCAACGGATTACGACACATCGGACCGTCTGTATTTCGAGCCTCTGACAGCGGAAGACGTCATTGCACTGATCCGGTGTGAGCAGCAGAAAGGCAAAATCAAAGGCTGTATTGTTCAGTATGGTGGGCAAACCCCGCTCAAACTGTCCCATGCGCTGGAAAAAGCAGGTATTCCGCTGCTGGGCACGCCGGCAGATGCCATTGATCGCGCTGAAGACCGTGAGCGCTTTCAGGCCATGCTCCACAAGCTGGGCCTACGGCAGCCAGCAAACGGCATTGCCCGTAACCCGCAGGAAGCGGAAGAGATTGCCGAACGCATTGGCTACCCCGTGGTGGTACGCCCATCCTACGTTCTGGGTGGTCGCGCCATGGAAATTGTCTATGATCGGCAGGCCCTTCAGCGCTATATGCGCGTTGCTCTGCAACTGGCCGGAGCAGATATTGCCAACGGCCCTGTGCTGATTGACCATTACCTGAACGATGCCATTGAAGCCGACGTTGACTGCATTTCTGACGGAACGGAAGTGTATGTTGCCGGTGTGATGGAGCACATTGAAGAAGCAGGCATTCACTCTGGTGACAGCGCCTGCGCCCTGCCGCCTTACACGCTCTCCCCTGCAATCGTAACGGAACTAAAGGCACAAACCGAAGCCATGGCCCGTGAGCTGGGCATTGTCGGTCTGATGAATGTTCAGTACGCCATCAAGGATCAAGATATCTTTGTGCTGGAGGTCAATCCCCGCGCCTCTCGTACTGTGCCGTTTGTGGCGAAAGCCACTGGGGTGCCGGTTGCCAAGATTGGTGCCCGCGTTATGGCTGGCGATAAACTGACCAGCTTTAATCTTGATGACCGCGCAGTGACCCCGCATGTGGCGGTCAAGGAAGCCGTGTTCCCCTTCAACCGCTTTGCGGAAGTGGACACCATCCTTGGTCCGGAAATGCGCTCCACCGGTGAAGTCATGGGGCTGGATACGTCTTTTGAGCGGGCTTTTGCCAAATCCCAGCTTGGTGCGGGTGTTCGCCTACCAACGGAAGGCACAGTGTTCCTGTCCGTGCGGGATAATGACAAGGTGCATCTGCCTGCTCTGGGGCGTCAGCTTGCCCGCATGGGGCTGAAAATCCTGGCAACGCGCGGCACTGCCAAGCAACTGCGCGAAGCAGGCATTGATGTAACCGTCGTCAATAAGGTGCTGGAAGGCCGCCCACACTGCGTGGATGCCATCCGCTCAGGTGAAGTCCAGATGGTTATTAACACGGCACGCGGCGCCCAGTCCGTTGCAGACAGCTTTGACATCCGCCGTTCTGCTCTGGTTTTGGGCATTCCACACTATACAACGGTTGCAGGCGCACGGGCTGCAATCCATGCAATTGCGGCCATGCGGGAAGGACCGCTTGATGTTGCGCCACTTCAGTCATACTTTAGTGGGACATTCTAAGCAGACCGGGCGGGGTTAACCCCCTCGCCCATTCTGTTGCGGACTGCAAACTGCCTGTGTTTTCGCTGTGCGGTAGGTGTCCGCTTATCTGTGTAACTTCTCTGCCGGCATGTTGCCGGCAGCTTTACTCTGGGGATACGCCTTGCAGAAAACTCCGATGACGGGCAAGGGCTTGCAGCGGCTTGAAGACGAACTGCGCAGACTCAAGTCCGAAGAACGTCCGGCTATCATCCGCGCCATTGCGGAAGCCCGTAGCCACGGTGACCTTTCAGAAAACGCGGAATATCACGCCGCGCGTGAACGGCAGTCGTTTGTTGAAGGGCGTATTCTCGAGCTGGAAGAAATTGTTTCAACCGCCGAGGTCATTGATCCCACGACCCTTTCCGGTGATCAGGTCAAGTTCGGTGCCACCGTTACGGTAGTGGATGAAGATACCGACAAAGAAGCGACCTATCAGATTGTTGGCGTTTACGAAGCCGACATTAAGCAGAAGCTTCTCTCTGTCTCCTCCCCTCTGGCCAAGACCCTGATTGGCAAACATGAAGGTGACACCATCTCCGTCCCCGCTCCTGGCGGTGACCGGACCTACGAAATTCTTTCTGTGAAATTCATCTGATATGATCGCGTTTGAGGACATCACGGCGGCCGCGGAACGGATCAAGGGCAAGGTACTCCGCACGCCCACGATTTCCTCTCACGCCCTTTCCAAAGCGACCGGGGCCAACATCACACTGAAGCTTGAAAACCTTCAGGCCGTTGGCTCTTTCAAGGAGCGTGGGGCAGCAAACAAACTGGCCTTGCTCACACCTGAGGAAAGACAGCGCGGTGTTATTGCTGTCTCCGCAGGTAACCACGCTCAGGGCGTTGCCCGCCATGCCAGCCTGCTTGGTATTGACGCCGTTATTGTCATGCCAAAGTTCACGCCAGCCGGTAAGGTTGTGCGTACCCGCAACTGGGGTGCACGCGTTATTCTGGAAGGTGAGAGCTTTGCTGAAGCGCTCATGTTCGCTCAGGATCTTCAGGCGCGTGAAGGCCGAACCTTCATTCACCCGTATGATGACCCCGCGGTTATGGCTGGCCAAGGCACTTGCGCTCTGGAACTGCTGGAAGATGCAGGACCATTGGACATGCTGGTAGCCCCCATTGGGGGTGGCGGTTTGCTCAGTGGCTGTTCTGTTGCCAGCAAGGCCATTCGCCCCGATGTCGAGTTGGTTGGCGTACAGGTTGAAAATTATAATTCACTCTCAGCCTTTCCCGGCGCAGCCACACGCCCTAATGGTGGCTCCACCATTGCGGAAGGCATTGCCGTTCTCCAGATAGGCAAAGCCCCTGATCAGGTTATTCGTAACCTGGTTTCCAAAGTGCTGGTGGTACCAGAATGTGCTGTAGAAAATGCCATCACACTGCTGGCGGAAGGAGCCAAGCAGGTCAGTGAAGGAGCTGGCGCAGTTGGTCTGGCTGCTATTCTGACGTACCCGGATCTGTTCCGTGGGAAGAATGTGGCGCTCCCTATTTCCGGCGGAAATATCGACAGCCGCATTCTTGCCAACACGCTCCTGCGTGCCATGCTGCGCGATGGTCGTATTTTGCGTCTGGTGATGGAAATTCCTGACCGTCCTGGCGTATTGGCCGATATTTCCAAGACGATTGGGGAAGCGGGCGGCAATATTATTGAGGTCTCACACCAAAGGCTGTTTGCGGCCCCGTCCGTTCAGGCTGCTGAGCTTGAAGTGATGATTGAGGCAAGAGACCCTGAGCACGCAGCGCTCATTACCAAAGCGCTGGGCCATTCCTATATTGTCAGACGCGCCTAAAACTACCTGTAAAAGCTGGGCGCGGCCTAGAACCGCCCCAGTTTTTCGTATCCAAGATTATACGCCAGACACTGAGCAATGCGCCGAACGCGGCTGTCAGACAGTTTGCGAATAACAACATCGCAGTACATTTTTTCTTCCAGACAAAAAGCAACCATTTCCCACCGATCACGCAGCATGAACTCGTGCCCGGCCTGGATAACGCCATAAGGGCCGTTATCATCCCTCATGATATAATCATTCAAAATAATCAGCCCGGTCACAGGCTTGATCTTACGCCGCACAACCTCAAGGTCACGCACAACGGCCAGATAATTATGGTCGGCATCCAGATAAATAATGTCTACGCTTTCATCAGGAAGGGCATTAAGCATCGCGCCGCTATCGCCCTCAAGCACCTTAACAACCCCAGTTGCTATATCCGCACCAAACTTGCTTTCAAAAAAGCCCCGGTGTGTTTTTCCTTCAAAAAACTCGTCTATAGGACAGCCCCAAACCTCTGGCAGCGTATGCACCCTATATTCGTCAATAGCGTAGAAGGTAGAGGGTTTGCAGACATCCAGTATTTTTCTGGAAAACCCTCCTTTCATTACACCTACCTCCGCAATAACAGCATGCTTTGGCAGTAAGGGGAGCATATCATCACGGCTTGGCAGAAGACGGGCATTCCGTAAAAACCTCTTGGGGAGAGGAGGAACTGCAGGGAGTGAAAGAGCCATAACCGAGACCTTTAATGTCGCAAAAGAATATTAATGTATAGTAATTTTCATGCTGATAAAGCTGATAAAGAAAGAGCAGAGGACTTACCCTCTGCTCTGATGCTTTAGACTGCGCTACCCGTTTTAGCTTCCGGGTTAAGCCTGTAACCACCGCCCTCTGTTATCAGAAGGCTGGCGTTGGTCGGATCCGGCTCAATTTTCTGGCGTAGGCGGTAAATATGGGTTTCAAGCGTATGCGTCGTGACCGCAGCGTTATAGCCCCACACTTCGTTCAGAAGCACCTGCCGTGGCACTGGGCGCGTGCCTGCGCGGTAGAGAAACTTTAGAATAGCCGTCTCTTTTTCCGTCAGACGAATACGCTTGTTTTTAACCGGCTCCTGCAACAGCTTTGCTGAAGGGCGGAAGGTATATGGCCCAATAGAGAAGACCGCATCCTCGCTGTTTTCAAACAGGCGAAGCTGTGCCCGCAACCGCGCCAAAAGCTCAGCAATACGGAAAGGCTTGGCAACATAATCATTGGCCCCGGCATCCAGCCCGCGAACAATGTCTGCCTCATCATCGGAACCCGTCAGCATGATGATCGGCATACGGAAACCGTCTTTTCTCAACTCCGCACAGAAGTCCCGCCCGTCTCCGTCAGAGAGGGTGACATCCAGCAGAACGGCGTCAAAACGGCTATCTGGTGCTTTCAGTTTTTCGCGGGCTTCAGCAAGACTGGCTGCTTCCTTGACGGCAAATTCACCATCAAGCTGCAATTGCTCGACAAGTGTTTGTCGAAGTATCTGATCATCATCGACAACCAATATGGGACGTGCACCTGTCATGAGTGTTTCTTCTCCTTCGTGTCAGCCTTGAAGTCTCTTGGCGGACTCAACCTTTTGATTTTAGAACTCTCTCACGAATTCCGCTTCAAACCAATAGCTCAAGCATAATCCGCTTTTTTCTTCATAAGATACGATATAGGCTTTGTTATCCCTATGATGATACACGTTCACCCAGTCGCGCGCAGTAACCACAATGCACAACTGCATTGCGGACACAAAATCATGACCGCCGTCATAGGTAAAAACGGTGTAACCCCTTGTAAACAAGAGGGAGACCACGCAACGCCGTTAGGGCTATTCCCCCTCCGCCGCGTATTTTACCGCGCAGATAAAGTCGCCCGCCCCCATACATGCCTGCCGACAGAAGCCATAAGCCGGACAGACGGATGGTGCGATGACCCTACATCCCCGCATTATAATAAAAAATTGACCCTACCCCATGAAGCGCGGCACGAAATTCTGTGGCGTGAGGACGATGTGTACGACATTATCGTTGTGATCGGTTATAATGATGACCCAGCACAAGCAGGGCGCGGTTCCGCCATTTTCATGCATAAACAGCGACCTGACCGCTCCCCTACAGAGGGATGCGTAGCTCTAAGTGAAGCAGACCTGCTGGCCGTACTAGCCAGTCAGGCTACGCATATTCTTATTCATGCCCCGACATGATGGGCGGCATCCTGAAACAAGGACGTCTCTGAAAAATCTGGCGGCACAAGGGCAACCACACAATGCCCGTTTTCAAGCTGCGGCCGCGCCTGATCTTCAGCGGACAGAACTGTAATGGAGACGCCTTTTTGTAGAACAAGAAACGGCAGAAGGTTGCTGCCCTCGTAAAAAATAGCGTCCTTGTTTTCGTCCGTTACGGTGAGGTTGATAAAGCGCCAACCTTCCTTGACCAGAGTTTCAAGCAGGGTGAAATTCCACGAAGGCTCACCAAGCACTTTCCCCCTCGCCTCACGACTCAGACCACGATACTGGTCAAGCCGTGCTATGCCGGGACTGACCTGATACACACGCTGCCCGCCAAAATGCGGCGTGAGATGAGCACAGACAAGCCCGTTGTAAATGGCATCCGGGGTTGTGCATATCAGATAGTCCGCAGGGCGCTCTTCCAGACTTTCTGCACCTTCTTCAGAAAGCACCTCTGCAGGCAGCACCGGCACACCAGCAGCCTGTGCGCGTGTCAGGTCAAGCGAGGAATTATCAACCAGAAGAACCGGCACATTCGCTTTGTGTACGGCAATGGCCATCTTGCTGGACCAGTCGTTTGCCCCAACAATGGCTAGCGCAGGCTCATCAGACAAAGTGAGCTTAAGCCTACGACCCAGAGGTGCGAGGGAAAAGCCATGCAGGATCATGGTTGAGGCAATAACGGCAAATACCGCTGGCATCACCTGCCCTGCGCCGGGGTACCCTGCATCCTGCAAGCGCAGCCCAGCCACGCCAGCCACAGCTGCGGCAACAATACCACGCGGCGCAATCCAACCAACAAAGATCCTCTCTGCCCAAGGCATACTGGAACGTGCTGTTGCAAGAAGAATGCCCAATGGCCGCACAAGAAACAGCACGGCCAGCGTAAGCGCACCGATAGACCATGACAGATGTGCCAGCTCAGCACGCTGCAAATCAGCCGTAAGCAACACAAAGAGAATAGAGACAATCAGCACTACCAGCGCTTCCTTCATGCGCTGGATTTCAGCCATACCGGGAATACGCAAATTCACCAGCGCCATACCAAAAACAGTGGATGCCATAAGACCGGCACCATCCATGGCGAGCGTTCCCAGTGAAAACAGGACCAGAGCCGAGGTAATCAATACCGGAATTTTCAGGACTTCGGGCATCATGTCCCGCACCCACAGCCAGCGCATGCCCCACGCCGCACCGATACCCAACGCAATCATCAGCCCTGCACTGGCAATCATATGCGGCAGAATAAACCCGAAAAACGTGCCAGAGCCTTCGTCCGGGCGCATCAGCAGAACTTCGAGCACCAATGTTGCCAGAATGGCGCCTATGGGGTCGTTTACAATGGCCTCCCACCGCAGAAAGGCTGCAACGCGCGGGTGCAGTTTGGCATTGCGCAGCAACGGCAGAACCACTGTCGGCCCGGTCACCACAATAATCGCCCCGAACAGAAAAGCAGCGCCCCAGCTCATCCCGCCGATATAATGCGCCGCAACAGTACCAAGAATAAGATTAATAGGTAGCGCCACCAAGGTGAGACGCAACACGCCCTCCCCGGCTTCTTTTAACTGCCTGAAATCCAACGCAAGCCCGCCCTCAAACACAATCAACGCCACAGCGAGCGAGACGAGAGAGTGAAAGGCCGGGCCGATCATGCGTGTTGGGTGCAAAACTTCCAGCACCGGGCCGTACAACAACCCTAGGGCGAACAATAGAACAATGGCTGGCAACCTGAACCGCCATGCAGTCCACTGCGCCAGCATGCTGCCGCCCAGGACAAAAAAGATGCTGAGAAGTACGCTTTCAGTCATGGTGATCCAATGTGCTGCTATGCTGCGGAGGGTTCTCAACCAGAACCAGCGCAACGGATATCGTGCGAGACAAGATGCTACAGTTTACACGAATATGCACAAATTGGTTTTTTGAAAATGCGTTCTTCTTATAAAAAAATGTATATTTTGCAGCTCTGATTCGTTTTTATTGTAACAACAGAGCTTGCCTCTGCAACAGTTTCCAAAAAGAGAGAAATTCTGTCGCAGAGTGCTGGGAGTATTTTTAGCTTTCCGCTGCCGCAGCTTCAGGTGCAACCTCAGCTTTCCGCTCAAGCACGGCTGCAAAAAAACCATCCGTGCCATTTTTATGCGGCGTGAGCGCAAACATAGACGTCTGATTCAGGCTTTCAGGCAGTTCCGTACTGTCGGACGGCACAAGATGAAACGCACTATTCCGTTTCAGAAATGCGTCTATCTGCTGTGTATTTTCCGCAGACAGAATGGAGCAGGTTGCATAAACCAGCCGACCGCCGGGCCTGACCAGCGTTGCTGCCTTATCCAGAATTTGCGCCTGCTTGACCAGCAATTCATCAAGGTCCTGCCGTGTGGTGCGCAAGCGAGCATCCGGGTTACGCCGCCAGGTCCCTGTACCACTACAGGGTGCATCCACCAGTACCCGGTCAAAAGACCCAGACCGCCGTTTGGCCCATTTATCTCCGGCAGTCAGTAAATGCCGCTCCACGTTGTGAACACCCGCACGCCGCAGCCTGCGTACCGCGCCATCCAGACGTTTTTCCGCAACGTCACACGCGGCAATATGCCCCTTGTTTTCCATCATCATGGCCAAAGCCAGAGTTTTTCCTCCAGCCCCGGCGCAATAATCCAGAACGCGCATATGGGGGGCAGCCCCCAGAATAGCGGCGACAAGTTGGCTGCCTTCATCCTGAATTTCAACACGCCCATCCTGAAACGGCGTAGAAGATGTAACAGGCAAGCGCCCACTCAAGCGCAAACCCCACGGGGAGAGAGGCGTCAGTTCCGCATGCAATCCTTCCCGTGCCAGCGCTTTTTGTGCTTCAGGCCGGGTTGCGCGCAACATATTCACACGCAAATCCAGCGTTGCTGGTTCGGACAGGGCGGCAAGTTCCTGCTCAAGCGCGTCCCCAAAGGTGGCTTCCAGTTCCGGCATCAACCAGTCTGGCAGCTCCAGCTTCACGGCGCGGGGCATGTCCTCCATATCAAGGGTTCTGCGTGCCAGAGCGTGTACGCTATCCCGCTCTTTAAGCGTGAGAGCCCCTGCAGCAAAACGCCCTTCTTCAAAAAGAGCGCTTACCTCCTCCACCCCTGTGCCTTTTAAAACCAGAGAGGCCGCAACCAGCAGGCGCGGGGTTGCCTGTGCCCCAATTTCTGCCAGATGCCAGCCGATCCGGCGCCAAGCCCGCATAATATCCCAGACAAGGCCTGAGACTGCCCGGCGGTCCCCACCACCAATATAGCGCCGTTCACGAAAAAAACTGTTCGCAACGGCATCCGCTGGTTTACGGGGCGTTGCCTCCATAGCGGCAAGAAGGTCAATGGAGGCTGAAAGCCGGGCTGAAGGTGTCATGATTAAATATTAGTCCCGACGGTAGTTAGGGGCTTCGCGCGTGATGGACACATCATGCACATGGCTTTCACGCAGACCCGCTCCCGTAATACGGCGGAAACGGGCGCGCGCCTGAAGGTCTGGCAATTCGGCAGAACCGGTGTAACCCATGCCTGCCTTCAGGCCACCAACCAACTGGTGAATGACGGCTGCCATACTACCCTTGTATGGTACGCGGCCTTCAATACCTTCTGGCACCAGCTTGAGGGAATCCCGCACTTCCTGCTGGAAATACCGGTCAGCAGACCCACGCGCCATAGCGCCAAGGCTGCCCATGCCACGATAGGATTTGTAAGACCGGCCCTGATACAGGAACACCTCACCCGGTGCTTCCTCGGTCCCTGCCAGCAAGGAGCCAACCATAACCACGTCCGCACCCGCACCAATGGCTTTAACAATGTCACCAGAGGTACGGATACCACCATCCGCAATAGCTGGTGTGTTGAGTTCATGGCACGCAATAGCCGTTTCGAGCACCGCCGAGAACTGTGGAACGCCAACCCCTGCTACAATACGTGTCGTGCAGATTGACCCCGGACCAATGCCAATCTTCACGCAATCAGCGCCTGAGTTGATCAGTGCTTGAGCCGCTTCCGGGGTTGCTACGTTACCAGCAATAATCTGGATGGAGTTATCAAGAGCTTTCAGGCGTTCGACTGCCCGCAATACACCTGACGAATGACCATGGGCCGTATCAACAACCAGAACGTCCACACCGGCTTCAACCAGAAGTTTTGCACGGCTGAAACCATCTTCTCCCACGCCGGTTGCCGCAGCGCAGCGCAGCCGCCCCAAACTGTCTTTGATAGCCAGCGGGTAGGCAACAGCCTTGTCCATGTCCTTGACGGTGATAATACCAACGCAGCGCTCAGCGTCATCAACCACCAGCAGTTTTTCAATCCGGTGTTTATGCAGAAGCTGGCGTGCCGTATCAGCGTCTGCGCCATCACGCACAGTCACCAGATTATCGCGGGTCATCAGTTCAGAGACACGCTGGCTCGGGTCTGTGGCAAAGCGTACGTCGCGGTTGGTCAGAATACCCACAAGCTTCTGGCTTGCTGGTTCAACAACCGGCAGACCGCTAATCCCGTTGCTCTGCATGATGGCGCGTACTTCAGCCAGTGTCTGCTCCGGACCAACCGTCACGGGGTTAACCACCATGCCTGACTCAAAGCGTTTGACACGACGGACGTGTTCAGCCTGCTCTTCTGGTGTCAGATTTTTATGAATAACACCCAGGCCACCTTGCTGGGCCATGGCAATTGCCATCTGGTCTTCCGTTACCGTGTCCATGGCGGCGGAAACCAGAGGAATATTCAACTCAATGGAGCGTGTCAGCCGGGTACGGACGGAGGTCTGGCTTGGCACAACCTCAGAGGCGGCAGGAACAACCAGAACGTCATCAAACGCCAAGGCTTCAATTACACGGCTATATGGGGAAGACGTCATACCACGGGAGCCCTTAACTAAAGTGCGGTTGGGGTCACCCGATAGCAGTGGTTTGCCTCAGGTCACCTGACCATTGGCGCTTCCTCTTATGGCGTTGGGGCACGAAAGGCAAGATGAAAGACGCAGAATTGACATGTTTTTAAAACTGTCATGTCTTTGCCTGCAATCGGCGTCACGGGGCAAGCCGACCTGTTTTCATGGCGCGCCGGAAGGCCTCCAGCGTTTCATCACTTACAAAATGCTCCATCCCCTCGGCGTCCATCCGCGCCGTACAGACATCAACCCCCAAAGCCAGCAGAAACTCCTCTACAATCTGGTGCCGCGCTCTTACAGATTCAGCCAGTGTCGCGCCCGCTTCTGTCAGAAATATACCGCGATACGGTTTACGGGTGACAAATCCTTCCGCCACCAGCCGCGTCAGCATTTTGGCGACCGTAGGCTGGGATACCCCAAGGCGATCTGCAATATCTACCTGCCGTGCTTCCCGCCCCTCTGCCAACAAATCATCAATCAGTTCTACATAGTCTTCTATCAGCACATTCCGACGCGCTTCCCGCGCATGGCGAAATCCTTCGCTTTGGCTTTCTGCATCAAGCAGAACTGGCTTTTGCTGTTTCACCGTAGATCTCCGCGTCACATGTGTCGGCCTGGGGGTTGGAGGGTGATATACCGGAACTGAGGGGGGAGCAAAAGCTCGCAATTTCCACGCCCTGTGCACACAACACCTACCAGAACTCGCCTTGGTCAGTTTACTTTCCGCTCATTTATGATATTGATAATCATTATTAACTTTTGACAAAGATTGAGTGCACAAAAATGAGTGACATAGCAGCCCTGTTTATGGGTTACAGTTGCACTGCTGTTGCCATTGGGCTGCTCTACACGACCTCCCCCAATCAGAGGCTTCTGGCTGCACCGAGCCCCCTTCGTTTGAGTGCCCCCATAGCCCTGATATTATGGAGCCTTGGGCTCGTGTTTTTATATGCTCCTTTGGGAGGCGTAATTGCGGTTTTGTGCAGTATCGCCACGGCTATTATTGTCGCCACCCTGCTTCCTTTGTTTATGGCTCTGTGCCGCACCTATGCCGGTGGGCGCATATGACCAAGCCACACCTCTACACTCTCAAAGGGTGGCTCGGCAAAAGCTTGGCTGGTGTAGTCATGGGCTTTGCCGTTGCCTTGGCTTTTTCGGGCATTTTAATCAATCAGGTTTTTGTATCCCGCTCCATTGTCACCGTGCAACTTGCCATGTGGGTTATGCCGCCACTGTGGCTCGCCTGTGTTTCAGTCTGCTTTCTGTTTTCCACCGCTTATCGCGCATGGTTTTTCATGAGCACGCTTGCTCTCATCCTCTTCATTGCTGGCTACGTCTAAACTCATGAAAATCAATACAAGCCTTGTTCTCCTCTACAAAGAAATACACACGTGGGTTGGCATAGTTTGCGGCTTATTCCTGTTTATTGCGTTTTATGCAGGCGCCATAACCATGTTTTCACCCGCTATAGATCAATGGGTGCAAAATGACTTTCTGCACCCTGCCCCCATGCAGGACACGCCAGCTCTCCTGACAAAAATACAGGAGCAAAGAAGCGATCTTTTAAAAAACTATACACTCACGCTGATGGACGCAGACGGCAGCAAAAGCGCCTTCATTGGTTACGCAGGCGGACATGGCCGGAAGAACGAAGGCGCGTCAGCATTCACAGCGTTTCTGGATGATACGAACACACTTCAGGTTCAAAAAATTAATCCCGCCCATACTGGAGAAATCATTAACAAAATTCATCAGACTATCGGGCTACCCTTTAACCATACAGTTTCAGAATTCATCATGGGGTGGGTAGCGCTGCTCTACGGGCTGGCACTAATAACGGGCCTTATTATTTTTCTGCCGGGCCTTAAAAAAAATCTTTTTGCTGTCCGCGTTGGAACAAACAAAAAGAAAATGTGGCTGGATATTCACAACGTCTTAGGTGTTTTCAGTCTTCCATTTCATCTTATCATCGCCCTCACCTCAGTAACCTTTGCCTTTCATGATGTCTTTTATGCAGCACAAGATGCTTTGTTTTATCATCATGACCTCAACAAAACATTCGCCTCAGCAAGGCCTCCTGCCACCCCCACCAGCAAAACCGAGCATGTGTTAAGCCCGCCAGAATTACTGAACGCCCTGAAAGCACAGGCTCCCAATTTCCAACCAACATCCGTTTCTGCTCAAGCTGGCCCACATGGCTCTCTTATTACGCAAGTTCACGGTATGGACCTCCATCACCCCATGCGCTCACTGGCAGGTGGTTTCGTCACATTGGACGCCTATACAGGCGCAATCACGCAGAAGGACTATATGCCCGGCTTGCAGCCCACCAGCTCTGCTCTGCTGACGAGCTTTTTTGCACTGCATTTTGGCAGCTTTGGTGGCACAGCAATGCTGTGGGCTTATTTCGTACTCGGTGCCTCCGGGGCTTTCATTTTTTACTCGGGAAATATTTTGTGGCTGGAAACACGACGCAAAAAAGGAACTCAAGCAGCCCAGACGCCCCCTAAATTATCTCATAAAATTTTAAGCTCTCTGACCGTAGGCGTTACAAGTGGTTGTATTGCAGGTATTTCTGCAATCGTTTTAGCTGCCCGCTGGTTGTCTCATTACAATCAATCACCGGACGTAAGCAGCGTCATACTGTATTACAGCGTTTTTAGTCTTTGTGTCGCATGGGCTTTTATAAGAAAACCGCACTATGCAAGCTGGCACCTGCTTGGCTTTTGTGGCCTTATTACGCTTGGTATTCCCCTCTCCAACCTATGGGCCATATACGGCACCCAACTCTCCGCAACGCCTGTAACGGGGACTACTGAACAGCTCATAGACCTCATTGCCGCGCTTGCGGCGTGCAGCTTTCTATTTATGGCGTATAAAATACGCCAGAAGGCACTCAAAGCGTCCCAAATTTAATATGTTATTTATTTTCAGGCCGAAGGTATCTGTCACACAAACGTGTTGATATGAAAATGAAAGCATTCCACGTCAAAACGTTGCGTTTCTAGATATTTTCGGGACACTTCTGGACTAAAGTGCAAAATTGCCTCTTGGCCACAGGAAACTCTGCGTTTGGATTTGCATATCCTCCTGTTGCCTTTGTGTTCCGCTGCTGCCATGATGCATGAATATGTGCTGGGGTTGAATAGAGTAAGTGTTCCTGTCTGTTTTCTGTTCCGTCTTGCTGCATAAAACCACTCACAAAAACGGCTCAGAAAATGTCTCCATCCCCCCGGCGTTTCTGCCTTCGCCAAGGCACTTGGGCCACCCATCAGGAACTGGATGCCCTTATTGGGCCGCTTAACACTCAGGCAGCCTATAAGCGTTACCTGCTAGCTGTTTACACGCTACGCAAAAGCTTTGAGTCCGCGGTTAATGAGGTCATTTGGCCCGAGCATTTTGCCACCTGGCGGCCAACCATGCTCGCAGCCGCTATGGAGCAGGACCTGGCTGACCTCGGCCTTGCCGCACCCCCAGTCCAGCCGTTACCTCTATTTTCAAATGCGTCTTCTCTATTGGGTGCCTTGTATGTCACTGAAGGTGCCTCACTGGGCGCAAGACTTCTTGTCCGGCAGGCGGCCTCTCTTGGCATGACAGCCAACTTTGGCGCGCGCCACCTCACCCAGCAGGTTGCCGAGAATGAGCAATGGACGCATTTCCTGACCGTGCTGGACCAAGCTCCTGAATTTGACGGCACATTAGCCATAGAAACCGCCCTAAGCCTTTTCTCTTATGCCATGGCGGCCGTTCACCGTGCTGATGCAGCACTGGAAGTGCAGAAACATGGTTAAATTTGGCCAAGCTGACCTGACAAGCTGCGATAAAGAACCCATTCATATTCCCGGCAGCATTCAGCCCCATGGTTGCCTGATAAGCTGCGATCTGGAGCATTTTACAGTCCGCCGCGTGTCCACTAACGCAGCCGACATGCTGGGCCTTCCAATTATTGAACCCGGCAGTGCGTTGTCCGACCACTTACCCGGCGAAACCCTGCACGAAATTCGTAACGCCCTGACAAACAGCTTGTCACTCAAGCGGCCTTCTTACCTGTTTAATATTCCGTTCTCGCCACAACGTAATTTTGACGTATCTGTACATGTCTCCGGGAGAGAAGTTGTCATAGAGTGTGAGCCCGCAGGCTCACCAGAAACAAGCCAGCGCGTTATCAGCCAACTACGGATGATGCTGGACCGTATTCGGGACATTGCCGATCTGGCCCGCCTGTTTGACACGGTGGTCAAGCTCATGCGTGGCCTGCTACATTATGACCGGATCATGGTTTATCGGTTTGACCCGGACTGGTCCGGCAAGGTGGTGGCAGAAGTACGCTCCCCCGTACTGGAAAGCTTTTTGGGCCAGCATTTCCCAAGCGCGGATATCCCGGCGCAGGCGCGTGACCTATACCGCCGTGCCCTGATCCGCATTATTGGGGATGCCTCTTACACACCGGTCATGCTGGAAGAAGTGCCCGGCGCTGAACCGCTGGATATGTCGCTCTCCCAACTGCGGAGCGTGTCCCCTATCCACTGCGAATATCTGACAAACATGGGTGTTGGGGCATCCATGTCCATTTCCCTGATTGTGGATGGTGAGTTGTGGGGCATGATTGCCTGCCATAACTATTCACCTAAAAACCTGACACTTGCCGAACGTGTCATTGTCAAAATGTTTGGGGAATTCGTGGCGCTGCGGATTGTGGTTCTGCTGCGTACCGGTCGCCTTCTGGTAACACAGCGTACCCACACCCTCATTGAGAACTTCCTGCGCGACTCAGTCTCCATGAGCAATATGCCATCCTATCTCCGCAGCCGTATTGCGGATCTGGAGCCGCTTGTCCCCTGTGATGGCATTGGCCTCTGGATTGATCAGGATTGGACATCCCACGGCCTGACCCCCAACAAACCGGAAATTGTGGCTGAGCTTGCCCGTGCGGCAGGCACCCTCGCGGCCCATCAGGTGTGGCACACCACCCATCTGTGCGAAACATTTGAGTGGGCGCGTGACCTGTTGCCAGACATAGCTGGCGTATTGGTCATCCCCATTTCACCCCAACCTGCGGATTACCTCTTTCTGTTCCGCAAAGAAATAATCCAGACCTTGAACTGGGGCGGTGACCCCAACAAGACCTATAAATCCGGCCCGCATGGCCCACGCCTGACACCCCGCACCAGTTTCGCCATCTGGAAAGAGCAGGTGCAGGAGCGCGCCTACCCCTGGACCGCGAACGACCTTGAAGCCGCAAGCCTCTTGCGGTCCGCTTTAATTGAGGTGATGGGCGCTTATCACCAGCAGCAGCTCAAGGAACGTGCTGAGGCCGATGTACGGCAACGTATGCTGAACGAAGAGCTGAGCCACCGGGTCAAAAACATTCTGGCAGTCGTGCAGTCCCTTATGGCTCGCCCGGTGCCGGAAGACCGGAGTGCTCAGGAACATTTCCAAATTCTCAAGGCGCGTGTCAACGCGCTGGCTCAGGCGCATGATCAGGTTGTACGCGCTGACGGCGGTGGCTTGCTGCGTCCGTTGCTGGAGGCTGAACTGGAACCCTATCGGCTTGAGGCAGACACCATACAGTTAAGCGGGCCGGATATATGGCTTACCGGCCGCGCACTTTCCGTCTCAGCCCTTGTCATTCATGAACTGGCAACAAATGCTGCCAAATATGGCTCGCTTTCCCGCAGGGAAGGCAAACTCCATGTCCAGTGGTGGTTTGATGAAGACAGCCAGAACTGGGTGCTGACGTGGCAGGAAAGTGGTGGCCCCTCCGTCAAAGCGTCAACACGTAAAGGGTTTGGGTCTGTTCTGGTTGATCGCGCCATTCCGCATGAATTAGGGGGCAAAACCACAAAAGAGTTTAGAACCAACGGGCTCTTTATTCGTTTTGACTTACCAAGACGCCATGCTGCACTGGTAACACGCGAGGAAAGCCCGATGAACACAATGACGGAAATTCCGACGGTCAACACCCAAAGCAAAGGGCTGCTGGCGCAGGCATCCGTATTGATTGTTGAAGACCAGTTGTTGATTGCCATGGATATTGAGCAGGCTCTAGCTGAAAACGGCGTCACTCAGGTCCAGACTGTTGCGTCTGTCTATGAAGGCGTTCAGGCCATAACCCAGCGCGTGCCGGATATCGCATTGCTTGACCTCAACCTTGGTGATGAAACCTCGGCAGACATCGCGGCCCTACTACGCAAAAAGCAAGTCCCTATTCTTTTTGCCACTGGCTATGCAGACCGCTCCATGATCCCTGCGGGCTTTGAAGATGTCCCGGTCATCCGTAAACCCTATGTAACACAGTCTGTCATACGGGAAATGGAAAAATTGCTGGGCGCGTCCGACACCTGACTCGGACGGGCACCGACAGATCCCAGCGACAAAAAAGCCCCCTTCAATTTTTGGTTTGAAGGGGGCCTTTCCGCTTAATAGTCAAAAGGTACAATGCTCAGGGAATGGGATGAGCCGCGTTCAGCGCGTTACGCTCAGCCATCATCTCGGCACCCTTTTTCGGTTTTGAACGAGCGGCCTTGATGTCATCAGCCGTTATGGTCTGTGCCGTGCCACCAAGAGTCGTTAGGTAAGACAACACAGCCGCCAGATCATCATCTGGCAATCCTTTGAAAGACGGCATGAAGCCCACATAGCTTGCACCACCGGCCTGAATGGGGCCATGTAAACCATTGATTACCACATCTGCCAGATAGGCTTTGCCTTCCGGTGTGGCGGCAATTTTATCAATACGCCCCTTAAGGGCAGGAAATTGCCCCGGCATACCCACGCCACCAGCCTGATGACATACGGAGCAGTTGGTGCTGTACACCGCCGCACCATCTGACGCAGCCAGAGCTGAGCCGGTCAGAACAGAGCAAGCCATTAGACCGCCAGCAAGAAGTGAAAGGCCTGTTTTCAGCATTAAGAACGCCCCAAAAGTATCGATATCATAACAATTGCAGATTAAGGCTTTGCAGTCAAAGCCAATAAAGCTGGTTTTGCCTAACAGGTTTTAAACCACGTCACCAGCCACCCCGGCACAGGTCAGCCCATCCGGGAGGAAATGAAAAGATAAACCAGGAACACGACATCAAGCCCCATCAGCATGATGCTAAGCTCTTTCCACTCCCGCCGCGCGCACACCAGCACGGTATAAAGCAGCAGCCCCAATGCCAGACTGATCATGAAGTCACCCGTCATGACGGTCACCAGCACCATGAGCAGCGGTACAGCTTTATCCTGGGCAGACATATCACGCAGGTCAGTCAGGCCGCCGAGCATCCCCAGCCCCACCAAAATAAGAACAGGCGCCGTCGCAATAGCGGGCACAGACGTAATAAGGGGCCACAGAAAAGAGGACGCCGCAAACAGAACAGCCACAGTCAGCCCCACAAGCCCTGTGCGCCCTCCGGCCTCAACGCCAACCAGAGATTCAAGATAGGCTGAGACAGTGGATGTCCCCAGTGCGGAGCCGACGACACTCGCAGTCGCATCAGAGGCAAACGCAGCCTGCCCAAGCAGAGGTTTACCGTCTTTATCCTTCAGGCCGGACCGCTGGGTCACTGCCATCATGGTGCCCGTGGCATCAAAAAAATCACCAAGGAAAAAATACAAGGTGACAGGCAACACCATAAAGAAGTGCGAGAAAAAGCCCTTAAAGTCATAGGGGAAGAGCATGTGCCACGGGTAATGTGGCCATTCTGCCCAATGTGCTGGCAGGCTGGTAACAAGGCCGCCGCCTTTATGCGGCACAAAGCAGCCTGCTATTGTGATGGCAATAATAGAGAACAGCATGGCCGCTGGCACCCTTGACCAGCGCAGGACCACAGCCAGAAAAACACCGGCTATACTGAGTATGACCGCCGGGTCAGTCAGGCTGCCAAAAGACAGACCTTCGTTACTTTTGACGGCCAGGCCACCTGCCACCATGCCGATATGCGCAATAAAGGCCCCAATGGCAAAATGAATACCCATCCGCACGGGGATAGGGAACGCGGCAATAATTTTCTGCCGCCATTGGGTCAGGGACAGAAGGAGAAAAGCCAACCCGCCAAACAGCACCATTGTAAAGGCAACCGCAGGCGGTACGCCCATACGCACCACGACAACCTGAGCAAAAATGACATTGCTGCTCATGGCCGGCGCCAAGGCTATCGGCAGTCTGGCCCACACTCCCATTAACAACGAGCCAAAAACAGCCGCGGCAATGGTCGTCATGACCATGGCGTTTTTATCCAACCCGGCAGCAGACAGCACGTCCGGGTTCACCGCCATGATGTAGGCCATCGCCCCGAATGTTGTAATACCGGCTATAATCTCCCGGCCAAAGCTGGACCCTCGCGCAGAAACCTGAAAATAGCGGTCAAAAACCTGACCTATACGTGCAGAGAGTCCGGCCATTCATTCCTCGGTGCTGCTGGGGCGTTGCCGGTGTATACCCACCCAGAGCCTGCGCGCCAAATAGTTTCATGTTCAGGACAAATGCCCGGTACAATCCTGCCCGCTTGCACGCGCTATTTTTTAATAGAGCCCCTGCCCAAAAGCCGCCTGCACGGCGTGCACGTCCGTCACGCCACCCGCAATAAGTACCTGTAGCAAAATGCGGGCCTTTTGCGGGTTAAGGTCGTAAGACACCACATAGCCGTGGGTATCGTCCGAGACCTCAACATTCCGGTTCACCAGCCCGCTCCCTACCCTGCTGGCGCGCACCACCAGCAAGCCCTTGGCAACTGCACGATCCAGCCCTGCCAGAGCCTCATCAGATGCGTTGCCATCCCCAATACCAGCCAAAACAATGCCGCGGGCACCATCTTCAATAGCATGGTCTACCTGGCGGGCATCCATGTTGCTATGGCCATAAATAATTTCCACACGTGGCAGCTTGCCCTCGGCGTGTGTCAGGTCCGGCACAGCGGCCTCTGCTTGCACGGCTGGTGTCAGAAACCGTACGGACGCAGGGTCTACATAGCCAATGGGGCCTGCATTGATGGAGTGGAAGGTTTGCACATCTGTCGTGCTAACCTTGGTAACCCAGCGGGCAGCGTGAATGGTGTCATTCAACACCACCATAACCCCTCGCCCTTTGGCTTGCGGTGCAACTGCCACTTTAACAGCTTCATACAGGTTGGCTGGCCCGTCAGCACTTATGGCCGTACTCGGCCGCATAGCACCCGTAACAACAACGGGAGAAGCGCTTTTCAGAACCGTTTGGAGGAAGAAAGCCGTCTCTTCCATAGTATCGGTGCCGTGCGTGACCACAACGGCATCAGCCTCATGGGCCGCAAATGCCGCTTTTATCCGTTTTGCCAGAGCAAACCAGACACCATCGTTCATGTTTTGGGAGCCGATATTGGCAATCTGCTCCACATGCAAGGTCGCCAGTTTGTCCAGTCCCGGCACGCCCGCAATCAGGTCCTGACCGCTAACGCCCCCTGCATCATACCCGATTGCAGACCTTGCATCAGCCTTACCGGCAATTGTTCCACCCGTGGCCAGAATAAGAACGCGTGGGCGTGAATGAGTGGCTGTTGACATAGGGGCCTCCGGAGCAGTCTGTGCAGCAAACGTGGCTGATACCATGGCTGATGCCAGGCACAAGCCTGTTACCACAGAACAAAGCCACCGCCTGCGCCCCATGCCTCGGGCAGCACTCTCTTCGCACCGTCTCTGCTTTGGCATCATCTCAGATTGCGTCCTCAGTCCGGCCTTTGGACAATACACCTTCCCATTTGGCAGAAACCGCTGCGGCATACCCATTACCCAGCACATTTGTGGCTGTGCGCAGCATGTCCAGAAAGTGGTCAATCCCAAGAATCAGGGCAATCCCCGCCTCAGGCAAACCAAACTGCGGCAGAACCGCCACCAGCGTAACAAGAGAGGCACGGGGCACACCGGCAATACCCTTACTGCTCAGCATCATGACAAGCACCATCAGCAACTGCTGGGTCCATGCCAGATGAATGCCATAAGCCTGCGCAATAAACATGGCACCGAAGGACTGGAACAGAATGGAGCCGTCCAGATTAAAGCTGTAACCCAGCGGCAGCACGAACCCACCAATCCGGGCAGGCACGCCAAAATCTTCCAGTTTTTCAAGCAGGAGCGGATAGGCAGATTCACTACTGGCAGTAGAAAAACCGAGCAGAACCGGCTGCACAAGATTTTGGATCAGGTCCTTGATGCGCGTGCCCAACACACAGAATGTAATGCCCGTCAGCACCATCCACTGGAAAAAAATGGTGCCGTAGAATTCCGCAAGGAAACGGCCAAACTGAAGCAGCATTCCAAGCCCACTATGGGCCAGACTGCCCATGATGGAACCAAAGACCGCCAGAGGTGCCGTCACCATCACCATATCGGTCATGCGCAACATGATTTTTGCGAGTTCTTCTGACCATCCCAGCATGGTTTTCCCCGCAGTGCCGGCTGCGGGTAGCGCCAAACCAAATAGAACGGAAAAAACAACAATCTGCAAAATATCGTTCCGCCCCATAGCATCCAGAATACTGGTCGGGACAATATGCAAAATAAAATCAATGGGTTGGAACGGGTGCTTAAGCCCTGACACATCCGCAGCGTGGTCCGGTGTAAAGCCCAAGCCAGGCTGAAGCAGATTGGCCCCCAGCAGCCCGATGGTCAAAGACAGGAAGGACATGGCCACAAACCAGAGTAGCACTTTGCCACCCACGCGCATGACAAGGCTCTGATCCCCCAGCTTTCCAATACCGCTCACCAGCGTGGCAAAGACCAGCGGTGCGATGACCATACGGATCAAGCGCAGAAACAACCCGGTCAGCAGGGATGACACCTGCTCCGCCGTATGGATGTAGGCTGGCAGGAAAGAATGAACAGCAAGCCCGCTTACAATACCAAGAAGCAACGCCACCAGAATGGCGACTGTTCTCTTACGTGTATTGCCTGGGTGTGTCGCAGCGCCCATCCGCATTCCCTTTACCATAGTGTCATTCGATTATGAACATTCTGCACAAAGAACGAACCTATAGAGAAAAACCCGTCCGAGGTCAAAATGTGAAATTTTTTCTTCTTTTTCGTATTGCGAAATTTCCATTTTGGTATGTAAAAGCCCCCGTGTTTTGATTATTATTACGGTTCGTTATCGTATCGTTCTGTATTTATAACACATTCGTATCGAATTTCCGTATCCTGCACTGGCCTTGAAACAGAAATGCTCTACTTTCTTTCATCACTTAAGAAAACAAGACTTTTAACCTGTGCAGGAAGTGTTATTTTATATTTAGCCTGTGTTTATGATGTAGCACAGGCTGAGCAATGGTACACAGGCTCGCTCCTTTCCCCTGCTCCGGCCAAAAACCATGCCGGCCAAGGCACGATTGAGCCTTATTTCACCTATTCTCTCCCCGTAGGATATTTTGATGCCGCAGGCGTGAGCCAGCCGCAGCACCCCAGACAGCAGCTTTTCAGCAACTCCACACTCTGGAAATACGGCCTGACGGAAAGCCTGAGCATACAGGCCCACACCGTGGTGTCTTACGGGTGGAAGAACTCGCAAGGCCACTCCAACGGCCCAAAATTCGGTGACTTCCCGGTGGACCTGATCTGGCGCTTTATTGACGGCAATCAAAAGCGCTATATTCCCTCTTTCAATATTTTTGCGGGTGTTGTGTTCCCAACAGGTGACTACAATAAGCTGCAAAATACGCAGAACGGCGTGGGTACCGGATCTTATGTATTCCGCACCGCCCTCCTGAGCCAGTCATCCTATACGTTGCCGGGCAATCATCCTCTACGGGTGCGCACGTGGGGGTGGTTTCGGCATGCGTTGAATGCGGCCAAGCTTAACGACCGCACAACCTACGCCACCACAACCGGCTTTCAGGGCCGCGGCAGACCTGGCATGAGCGGCCAAGCCGGTTTTTCCCTTGAATACGGCATAACGCGCCGGTGGGTTGCTGCCGTAGATGTCGCGCGGGATTGGGCCAATGGGTCAAAAATTTGGGGCACGACGCAGAACGGCAGCTATTTGAAGAAAATCGGCACGTCTTCAGGGGACTGGCAGGTTGACCCAGCTGTTGAATATAACTTCAACTCGTCTATCGGCCTCATCACGGGGGCATCCATTTATTACGCTGGCCACAATACAGGCATTCGCGTGGCACCACAGTTCGCCGTCAACGTCGTTTTTTAAACAGGAACACTCTTCTGCTCATGAGGCGTTCATCAAAAATGTTGCGTTCCCCGGAAAGAGAACATAACATGAACAACCATGAAGCACAGCCTGACATCCCGCCTGGCCATCCTGTCCGATGCCGCAAAGTATGATGCCTCCTGCTCATCCAGCGGTGCAGGCAAGCGGGATTCTGCCGCCACCAAAGGGCTAGGGTCCACCAGCAATGGCATATGCCATGCCTATACACCTGATGGTCGCTGCATTTCCCTGCTGAAAATACTGCTGACCAATTTCTGTATTTATGACTGTGCGTATTGCATCAACCGCTCCTCTTCCAATGTACAACGCGCACGCTTTACAGCGGATGAAGTTGTCTGGCTGACGCTGGAATTCTACCGAAGAAACTATATTGAGGGCCTTTTTCTCTCCTCCGGCATTATCCGCTCCTCAGACGACACAATGGGCCAGATGGTCAGAGTGGCGCGTGAGCTCCGGTTAACGCATGGGTTCCGGGGCTATATTCACCTCAAGACCATCCCCAATGCCTCCCCCGCTCTTCTGGCGGAAGCCGGACTATATGCTGACAGGCTCTCCATAAACGTGGAAATGCCGACAGAAAGCGGGTTAGCCGCCTACGCGCCCCAAAAACACGCATCCGAGATCCGCCACTCCATGGGAGAGATGCGCACCCATATTGATGCCGGAAAAGAGAAGACACTCTCTGGCAAGAAAGCTCCGCGCTTCGCTCCCGGCGGGCAGAGTACGCAAATGATTGTGGGCGCTGATGCCGCGAGTGACCGTGATATTCTGGGCAGCAGTTCGTCCCTTTACACAGGCTACCGCTTGCGGCGGGTCTATTATTCGGCCTTTAGCCCTATTCCAGATGCATCCTCGCTCCTGCCAGTTAAAGCGCCCCCTCTCCTGCGGGAACATCGGCTGTATCAGGCAGACTGGCTCTTTCGTTTTTACGGCTTTCAGTTTGCTGAAATCACGGCTGACAGGCCCGATGGCATGCTTGATCTGGAGCTGGACCCCAAACTGGCATGGGCTTTGGCAAACAGAGCCCTGTTCCCGGTTGACCTGAACCGCGCCAGCAGGGAGATGCTGCTCCGTGTGCCAGGGCTTGGGGTACGCTCTGTTACCGCCATTCTTGCTGCTCGCCGGCACAGACATCTGCGGCTGGAAGATCTGGCCAAGCTGAACGTGTCGCTCCGCAAGGTTAAGCCATTTCTGTACACTACGGGTTGGTCTCCCACCCGGCTGGCAGACCGGCAGGATCTCCGCGCCCTCTTTGTGCCACCACCCCAGCAACTGTCCCTGTTATGACCATGCTTTACCGTATTCGGCTGCCCGACCATGCCAGTTTTGAAGACTGGCGCCCCCTCGCCCGCCAGTGCTTTCTGGCAGGCCTACACCCGCATGAAGTAGAATGGTGCACCACGTCTGAAGACGCCACGCTGTTTGACCTCGCCACCACGCTCCCGCCAGCGCAAACCGGCAGAATATCCCCTGTCCTGCGCAATACCTGTCTGGCACTTCTTAAATCCATGCTCAGGCACGCCAGCAAAGACCGCTTTGCTTTGGCGTATCGTATCCTGTGCCGCGCACAGCAGGAGCCTGCCCTTGCCTCCATTACTGTCGACCCTGACATTGCTCAGGCCCTCCGCATGGACCATCAGGTGCGGCGTGATGCCCACAAAATGAAAGCCTTTGTGCGGTTTCGTGAATGTGGGGCAGACACAGAAAATACTCGCAGAAACTTTCTGGCGTGGTTTGAGCCAGACCACTACATTCTCTCTACCGTAGCGTCTTTTTTCACGAAAAGATTTGCGGATATGGATTGGGTTATCCTGACCCCAAAGGGGTCTATCGCCTGGAATGGCGAACGTTGCGCACTCTCTCATAAGCCCTGTGAAAAAGCATCGGTTGATGATCAGATAGATGCTCTATGGCAGACATATTATGTCTCCATTTTTAATCCCGCGCGTATCAAGACCAAGGCCATGCGGTCAGAAATGCCTCGTAAATACTGGAAAAACCTTCCTGAAACGCAACTCATCCCGCAAATGCTGGCCGATGCTGAAAAGCGGGTAGCCGAGATGGCAGCACAACAACCCAAAGCGCCTCCAAAATTTCACACGTCACTGCAAAAGAGGTCACATAACGACACGCCGCCACAAACAGGCTAATATACAAGGCTCTGTTTTCCCGTTGCTGTCGCAACTCTTAGCCATGATGTACGGAGCCTATGTTTAAAAAAATCATGCTGGGTCTGGCCTTTGCGCTCACAGGGCCAATTTCCAGCCTTCCAGCTTTCTGCGCCACCGCGCCCACACCCGCTGCAAACACGATAGAACCCAAAGTTATTATTGTAACCGGATGGGAAAATGGAGCCGACACTGGCGATGCACCGGGGGAATACCAATTCTGGGTGGAACGGCTGCACCTTGACCAGACCGTGCCGATAAAAGGCATCTCAACGCAAGTCCTCCGCCGCAATGCTGACGGAGTTTATGGCATTGTGCTCAAAGATGGCATTACAGATCTTGCAGCCCTCGCGCTGGATACCCGGTTTGATCTGCACCATACATATTGGCTGTTTACCGGCATTTCTGGGGTCAACCCCAATGTGGCGTCCGTTGGGAGTGTCGCCTGGTCCCGCTGGGTTGTGGACGGAGATGCCCTGCGCGAAATTGACGACCGCAGCATTCCCCACTCCTGGCCCTACGGCCTCTATGCCATAGGCGCAGATAAACCCAACACTCTGCCCAACAACCCTAACCATTATGGGTCTGTGACAGATATTGCTGACCTGACAAAAGCCTACCCTCTTAACAGAGGTTTGGAACACTGGGCTTACAAACTCAGTGCATCCGTCACATTGGCTGATGCACCCGCCATTTCTGCCCAACGCAAAAACTGGGACGGCTACCCCAATGCCCAAAAAGTACCTTTTGTGCTGGAAGGCGAAACATTAGGAGCCTATCGGTACTGGCATGGTGCGCGCCGCAATACGTGGGCGGAAGACTGGGTTAAGCTTTGGACCAAAGGAGAAGGGCTTTTCGCCATGACCAATGAGGAGAGTCAACTCAACCAGGCTGAAATGCGTATTCTCAGCCAACTTGGTCACATAGACCTTGCACGCATCATGGTATTACGGTCTGGCAGTAATTTCAGTATGCCTCCTGCCCATGCAGACATTACGCACTCCATGGGAGATGAAGGACCAGGACAAGTGATTGCGTTTGATAACAACGAGCGCGCTGGCGAACCTGTTGTTAAAGAACTCGTGAAAAACTGGTCGCATTTTTACAACCACATTCCCGGCAATCCACTCTAAGGCTTTTGGTTTCAAACCCTGTGCCACTTACAGTGCACAGGGTTTATACCGCCACCTACATCCCCGCTATGGAATTTCTGGCCGTAAAAAGAGAAGCACCTACCAGAGCAGTATCAATTTACTTCTCCAGATAGAATAAAAGAACAGACCGTCCCGTCACAATATATTTGTGATCTTTCAAAGTGACTTCTTGTTCCTTTTCTTCGTAATCAGGCTGGTTTGTATCAATAAGAAGCGTCCAGCCCTTTTCCTGATAATCGGGCAGCATAAACTCAACGACATCGTGCCAACTGTTAAGTATGAGCAGTAAGGTTGCATCAGCGCCTCTCTGCTTGATGCCACTCGGCTGAGCTCGACCGTCCAATATCAGGCCAAAACATTGCGCAGCTTGCCACTCTTCTTGCTGCATCTCCTGCCCGTTAGCGCTTACCCACGTTAGTTCCTTAACATCAAGCTCCTCGTTATATCCTTCTGTCAGAAAACGATTACGCCTTAAAATTGGAAAACGTTTCCGAATTTTCATTAATTTTTCTGAAAAATCTCTTAACGCATGTCCCTCGCTGGAAATATTCCAGTCTAGCCATGAAATATCGTTATCCTGACAGTATGCATTGTTATTGCCATTCTGGGTACGCCCAAACTCATCCCCTGCCAAAAGCATTGGTGTACCCTGAGACAGAAAAAGTGTCGCCAGCATATTACGACATTGCCGCCAGCGTACCGCTACTATCTCTTCGTTATCTGTTGGGCCTTCTACACCATAATTGCTGGAACGGTTATCGTCTGACCCATCATTGCCGCCCTCTCCATTGGCGTCATTATGTTTGTCATTATAGGTCACGCAGTCTTTGAGGGTAAAACCATCATGCGCCGTAATAAAATTGACGCTCGCCCATGCTCTCCGCCCGCTATGATTAAAGAGGTCCGGGCTACCTAACAATCGGGGGGCCAGGGCTGCGGCAAGAGCATCCCCACGCCAGAAATCTCTCACGGTATCTCTAAACTGATCGTTCCATTCTGCCCAACTGGGTGGAAAATTCCCGACCTGATACCCACCGGGACCAATATCCCACGGTTCGGCAATAAGTTTAAGCTGCGCCAAGGTCGGGTCCTGCCGGCAAACACGCAAAAAACCAGCTTCAGGGTCAAACCCCTCATGTTCGCGGGCAAGTATGGTTCCTAGATCAAAGCGAAAACCATCCACTCCCATTTCTTCAGCCCAGTAACGCAGGCTGTCCGCTACAAATTGAATGGCGCGCAGATTAGTAAGATTGAACGTGTTTCCAGTGCCGGTATCATTGATGTAATACCGACGATTATCCGGCATCAGACGGTAATAGGATGCGTTATCGATCCCTTTGAAAGAGAGCGTTGGACCCAGTTCGTTCCCTTCGGCTGTGTGGTTATAAACCACGTCCATAATCACTTCCAAGCCAGCGTCATGACAGGCGTTAACCATATGTCGGAATTCGGAAGTAGGGTCTGCGTGGTCAGCAGCATAGCGGGTGTCAGGAGAGAAAAACCCAATAGTATTGTAACCCCAGTAATTACTGAGGTTCTTATCAACCAAGTATTGATCATTCACAAAACTCTGTACGGGCAAAAGTTCTATAGACGTCACACCCAGTTTTTTTATGTACTCAAGAACAGGCTTCTGAGCCAACCCAGCATAAGTGCCTCTTAACTCTTCTGGTAGATCTGGGTGGTTTTTTGTAAATCCTTTCACATGCGTTTCGTAAAGAACGGTATCGGTCCATGCCGTTCTGAGAGGTTTATTATTACGATCCGATGGAGCAGAGATAATGCACTTTGGTATAAACGCAGCACTGTCCCGCTCATCAAAACTGAGATCAAGGTCAGGGTGCCCTAACTGATACCCAAATAAAGCCGGGTCCCATTGCAGGGAGCCAAAATGACTACGCGCATACGGGTCCAGCAAAAGCTTGTTGGCATTAAAGCGATGTCCCGCATCTGGCTCATAAGGGCCATGAACCCGCAGGCCGTAAAGTTGGCCTGGATGCAGGTCCGGTATCCACCCATGAAACACCTGATCGGTATATTCTGGAAGGCGGATGCGGTCTGTCTCTGTCTTACCATCTGGCGAAAAAAGACAGACATCCACAGCAGAAGCATTTGCAGAAAACACCGCAAAATTGACCCCCGCCCCGTCATATGTCGCACCGCGCTCTACGGGACTACCTTCTTTTAAATTCTTATGAAGCGGAAAACTCATGAAAAGGGTTCCAACGCCTGCGGAATATCGTGCCGGTTTACCGCCCCATGGCGAAACCGTGATATTCTTGAGGCGAGAACGCCTGATAGTGAATAAAATAAGATCACATAACCGTGATGATCTGACTTTTCGTTAGGAAAAAACGTTCGGTCAGAAAGGGCATATGGCTGCAACTTACGCTGTCATGGCGCCTCTTTCCCCATTTAGAGAGTGCATGCCATGGTAACCCCTCTCCAGACCGTTAACCTGCTTTCTGTTGCATCAGAAATGTATCCTTTTATCAAAACGGGTGGATTGGCTGATGTTGTCGGGTCTCTCCCAGCCGCATTGGAACAATACGGCATAGCTGTCCGCACACTCATACCCGGCTATCCTTGCGTTTTAAAAAAGGTTTCTGAAAGAACAGTCGTAAAGACATTTGAAAATGTGCTCGGTTACGAAGTGACTTTGTGGAGTGGCGTATCCAATGGTCAGCAACTCTACATTTTAGAATCACCGCAACTTTTTACACGCACGGGCAATCCCTATTGTTCTGCTCCGGGGGCAGACTGGTCGGACAACGGACTGCGTTTTGCCGTTCTATCCCGTATTGGCGCGTCCATTGCTCAGGGCTGCCTTACGGATTGGGCTCCAGACGTTGTGCAGACCCATGACTGGCAGACTGGTCTTCTGGCAGCCTACCTGCATTATGACGCCCAACGTACAGTTCCCACCGTGCATACAGTGCACAACCTAGCCTTTCAGGGTATTTTTCCACAAACCTGCCTGCACCAATTTGGCTTGCCTGACGAAGCTTTCAGTTTTGACGGCGTGGAATATTACGGCCAAATCAGTTTTCTTAAAGCCGCATTACAGTTTTCCACCCGCCTTATCGCAGTTTCCCCAACCTATGCTGAGGAAATCAAGACCGCAGAAATGGGAATGGGCCTGAATGGCCTCCTAAAATCCCGTTCCTCAGCGCTTGTTGGAATACTGAACGGGTTGGATACAGTAGAATGGAACCCCCTGACGGACCAGTCCGTAAGGTTTCCGTACAAAGTGGGAGACGCTCTAGGTCGCGCCCCAAACAAACGCGCTTTTCAGGCTGAGTTTGGCTTGCCCCAAAACAAGGATACGTTTCTACTTGGGCTGGTAAGCCGGTTAACAACCCAAAAAGGCATTGATATTCTTGCAGATATTATACCTGACCTGTGTGAGATGAACATACAGTTGGTCGTCGTTGGCACCGGTGACCCTGCCCTCGCACGGCGGCTCAGTGCCCTACAAAATCAGTTCCCGCGGCAGGTCGCCTGCTATTTGAACTATAGCGAAACTCTGGCACACAGACTACATGCCTCCGTAGATGCCTCGCTCATTCCGTCACGTTTTGAACCGTGCGGTCTTACTCAGATGCAAGCACTACGGTATGGGTCCGTGCCAATTGCCGCGCGTGTCGGCGGCCTTTCTGATACTATTGTGGATGCAAACTCGGCAGCAATTGCTGAAGGTGTGGCAAATGGCATCCTGTTTACACCGACAGATCCCAGCACCCTTTTAGGGGCAATACGGAAAGCTCATTCTCTTTTCAAGCAAAAATCGGTCTGGGCTAGGCTGCAACGCAACGGCTCCCTCCATGATGTGTCCTGGCTAGGGAAAGCGGGAGACTATTCAAAGATATTTATGGAACTTGCTGGCCACACCACATCCTTGTCCGAACATGACGGTGACATAGCACCCAGAAAAGGGGATGTCGCACCCCGTGCACCAAAAATGCGCAGCCGACTACACACTGCCCGCATGCCACGCGCCAGCGCATTTTCTCCAAAAGCTGAGGCGCTAAAGCTGACAGGCACCCGTCACTAAAACATCATGCTCACTCCTGTGTTTATAGTCTTAAAAGGTTGAATAGGTATGCTTTATCATGGGAACTGAACCGTCCGCCCGAAACCGGAAGGAGGCCGATGACGCTCTTCTTCAGCAGATTGCAGCCATTGCATCAGGCGCTAGTTCTGACCCATTTGCAGTGTTGGGTCGTCATCCCGATGGGCGCGGAGATATTGTCAGAGCCTTTTTCCCCGATGCCCTAACTGTCACCTTGACTGCTCTGTCGTCTGACGGAAAAAAAACAGAACGGCAAATGCAGCGTATCCACCCGGATGGCGTGTATAGCGCCACTATCCCCAAGCGCAGCGTCTCTTATCTACTGCATGTGCAATGGGCCGATGGCTGGCAGGATGTAGTTGACCCCTATAATTTTGGCGTATTGCTGGGGGACCTCGACCTCCACCTCCTAGCCGAGGGCAGACACCGCGCACCAGATGAAGTCATGGGGTCCCATATTCAGACGGTTTCCGGCACAGCAGGCGTTCGTTTTACAGTCTGGGCACCGAATGCAAGCCGTGTTTCCATTATCGGAGATTTCAACATCTGGGATGGCAGACGTCATCCCATGCGTCTGCGCCATGACAGCGGCATTTGGGAACTTTTCATACCCGGCCTTGCTGAGGGTGAGCGGTATAAATACGAAATACGCTCCCAGGAGGGCCGTATCCTCCCGGCCAAAGCTGATCCCTACGCACGGTGGGCAGAAGTGCCTCCTGCGACGGCGTCTCGCGTTTTGGCTCCCCTCACCCACGTCTGGCAAGATCAGGAGTGGATGACGCATCGGCCTACAGTTCATGCACCAAATTCTGCTATTTCTGTATACGAAGTGCATGCCCCCTCTTGGCAGTTACCGGAGGATGGCAGCCGCTGCCTCTCCTGGTCTGACCTTTCACGTAAGCTCATTCCTTATGTCTGCGGCTTGGGTTTTACGCATATCGAACTTCTCCCCATCACAGAGTATCCGTTCGCCGGTTCCTGGGGCTATCAACCTGTCAGTCTTTACGCCCCCACCTCCCGGCATGGCTCGCCCGGTGAGTTCGCTGCCTTTGTCGATGCCTGTCACCAAGCTGGG
Source organism: Acetobacter cibinongensis (assembly GCF_000963925.1). GTDB lineage: Bacteria > Pseudomonadota > Alphaproteobacteria > Acetobacterales > Acetobacteraceae > Acetobacter > Acetobacter cibinongensis. The sequence continues at coordinate 95,638 of NZ_BAMV01000001.1, forward strand.
CTTGGCGTCATTATGGACTGGGTGCCTGCACATTTTCCGTCTGACCCTCATGGGCTTGCCTGCTTCGACGGCACGCATCTTTACGAGCATGAAGACCCGCAGGAAGGGTTTCATCAGGACTGGCATACGCTCATCTATAATTTTGGCCGTAACGAGGTGCGGGGTTTCCTTATAGGAAGTGCCCTGTACTGGCTAAAAAATTTCCATATTGATGGTCTGCGAGTCGATGCCGTGGCATCCATGCTCTACCGGGATTACAGCCGCAAGGCTGGAGAGTGGAAGCCGAACATTCATGGCGGACGGGAAAACCTTGAAGCGGTGTCGTTCTTTAAGGAACTCTCCACCACACTAGGCAACATGCATCCGGACACAATGCTGATAGCCGAGGAATCTACCGCCTGGCCGGGCGTAACCTCCAGCGCGGATGAGGGAGGCCTAGGCTTCCAGTTCAAATGGAACATGGGCTGGATGCATGACACATTACGCTACATGCAACGGGACCCCTTATGGCGTGGTTTCCATGCGCATGATGTTACGTTTGGTATGGTGTATGCCTATTCTGAACGGTTCTTTCTTCCCCTTTCTCACGATGAAGTCGTGCATGGCAAAGGCTCTCTCATCTCCAAGATGCCGGGAGATGAATGGCAAAAACACGCCAATTTGCGCAGCCTCTACGCGCTCATGTGGGCCTATCCGGGCAAAAAACTTCTCTTCATGGGCGGGGAGTTTGCCCAAAATGAAGAATGGAACCATGACAGCCAACTTACGTGGCCAAAACTCGCTACACATTTGGGACAAGGGATGCATGCCACGCTCTCAGTTCTGAACCAAATTTATAAGTCCAATCCGGCTTTGTATGCGGATGACAACAGCCCCAACGGGTTCCACTGGCTCATTGCCGATGACACTCAAAACTGTGTTTTTGCATGGATACGCCGTGCTTCAGACGCACCAGATGTCCTTGTCGTCTGCAATATGACCCCCGTGCCACGCCACGGTTATCGTGTGGGTGTCCCGCAGGCCGGTCACTGGCATGAACTTCTCAATACGGACGCGGCCTGTTTCGGCGGGAGTAATATGGGCAATGCTGGAGGCACTTTAGCCGAGAACGTCTCCTCCCACGGCATGGAGAATTCCCTTGTACTGACCCTCCCTCCCCTTTCTGTTTTGTATTTTTCTCTCGGACAAGCCTGAAGTTTTTCTCATATCATCATGGAGTGCTGTCATGGCTAGCTTTGGATTTCGGAAGACTTATGGGGCAGAGTTAACGCAAGACGGACAGACACTTTTTACGGTATGGGCACCCTCCAAACGCAGTATCTCTGTTAAGATAGAAGGCCTGGGCACGTTTCCACTGCACCCCACAGAACATGGTCTGTTTCAAACTAAAGTGAGATGCAGCGCGGGGGCACGGTACCGCTTCGCCTTGGACACGGGAGAAATGGTGTCAGACCCGGCAAGCCGCTATCAGCCAGAAGGCGTTTTAGGACCGAGCGAAGTCATTAATCCTAATGACTACGATTGGCAAAACCCACATTGGCTTGGCAGACCTTGGAACGAAGCTGTCATTTATGAACTGCATGTTGGCTTAATGGGGGACTACGATGGCATCATCACCAAACTCGACGAACTCCGGGAACTGGGTGTAACAGCCATCGAACTTATGCCGCTCAACAGTTTTGGCGGGTCCCGAAATTGGGGGTATGACGGAGTGCTGCCCTATGCTCCCTCCAATACTTATGGCCATCCAAATGACTTAAAAAGCCTAATAGACGCTGCCCATGCACGCGGTATTATGGTCATTCTAGACGTTGTTTATAATCATTTCGGGCCTGAAGGTAATTTTCTCCCACTTTATGCAGAAGACTTTTTCGATCACGACAATAATTCTACCTGGGGCACCGGCATTGCCTTCGCAACACCGCCTGTCGCTCAGTTTTTTACAGAAAATGTCCTCTATTGGCTCATGGAATACCGCTTTGACGGTATAAGAATTGACGCTGCCTCTGCCATTTCTGATCGACACTGGTTCTATGATGTACTTCAGCGTGTAAAAGACACTGTTGCCCCAGAGCGCCACGTCCATCTCATTCTTGAAAACGAGAATAATGATTCAGAACTCTTACGGGATGGGTATACAGCGCAATGGAACGATGACGGGCACAATAGTCTGCATGTCCTGCTAACGGGTGAGCATGAAGGCTATTATGAAATGTTTTCAAAAAATCCCACGGAGGATTTAGCAACAGTCCTTTCCGAAGGCTTTGCCTATCAAGGAAAATTTAATCCCTATTCTGGAAAAAACCGTGGATCACCTAGCAAGGATCTGAACCCGCAAAAATTTATTTTCTTCCTTCAAAATCACGATCAGACCGGAAATCGCGCTTTAGGAGAACGGCTTGTTAGCCTTGCAAACTCTGACGCAGTAAAGGCGGCATATGCTCTGGTGCTCCTTAGTCCAATGATACCCATGATTTTCATGGGCGAAGAATGGGGATGCACGACACCTTTTTATTTTTTTTGTGACTTCAAAGGAGAGTTGGGCAACGCTGTTAAAGAAGGACGATTTCGAGAGTTTGAGAAATTCTCCTCATTTAAAGACCATTCAGAACGTACAAAGATACCAGATCCCAATGCCTTACAAACTTACGAGAAGTCACGCCCAGATAGAAGTATGAGAAACACCCCAGAGGGACAGGCTTGGCTCGAACTGACAAAAACATGCCTAGAACTAAGAAAAAAATACGTTTCACCTTTTCTCAACCATATACAAACTGCTCAAATAGACATTCTTGGCCCCGGATGCATATGGGTAAAATGGTGCCTTACAGACCAAAGTAACATTGTTCTTGTTATTAACATTTCTGAAAAAAATTATACGCTCAATAAAAAATTTCACCTTATTTTTTCAACAAACACAAACATTTCTTCTGAAAACATACCTACCAACACTCTACTTTTTGGCCAGGAAATATGCTCATGAAACCAGTTCTGCGCGCCACTTACCGTTTACAATTTCACAAGGACTTCACGTTATATGATGCTGTGAACCTTGTGCCCTACCTGCAAAAAATGGGTATCAGCCACATTTATGCTTCCCCACTTTTAGAATCTATAAACGGTTCCATGCATGGTTACGATACCGTTAGCTGGGAAAGAATAGATAAAGACCGAGGTGGAGAAAAGGGGCTGGAAGCCTTGGTCAACGCACTCCGTATTCATGGAATGGGGGTGATTTTGGATATCGTCCCCAATCATATGTCTACCAACCACGAAAATTTATGGTGGAATGACGTCGTAAAACGGGGCGCACGCAGCAAATATGCATCTTATTTTGATATCGCATGGGACCAAAAAGAAAATTTCAAGATAAACCTTCCTTTCTTGGAAAAACCATTATCATCAGTTCTTGACGATAAAAAATTATTTCTCGCTTATAATCGTGAACAAAAAAACTTTTACTTTTCCTATGAGGATAAAAAATTTCCTATCCTCTGGAAACATATAAACACCCACTTCAAGTATCATGATAAGACTGATCTGTCTTCTGAGCATGTACATTCTATTGAAGATTTTTTCTCCACCAAGCACCCACTCCATATAAAGGAGCTTCTCTCCAAACAAGCTTACGAACTGTCATGGTGGAAACTTGCTGGCGACACAGTAAACTGGAGACGCTTTTTTGATGTGACCTCCCTCATTGCCCTTAACATGGATAATGAGACAGTTTTTGACCACACTCATGCCTATATTTTTAGTTTGTTTGAGCGTGGACTAATAGACGGCTTACGTATTGATCATATTGACGGACTAAAAAAGCCGTCATGGTACTGCAACAAATTACGAGAACGACTAAAGGCAATACAGAAAAAAAACAGTCAAAAATTACAAGGAGAAATTTATATATTCGTAGAAAAAATACTTAACAAAGAAGAAAAAATTCCTCAAATATGGCATTTGGATGGCTCAACAGGATATGACTTTCTAGAACAAACATCTCTACTTTTCCACAATCCACAGGGAGAGGAGATATTAACATCCTATTGGGACAGTATCGGGAACTCCTCTTATAACTCAATCCAGAAAGCCGCGAGAGCGGAAAAGATAGATACAGCTTTCAATCAGATGTATGAAAGATTTTCTCATCTTCTTTTTAACGCTCTCCCCGCTTGTGGTTACATTTCAAAACATCGAGTATCTTCTATCTTGAAAGAAATTTTATTAGAATTTCCAGTTTATAGAAGCTATTTTTCTGATGTTACAAGAGACAATCAAAGCGATATTTTTATCGATCAAGCCTTTAAAACTGTTAAAGAGCATCTCCCAGAGTGGCAACACAATGCTCTGGAGGCAATAAAGCACGCCCTTACCCAACCCGTTATTGCTGGAAGTAATTTAGAACAAGCGCAAAATATTTTCGAGGCACTCACAGCCCCACTTGCCGCCAAGGCGGGAGAGGACACGGCATTCTATCGTTATAACCGCCTCCTCTCCCGCAATGAGGTGGGAACTGAACCGGGTATATTTAGCGATACTATTGCCAGTTTCCATGAGGCTAATATGCTGCGCCTTGCCGCCTTCCCCTACAATTTGCTTTGTACAGCCACACATGATCACAAACGTGGAGAAGATGGACGGGCTCGTTTAACAGTACTAAGCGAACCAGAGGCAGCCTGGGTACCAGAGGTTGAAAAATGGTTTTCTTATCATGAGGATTTTTCAGAAAAATATCTTTCTAAAGCCGATCAATATTTTATCTATCAGACGCTTGTAGCATCATGGTCTTTTATGGATCTTAACAAAACCTCCTTCTCCAAAAGACTCAAAGCTTACCTTATCAAGGCTCTTCGCGAGGCAGGCCAGACCACAAGTTGGCTCTCACCTAATAAAAACTACGAACAAAGGTGCCTGGAGTTTGTTGATGACTTGCAAAATTCAGAGTTCATGCTTCATCTTGAGAAATATCTCGACCATATAGGCCCCTCTTCCACTTTAAATAGTTTATCTCAGCTTGTATTGCGCTGTACCTCACCGGGCGTTCCAGATCTGTATCAAGGGAGAGAAAGCTGGGATTTCAGCCTTGTTGATCCTGATAACAGGAGAGCTGTAGATTATGCTTTGCTACAGCAGTCTTTACAAAGCGATACCTCACAAGCTGAGCTTATGAATTCATGGAAAGACGGAAGAATAAAACAATGGCTGACACAAATAATTCTTAACTTTCGGAAAGAATTTACAGATTTGTTTGCTCGTGGAGATTATCAACCAGTAGAAGTCACAGGTACTTTTTCAAATAACATTGTTGCATTTTCCAGAGAATACGATGGCGTGAAGATGCTTGTTATCACTTCTCGCTTTGGGTTCTCTCTTGGCCTTGATCATACGCTCAGATCCTATTCAGAAAACTGGAATACCACGGAACTCGCTACCAAAGGTTCTTACAAAAGTATTTTCGATGGCAAGGTTTTGAGCGGCGAGCAAACACTTTGTCTCGATAATATGAGAGGAACTCTACCTATAGATGTACTGGTAAAAATATAAATCTGACAAAACTATAATTTCCTTTTTAGGCACTCGGTGACTTTAATTCTTCGTTTCTGATAGGGCAGAGTACTATAGGATGGTATGTCTCTACGACAGTAAGAATGTATTTACGCAATTGGGGAGACTGTCTTACGCTCCCCCATTAATCACAACATAAGAAACAAAGTCATCGAGAAATACTCAGGATTCAAACAGGAAAAAAATATTTTTATTATGAAATAACTCTCACTTTTCTATATACAGAATATTTTCCCAATATTATGTTTAATCCTTAAATACATTTTTTACTTTAAATATGTCTAATTCTAAACTTAGGGATTAAATATTTTCAATCCTTCATAATATAGCTTATTTGTAAACGCATACAAAATTGGGTTTTTCTTTAGTTCTTTTGTGTAAATTATATCGATATAGATAGGGTCAAGCTTCTCTTTTGTATCTATCATGTAGATTTTTCCGGAAGCAACCAAGTGCGCCGTCAAACTTTCACACGCAACAAAAACACAATTAAAATTCATTCCTTCTGTAAGAGACATATAAAGAGAGTCAACAATCATTAAAACATTATCGAAAGAGTATTTATTCTTGCCTCCATCTGATGTCAGGTAATTAAACTTAGATGCATCCGCTTTTATAATCGGCACATTTTTTAAATCCAGAATAGAATATTTCTTTTCTATAGAAACATTTTTATTTTCGAAAGTTGTAAAAAAAGAGACTTTCGTAGTAGATATATTTTTTACCAGCATAGAGTCAGCATCTTTACTATTTCGGCCAATACCAATGAATATGGTATTGTCGCGAATATTGTTTCCTGTAAGCATTCCATCTGTTATAACCCGTACTTTTATATCTTTATTTTCTACCATAAAATCCTTAATGCATTGCGTCACCCAAGAATTAAGAAAAAACTCGCTACTAATTATTGTTATTTCATTATAATTTTTCTCATTTAAATCTTTTTCATAGTCATTTATTTTTTGAATGAGCACATTTATATTCATGTAATAACTATTTCCTGCTTCGGTGAGAATTATTTTGTTTCCTATTTTTTTTGTTAATTTAAGCCCTATACGGTCCTCTAGATTTGATATGCTTCTAGATACTGTCGAGGGATATATCTGCAAATCTTCAGCCGTTTTACTTAGGCTTTTATTTTCACAAAATCGGATGAATACTTATCTATCTGAAGCATATGTTTGTGTTTTTTCCATTTTTTTCACTCCAGACCTCCCCTTACTTACACGGTATAATTTTAAATTCCATCGCAATCGCGCGAGCACTTAGCAATTCCCTAAATTTCCTGTTTGGGAAAAGGAGTCATGCTTTAACGCAAAATGGTTTTGCGTTAAAGCATCATTTTTTGGATAAATCTCAGCAATATAATAACCGTACTAGTATGTATTTTTCTTGGGTAATGATATAATAATAAAAGTAAATAAAAATTATAACGTATTTTTCATTTTAGTTTGTTTTATTTACAATGAATTGAAGACAGAACTTTCAGTCATTATTAAAATTAATATTAAGTATGATACCTGCCACATCGTAAGTTAGGATGGTATTGGTCTTTACGAAAAAGTATGAAAAACGTAGCTCTACTTCCAGACAGACAGCCAAATTACGACAAGAATTTGCTCAATCTGAATGGAGCATTACAAATGGCCAAAAAAACATGATTAATGCCCTAAATTCAGGGAGGCGCAAAGCACATCAAAGGCTGTCAGATTACTTCACGTGCCACTCGTGGAAAGATGGCTTCTAAAGATATAAGAAATACCTCTTACTGATGATGATTAATTTTCAAAGACTTACCGCGTCAATGGTTGAAAACTGCGGGGATGTGAGCAAAAGATTCTCTACTCTGCCTTGAATTTTCCTGAAAACTTGAGAGTGATTTTGAATTAGATACTGATGCATAAACGACCAGTAGTCTGGGTAACCATCAGCAAGAGAGGCTTCAAACCATAACGCTGCAGTAGTCTGATCCTTCTCCTGCATGTACAGACGCCCCAGATTAAAGGCTGCCCAGCAATCCCGGACATGAGCACCGGCCAAAAAATACTGTCGGGCTTTTTCTTTATCAGGAGGCTGCGTTCCCACCCCGGTTTCACATAGTGTACCAAGCATGTTTAGGGCCTTGTTCACACCATGACAGGCGGCTTTTGCATAACACTCGAAGGCTTTGACCGGGTTAGGCAGCAGTCCGTCACCTGCGAGGTATAAATCTCCCAAATTAAAATATGCCCACCCATATCCTTGTGTCGCTGCCGCTTCGTAATACTTCATTGCTAGTGGGGCACTGCGTGGCACGCCCCACCCTTTTTCATAAGCGCGCCCCAGCATGTTGAGTGCCTGAGCCTGACCACTTTGGGCTGCTCTAGAAAAAAAATTAAATGCTTCTACAAAGCTTCCGTTGTTTAAAGCAATTTGCCCCAAAAGAAGTTGTGCTTCCGTATTATCAAATTTTTGACTGGTAGAGAGAATATTCCCTACCAGAGTGCTGTTTGGCATCAGAACGTTAAACCCACATTACCCAAGAAGGAACGCCCCGGGCCAGGCACAGCGCGGCTGGTGCTGAAAGAAGACGCATAGTTCAGATGATTGGTGAGATTATTTGCATTAAAGGAAATTCGATAATGCTTTGTTTCCCACGAAATCATTCCATTGAGCGAGAACTGGTATGGGATACGAGCTGTGTTACTAAAGTCTCCATTCGACCAATACGCGGAAGCATATTGTGCTCCACCTGCAACTTTAAGATGACCTGTTTCTGGCTTAAACAAATGTTCACTTAAATCGTAGGATGTCCAGACAGAGAAATTGTTATGGGAAACACCCGGCGCTTCCTTACCATTATAACTGGCGCTATTCCTTATCTTGGCATCCATCCATGAATATGCACTGTAAATATCCCAGTTTTTTGTAATTTTCCCGGTCAAGTTTAATTCGACACCACGCGTCCGTAACCCAACTCCGGAATCACTAAAACCATTAACCACATCACCACTTTCATCGTAATAATATGAATTATTCTGGCTAATCTGGAAAAATGCTACGCCCATACCAAGACGCTTATTGAAAAAATCTGTCTTGTTCCCAAATTCAAATAGATCACTGCGCTGAGGCTTGAAGTCCGCACCATTTTGCGGCGTATCACTAGCCAGAATGGTAACCTGAGAAGACACATCTGTGCCAATAGGTTTATACGAGCGCGAAAAAGTAAAATAAAATGACGAATTTTTTAACGGAGTATACATGATACTGCCTGAAGGACTCCAGCGGTATGCATTCTGCTTTTGGCGTGACAAAGGCGTAGCGGAAAGCTGGTAACCCGCAAAAGTAGACTGGAAAGCATCCCACCTTACAGAACCGAATAGAGACAGTTCTTTCGTAAGCTGGATATGATCTGACATAAATAATCCGACGTCTCGCTGGTCTGAGTTCGCCATATTTTCTTTGGGAAGGCGTAAAAAGGCACCATTAGCGGAATGTGAAGGATGCCGAATGGTCTGAGTGTTGGTGCGACCATACCATGTACCTACGTAACGGTTTTCATCCTGATAATTAACGTCCACCCCAAATTTCAGATCATTCTTAAACTGCCATGTATTAAAACGAGCATTTCCCATAAATACGTTTTCAGCACCCCACCCTTTTGAAAGATAAGAAGCGCCACCGCCCGCTCCATAGCTGAGCAGTGGATTTCCCCCGGCCATGAACTGGCCGACACAGGCTGCTGTACTGCAAGCCGCAGGTGTAGTAGCTGCATAATTTCGTTCATACTTCGTTAAGCGGGTGTTGTTACTGAGTGTAAACCACGAAGTAATCTTTGATTTGAGAGAAGATGTCAGACTGTGGATATCTGAATTATCTCTGTCCTCACTGCGTGCATAGGTTGTATTACGTGCCAATCCTTCACTGGTGATGGGACGATAAACACCGTTTGACGTTTTAATCATCCCGACACCATAATCAGGAATACTATCAGTATGTAGCCAACGCCAGTTGAGATGCCATGTGGTGTTGCTGTGTAATCCAACTCCTAAGTCTGCTGCAGCACCATAACGATTTGAATAAACGTAATCACGCTCAGCAACACCCGCACGATTATACATACCGTTGATGCGTAATGCGATATCCCGGTTAAACTGGTGATTTACATCTCCCTGACCACGATACATGCTGGCGCTGCCAAAAGCCTGATCGTAATTATAGGAGTTACCATCGTGTGCTTTTTTGAGTGATTCATTAATCAGACCACCAAGGTTGGCAGCCCCAAAATATTCACCGGCGGGCCCTTTGATAACTTCTACGTTTTCAACGTCGAAAATATCACGTGTATATGTTCCAAAATCTTTTAGGCCGTCTGTATACACATCGCCACGCGCCTGTTGGCCACGAATACGAAACTGATCGCCATTCAGACCACCGCGCCCCTCGCCCGTGGAAAGAGTAATGCCTGGTACGTTAGCCAGAGCTTGATCCAGCGTGTAAAGGCGCTGCTGTTTAATAATTTCCTGCGGCACCACATTTATAACCTGAGGTGTATCCCGCACCGACGTTGGCATACGGCCAATATCAAGCTGTGTCGCGTTAATATTCGGGATCTCATTAACAGTCTTGTTTTCTCCTCTGACACGCACGGTCGCAAGATTGATACTGGTGTCTGTTACCGAAGGCTCTACTTTAGCCTCCTGTGCCTCTGCTTCGTTCTCTGCGTAGCCAAGCCCGGCTGATAACCCAAGGGCCACAGCCGCCCCCAAATGCAATTTAGGGGACAGGGAACGATTAAATCGTTTCATCAACACTCTCCTGAGGAAGCTGTATTTGCCGTTACGGTCCAGATGCCGATCCATATGATGAGTTTGATTATCGTTCGCAACTAAAAAATTTAAACTGAAATTTAAAATTTTACCCCGTGTTGTTTCTTGGTCACAGAGAACCCTCTTTACAGAACGAATAGCAACAATTGGATAGCTACCTGATGCGAAAAATTAAAAAAATGCTTTCCACGTTCTCATTCGTATCGGAATTAGCGATGGCTGGGTTCAGTTCCTGTGAAAATATCATTCTGTAACAAGTTATTAACGGTCTGGATCTCAGACTAACGTGACTATTGGAAGTTGATAAATTTTTTAGGCTGCAAAGTGCTTGTTTCCTGCCACTTTACAGTCTTTTTCCGGTAAGCAGCGTTCAGCGCTACTCCCGCAAAGACACCAAAAATAACTCCCAATCTGACGACTTAGGCTTGCATACAGATAACACAATATTATTATGAGAATGACTCTTAGTTGCGGGTTCAAGGCATATCCATCATAAGCACTTTACTGTGCATTAACTAACCTTCGCCGTTCGGCGCGAATTTTTGGAGATATATGGCTCATGCCTCCTCTTTCACCCAGTTCACTGTCATTTTCTCCCTGGGACATGTTTCTGAATGCAGGCCCGGTGGTGCGCTGTGTGATGATTCTACTTGTACTAGCCAGTGTGCTGACATGGACAGTGTTTTTGGCAAAGTCTGTGGAACTGGTGCGGTTACGTCAAAACCTACGTAAATCTGAGCAAGCGTTGGAAAATGCAAATACACTTGAGGTGGGTGAGGAACGCACGCGCGAGAGCGGCATTGCTCACACTCTGGTCATGGCGGCGGAAACGGAGCGCACACGCTCACAGGACATTCCCAATGACAATGACGGGCTGAAAGAGCGCATTGTTCTACACCTTGAACGCCTGGAAGCCGCAGAAGGGCGTAGGCTAATGCGAGGCACAGGCTTACTGGCAACAGTTGGGGCAACCTCCCCTTTCATTGGGCTTTTTGGTACGGTGTGGGGTATCATGACCTCCTTCACAGGGATTGCTGCCAGCAAGGCTACCAGTCTTGCCGTGGTGGCTCCTGGTATAGCAGAAGCTCTGCTGGCAACCGCACTGGGGCTGGTTGCGGCCATTCCGGCTGTAGTGATTTATAACCACCTTGCCCGTCATACTGCCACCTGCCGCGCCCATGTGGCCGACTTGACCTCTCTGGTTATGCGCCTCGTCTCCCGCGATTTAAGTCGCATGCAAGCCCGGACCAAAAGCGGGCAGATTGTACACTTTGATGCACCCCGTCTGGCTGGGGAGTAAGATTACATGCTGCGTATTCGTCATACAGATGAAAACCCTCACGAAGCGAGCGAGATAAACGTAACGCCTTTTATTGATGTTATGTTGGTACTCCTTATTATCTTTATGGTGACGGCGCCGCTGACAACCGTAAATGTACCGGTGGACCTTCCCTCCTCAACAGAAAAACCAACCCCACGCCCTGATGAACCCGTGTTTTTAACTTTGAAGGCAGACCATAGTCTTGCGCTGGGTGAAGACACTATATCAGCAGACGCATTACCCACGGATCTCGCGCAGGCTACAAAAGGTGATAAAGAGCAGCGCATTTTTCTACGGGCCGACAAGACGGTAGATTACGGCTCTCTGATGAGCATTATGGATAAATTGCGTGCCAGCGGTTACCTGAAAGTTGCCCTTGTTAATCTGCAAGGCCAAGAAGAAGGACAGGAGCAGCACGGTGACTGAGCACACACCCGAAGCTGCTACGTCATACAGCACCTTCAACCAATGGCATTCTCAGCATATTCAGCAGGCCCACCGAGAAGAAGTAAAGCGATGGGGTCTTTCCCTCCTCACAGTACTACTTGTAGGGAGCGGCGCTGCATGGTGGATTATACACTTACCTGCACCTGCAATAACGGTAGCAGAACCACCACCGGCTGCCATTGCTATTGATATGGCCCCAGAACCTATTGCTGCTCCGACACCAACAACAAACGTACCGTTGGGGCCACAGCAAACGCTTTCCATACCGGACCCGGCACCCGTTGAGCCACCTAAGCTAACGGCCCTGCCCGCACCTGCCCCCAATCCACCCATACCGGTACCCAAACCAGAAAAACCAAAAAAAATTATAAAAAAACATAAACCTGTAATGAGTATTAAGAAAACACTTGCGAAAGATACTCCCCCTGCAGAAACAACAACAGCGCCTCCTTCGTCTGACGCACCACCAGCACCTGCTCAGGGGGCACCTGCATCTGGCGCTCCATCCGCCAAAACAACACAAGAACGAGTTACATGGCAGGGAGCTTTGCTAGCGCAACTTGAGAGATTCAAACGCTATCCACCAGAAGCGATGGCTGAGCATAAAGAAGGTGTGCCAAGTATAAAGTTTTCTATGGATAGAAAGGGCCATGTGTTGAGCGTCACTTTAATCAAAAGCACAGGAAGTCCCTCACTTGATGCAGAAGCCCTGGCTCTACCCAAACGAGCACAACCTTTACCCTCACCTCCTGACACCGTTCCTGGAAACATAATTACCTTAACGGTACCGATTGAGTTTTACATTAACTCTCAAAATGACTGAGAAAGTTTATTTTGGATAATTATTATAGTGATCTTATGAAAACTTTTGAAATCCAACCTGTCCGAGAAAAACCAACTAAACTTCCTTGTACAACAATAGGAAATAATGACCCTCTCATTATAATGGAAAAACGCTGCTAAGACGCCGGAATAAAAATGACTAGGTTACGTCGTCGGCTTCTCCTCGGGATATTAAAAGCTGGATCCGGTTTTACAGTAGTTGATGTTTGGAACGCGCTATCTAAAGTAATGCACGAAGTCCGTGTTCCGCCTCAGGAGTCGATACAACGCAACCTGAACCTGCTGGTAGAACACTCCATCCTATACAAAAACGTGACATCCGATCGGCGTTGGCGGTATCACACTGAACCTCAACCTTTGCAAAATTACACGATTACGGTTGTGGAGATTGAGAGTGGCAAACAACTTTTCTTTAACGCATCGGAAGTCGTGACATCATTACAACGGTTTGCATCGGCGCACCGATTAAACATCAATGAAGTCTCCATCAGTGTCACCCAGAACACGACAGATTTGAGCCCAATTTCATAAATTTCTTCTTGAATTCTAGTGATTTTTTCTCGGTTCAATTCACATAACTGGAGAAAATTTTCACCACGAGCATGCCTTATTTTTAATACGGAAATTTTATCTTATAGCACCAAAAACATAACTACTACACTTAAAGAAACGATAGCATTTTTCCAAAAAAGAAGAACACTATTGCCTCCTCAAATCAATCCAATACAGTCGAGCATCTTAATAATTAATACAGATATACTTAAAACACACTCCTGACAGTCGCCATAAAATTCCTAGGCTCACCATAGTAATTGTAATAATACAAATTACCCAACCTTTGGTAGTATTTTGTATTGGAAAGATTATTTACATTCACTGTGATATTAAGTTTTGGATTAAGTTGATAACCAACCTGCGCATTTGCAACCACGTAAGTACCCTGGGTAACCGTTCTGGTAGTGCCAAAAGTCGAACTTTGTGCTGTAACACCAGCACCAACGCTCCACACGTTCTTTGTCTGCTCAGGATCGGCAAAACGATAATGTGTCCATAACTTGAAAAGATGCTTCGGCGAGTTCGCAGCATAAGCCTTCCCCTCAAGCGTTGGCGTGCTGTCTTTTAAAATCACGTTGTCATTGTACGTGTAGCTGGCATTAATATCCCACCCCGGCAGGATCCGCCCCACAACCTCAGCTTCTGCGCCTTGGCTCCTTACTTTGCCAGCAGCACGATAACAGACGCCTGTTCCGGTTAGGCCGCAATTCATAGAACCGTCTTCGTCAACAATAGCTTTATTGCGTTCTATGACACGATAGCCTGTAAGAGAGACATTCAAATTATGATGGAAGAAATCACCTTTCAGCCCGCCTTCAAGCTGCTGCCCTAGATCAGGCTTCAACCGGCCGGAAGGTCCATAAGCAGACTGTGGTGTAAATGTATCCGTAAAGCTGACATAGGCTGATACAGTTGGAATAATATTCCACACCAATCCTAAATAAGGTGTCGGAACACCATTGTTTTTTGTGCTCACCACATAGGGTGTACCCTTGGAAATGTTTTTATATTTATATTCGTAAAAACTAATACGACCACCCATTAACAAATGAAGAGACTTCAGGAGTTCTATGCGGGTCGAACCATAAATGCCGGCTTGCTGTATTGGCTCACGGTACATCGTTGTAATAGCGGGCTGAATAGCACTGGAGATAACTGGATTGAAAATATTCAACCCTCCAAGAGAAGAATCTCGGGATGAGTTAATTGACGCCCCTCCATCGGTTTCAAGATAAGAATCATAATTCCCGCCGATAAGAATCTCGTTCTTGCGCCCTAAAACGCGAATAGGCCCTGTCACATAGACATCAGCGCCATTATACACTTCATTCACACTGCTGTTTGCGACAACGAAGTTCCCAGTCGGGGCGGATTTTGCAAGACTATTAAGATAAGTATAATGGAGGCTGGTATCCGTAACACGATGACGGCCAGTTAAACGAGCGCGCCATCCGTTCCCAAAACGATGTTCCAGTTCACCGCCTAATTCATACATAGGTGACGTAGTGTGACCCCAATCAGCCCCCACAAAACTGTTCCGCGAGAGGTTTAGGTCGCTCCCATTTGCCGCCCGAGGCAATCCCATAAAGCGCGTTGTATCATTTTTTTGCCCTGTCGCATTCATGGATAAGGTTGTGTTGGACGTAATATGAACGTCCACAACAGCATACGCCGTCCAGCGCCGATCATGGGCCTTGTTATAAAAATAATCACGATCAGACCCAGCAAGAACCAGACGGCCTGTAACACGCTTGGAGGCAAGAAGAGGCCCCGTCACATCTGCTGCTGCGTGCAAATTGTTCCACGAGCCGCCGCTAAATTCTCCTTCGGCTTTAAAATTGTCTAAAGGCCTTTTCCTAACAAAGTTTACGCTCCCCCCAGGAGATGAAGACCCTTGAAAAGTCCCATTGGGTCCACGCAAAACTTCAAGCCGGTCATAAATGGCAATGTCAAATTGCTGCGCCATTTGAAGACCTCCTGTAGAAGGAACTCCATCAAACTGAGGCGCCATTGAATATCCGCGGGACGTTATCCCGGCTGTGCCGTCTCCATACAGGTTCACATTCACACCGGGAACCTGCTTGAGGGCATCGTCAACAGTATTAAGGTTTTGGTCCTTCATCTGTTGACGGCTCAAAACAGAAACCGATTGAGGAATTTCGTTTAACCTTAGCAGCATTTTGTTCATTGAAACGCCTTTAACAACGTAGCTTCCCGTGCCATCCGTTGTTGCGTTTTTATGCCGCTCACCTTGAACAACCAGATTTTCCACACTACTGGGCGTGTCCGGCTCGGTCGTGTAGGCTTTTTGTTCAGCCGACGCCTTGTGTTCGTCAGGAGTAGCCTGAGCAGACACATTATTCTTTTTTAGGGCTGCATCCTGAGGATCAGCCGCCTGCGCTGCGCCGCCCAAAAAAACATAAGCTGTACCCCAGAATAATGCCCCATATCCGCATGCACGGCGCGAAGCGCTCCATGTTTTACTGTGCAAACCAAGCATCATGCTAGCGGACATACGTCTTCAACTCACGCAATATTGATAATCATTCTCATATAAGGCTCGGCTTTTTTTTAAGCAAGAAAAATATCGTTCCGTATATACTAAGCCCCTACTGACTGACGCTAATAGGCTCGAGACAATCGGGGGCATGTAGTAGCGCACATGAAGAACTGTAGGCTTGGACAGGCGACACTCTATTACGGCTTTAGTGTGCCAAACGGCAGTTCGATATCATCGCTCATATGGAAGCAGAAAAATCTGCTGGCTGGTATGAGACAGATAAGTCTGACTGCGCCTGGATTAATGGTGATGCAGAATTGTCGTTAGGGGAGCATCTGACACATGGTAATATGGGTAATCTTTCTATAACCATCCAGCCTTCCGCTCTTCATCTGTTAAAAAGCGGAAGGCATAGTGCTTTAAGATTAATCTTTAAACTGGAAATGAGCTCCTGCTCTTATTTCCAGTCGAGACAATCAAAACTCAATTCTGGCCGTCACTTTAAAGGAGCGCCCCGGCTGCGTGTAATACCGCTGGGACAGAGAACTAGAGGACTGGCCATATGGTAAAGAGGCCGCATTATAGTAAGCTTTATCAAAAATATTGTACATACCTGCCTGAATACGCAGTGGTTTATAAAAAGACGGGCTATACCAGCCATTCAAGTCAAACAGAACATAGCCTGAGGTTTTCCACTGGTTGGCTAATGATCCGGTGGATGTCAGATATTTGGCATTATCCCGCCCGGAAGCGAATGTGCCCGACAGGTCAGCCCCCCAGCGCTGGGTTTTATAGCCAAACCCAATAATCCCGCGGAAGGGAGCCACGGAGCTGAGGTGGAAGTTCATATCCTGATCACGCCCATCCGCATAAGCTAATGACCCCCACACATGCCAATGGTCATCAAACGACCAGTTACCGCTTGCCTCCGCTCCATAAATGCGCACACGTGCCAGATTGGTATAACCAAAGCACATCATATAACCGGTGCAACCGCTCATACCCATCATATCTATAAAGTTATGATAATGGTTGTCATAGAAAGAAATTTTTGCACCCCTTTCGGAGTTCCCATATTTCATACCAACTTCCCACCCCCTACTACTTTCAGGTTTAAGGTCTGGATTACCAACAACCTGATAAACAGGGGGGGTGCTGTAATTTAGATATTCTTCTGTTGCGGAAGGGGCACGATATGCCTCCGCATATTGCCCGTATAAAACGAGGTCTTTGGCAATACGAGCTTCAATAAGAACCTTGGGGGAAAAGTGGGAACCGTGTGCCCCATGCGGCAACCCTGCATAGCCTGCATTGGCCATGTAAGACGCAGTGTTATGCGTATCACGCTGGAAATAATCAAACCTGAACCCCGGCGTAATATGCAACCACTCACCTTGGCCAATGCCAATCCGGTCCTGCACAATAGCACCCATATCCGTCCCATGCACTTTGGGCATATCCGAAAAATTATCGTGGGTATAGGCATTGGACACAGCGCGCTGCCCTGTTTGCGTCTGGTACGTATCAGTCAAAAAGACTTCCCCACCATATGTCAGAACGTGGTGTAAAGGACCGGTAAAGATCGTATTGCTGGCAGAGCCTGTTACACCATAGGATTGCACAGGTAAGGTCAGATGCTGGTGCATATAGGCTGTTGGTCTAGCCGGGTCATTATTAGTGACATCGGTATCCGTTTTGATACTTTGCCAATATGCGAGAAAATGGGCCTCGCTAAAGAGCGATTGCGGGCTCTCTGCCTGATAATCATACTGGCCGGATACGCGTGAACGCTGGTTCTCGCTGCGGGTACGATAAACACTTGTTGCCGTAGTCTCAGATGTTCTGGTGCGTTCGTTGTAGTTTTTGTCAAACCACTCACCAGTAAGCCCGACCCTGTGGCCGCCTGCAAAATAATGGCGGATTTTACCCAGAAAACTTCCCTGATCATACGTTGCAGGATTTTGGGCAGTCCGGGTGCGGCCATACCCGCCTATGTTACCGCGGTTTCCGGTCTCACTGCCGTTCTGGTATCCGCCTTGCAGCAGAAAGACGGTATTTTTGTATCGGGCGGCAAAAGCCTGATTAAGCAATGCGGCCTCACTCACGCCATTGTAAGTGAGCTTGGTCAGGCCACCAAAGGTTTTACCGGGCTTGAGCAGGTCTTCTGGGTCCAGAGTGCGCAGGGCGATAACCCCGCCTAACGCCCCTGTACCAAAAAAGCTGGAATCTGCACTCTTAACAACATCAATGGCACCAAGGCCGTTAAAGTCAAAGCTACTCA
Source organism: Acetobacter cibinongensis (assembly GCF_000963925.1). Taxonomy (GTDB): domain Bacteria; phylum Pseudomonadota; class Alphaproteobacteria; order Acetobacterales; family Acetobacteraceae; genus Acetobacter; species Acetobacter cibinongensis. The sequence goes on from NZ_BAMV01000001.1 coordinate 113,955, forward strand.
CCCCACCCTGTGCCGAACTAAAGGACCCTGCATAGGCACCATCATTCGCCCACGGCATACGCACGCCATCTATGGTGGTCAAAATCCGGTTCTGGTCTAGCCCACGAATGTTGATACTGGAATTGCCATTGCTATAGTTGACTGAGGCGTCAACACGCCGTGCAAAATCTTCCAGATTATCAATTTGCCGATCACGGAACGTTTTAAGCGTTGTTGTGGTGGTAAGCACACTGGCCTTACCCACTGCACTATGATCCTTGTCAGGATCAAATTTCATGGAATCCAGAATATCTGCTGTCCCTCTGACCTTTACAGGCCTCAACACAACAATACTGGAACCAGCAGACTGGGGGTCTTGGTTCTTTTTACCTGTATTAACCTGCGCAATAGTCCCTACCCCGGCCTGAGTGGAGGACGCCTGTGTTGCAGCAAGAGCAGGTGTTGTACACGCATAAACCAATGCTGTTGTTGCCAGCATCCGGTAACGCACAACCCGAAAGGAAAGCGGCGGCCTTATCATTGCACATCCATTAATTGCGATTAATAATCATTACCATTTTATGATGCGCTACGCATAAGCATTCGGCAAGCTCTTATTGCGCATGATTCTCATTTGCGTTAAATATGCCACACTATCCTATGCTTGAAATACACCTTATGCCGTAGAGGTCCTTAAAATGAATAAACCCTCTGATATACTCTCTCTTTCTCTACGCCTTAAAGAGGCCACCCATACGATCCATGAAGATCTGGACAAAAGCATCATGGCGCAGGGTCTGTTTTCCAGCACAGACCGATACCGCAATTTTGTAAAACTCCAGTACCAATTTCACAGAGATATCAACGTGCTTTATCATCATACCCAACTTGTCGAGATCATCCCCGACCTAAGTGCCAGAAATCGTTATGCACAGATTTGTCTGGATATGGACGACCTAGACCTCTCTTTAGCCTCCACACCAAAGCCGATAGACGCCGAAGAGGCATCAAGTGCTATTGGTTGGCTATATGTTGCCGAAGGATCCAAACTGGGCGCTAATTTTTTAATAAAACTGGCTAAAAAACTTGGCTTTAATGAAGCTTTTGGTGCCCGTCACCTGGCTGCTGATCCAGGTGGACGAGGATCATCCTGGAATGCGTTTAAAAGTGCTATTGATCATGCTGGGTTTGACCCCGCTCTGGCAGCAGAAGGAGCACAGGCAGGTTTCTTACGCGTTAAGAGTTATCTTCTTGCAGCCAATGATAAACATAACGCGCCTGCCTAAAGTTGTAAAAATGGCCTGAAAATACGCTTTATTTCAGGCCATTAAAACATTGGTTTTCTAAAATATAGGCCGGTATCAGACTGTTACGTCCTGCAATACGGTAAAGCCTTCAAAAACCGGCGGTCCAGCCGTTAGCACACGTCCCTGCCCCGCTCCCGCATGCGCCTGACGGAACTGATCTGACTGCGTCCAGCCCACAAAGGCATCATATGATTCCCATAGGGTGTGAGACGCATAAAGGCGCACCCCATCTTTTTCTGGTCCTTGTAAAAACTGGAAGCTGATGAATCCTGGAACAGTTTTTAATAAAACTTCTCGGTCTAGCCAGCGCTTCTGGAATGCTTCTTCATTTTCCGGCGCCACCAAAAATCTGTTCATTGCGATATAGTGGGACATAGTCTTTTTCTTTCCCTAGCTGTGATTGGAAAACATGTTGTGTGGTAGAATATAGGGCTTTCCTGTCGTCTCATGCCTGCACACCTGACCATTCTGCAAGCCAAAGACGTGGCTTGCCAATTCATTGGTCAAAACTTGCTCAGGAGCCCCCTCGGCATGAATTCGCCCTTCATGCACCACAATAATTCGATCTGCACAGGCCGCTGCCCAATTCAGATCGTGAATAACCAGCACTACACCACCACCCCGCCGAGCATGAGCACGTGCCAGATCAAGCACCAGATGCTGCCGGGACAAATCCTGAGCAGAAATCGGCTCATCCAACAACAGAAAACCCGGCTGTTTGTCCGTATCATGCACTGCGGCTTCCAGTTGCATCATAACTCGTGCCAGATGAGCCCGTTGGCGCTCCCCACCGGATAAGCCCATAATATCACGCTCAGCAAACGCTCCCAGCCCCACGCGCTCCAAGAGCAAACCAGCCAACTCCAGCCGAGCCGAGGCCATCATGTGCGGTGCGGATACTCGTCCCCCCATTGCCACCAGATCACGCACTGTAAACCGGGCACGGAGAGCACTTTCTTGCGTCAACATTGCCCGGCTACTGGCCAGATGTGCTGGTGAGAGCACCGCTATGGGCACATTGTTCAAACGTACCTCGCCGCCCGTTGTGGGTAACAGGCCACTTGCAAGACGAAGCACCGTGCTTTTGCCTGCACCATTTGGGCCAATAATGGCCGTAACCTGCCCCGGTACAAAAGCCAGCGAGGCCTCATGCACTATCGTTTTACCACCTGCGCACCAACTTGCGCTGTGCAAGGATAATATCACGCCGGTACCTCACGCTCGTGCGCACGTGTGAGTAGCCAGACAAAGACAGGTGTACCCAAAACTGCGGTAACAATTCCCACAGGCACATCTGCTGGCATGGCAATAATGCGTGCCAACGTATCTGCCGCAATTAATAACGCAGCGCCCAGCAGCGCACTTCCTGGCAGCACAAGACGATGGTCGGGACCAGTTACCAGCCTGATCAGGTGAGGTACAACAACCCCGACAAACCCGATCGCCCCAACAAAAGACACCGTAGGGCCAACACTGCACGCAACAAGCAGCATAGCTAGGCGCTTAATACGCTCCACGGGGTACCCCATAAGCCGCGCGTCATTTTCCCCAAGCAATAGAGCATTCAAAGGCGTGGCTAACCCTGCTGTTATCCATACCGCGACCAGTAAAAACGGGCATAAAATGCCAATGCGCGACCACGTTGCACCAGCAAAACTCCCCATGGTCCAAAACGTCAGATCTCTTAAAGCTGTGTCATTCGCGCGAAAAATAAGAATGCCCGTTAAGGCACCCGCAAACGCACCCAGTGCCACGCCCGCCAGCAGAATCATGCTGACAGATGTCATGCCGCCACGCGTCGCAAACCGGTAAAGCAGCCACGCTGCCGCAAAACTCCCCAATGTACCCGCTATAGGTACGAACCAAGCTGAACCTGTTATAAAAGCGTGTATGCCCGCGCCCGCCACATCCAGCCCAGCACCCCCAAGAACAATCATACAGGCTGTTGCCAAGGCAGCCCCGGATGAGACGCCGATTAATCCCGGATCCGCCAACGGATTTCTAAAAAGCCCTTGCATAACAGCGCCGGCAACAGCCAAAGCAGCTCCCGTTAACCCGGCCATAACTACACGGGGCCCACGGATCTGGGTTAAGACAATGCGGTCGGCATAACCGTTTCCGGGTGTATCGCCTTGCCAAAGGGCTGTGAGATGCACTCCGGTCGCCCCGACATTGAGAGAAACAGCCGTAACAAGCAGCAACAATGGCAACATGGCGACCAAAAACAGAAAGGCACGCTGTTGAGCCAACGTCATGCAGGGTGTTCCACCGCTGCCAGCATTTTGGCTAAATCAAGTGCCGCCTGTGGCGTACGCGGCCCAAAACCCAGCAAACGCTCCCCCTCCATCGCTATAAAAGCGTGGTGCTGCCCTGCTGGCGTAAGCTTAAAACCGGCGTCATCCTGAAGGGTTGAGCGGATAGAGGCCGCAGTTTGATCCATGAGCAAGACAACATCGGGCCGCAGTGCCATCAGATTTTCCTGATCCACAATTTTATAGCCCTGCATATCACCTCCGGCATTAATCCCCCCAGCAAGACGGATCATGGCATCTGCGGCGGTTCCTTTCCCAGCGGCCATAGGCCTGTTGTTTGTCATGCGCATGACAAACAATACGCGCGGTGTGCCTGTATGCTTCGCTCGCCATGCCTCTAATTGATGAAATTGCTCGGCAATAGTGCGGCACAATTGCTCGCCTTCTGCCTTAGCCCCCACTATCTCAGCCAGAAAGCGGGTGCGGCCTTCAATCGCATCGGGGGATGGGGTGGCGTCAACAAACACAAGTGGCACACCCGATGCCATAAGCTGGTCCATGGCGGCAGGCGGACCAGAGTCATTCATAGCCAGCACAAGGTCCGGCTTCAAAGACAACACGCCCTCTGACGAAATAGCCCGCATATAGCCAAGGCTTTTTTTCTCTTTCTGGGCCTGTTCTGGCCATGTGGAGGTCTGGTCCACAGCTAAAATAGCGTTTGACCGTCCAAGCGCATACAATGTTTCGGTTATCGGCCCACCAATACTTGCAATTCTCGTCGTCTCATTAAGAATAACGTGTCGCCCCCGGCAATCCGTTATACTACGGGAACCAGCGCTTTCTACGGTATGTGGGCTACCACCCTGCGCTCTCACCATGCGCGGCATACAAACTGCTGCCGCAGCAGAAAAAAATAAAGAGCCTATAAACCTGCGGGAGAATGATGCCCCTTCCTGTGGGAGGTCGTGGCTTTTGCTTGCTGCCTTATGCATTTTCATCACGCAGCCTGCTCCTGCGCCGGGACTGTGCGGAGCACATCATACCCACTGAATTCGCGTTTTTCGAGCGTTAGAACGTCCCCTTGCCCCATATCTTTATGGGCTGTGTGGAAGAGCTTTGACTGACGCCATGCCTCGTAAGCGTCGCGGGATGCCCAAATGGTCTGGGAGGCATACACCACATAATCAGCGAGCACATCACCACGCATAAACTGGATCATTAAAAATCCGGGAGCCGTTTTCAACAAAACCTCCCGGTCAAGCCAGCGGCTTTTAAACTCACCTTCTTTTTCCGGAAGGACTTTAAAACGATTCATGGCAATAAACATTCGGCCCCTCCACACAGCACAAGGCCAATCAAGGGTGCGTTTGTTCAAACGCAGCACCGAGCCTCGCACATTAACGTAGAGTGACATTTTCATAAACGAGAATGAGAATCAATATCAAAATATAGAGAGGGATCTAAGTCACCAGCACTATCGCCCCTCTTGCTCGGAGATTGAAATGTCTGGCTTGAAACATCCTGTACTGCCAGTAGATCAAGTCTCCGTTAAAAGCCAGACCTATAAGCTCTCCATTATTTTTGGGCTGCCAGAAGAGAGTATGAAATGGTGGGGCGATGCCACTCGTGTTTGTGTCGTAAAACCGCAAAAAAAAACGGATGGTGGGACACGAGAACCCCACCACCCGCTAGTCAATCCGTTAACCAGCCTGACGCAAATCGGTCTGGCTCTGCTCTTTCAGATAAGGACCGCTTGCCACCACCTGAAGCGAAAGTATGCTCGGCTCCATGCTGCTGCGGTTCTGGTTATCCAGCACAAGCATCGCGTCTCCGTTTGTCCAGCGATAAAGGGGAGATTCCACCTCGTGCCAGCCGGAAAGCTCTGTATCGGTAAGATGCGCAGTCAGGGCCACTGTTGTACGGGCGGTCTGCAAAGAGATATCACCAATCAGCACGCCAAGGGTACGACGATCATCGACAAACGGTCCGATGACATCACTCGGGCGGTTAGCGCGAGACATCAGCCTGACTTTACTGACACCGGCTGGAATCATGAACATGACACGCCCCTCTGCCTGACGCAGTGGGCGGATACGCTGCCCGAGGTCTGTCATCAGGTGCATATCGGCATCTTCAGTCAGTTGTAGCTGAGTGTCTGACACGCCAGCGCGCGCTGCAATGGCAGCATAAATCGGCGCGACAAAAGCGCGGGACGTATCAAGCGGCAAACTATCCGACCCTGCCCCGTGCCCTGCACCACCAAAGAGAGCTGTTACCGTATTATTCTCAAACTGGTCACGATTACCTGTATCCAAATAGCTTTCTGTCAGGGCGTCTTCAGCCCAGAGTGCCTCGTGGCTTTCCAGTTCAACATGATAATAGGTGTAGCTGTTAAGGGTACGATCCAGCAGAATAGAGCTACCATTGACCAGCATACGGGCGGGAACCAGCTTGCCTTCAAACACCATGCAGTGTTCCTGGGTTACCAGGAGATCACGGGATGGCACGCCATCTGCTAGGGCGTTTTCCCGTATCCGCACCAGCCAGTTTTCTTCCGGTACAGGCTGGCTGGATACAGTAATAGCGCGATGGCCCATCCATTTGACTGGCATATCTCCCTTGGGGGTGGTGACCATATGACCAACCTTAAGGGCTTCTACCCGCGCAGTTCCCTCCGGTGTTCTGATCAGCGTGCCTTCAGCAAAGCAGGTTGTGTAGATCAGATCCCCATTATTGCCTGACTTCAGTTCATATCCATAGGTGTTTGCGCCCGGCACGTTCAGAGTATAAGTGCCGCCTGTTGTGTAGAACGTCACACCGTTGGCTGTGGTGACTACCTGAGTCACACTGTTACGGGGGATAGAAGCAAGCTCAATCGTGTCCGATGGAGACCAATTGGAAATCACGTTGGTTGGCATGGATGTGCCACTGATCACCAGATGTGCGCCGTCTCCTGCAAGGGAAATCACCCCTGTGCCCGCCGTGCCATTCAGGACCATCGTACCACCAGAAGACACAGTCTGAATTCCAGACAGAACTGCGCCGGAGGATATGACCACATTGCCGCCCGAATTAACAAAGTTCGGGCCGCTCCATGTGCCGCCTGACATGACTGTCACGGACGCACCAGAGCTAACCGTTGTGCTGTTGAGAATAGCGCCGCTGGAAACAATATATTTCACATTGTAATTTGCGCCCCAGACACGTGGGTCGTTAAACGTGCCACCAAATATAACCGTACCACCGTTGCTGGTGGTGATGGTGTTGAGTGAAGCACTTGTGGCGCCCAGATAAAGTGTCCCACCATCCAATGTCGCGGCGGAAACAGCCCCTTTATAAACATTGATCGTGCCGCCAAACCCAATTGTCTGGCTAACAACCAGCCCACCATTAACATTGATGGTGTTACCGTTGGTCAGCGCGGTGCCATTACTATTTTGCACCAGACCATAATTGCCACCATTGCTTAGGGTCAGGACGCCGTTTGACCCCTTAAATGCAACTCCCGTAACGTCGGCACCACTCAGCGCGATGCTACCACCACTCAACACAAGGTTAGAACCGCTTGTACTGCCGTGCAAATACAGCGCGCCACCACTATTAACTGTAGTGTTTGAAACAGACGCATAATAGGTTAGGTCAACGGTGCCGCCAGACTGTATAGTTCCGCCTGAAACGACCGCATTTGATGTAACATCGATCCGACCTTCCAGCAAAGCGCCTGAGGCCGCTGCAAGTGTAGCTGAAGTCCCAGAAAAGTATCCACGACTTACGACAGCGCCGTCAGCTGCACTGATAATGCCACTAGTATAGACATTTGGTATGAGAACTCTTGCACCACTAGCAGCGCTGACCACCCCCCCGCTCACAACGACAGAGACATTCGCTGTACCACCGTCCGAAACGAAACGAATGCCGCCACTTCCAACAACACCTGCAAATGAAGAGCCGCCGCTTGAAATATAATCCTTCCCGCCACCGCTAACGCTGCCATTGGCAACAAGACCACCGGACAAGACAAACCGCTGCCCAGCGTTGGTCTGGTCCTGCGTTTTACCGCCGCTATATACAGTTTCTACGTCTCCGTAGACCAACTGATTTGATACCACCTGCCCAGATGAGACGTGATAAGTCGCCATATTTTTTCTCACTAATTAATGGTACAGCGCTACCGAAGAAGTAGCGCGACATTTTCCGCTCAATTCTTTCGTGGGCAGAAATGTTGTTCTCCTAAATTTTGATACAGATTGATTGATAAATAGTTTTGCAGATATTTATTTTTCGTAAATTTATAGATATTTTATCTTAAACCCTCATATGTTTCTGAATATCAAACTATTGTTTGTCAAAATTATGCAGAAACTAGGTTTCATTAGTTCGTTTAATATGTATTGTTTCGTATTTCTTATTTAGAAAATTACGGAATTCAAAAAACTTGTTATCTTATTTTAATTTCTATTCTAAAATATAGAGACACAATAAACCAATCACTTCAATCGGTGTCGCTTCGGCGATCTAAGCTCCCTCACTAAGGCAGCTCAACCCTAACTCCAGAATCTATGCCGGATCTGCATTATATTTATAAACAAGCATTAATTTTAAATAACGTTTTAGGTAAAAAAATGCATACTAAAAATAAATAGGAGTAGCGTCATAATAAAGATGCAGCTTGCAAAATTATGCTGCGCCTTTCTCAAGGCAAACGTTACAATAACATCCTGCGTTGTGGAAACACTCCTCCGCCGTACGCTGACCAACACTGCTTCAATCGATTTCTGTTATCTAGTCCTGCTAGCGCTATCACCACCACCGACAAAACTGTGCGCCTCTCTAGCAACCAACTTCATGACGCAATCTTGCGCGTCAAGTCTGCCAATGCATTTATCTGTCTTACCAAAAAATCTTTTGTTTTCTGATCTATTAATTCCAAACTTTCTGTATCAAACTTTTCGCTAGCCTGACCAATCATGGCTTCAGGTTTATTCAAAACAAAAGCGTCCAGAAAAACGAGACTTTGCCGCAGATGATATTGTGCTCGTGCCCCGCCAATTGCCCCGGGGGACACCGTCTGAATTGCTACAGGCTTACCAGCCAGTGGCTGAGGCGTAAGCCGCGACAACCAGTCAATCGCATTCTTGAGCACTCCGGGAATGGAGTAATTATATTCGGGGGTGACAATGATAAGCCCATCGGCTTCACGGATTTTATCGGCCATAAGGGAAACAGACTCAGGAATACCATTATCTTGTATGTCCTGACTATAGTGTGGAAAGTCTGCGATTGACCCAAGCTGCGAAATACTGACGCCCGGTGGGGCGATTTGAGGAAGTGTTCTGGCAACAATGCCATTTAAAGAACCAGCACGAAGACTGCCCAGGAGCACGACAAAATGAAGCTCTTTTTGAAACGACATGGCATGGTTTCCTTACAATTTTAATGCAAGAACACCGCATATTAGTGTTAGCTATCAACCCACTTATTCGTGAGTGTGTCTGGTGACTATGGGTGCTTCAGTTTTAAGACAACTCCCGATGTAGCCGATAAAAAGTCATACCTTCATGTCGTTAGACCGAATGGCATGGCACACAAGCAAAAACCCTCCAGCGTACCTCCAGAATACTTCCGCAGGACTTAGAGACAATCGTAGTTTTTAAGATTGGTCACCTTGCTCAAACTTTTGGGAAGAAAAAAAGCATTACGATTATCTGATGTAGAAACAATCGCAAAAAAAGGCCTGACGCTGCAATAAGCATCAGGCCTTTTTTGAGTAACACGCCCCTGATTTTAACAGGAACTTTTCAGATTTTTAAATGAACTGCGTTCCACGTCTCAAAAAACATGGCGGAACAGCATGTAAAGTATACCACTAATCAACATGGCGGCTGGCAAAGTGATAATCCATGCCATAGCCATGCTGCGCAGGGTGCTCATCTGTAGCCCTCCACCACCGGCAACCATTGTTCCTGCAACGCCACTTGAGAGAATATGCGTTGTGGAAACCGGCATACCGTAGCCTTCGGCCAGACCGATTGTCCCCATGGCAACAATTTCAGCAGAAGCTCCCTGTGCGTATGTCAGGTGCGTTTTCCCAATTTTCTCACCAACGGTTACGACAATACGTTTCCATCCAACCATCGTGCCAAGGCCAAGTGCAAGCGCCACGGATATCTTGACCCAGGTAGGAATAAAGCGGGTTCCTGCATTTAAGAGCCCCATAAAGCTCTTAAGTTGCGTCCCTTCTTCCCCAGAAAAATCATTAGCTGGGCCAAGTGTACGAATTGCATCAGAAACCAGATACATATCTGTTCGCACGTTTGGCACAGCCGCGGCTGGAATAGCATGCAAAGACCGATAATTTTTAACGGATTCAGCAATATCGTCAGACAATGTGCCGAGCGCACTATAAACAAGCGGACGGTTCACAGATTTCTCTCTGAGAGCATCTGTTACTATGCTTCTTGCTTCCACAGCGCTTGGGGCAACCCCGCCTGATGGTGCATGCTGACGAAAAACTGTCGCTGTCTGCTCCGCTGTCTGGACGAAGGCGGGCATAGCACTTTCTGGCATTGCGCGATTAAGGGCATAGGCTGTAGGTGCGGCACCGATCAGGATGAGCATAATAAGCCCCATTCCCTTTTGCCCGTCATTGCTGCCATGGAAGAAGGATACCCCGGTGCACGTACCAACCAGCAGGCCACGGATCCAAAGCGGAGGCGGTGCATCTCCCTCGGGTGATTTATAGAGCGCTGGATTTTTAATCAGCAGTTTGAAAACCAACAACAGCCCGGCTGCAAGAATAAAACCGCAGATTGGGCTGAACAAGAGAGAAGAAAAAACTTTTCTGACCTGAGACCAGTCAACACCATATAACGCGCTGCCAGTAGGAGACATTAACTGGTTGGCAAATCCAACCCCCAGAATTGAGCCCACGAGCGCATGGGAAGAGCTATTCGGTATGCCCATAGCCCATGTGGCAAGGTTCCAGAGAATAGCCGAGAGCAGCAGGGCAAAGATCATGGCATGCCCCGCACCACTTCCCACTTGGAGAATAAGCTCAACAGGCAGCAAGGTTACAACACTATAGGCAACCGCCCCTGAAGAGACCAGCACACCAAGAAGGTTGCAGGCCCCAGACCATACAACGGCCACCAGAGGCGGCAGGCTGTTTGTATAAATGACCGTCGCCACGGCGTTGGCTGTGTCGTGAAAGCCATTTACGAACTCAAAGCCAAGCGCAATGAGAAGTGCCAGCGCGAGCAATGCAAAAGCGCCCACCGCGATGCCATGTGCCCCGGCTTGGTGCAAGTCCTGCAAGACGCTGTACCCGACGAAAGACAGCGCTGCGGCGATAACCGCCAGAAAGAAAAAACGAAACGCCTGATGTTCACCGCCGCCCATATTGGGCCGACTTTGTGCACCAGCACTGACCATCGTTTCAGACATAGAAAAGTTCCTACACGAGCTATGAATAGGGTCTTTTTATAAAATTTGGTTTAATCTGACTGTGAATATTGCGTGAATTCATCAGGCTGAACTTTTCTCTACTCTGCTTCACGGTTTCTTTTACAGCGCACCTGCAGAACATCATCACGTTTGAGCGATAAGCTTACCAGAATTTCCGTCTCTCGGTTTAATAAGCGTGACGGACGTTCAGCGTATTGTGCGATGACGATCCGTTGTGCCGGGCGACTGCGGCCGGGGGATATATGGCTGCTGCCCGTATCAGGAGAGAAGCCATGTCTGACGAAAACAGACGTGTTGTCTATCTCGGCCCCAATCATGTTGAAGTCCAGCGGATAGACGATCCCAGAATGGAAACACCGGACGGACGAAAGATTGACCACGGCGTCATTCTCAAGGTCGTTTCCACTAATATTTGTGGTTCTGACCAGCATATGGTCCGCGGCCGCACAACCGCCCCGGCGGGCTTGGTCCTTGGCCACGAAATCACGGGGGAAGTGATCGAGACCGGATCGGATGTTGAGATGGTGCGCAAGGGGGATCTGGTCTCCGTCCCCTTCAATGTAGCCTGTGGGCGATGCCGGTGCTGCCGTGAGCAGCACACAGGCGTGTGCCTGACCGTTAACGCCAGCCGTGCCGGCGGCGCGTATGGTTATGTTGATATGGGCGGATGGATCGGCGGGCAGGCGCGCTACGTTATGGTCCCTTACGCAGACTTCAACCTGTTGCGTTTTCCTGACAAAGCACAGGCACTTGAACGCATCAAAGACCTTACAATGCTGACCGATATACTTCCCACCGGTTTTCATGGCGCTATCAACGCCAAAGTTGGCGTAGGATCAACGGTCTATATTGCCGGAGCAGGCCCCGTGGGTATGGCCGCAGCGGCGTCCGCACGTATTCTTGGCGCAGCCGTTGTTATGGTTGGTGATTTTAATCCTGAGCGTTTAGCCCATGCAAAGGCTGTGGGGTTTGAAACCGTTGACCTTCAAAGCCACGACAGACTTGGAGACCTTATTGAGCACATCATTGGCACACCGGAAGTCGATAGCTTCATTGATGCGGTTGGTTTTGAGGCCAGAGGTTACGATGGGAAAGAACAGCCTGCCGTCATCCTAAACCAAGCCATGGAAGTAACCCGACCAGCAGGAGCAATAGGTATTCCCGGCTTGTATGTGACAGAAGACCCGGGCGCACACGAAGCCGCCGCACAGAAGGGCAACCTCACCCTCCGGCTGGGTCAGGGATGGGCCAAAAGCCAGTCCTTTCACACCGGCCAGACACCTGTTTTGCGCTATAACCGGCAACTGATGCAGGCCATTCTGCATGGGCGGCTTCCAATTGCCGACATTGTCAATGCGACCGTCATCCCACTTGAAGAGGCACCGCGTGGCTATCATGACTTCGATGGCGGTGCGCCTCGCAAGTTCGTTCTTGATCCCCATGGAATGTTACAGAACGCAGCCTGAATGATGGTGCACCGACAGACGGCCCTTTTCAGGCAAACTGAAGCGCTCGGTCGAGAAAAATAGTCGTTTTGTAGCCAAAGGCCGGAGGGCTGTATCTGTTCAGGGAGCGAGCATCCGGCCGAACTGCAATGTCCAGTGTGCATAGCCGTCCCGCCCCTCCAGTCAGATCCGGCCTTCCCGCAAAACTACGTTGTATTCTGACAGCGACGCAGTTTTTTGGAACATCCAAAGAAATCGCCGGAGCCTCTTCCCGGCGTGACAAACGAGGGTGTTTGCCCGTCATCCGCGCCAGTATCTTAAAATTGACATGACAAATTATGGCTTAGCTGGAATCAGTGTGGCCATAAGCCAAGCTTAAGACCGGTCGGCTTGTGTGGCCGTACTGTTAGTCTGTAGACTTCTCTGGGATATTGGGACTGCGATGACCGCCTATTCAGATTACCTGATCGACATCAAGGAAAGAGCAACTCACGGACTTGCTCCAAAGCCGATTGACGATGGCGAACTCGTTCGTGACATCATTACACTGATTGAGGACACCGGTAACGAGCAGCGGTCAGACGCTCTCAGGTTCTTCATCTACAACACTCTACCGGGCACAACGAGTGCCGCTGGTGTTAAGGCCGACTTCCTGAAGAAGATCGTCCAGGGTGCGGTAGTTGTCCCTGAGATTACGCCCGCCTATGCCCTCGAATTGCTGTCCCATATGAAGGGTGGCCCGTCCGTCAGAGTTCTGCTGGATATTGCCCTTGGTACGGACCCCGCGATCGCCAAACAGGCGGGAGAAGTGCTGAAAACTCAGGTTTTCCTCTACGACGCCGATATGTTCCGCCTGCGCGATGCCTACAAGGCAGGCAATGCTGTCGCGAAAGATGTGCTTGAGAGCTATGCCAAGGCCGAGTTCTTCACCAAGCTTCCGGATGTTGAAGACGCCATTAAGGTTGTCACCTTCATTGCTGCTGAAGGCGATATTTCAACCGATCTTCTGTCACCGGGCAATCAGGCACACTCACGCTCCGATCGCGAGTTGCACGGCCAGTGCATGATCTCGCCTGAGGCGCAGCAGGACATTGTCGCGCTGCAGAAGCAGCACCCTGATGCACGGGTGATGATGATTGCTGAAAAAGGCACAATGGGTGTCGGTTCCTCGCGTATGTCAGGGGTGAATAACGTAGCACTCTGGACCGGCAAACAGGCCAGTCCTTATGTTCCGTTCGTCAATTTCGCGCCTATCGTTGCGGGCACTAACGGCATCTCGCCAATCTTTGCCACCACTGTCGATGTGACCGGCGGCATTGGTATCAATCTGAAGAACTGGGTCAGGAAGACCGGTGCCGATGGCAAACCGGTTCTGGACAGCGATGGCAACCCCATCCTTGAGCAGAAATACTCGGTTGCTACAGGCACTGTCCTGACGATTGACGTGAAAAACAAACAGCTCCGTGACGAAAACGGCAAGGAACTGGTTGATATCGCATCATCCTTCACACCCCAGAAAATGGAGTTCATGAAAGCGGGTAGTTCTTACGCTATCGTTTTCGGCAAAAAGCTCCAGACTTTTGCGGCCAAGACACTGGGCATTGAAGCGCCTCGGGTCTTCGCGCTGAATAAAGAGATTACGGTCGAAAATCAGGGTCTGACCGCAGTTGAAAAAATCTTTAACCGGAACGCTGTGGGTGTGACACCGGGTAAGGTTCTTCATGCTGGTTCGGATGTTCGCGTACAGGTGAACATCGTTGGTTCTCAGGACACCACAGGCCTGATGACCGCACAGGAACTTGAGGCGATGGCGGCCACCGTCATTTCCCCTCTTGTGGATGGCGCCTATCAGTCTGGCTGCCATACAGCTTCCGTCTGGGACAAGAAGGCTCAGGCAAACATTCCGAAGCTCATGAAATTCATGAACGATTTCGGGCTAATCACCGCACGCGACCCCAAAGGCGTCTATCCGCCAATGACGGACGTGATCCATAAGGTTCTGAACGACCTGACGGTGAGTGACTGGGACATTATCATCGGTGGTGACAGTCATACCCGTATGTCCAAGGGTGTGGCTTTCGGTGCTGACTCAGGCACTGTGGCACTAGCGCTGGCCACTGGGGAGGCAACCATGCCAATCCCACAGTCGGTCAAAGTGACGTTCAAAGGCACAATGCAGCCGCATATGGACTTCCGTGATGTGGTCCATGCGACACAGGCACAGATGCTAAAACAGTGCGGTGATAACGTCTTCCAGGGCCGCATCATCGAGGTGCATATCGGTACGTTGCTTGCTGACCAGGCCTTTACCTTCACGGACTGGACAGCCGAGATGAAGGCGAAAGCAGCAATCTGTATTTCGCAGGATGAGGCGCTGATAGAATCACTGGAAATCGCTAAATCGCGCATCCAGATCATGATTGACAAAGGCATGGACAATGCCGCGGGCATATTGAAGGGTTTGATTGCCAAAGCCGATAAGCGGATTGCTGAAATCCGTTCCGGTGAAAACCCTGCTCTGGCACCCGATGACAATGCAAAGTATTTTGCCGAGGTCGTGGTTGATCTCGACGTGATTGACGAACCCATGATCGCCGATCCTGACGTGAACAACCCGGATGTCTCCAAGCGTTACACCCACGACACCATCCGTCCGGTGTCGTACTACGGCGACCACAAGAAGGTTGATCTTGGTTTTGTAGGCTCGTGCATGGTGCATAAGGGGGATGTAAAAATTGTCGCCCAAATGCTGAAAAATCTTGAGGCAGCAAGCGGCAAGGTCGAGTTCGGGGCTCCGCTGGTTGTTGCTGCACCGACCTATAATATCATTGATGAATTGAAGGCGGAGGGCGACTGGGAAATTCTGGAGCGCTATTCCGGCTTCGAATTCAATGACCAGCACCCAAAGAGCGCTGCGCGAACTGAGTACGAAAATATCCTCTATCTCGAACGTCCAGGCTGTAATCTCTGCATGGGCAATCAGGAAAAAGCTGAGAAGGGTGATACCGTACTGGCTACCTCAACCCGTCTCTTCCAAGGGCGTGTTGTTGAAGATTCCAGCGAGAAGAAAGGTGAATCGCTTCTAGCTTCCACCCCTGTTGTTGTCCTTTCGGCCATTCTTGGCCGGATACCGACGAACGATGAATACAAGGCGGCAGTAGAAGGCATTGAACTAACCCGGTTCGCTCCTCCCAAGGCGGCTCTGTTCGACCCTCTGTCCGTTCACTACTAAGACTTAAAATTAAGCTGGGCCTGTTTGACCTTGGTTGAACAGGCCCATACATTTGCCACGTTGTTGGTTGGCGCTCTATTGCTGGGGCCAGTTCACCCCACAGCAACATCTGCCAGCAAAACAACGGCCCGTTCATCGGCCATGACCGCCAGGGTGACAACACTCCTTACGGTAACAGCATCTCCTGCGTTTAAAATCGTACCTTCCACCCGTACCACGCCGGAAACCACCACCAAATAAAGATCACGAGCCAGAGTGGTATTATAGGCTGCCCCCTCGCCTGCTCTTATGGTTGCATGCAGCAAACGAACTCCGGCACTCAAGGTCACAGGCGCGCCATCGGTAATAGTTCCCCACTCCTCCGGATCATCCTCTGGAAAGCCGGACGCCAGAACCCTGAAGCCACCATCATCTGCTTGCGAAAAGCGTTTCCGGCTTTCTTGTCTAGCAAGCCCATCTTCCGTATCGGCCAAAAACCAGAACTGAAGAAAAGTGGCACCTTCCGCTCCTGCTTTCCATCCTAGCGTCTGGCAGCATGATCCCGTGCTAATCAGATGCAGTCCTTCTGTTTGGATTACCTCTGGCGCAAAATCTTCTATCTGTGCGGTCAGGCTTCCTGCCTGCACCCATGTCAGAATATCAACTGCCGCTTCTGCTCCCAGAGAGTATGTCTCTGAAGGACGCAACGCTCCTAGATTGAGAACCCGTAACTGCCCATCATGCTGATGAACAGGGTCCTGATACGTCGCAAAAGCAAAATGGCAGCGTAATTCAAACGTCTCTGACCGCACTGCACCGAGGGTCTCTGCCCGTCTGACACGTATCATCTCGCCTCCCCTTAAGCAGGTGTGCCCGCAGCAGACTGTACAGGATATGCAGCCTGCCACCCGCCACCAACAGCCCGATAAAGATGCGTCACGGCTCCGGCCACTTGCGCGGTCGCCGTTGCCAGCGCGCTTTGAGAAGAAAGCAGAGCGTTCTGCAAGGTCAGCACGGTCAAAAAGTCTGATGCCCCCTGCACGTACTGGGTTCTGGCAGTATTCACTGCAATCTCATTCTCATGCACAGCCTCTGCCAGCTCGTCTCGCCGCGTCTGGGCTGCGGTGAAATCTGCCATAGCATCATCTATTTCCTGCCAGGCCTTCAGCACGGTGCGCTGAAATAGCGTTGCAGCTTCCTTCTGTTGTGCCTTACGCAGGTGCAACTGGCCTGTCAGGCGGCCGCCTTCAAACAGCGGCAAGGTGGCTGTGGGGCCAAAGCCATACTGTCGGGATGCCCAAGACCCTAGGCCGCTGAACTGAAGCGCCTGAATATCCAGACTGCCCGAGAGCGTAACACGCGGGAAAAAATCCGCTATCGCCACGCCAACGGTAGCCGTAGCGGCGTGCAGACGGTCCGCAGCCATACGAATATCCGGCCTCTGCTCGGCAAGCTGAGATGGCAGGCCAACCGGCACCAGCGCAGGCACGGAGGGAATACCCGCAGGCTTGCCCAATTCAGCATCCAACGCCCCCGGCTCCCGCGCGACCAGAAAGCTCAGAGCGTTCAGTAAATGTGTTTCCTGCGCTTTGAGTGGGGCAAGACGGGAGGTAAAGCCGTGTAGCTGGCCCGTTGCCTCCGCCACATCCAGCCGCGTGGCTGCCCCTTGTTCAAACCGTAGTCTGGTCAGCTGGACGCTACTTTTGGCCACATCGATATTATGTTCAAGGATACCAACTTGCGTCTGGGTCGCCCGCAGATCAATGTAGTTCTGCGCCGTCTCCGCCATTAGTGAAACCAGAATAGCGCGCCGCATATCTTCAGTTTCCTGCGTAGCGGCTGTGGCAGCTTCTATCTGGCGGCGCACATGTCCCCAGAAATCGACCTCCCACGAGGCACTCATTCCATATTGCGGCAAATTGAAAGACGGATTGCCCACACTGCCGGGCAAAGCCGTGGGGCCAAACCCCTGTGTGCCGGACGCAATGGTGCCCGCCTGTTCACGCTCCATCGTGCCAAGCAGACCCAGCACGCCGTTGGTGCTTGCGCGCTCCCGCCCGTAAGACGCGTTAGCCTCCACATGTGGCATCTGCGCGGCACTGGCTATACGCCGCTCTGCCTGACTTTGCATCAAGCGCAGACCAGCCGCTTTCAGGTCCAGATTACCAGATGCAACCTGATCTTCCAGCTTTGTCAGAGCAGCATCGTGAAAGAGCATCCACCAGTGCGGGTCGGCTGATGCTGTCGTGATGCGGCTTGCCGCTGGCGGCTGAGACTGCCGCCATGTTGCCGGAGCTTTGACATGCGGTGCATGATACGTTGGCCCGACCGTGCACCCCGCAAGCGCCAAAGTGCAAGAGCCTGCAAACAGAAAACGCCTCATGATATTATTGCCAGACATAGCGCGCATCATTGGCATGCACTCCCTCCGGTTTTGAGGACGTATCAACTGTCACTTCCACGGACATCCCAACCCGCACTCTGGCCGCCAGCGTCTGGCCGGAGTCAAACGTCAGCTTGACCGGAATACGCTGCACCACCTTTGTGAAGTTGCCAGTAGCATTGTCTGGCTGGATGGGAGCAAAAGCCACCCCGGTCGCCGGAGCTACTGAATCCACATGCGCCTTTAAACGCTGGCCGGAAAATGTATCCACCCGAATTGTCGCCTGCTGCCCGGCCTGTAGCTTTGTCAGTTGCGTTTCCTGAAAATTGGCAAGCACATAAGCTTTATGCACGGGCACAACCGCCAGAATAGCTGTGCCCGGTTGCACATAGGTGCCCACACGCACGCCACGCTCCCCAACAACACCGTCAATCGGCGCTGGAATGGTGCAATAGGACAGATTAAGTTCCGCCTGCTTTTCGTCCCCCTGTGCGCGCACGAGAAGACCGCGGGCATGTTCAAGCTGGCCTTTGATCACGGCCAACTGCCGGATAGATGCCTCTACCCCCGCCTGATCAAGCGCTATTGCGGCCTCGACCTCTTTTTGATGCGCTTCGGATGACTGCCGCTGCTCAATTGTACCGGCCCCGCCGGAAGACAGAGTGCGATACCGCAGCGCATTCTGCCGCGCAAACATCAGGCGGGCCTGATCTGCCTGCACGGCTGCGTGCGCCTGTGTAATCACGGCGTCCTGCCTGCTTAATTCGGCCTCAAGGTTACTGACATCCCCTTGCGCGGCCTGCCTGTTCCCGCGCGCGACTTCTAAAGCAGCCCGGTAATCGTCATCCTCAATATGGGCGAGTTCCTCCCCTGCATGGACCTGCTCATTGTCCTGCGCCCTGACACGATCAATTCGTCCGGAAACCTTGGGAGCAACGGTCGGGAAGTCCGCTGTTACGTAGGCATCATTGGTGTACTGGTAAACGCCATCGCCATTCACCAGTCGCGTGCCACCCCATGCAAGAATAGCAAGAACACTTGCAGCACAACCTGCATAAAGTAGAGGTTTTTTATAAATCATGGTCCGATTTCCAAATTAACGAGCAGGAGTATTGGGAGACGGCGCACGGGGCGGGTAAACGCGGTGCGGCAGCAGCAGATTGATCGCCGCATAGCCAAGGCAGACACAGACCAGCACGGCGTAAATATCGTTCAACGCCAACACCAGAGACTGCTCACGCACATAGGTATGGAAAATTTGCAGGCTGTTCCGGGCCACATACCCAGCATCAGGCGATGTACCGGAAAGCTGGTGCGCTATAGGATTACCCATCCCCTGCAAAGCCAGAGCCTGCGTGCCATGATGGTCCAGCAACATGGTGGAATGATACTGCTCCCGCCTGCGGCTAAGTGCCGCAAACAGCGCGTATGCCACAGCATTGGCCAGCCCTTTGAGCATGTTCACCATGCCGGAAATAAATGGGCCATCCGCAGGCCCCATCGCCATGGTTGCCAGCATCAGGGTCGGGATAACCGTCATCGGTTGGCCGAAAACCTGGAGGATTTGGAGGGGATAGAAATTATCCCGCACCCAGTCCACCGTCAGCCATGTGCCAAGCCACGCTGATGCAGCAAGACAGAGCATGCCCCCTGCCAGCACAAACCGGCAGTCCACCTTGCGGCTGTTACAAAGCGCGGCAATTAACGGCAACATGATAAGCTGCGGCAGCGCGACCACCAGTGAAACCGGAGCCGCCTGCACAGGCCTGTAGCCCCGCACGGCCTCCAGATAGGTGGCGGGAATTTCCGCCATGATGGAGCAGACCGCCAGTATTCCTACAAGCGAGAGCAAAGCAGCCTGAATATTGCGCGAACGCCAGTATTGTATGCGGAAATACGGGCTGGGGTGAAACGCCTCATTAATGACGAACACAATAAAGGCCGCCGTTCCCCAAAAGGTCAGGCTGGTAATAAGTGGTGAGCGAAACCAGTCCAGCCGGTCCCCCTGATACAGCACAGTTACGAGCGAACAGATGGCGGGCAGCCCCACAGCCAGCCCCAGCCAGTTGAATTTTTCAAACCGTTCAAAATGCATGGGATCACGCGGCAGGCCATACGCCATCATCCCTACGGCAATGGCTGCAAGCGGAATGATCTCCCAATACAGCCAGTGCCAGCCCATCGTTTCAAACCAGAAGGCCTCCAGCGGCAGGCCCAGATTGGGGCCGAAAGTTGCGCTCATGGCATAGCCACCAATACCAAACACACGGAGCTGCGGCGGCAGATATTTGAGCATGACGGTCATCAACACCGGCGGCAGGCAACCTCCGGCCAGTCCCTGAAACGCCCTGAGAATGCAAAGAGATGTCACATCAGGCATGAAGGGAGCCGGAATGGAAAGCAGCGCCATAACAGCCGTCATGAAGATGGAAAACCGGTAGATTGAAAACGTCATGTAAAACCATGGCGTGAAAGCCATGGCTGCAATATTGAACGCTTCATAGATGGAGATAAGCCAGCTTCCCTCATCATGCCCAATATGCATCGCCCCCCGAATGTCAGAGAGGCCGATTTCAGTAACATGCTCATTAAAACCCGCCACATGCACAGCCAGCAGCATACCCAGACAGCCAATGACAGTCCGCAGGCCAAAAGGCGGGATATAGGATGGCAAGGGTGGTGACGCGTGGATAACAGGCGCACTTGCTGCGTGTGGAGGGATGATGGTCTTCATGAGCGCTGATCATCCTGAACCTTAAGCGACCGACAACCCTCATTAAGGGAAAACAACGACTTCGATTTTCGGAGGAATAAAATCTGGCCAATGCACCAGACAAAATCTATTCTTGGAAGAATGAAAGGGTATGACCTCGACCTGCTGCGCTCTCTTCAGGTGCTCACTGAAGAAGAAAGCGTCTCCCGTGCGGCCCGCCGCATGAAGATAAGCGAACCAGCCATGAGCCGTCAGCTTACAAAACTGCGCACGGCCTTTGCAGACCCCATTCTGGTGCAGGCAGGGCGGCGAATGCTCCCTTCGGCCTTTGCATCATCTATTCTCAGCCAGGTGCAGGATTTGGTCCGCAATGCGGACAGCCTTCTCGCAACCAGAGCCCTAGCCAATCTTGCCAGCATGGCCCCGACCTTTACTATCCGTGCGAATGATCTGGTCATTGCCGCCCTCGCCCTCCCATTACTGGAAGCCCTCAAGAAGGAATGCCCTCAATGCGAGGTAATCTGGGCACCGGAGCTAGATGCAGCGCCTTCAGACCCACTGCGGGATGGTGGTGTTGACCTTTATATCGGCGCAACAGAACTGATAAAACCTGAAATCCGCCGCCAGACCGTGCTGCGTGACCATATGCGTGGGCTTGTGCGTAAAGGGCATCCTATCCTAGCGGCTCCCATAACACCGGACAGTCTGGCGCTGTACGACTATATCAGCGTGTCCCGCCGTGGCAGGGCGCGCGGCCCTATCGACTGGATGTTGCAAAACCAATACGGCCTGACCCGTCGCATTGCCATGGTTGTCCCCAACTATCACTGTATGGTTGAAAGCATGAAAGGGACTGACCTGATCCTGCCACTACCGGGACTTGTCATCAATCATATCTCTCAGGATGCTCTGGGGCTTACCTCTTTTGAATTCCCGTTCTCGCTGCCTGGCATTGAAGCTTTTCAGGCTTGGCATCCTAGGCGGGATACAGACCCTGTGCATCGCTGGTTGCGGGAAACACTCTTTAGAGTGTCCCGAAAGGTTTTTGAAAATATCGCGGTATAAAGACCGAACACAACCACGGCGCTCGTATCTTCATGGTCATAATACACACCGCCACACGATGCCCCCACCTCAAAACAGGAGCAACATGCTTGCGTCTCGTTTTCAACTAAGCGCTTTAAGCGCAAGATCCGCCACCGCCTTTTGAGTTTCCGGAACAATTCCGTCCTCTATAAACCAAACCGCAGAGAGTCCGCTCCAGGCATGAATCCATTGCAGTAGCCTGACAGCATCAAGTTTCGCGTGTGAGCTGACAAGCCTGACTCTCTGCTCAAACCGGTGTGGAGATATCGCGTAGGGACGCTGTGAATCCGCAAGATCAGGATTTAGAAAAAGAGCCGCGAAATCAGCCACTCTCTCCCCGTACAGCCCTTTAGGGTCAATCGCGCACCAGCCTCGAGTTCCAAAATCCAGAACATTGCCATGGTGAAGATCCCCGTGCAGGGCAAGCTGTTCTTGTGGCGCACTTAACAGGCTATGGGCCTGCCGGGCACAGTTCTGCACCCATTCTGCACTGTGAGAGGGTGATGCAAGCAAATCAGCGAACCAGCTTTTCAAAGGGCGCATTTGCTCTGGGTGTCGTAGTGGAACTGAGTGTAATAGCTCTGCTGTCTGGCAGAGGTATCGTGTCGCGTCATCATCCTGATCAGCGTAAACAAGGTCAGCAAGACTACGACCACTCACCGCTCTTTCAAGAAGAAGAGCGCCTTTATCGTGCTCAATCACTCGGGCAGCCCCCTGCCCTGCCCACAGCGTCATGAGACAACCACCACGAAGTTCATCAGGGTCAGACGTGACTTTTAACATAATCGGAACGCCATGCCGAGTAACAGGCAGTAACAGAGAGCTTGCTGTCCGCACAGGCGTACCATCACTCATGAGCTGCCATCGTGACATAGAGGCCGAGGCTGCTAAAAAAAGATCTGTATTGTCCATGGTTACTGGCATTTCAAAAATCTTACTACCTCCTTCATAGCATCCACAACGCTGCAACCTGTTTACGCAAATTTTGTATTATTGACATAATAACTCTCGCGTTCTCATTTTTTGTGCTTCTCTATAGGCTGCGGCGCTATGTGCCATTTTAAGGCCTTGCAGGATATGATGATCACGTAAAAGCTGCGCTGAAACCCATGTACCGCTGGCGTTTTGGCCGTAATGACCCGCGTTTTGCACCTTTGATAGTAGGCGAGCAATATTACCGCGGGACACACCGTAGTGCTTTGCCATTGCACTGGCACTCCCCAAGTGAATATAGACCCGTCCGTCGTCTGTGGATTTTTCTTTTTGAGCCCTCGTCATTTCGTTAAGAACTGAAATTCCGATTGTTGTATTGACCAGCGGCGCGATTGAAGGCGGGGGCGCATAATAAAGCGGGTCACGCAGCATACGCCGTGCAAAAATTGGGTGCATATACGTTAGAATACGTGGATCTGAGTTGACGCGCTCAGCCCGTCCAGCACCATCAATCAGATCTAAACCTTGCAGGCTGATCTGAAGATAAAGGTAAAACATTTTCTCCGAGAACTCAGTCATACGGTAGGCACGTACACGCTGATCCGCCTGCGGCAGTGCAATAATGTATCCCCGGGCATGGATTTCTTTCAGATAGCTGGTGACCGTATTCGGGCTGGCTATGCCTATATGTTCGATTTCACGAAAAAGGTTGGTAGCTGAGAGCACTGGTTGAGTGGGGTCAACCTGATGTGAAAAGTGAAGTGCCAGTGCACCATGCGTCATGACCCAACGCCGTAAATCAGCGACATACCGGACTTCACGCGGCATTTTCCTGTGTATCTCCAGAAGCTTCTGATTACAAAAGCTCAAGCATTGTGGGAAGCCCGGCAACGCTACTATTTCGTCAGTTGTATATGCTTTTGCAGTGTCGTGACCGGATTTTTCAGAATCAACTGGCATCATAAGTGGCCTGCTCGAATGGTAATTCGCTATCCTGAGCGTTTTGCAGAGCTCAGGGAAGGCCTTTGTCGCATTTTTGGTGAAACCTCTTATTTCATTTGCTCTTCTGGCCGAGCAAGATTAGCATCAAATACACAATAACTGTAAAAATTTAAGAAATTAGGATTTTATTTTAATTTAAAAAGTAAAAAATGCTACTTATTTTTAATTTTTGTAATTTTAAAATAAGTAATTGTCGTTTTTATATAATAATTTCTTCTTTTTATTCATCTTTAGCGTGAAAGGTATGTATCCATATGAGTATCGGATCTTTTGACAACACCCAGAAAACTATAGTGTTGAGGCAGGTGATTGTCGTAAATGATATCGATCCGGCAACAGGAAATTCTTCGGTCATGCCTTTGGGAATCATCCGAAGCTTTGCTTTTGATCATTTCCTTACGCCTGATACGCTAAGCAGTGAAGGACAGTTGCTGTATCTCTCTGACAATTTAAGACTGTTTTCCCTGCTGCTGACTGCATACGGCAAGCACGACGCCGGAAACTTTGCTCTTCCAGATTTTTCAGGAAAGGTAGCAATCGGAGCTCAACCCTACACTGCCACAAGCTACACCGACATCGGGCATACGACTGGTGAAAACGCGACAACTCTTACGCAGGCTCAGCTACCGCCAGCACTGGGAGGGACAAGCCAGTCAATTGATAACGCACAGCCGTCCCTCAGTGTGAACTATCTTATTCGTGTGAAGCATGCTCCGTCGGCAGGGGGATTTATGGGAGAGGTGGTTGCCTTTGCCGGATTAGAGCCGACCATGGCAGGAGACCAGTTTATTCCCGCTCAAGGGCAACTCCTAAAAATTGCTCTGTTCCCTGAATTATTCTCGCTACTCCGCACCACTTACGGCGGAGACGGAGTGGCAACATTTGCATTACCCGATCTGCGTGGCCGTAGCATTATTGGCTCATCCAACACCGTATCTCTTGGGAGCATCGTGGGCCAAAAAACAGTGTCACTGAGTGACGCAAACGCTCCGGTGACTGATGGAGGTCAAGGGTCTTCTTTTGATAATCGTGCGCCGGGCCTCGCGCTGAATTATATTATCTGCATTGATGGTGCTCCCCCCTATTCTGCCAGCAAGGGCCAAGCTGTTATAGGCGAAGTTCGTGCATATGCAGGAGTAGCGTCCACCATCCCTCAAGGTTGGGTGCTCGCAAACGGTGCCTTGTTGTCTATTTCCGACCATACGCACCTCTTTGCACTCTTAGGGATAACATATGGAGGCGATGGCCGGAGCAATTTTGCTCTACCCAATCTGTCAGACACCGTCATTGCAGGCAGTGGTGGCTCGCAGGTTTTTGGAGAAACTTACGGAAAAAATAGCGTCACTTTGCAAGTGTCCGATGCCGCATGTTTCTGCAAAGGAAGCCTGATACGCACCTCCAAAGGAGACACACCCATCGAAGACATTCAAATTGGTGATGTGGTTGCTGTCTATTATGATAACACTATTAATGGTGCCGTAAGGCGCGTGACGTGGGTGGGGTACTCTCATACCGTTGTCCGGTCACATCTTCCGGACGATCAGGCTGGTTATCCAGTACGTCTGCTCAAGGACGCGATTGCTGGGGGCATACCTTACAAGGATATGCTCATTACACCTGAGCATTGTCTATTTCTTGATGGACAGTTCGTCCCGGTGCGTATGCTTGTCAATGGGCGTTCGATTTTTTTCGATAAAAGCATAACCTCTTACACGTATTATCATATCGAGACAGAAAAGCACTCAGTCATTATGGCAGATGGCGTCATGACTGAAAGCTATCTCGATACGGGAAACCGTTCTGCATTCCGTCAGAATGGTTCGGTTGTCTCAATAGGGGCACATCGTCATCTAAGCTGGGAAGAGGCTGCTGCGCCGCTCAACACATCGCGTTTTTTTGTGGAGCCCCTGTTTCAGAAACTCACTTCTCGTGCTGAAACCCTAGACCATGCATACCAACCCTGCGAGCAGCGTCTCACAGACAATACTGGTTTACACCTTGTCACCCAGACTGGCAGCATTCTGTACCCCATACGAAAAGAAAATGATCGTACCCTGTTCATAATCCCAACCGGCATTGAAACCGTTCAGATTGTCTCTCGTGCCAGCCGACCATACGATACTATTGGCCCGTTTATGGATGACCGCCGGGTGCTTGGTGTATTAGTTGGGGCTGTTCAGCTCTTCGAAGGACATGCAACGAAAACAGTAACGTTGCATCTAAACGACGCAAACCTTTCTGGATGGAATAATGTTGAAGATGGCATGATGCGCTGGACAAATGGTAACGCGCTGCTGCCTCTCGGCCCTCGTCCGGTTAACGCTATTGCAATCATGGCTCTTCAGATCCATTCGGCAGGCCCCTATTTAGCATCAGACGCCCAGCCTGACCTTACCGCTCTGCAAGCATAAAATAGTATGAACTGCGTGATCCTAAGCCGTGGGATTTCATTCTTTGACACAGAAAATAAGGGCGACAGCGTTATGGGTCACTAACATGCAGGGGGAAAATCTCTTTTTTGGCAGTGACGGGGCGTTCTGTGTCTGGAAACCTACGCAGAGTTATAATTACTCAACAAGCAGCTACGGCCCTAGCCTCACACCTCCGATCTAGACCATTTTCACGGAAGACGACATTTCACTGCCGTCAGGCCAGTCCAGGACCTTGGGAACCCGACCTCCCTACCCAGAACACCGTCACTTTGTTGAGAAAGCTGTCCTTTATGAGGAACAACGATATCACTGGCGACCAAAAATTATCTAGCCATGGCCTAAAACGCCTTAATGGCTAGACCCTCTTTACCCAAGCAAACCAACCGAAAGGATCTTCTCAGCAGATCTGCTTCCGTTGTTGATTTCTCCTGCAAAAAGGCAGACCCTCATTGCGATAGTTTTCTATTCTTACTTGGCCAGTGGTTGCACACCTATAAGCTGCTCGTCGTCCGGTACTTGTGCAGGGGGTAACGTGAAAACCTGATCTTTTTTCAACCCTTGCCGGCCTCGTTCCGCAGCGTTGAGAGACACAGGCCGACCGGATGAGAGAGACTGTTCAATCGCCGTCAAAATTCTGACATCTAGCAGTCCTTCCCATCCATCAGGGCCGGGTTCACGATTATGTAAAATACACTGGGAAAAATAAGAAATTTCACCACCAAATTGCTCTACGGGTTCAAATTCAAAGGACTCTCGAGCTTGGTTTGTCTGTAAGATCGTTTTAATTCTGGTAGATGCACCAAACTGGTAGCAGGGTGAGACATGTGCTGACCCTTGGGTGCCAAGCAGCGTAAAACTGTCATGCCCCGCACTGGAATAAGAGACAAAAAAATGGGCTAGACGATTATCGGAAAAACGCAGTGTAACAGAAACGCGGTCATCAAATTCAAAATGTTCTGGGTCAGTCTTTAAACCGACCGCGGAAACCTCTACTGGCTCGGACGCAAATAAATTACACATCACATTGATCGGATACGCTCCCATATCCGGAACCGGTCCGCCCCAAAAGCCGCCTTTTGCACGATGATTATTGAGATTGACGTCTTGTGAAAAAGTAGAATTAAACGAGACAAGATCTCCAATCTGCCCCTTTTTGACACGCTCTACCAAATCAACCGTGCCCGGCTCAAAATGTAGCCGGTATGCAACCATGAGCTTGCCGCCACCCTTCTTTTGCGCAGCGAGAATGGCTTCACATTCCTCCATGCTTGTCGCCATCGGTTTTTCAATCAACAGATGTTTGCCTCCTTCCAGAATGGGGACGGCATGTTCGATATGCCGCTCGTTAGGTGTGGCAAGGTAAAATGCATCGACATCTTGAGACGCAATAAGCTGGTCCAAGTCTTCATATCTGTAACCGGGAACATTATACTGTTTTTCCAGAGCATCTGACTTTTCACCGCCGCTACTTACAAACGCGGCCAACTCCGAATTATCCGCACGTGAAAGGCCGGGGATAAAAGCCTGCTGCGCGATCTGACCCATGCCAACAACCGCGTATTTTACAGTTTTTTTCTGCATTTTTCCGTTCCTTATGTCTTGTGAAGACCGCAACGCATGAAGGGTTGGGCACGTTTCATGTGATTATGTTATCTGCCATAACTGCATCTATTTAATTATTTTTTGATAGAGAATAAGAAAATAAATATGAAACTTCTGGGAATACCTCTTTTGTGAGAAATATTTTACGGAAGAAACATTTTCCCTTTCATGCGTTAACACAGAAATACCAGTAACAAACCTAAGCGCGTAATCCTGTTTTTCTAATACACCATAAGGTTTTCCCATGACGAAAGTAGCTTCCGGCCAGAAAGATGACCGCCTCGTCCCGCAACGAACGACAGGCTACTTGCCGTTGGAAGATTATGGAGCTTTGGGAGATGGGCGCTCCGTTGCATTAAGCGGAACCGATGGCTCAATTGATTGGTGGGGTGTGCCGAACCTCGACTCCCCTCCCCTTTTTGACCGTCTTCTGGACGCGAACAAAGGAGGGTACTTCAGTATTCAACCAACTGATCCATTCTCAGTCGAGAGACACTATCTTAAGGATAGCAATGTTCTTGTAACATTTTTTCACACTCAATCTGGTTCTGCAAAGCTGACTGAATCCCTTAACAGTAGTTATGCAGGCCGACTGCCGTGGTCAGAACTGGCACGACGCGTAGAAGGAATAAGTGGTGAAATTTCTTTTCGCTTTTCTGTCTTCTTTAGTACCAGAGACGATACTGCCAGCCCGTATTTTTCAAAAATTGGGGACTTTCCCGTTTTTCATATCAAGGATGTCTTGGGATTATTTCTTCATAGCGAGAGCATAAATTCAGAAAGTTCTGATGAAGGTATCTCCGGCCATTTCATGATTTCTGAAGGGGAGCGGAAACTACTGGCTATTGTTGCGGGACAGAGTGAACCTTTAGTTGTACCCACCATAGCCGACATTGATGGACGCATAGATATTTCCCATCACGCGTGGCAGGAATGGGTAAAAATTATTTCTTATGACGGTATTTATAGAAATGCTTTTGTGAGAAGTGCCTTATCTCTCAAATTTCTTCTTTTTTCTCCGTCAGGGGCTATTGCTGCCGCAGCCACCACATCTTTGCCTGAGAAAATCGGCAATAACAAAAATTATGACTATCGTTATGCGTGGGTCAGGGATGCGGGTTACACAATTAATGCCTTCCTCGCCATCAATGCACAGGCTGACGCAAAAGCTGCATTTACCTGGCTTCTTGAGCGGTTGCAGCAACACGGTTCGCACGTTTGCTACACCTTGGCTGGTGATCTGGTTGACGAAGTTTATGAAACCAATCTTGCCGGATACAGGAATAGCCGACCAGTCGTAACGGGCAATCTAGCGGCCAGCCAGCATCAACATGGTATTTATGGTGACATATTTGGGACGGCATGGTGTTTTGTCAGTAAAGGCAACATCTTAGACCCATGTAGCGCTGAACTTTTGTCTCACCTCGCAGACGAATGTGCTGACAATTGGCGTCAGAAAGATGCAGGGATATGGGAGTTACCTAAAAACCACCATTACACATCTTCAAAAATCAGTTGCTGGCAGGCTCTTGCCCGAGCCGTTGAGCTGGCTGATTGTGGGCAGCTCCCAACGACCTGTCGTGAACGCTGGGGGCGTGAACGTGATAGAATTGAACAGTGGATTGAGGAAAATTGTTGGTCAGACCAACAACAGGCCTATGTCATGTATCCTGGGTGTGAAAAGTTGGATGCGTCATTGGCGCTTGCTGTGCAGTTCCGCTATCCGGCAACTGAACGCTTGAGCCTGACTATGGAGGCCCTTGATCGGGAATTAGGGGCTGGCCCTTTTCATTATCGTTATAGCGAAGTGGATAAAGAAGAAGGGTGTTTTCTGGCCTGCTCGTTCTGGATTGCTGAAGCCAAAGCACATCTCGGGCAGAACGATGACGCAGCGCGCAGACTGGACAATTTGGTTAAAGCTCTGGATAGAGGGGTTGGAATTTGGTCTGAAATGGTTGATCCAAAAGATCTTTCCTGGCTGGGAAATATCCCGCAGGGCCTAACCCATTTGGCCTTTATTACTGCCCTGGAAACCTTGTCGGAAAAGAGCCAAGCATAATGTCATTTCCGGATAGTGTTGTAGACATGAACGCTATCCGGGACATTTGAACAGCAATTCTCTCCTCGTGCAATGAGGACACAGTAATAAATTGACGAAAATGCACTATTCTAACGACCCATATGATCGAGCACGCACTCATATAATTTAAAATGATTTAGGATTATAAAATAGAACTACTAAAAAATTTTCGTTATTGGATTACTTTATCAAAGCACTATCTATAATCCTCGACCCCCTAAGTTTTATTCCACACGGAAAATTTGGTCAGCACCCCAGACATAAATAGAGGGGGGACGTGAGAACAAATCCCCGAAGGCTTGGCTCACTGTGCTTAATCCGCCAGTGTAGGCCCCAAATGCTGGTAAAATCATACGGTCTGGCCCGATCATAAAACACGGGCGACTGATTGCGTGTCCTTTTATGCGCATTCTAATTTTGGGATGCAGGTGGCCCGCCACTTCTCCCTTACCAGAAGGAATAGCCGCAGAAGGGATATGCCTAAGGATCAAATTGCCCAAAAGGCATTCTTCAACCCATGAGCCGGACAGACCTGAAACCGGGAGTGTATCATGGTTGCCCGCCACCCACACCGTGGACACTGCGCATGTTATCGCCTCAAGTCTGGATTTCTCGTCATCCAGAAAACGGTCACCGGCCTGACCATCATGGAAACTGTCACCAAGTGCTATCAGATGCTGTGGTGCGTAACTATCCAGCAGCTTTGACAATTTTTCGAGAGTTTCCATTGTATCCCCCGGGGGCAATAGCACGCCGCGCGACCGGGCTGACGTTCCTTTTCCAAGATGCAGATCCGCCACCACAAGCGTACCTACCTCCGGTAGAAAAACAGCGCCCCCCGGTAGAAGCCAAAGGTGCTGCCCGGCTAGTATAACCTCCCGAAACTTCATGCTTTTTCTGCCAGCGCATAGAGTTTATCTGCTTCTGCCAGAAGATAGTCCTCCCCCTCACCTCCCCGTATTTTTTCTTTGCCCTGTTCCAGCAGCACCGGAACCGCGAGAGGTGACACGTGCGAGAGATCCACATGGTCAATCTGACCCTGAATGCGGTCCAGCATATCTGAAAGGCGCTTAAGGTCAGTCAGGCCTTCCTGGGCCTGTCGCCAGGTAGCCTGTAAAAGAATATGCTCTGGGTCATATTTCCTAAGGACATCGTAAAGCAGGTCACTGCTTACGGTCATCTGGCGGCGGTTTTTTTCGCGTCCCGGATAGTTTCGTTCTATCAATCCGGCAATAATAGCAACATCCCGAAATGTCCGGCGCAGCATAGCACTCTCAGAAAGCCAGTCTGTAAGATTGCTTTTCATAAGATCCTGACTGAACAACTCGGCCATAGACCCCGTTGGATGAACACACCAGCAGGCGATCATGTAGTCATTTGCGACAAAGCCCAGAGGGCCTTTTCCGGTTTCCTCAAGCATCTTTGTCAGCAAAAGGCCAAGAGTTTGATGTGCATTTCGGCCTTCAAAAGGATACGCCACAATGTAATGCCAGCCTTTATGGGGAAATGTCTCGACCAGAAGTTTTTCCGGTGCTGGCAAGCGCGAGCGCTTTGCCTGAAGCGCAAGCCACTCCTGAACCGATTTTGGCAGTACACCCCATTTTGAAGGGTCATGCAGGATTTCACGGACATGCCTTGCCAGACCGGGCGAAATGGAAAGCTGGTTCCCCCCGTAGACCGGCACCCTCGGGTCTTTGCCGTGGCCACGTGCGGCTTGAACCGTGGTTTCATGCAAGCCTAGAAACTCCAGCAATTCTCCTCCCAGGAAAAACGTATCGCCCGGCACAAGCATGGAGGCAAAATATTCGTCTATTTCCCCAAAAGTTTTTCCGCGGCGGGATTTAACGCGCAACATGGGCGTATCAACGATAGTCCCAATATTCATGCGAAACTGCCGGATTATTCGTTCGGTGCGCACACAGAGGTGCCCTGTTGTATCCCGAACAAGACGCTGGTGGCGCTCATAGGCTTGCAAGGCATAGCCGCCGTCCTCCACAAACTGGATGACTTTATCGAAATCCATGCGTGTAAGCTGGCTATAAGGGGCACAGAGCTTGATTTCTTTATAGAGAGCATCCGGAGAAAACGGGCCGGAGCACGCAGTAACCATCACATGCTGAGCCAGAACATCCAACGCGCCAGCGCGTGGTGGCTCTCCGTCAAGTTCGTGCTTCACCACCGCTTTTCGGGCAGCTTCACATTCCAGCACTTCAAACCGGTTCGCGGGGGCCAGTAACGCACGGGACGGTTCATCCATCCTGTGATTAGCACGGCCAATCCGCTGCGTCAGACGGGATATCTGTTTGGGTGCACCTACCTGAATAATCTGATCCACAGCTCCCCAGTCCAGCCCAAGATCAAGGGAGGATGTCGCGACAACGGCCCTCAGTGTCCCCTGCGCCATCGCCTCCTCCACCTTGGCCCGGTGCGCTGCTTCAAGGCTGCCGTGATGCAGACCGATCGGCAAGTTATCACCGTTCTGTTTCCACAAGGCCTGAAAGAGCAGTTCTGCCTGCGCCCTGCTGTTGACAAAGACGATGGTCAGATTTGCTCGGGCAATCTCGGTCAAAATAGCAGTCGCACTGCCAAGACCCATACGCCCCGCCCATGGGAGATAGCCTTGCTTGTCTGGCAAAAGGACATGCACATCGGGGCGCACCGTGGCCTCTGCTTTAATGAGGCGGACACCAGACGCCTTGCCTGTAGGGGAAACCCAGGCCGCCATGGCAGATGGATGCGCCACCGTGGCCGATAAACCACTAACCCGTAGCAGCGGCGAAAACTGTTGCAGGCGTCTTGCACACAAAGCGAGCTGATCGCCACGCTTGGTACCGGCCAGTGCATGGACTTCATCAATTATCACGACACGCAGTTTAGAAAAATACTGTGCGGCATCCGGGTAGGAGAGCAGAAGCGCAAGACTTTCTGGTGTTGTCAGCAAGATATGCGGTGGGTTTTTCTGTTGCCTTTTCCGGCGCGCGCCAGAGGTGTCCCCACTTCTTACCTCAGCACGAACAGGCAACTGCATGTCCGCTATTGGGCGCGCCAGACTTTGGGCAATATTGGTGGAAAGTGCTTTCAAAGGGCTGACATACAGGGTGTGTAAGCCCGAATATGTACCATGCGCCAGTTCAATAAGGCTCGGCAAAAAGCCTGCCAGCGTCTTGCCGCCGCCCGTTGGGGCGATAAGCAGCGTGGACTTTCCCTGCTGCGCCGCCTCAAGCATGGCAAGCTGATGTGGCCGGGGCGACCACCCTTGCCTGGAAAACCAGTCTTTGAAACGTTGCGGCAGATGTTCGCTCATGATCTGAGGAACGCATGTGCGGCTGAGGGGTTCTTCCCTACATGCTGAATGACGGATGGAGGCAACCGGGTGGACTGGCTTGAACTAAAACCTGAAGGGCTATTTTGTGCACCCGGCGCATTTTATATCGACCCCCTCCAGCCTGTGGCGCACGCCGTCATCACGCATGGCCATTCCGATCATGCCAGACCCAACCATACGCATGTGACAGCCACCCCGGAGACACTGGCCATTATGCAGTTGCGGATGGGGGAAGGTCGGGCCGGTCATACGCAGCAGCCTCTGCACTATGGGCAGGTTACATCTGTAGGGGACATGCAACTCTGGCTCGCGCCGGCGGGGCATGTTCTGGGCAGTGCGCAGGTTGTCATGGAGTATCGCGGGCAGCGGGCCGTGGTCAGCGGCGACTATAAACGCGCCCCGGACCCGACATGTGTGCCATTTGAGGTCGTGCCCTGCGATCTGTTCGTAACAGAAGCAACATTCGGCCTGCCGGTTTTTCGGTTACCTGACCCAGCACATGAAATTGGCAAACTGCTGCACGACGTGCGTCTCTTTCCCGAGCGCACCCATGTGGTGGGCTGTTACGCCCTTGGTAAATGCCAGCGGCTGATCGCCCTTTTACGGAATGCCGGGTATCACGATCCTCTCTGGCTACATGGTGCCCTTCTCCCCATGTGCAGACTATACGAAAGTCTGGGTATTCCCCTTGGAGAGTTGCGGTCCGCGACTGTCGCACAAAAAGGAGAGATGCGCGGCGGGATTGTTCTGGCTCCCCCTTCCGCCATTGCGGACCGCTGGGCACGCCGCCTGCCCGACCCTGTTGTCTGTCTGGCATCAGGCTGGATGCATGTACGCCAGAGGGCGAAAGCGCGCGGGGTCGAACTCCCTCTTGTCATCAGCGACCATGCTGACTGGGACGCCCTGCTTGATACCTGCCGGGCCACGGGCGCAAAGGAAATATGGGTTACACACGGGCGGGAAGACGCGTTGATTCATGCCTTGGGCAAAATGCAAATTCAGGGTCGTGCCTTACGGCTCATTGGTTACGAAGACGAGGATGAAGACCTAACGACCGGAGCGCCAGCATGATTGAATTTGCAACACTTCTGGAGCGTTTGGCCTTTACCCCGTCACGCACTATGAAGCTGGCACTGCTGAAAGAGTATTTTACCATGGCCCCTGACCCGGACAGGGGATATGCACTCGCCGCAATGGCGGGCAGCTTGTCCTTTGCTGCGGTTAAACCTGCCATGCTCCGCGCCCTTGCGATGGAGCGCATTGACCCTGAGCTATTCGCTCTCTCGTACGATTATGTGGGGGATCTTGCTGAAACAGTTGCCCTGATCTGGTGTCCGGATGCCGGGCAGCATACTGACATGCCAGCGCCCAGTCTTTCTGAAGTTGTACACACTCTGGAACGCCTCCCAAAAGCAGAGGTGCCTGGTGTGATCCGAGAATGGCTGGATGCCTGCGATGCATCATCCCGCTATGCGCTTCTCAAACTTATCACAGGGTCACTCCGTGTTGGCGCTTCGGCGCGGCTCGCTAAAACGGCCCTTGCCAATATAGCCACCATCTCCCCGGATGATATTGAGGAAGTCTGGCATGGGCTAGAGCCGCCGTATGAGGCGCTGTTTGCATGGGTCGAAGGAAAAGCTCCCAAGCCGGATGCAAAAGACGCCCCAGTCTTTCGGCCACCAATGCTGGCTCAACCACTGGAAAATGTTGACCTGACTACTCTGGACCCGGCTGACTGGCGCGCAGAGTGGAAATGGGATGGTATCCGTGTCCAACTGGTTTCCACCCCCGGCGGCGAGCGCGTCTATACCCGCACGGCGGAAGATATCGGCAAAGCATTCCCCGATATTTTAGCAATCATGCAGGACCTCGGCAGTCGTGTGGTCCTAGATGGTGAACTTTTGATCATGCACGGTAGCAGCGTTGCGCCATTTTCTGATCTTCAGCAACGCCTTAACCGAAAAGCCCCTACAGCACCCATGCTGCGGGACATGCCCGCTGGTGTTCGTTTATACGATATCCTGTTTGAAGATGGAGAAGACCTCCGTAGCCTTCCTTTTGACACGCGAAGAGAGCGGCTGGAAAGCTGGTTCGCACGCTTGAACCCGCCCAGAATGACCGTGTCTGAACTCATTCCCTTTTCTGAATTCGGGGAGCTTGCCAAACTGCGGGACGCAGCGCGCAGTGAAGGAATTGAGGGGCTGATGCTGAAAAAAGCTGATAGCCCCTACGTTCCGGGGCGGCCACGCGGCCCCTGGTGGAAATGGAAGCGAGACCCCCTGACTGTTGATGCTGTGGTGATGTATGCCCAGCGCGGACATGGAAAACGCAGCAGCTTTTACTCCGACTATACATTTGGCCTATGGCGCACCGTAGAGGGCAAGCGCGAACTGGTCCCTATTGGGAAAGCTTATTCAGGCTTTACAGATGAGGAACTTAAGTTTCTGGATAAATGGGTGCGCGATCATACAACCAAACGTTTTGGTCCTGTTCGGGAGGTTGCTCACGGCCTTGTTCTGGAAATTGCTTTTGACGCTGCCCAGTATTCCAAACGTCATAAAAGTGGCGTTGCGCTGCGCTTCCCACGCGTTTCCCGTATTCGCCGCGATAAACCTGTAGAGGATGCAGATACACTCGAAACTTTTATCAGGGCATTTCTATAGGAAAAAACAGATCCGTCCTTGGGTGTGCATACGTTTATTGCGTAGGTTCCGCACCGATCAAACTTTGACAGCCTTGTAGCATATAATCATTTTCATTTCGTTGCAGAGCAATATTTCCCAAAGAAAACAGAAACTTCCCGTCAAATTTAGGGAACCAGAAGCCCGCACTGAATGTTACTATCTGGGTCTCAAGACCCGATGAAGATTAAAAATAACTGCTTTTTAGGGAACGCAGTCATCGGGCTGCTGCAAGAGGATTATGAAAAAACGTAGTGAGGCGGACAGACTTATCACGACAATTGTCGTAGTCGTCACGATGGGAGCACTGGCCTTCGGGTACGACACGGGCGTTATTGCCGGTGCCCTTCCCTTCATGCAACTTCCCATTGCCGAGGGTGGTCTAGGCCTCACACCGTTGACAGAAGGTCTGGTAACCTCAGCACTGGTACTAGGCGCGGCGTTCGGTTCTTTGGTCTGCGGGATTATGGCGGACCGCTTTGGACGCCGAGACAGCCTGATGGCCCTCTCTGTCGTGTTTGTCATCGGGGCTATTGGTACAGCACAGGCACCTTCCGTTACCGTAATGGTTGTCATGCGTGCCATTCTTGGCTTTGCGGTTGGGGGCGCCTCCGCTCTTGTCCCTATGTTCATTTCTGAAATGGCGCCTTCCGGCCGTAGAGGACGACTGGTCAGCCAGAACGAAATGATGATTGTGACAGGCCAGCTGGTTGCCTACACCCTCAACGCAGGGTTGGCGCATTTTTCCCAGTCACCGTCCATCTGGCGCACCATGCTGATGATTGCGGCAGTCCCGGCCATCCTGCTTGGGGTTGGCCTCTTCTTTGTCCCTCGTTCCCCCCGCTGGCTGGCCAGCAAAGGCCGCACGGAAGAAGCGCAGCATGTTCTTGAGCTTATTCGCTCTACTGATAGGCAGGTCCGACAAGAAATGCGGGCGATCTATACGGCGGTGGATGATGATGCCGAACAGATTGGCTGGCGCCAAGCCTTTGGAGAAACCTGGATCAAACGTCTGCTGCTTATTGGTGTAAGCCTTGGTTTTACAGCTCAGTTTACCGGTGTAAACGCGTTTATGTATTTTACACCAATTATTCTCCGCCAGACTGGTCTGGGAACTGAAGCCGCCTTGATTGCCACCATCGGGGATGGTCTGGTTGCCGTAGGGGCAACCTTCGCCGGGATCTGGATGATCGGGAAATTTCCGCGCAGGGTTACACTTTTAAGCGGCCTATGTGGTGCGGTCCTAGCCCATATAGGGCTTGGAGCAACCCTGCTTTTCCTGAAGGGTACAGCCATAGAAAGCTATATGGCGCTTGGCTTCATTCTTCTGGCTTTGCTTTTTATCCAGATGATGGTCTCACCACTTTACTGGCTGTTGATGTCTGAATTGTTCCCAATGCGGGTGCGCGGGGTCCTGACGGGCCTGTCAGTGTCATGCCAGTGGATTTTCAATGCGACAGTCGCCTTTCTCTTTCCTATTCTCCTGCACGCTATTGGGCCGAACACGTTTTTTGTTTTTGCACTCATCAATGTTGTATCGTTCTGTTTCGTGGCGCGCTTTTTGCCAGAAACAAAAGGTCTTTCACTGGAAAAGCTGGAAACACATCTTCAAACTCATTTGTCACCCAGCATCTAAAGACGCACGTTTTGTTTGAAACGAGATGACGTAACCATCTGTGCTTGGAGAAAGATTGAAAAAATCGTTGTCTTCTCCGGGTTGCCCTAAAAGATTTTGGCAGCCCGGAGAATATGTTTTTCTTTTGAGGGATTTTTTCTCATTCTTCAGAGTTTTAAAGACCCAGTTTTTCCAAGTTCTTTTTTACCGCATAAATTATTTGGCCTTAGAAAACCTCCACGCCGCTTCACACGTTCAAAAGAGCATTCGGCAGTCTCTTGGCTGCCGCCCAAGACATGACAGAAAGTGGTATCCTTATGATTGCGCGCATCCTCAGGATTACGGTCGGCGGCGCTCTTACCTCTACGGGAGCGGCCCTCGCCCTTAGCCGTCTCAGGACCGGTTCGTATGGTCCGGGCGTAAACTGTACCGCACACTGGCTTTACGGCAACAAGGCTGCTGACGTGCATAAGCTGAATGTTGCCCACTCTTTTACAGGTATAGCGACAAATACAGCCGCCGTTCTATTCTGGAGCTGGTTCTATGATAAAGCTTTGGGACGCACACCCAAAATGACGCGTGCTTTACTAGCGACAGCCGCACTTGGGCCTGTATCCTGCCTGATAGATTACAAGGCGCCACCAAAGCGCTTTACCCCAGGCTGGGAACTCGTCTTTTCACGTAGGGATATGGCTATCATCTATTTTGCAATGGTTCTTGGAATGCTCTCGGGCGTATTCCCATCTCTTGAAAAGAGCGAAAGCTCCAAGGCATGACGCCACGGCTTTACAAAGGTGAAGAAGCAAAGGCCGAGCATACTCCTCTCGAAGGGGGCATTTTAGGGTGGCTTGCCATTCTAATGCTTGCGGTGCTTCTGGTCGCTGCCCGCCTCACATCTCGTAACACCCAGTCCCTAATTTTTCGTATTGCGCGCATCTGGGTTGCTGGCCTTTTCTGTTTCTTTGCTGGAGTTCACCGCGGCGCAAGCTTTTACAGCCCCGAAGGTCCGCGCCTGTCTGACCCGCTTATTTTCCTGACCATGCATTTTGGTGGCCTCAGCCTTGCTCTCGTGCCTTCTCGCACGGCGTGGACGCTTGCGCCCGCCGGAATGCTGCTCACCCTTGGTGGTGATCTCTTTTTAGCCCGGCAAAATCGTCTACCGCGCTTTTTCCTGCGCCTTAGGCCCTTGCAGCTTATTGTCGCAACACTCTTGATCTCACGCCTTGGTTCAGCAGCACGATCTGGGACTGAAGACAAAACATAGCATTTCTGGGTCATACTCTGAGGGACCACTCGTCTCCGCCTTTTACCAGATTCACAAAATATCGAGCCCGGGACTTCCATTATATTTCTTATGAATTTTTTAGATAAGGCCACACACTTTCCGCTCCACGCAGAAAGAACCGCAATTTTTCTCTGCTATGCGCCATTTTGCAAAAGGCTTACATGCGTGGGCTGAACGCTTCATTACATTGGGCTGGGTGACCCAGATGATACGCAGAACTTTATGGGCGAAGTCGCGACTTGCAACGCCTTTATACCAGAGCCTGAACCTCTCCCCCATCGTCGTGACAAAGATCGAACGCGGTCATCAATCGTGCATCGCCTCCCCTCACTCCGCACTCAAGGCTATGCCCTGCGCCGAGGACCGCCCGATCCGCAGTGCCATCAGCGCTGCAATTAACCCCGCTATCCCGGCCATCACCAGCATGTCACGATAGCTTCCCTGTGTTTGGCGCAGCACACCCGCGAGCGATGCCGCAACCGCCGCGCCAATTTGATGGCCGAACACGATCCATCCAAATACAACCGGCGCACGCGCCTCGCCAAAAGCGGCATTGGCGAGACGCAAAGTCGGTGGCACAGTTGCAATCCAGTCCAGCCCGTAAAATACACCAAATAGCGTCAGACTTGTGCCGTGGAAGTCTACGAATGGCAGCGCCATTAGTGACAGGCCGCGCAGTCCATAATAGGCAAAAAGCAGCCGCCGCGCATCCATCCGGTCAGTAAGCCAGCCTGAGGCAGTTGTCCCGAACAGATCAAAGCCCCCCATGAGCGCGAGATACCCTGCCGCCGGAACCTCACCTATACCGTGATCTGCGCAGATCGCGATGAAATGCGTGCCAATCAGTCCGTTTGTCGTAAAGCCACACACAAAGAACGTCAGAAACAGCAGCCAGAAATCCCGTGTCACCATAGCCTCACGCAGCGCCGACACCGCGATATGTAGCGGATGGCGCATTAGGCGTGGAGGCGGAATATACCCCTCCTGCGCCCCATGTGGCAGCAACCCCATACGCTCCGGGTGCTCAGGCAGGAATAGTGCGACAAGCGGTACAAGAGCCAGACAGACAACCGTCACAGCAACAACCGGGCCCCGCCAGCCATGTGTCTGTGCGAGGGAGGCCAGCAGAGGCAGGAATAGCAGCGACCCTGTCGCCGTGCTGGCCGCGAGCAAACCCATGACCGTGCCACGACGCGCCACAAACCAGCGATTGACGACCGTAGCGCCCAACACCATTGCAACGGCCCCAGTGCCAAGACCGGTTAGCAGCCCCCATGTCAGGAAGAATTGCCACGGTGCTGTCATAAACAGTGAAAGCCCGGAGGACGCACCAATCAGCAGGAGTGCCCCAACCAGCGTGCGCCGGATACCGATTGACTGCATGAGAGCCGCCGAGAACGGTCCTACGAAACCATAGAGGAAAATACCGAATGCAGCGACCGCCGAAACTGTGGCCCGGCTCCACCCAAGCTCCATTTGCAAGGGCATCATCAGCACGCCCGGCGTGGCACGCACACCCGCCGACACCAGCAAGGAGAGAAAGGTGAGCACGACGACCACAACAAAGACGGCACCCTTGCGGATACGAAGGTTTCTGCTCATATGACTAACCAGTAAGTTACAACTCACTCAGCGTAGGTACCGATCGGTAACATCGCCAAGAGGAAACTATGGCATGAAGCGCCCTACCCCCGGCATAAGCGCTGCCGAACGCATCCGGAACTCAGCACGCGAACTGTTCTATAACAATGGGATACGCGGCGTTGGCGTAGAGGAAATTGTGCAGAACGCGGGCGTCACCAAACCGTCGCTTTACCGTGCTTATGAATCCAAAGACGGGCTGGCTGCGGTCTACCTTGATGAGTTCTACCACAGTTGTCGTACGCGCTTTGAGGAGGCCGAAGCCGATTTTCCTGACGATCCGCGCGGTCAGATCCTTGCCTATTTTGACGGTATGGCTGAACGGGCGTCTCGCCCAGCCTATCGGGGGTGTGGATTAACAAACGCAATTCTGGAGTTCCCCGATCGCGACCATCCTGTGCGCCGGGAAGCAGCGCGACTAAAGCAGGCGATGGCCGACTGGATTGCCTCCCGCGTCAGACTTCTGGACGTGCGTGATCCAGAGGCACTGACCGCGGGTCTTGTCCTACTGATGGAAGGGGTATTTGTCGCGGGGCAAGCCTTCGCGCCACCTGGTCCGAGCGCCCACGCAGGCACAGTGGCTCGCTTGTTGCTTGATGTGTAGTATACCTCCGAAGTGGGCGCGGCATTTCTGCTTCTGACCTCTTAAGAGGTATCAAAAACAAGCCGTTACAAACCTGAAAGTAGGCATATGACGCCTTGATTTGAATTACAGCCCACTCGTCGCGGTCTTGCTTGACGATGTTCCTGCAAACAGAGCTTTAAGAGAACGAAAAAATCTTTCGGGAATGCTGTTTCAAAATCTGCAAAGATATCATCTTCAACAATCAGAAGAGCTGATGCCGCAGCACTACTCAGAAGCCAAAAAGCCGTTTCATGAGAAAGAGAGGCGCCTCAATCACACAGCACCTCTAGTGCAACCATACTTCGATAAAATGGCATTTTCCCCACGCGCCACATCGCGAAACGCTTTAAATTAGTGCATCATTCGGCATTCATTCGGCGGTTACCTGCAAGGCTAGGCGGCAGTATGCGTGCGAGATAGCACGAAAGCTGCGCCTCCAGTCCTTCAGAGAGAAATATTCCGGCAATATAGCCGTCAGGACGCACGAGCACCCACTGACCAGGGTCGATCCCGTACGCTGCGACGATATGACCCTTATCATCGACGAGTTCTTGTCCCTCACCGATAGTGACGATCCGGGTGCCCGCGATGGGAGAGGGCCGGTTGTGCGGCTGGTAGCCGAGCAACGTCCAGTGTGGCCCCTGAAAAACCGCGAACAGTCGTGTCGGTTGCCCGGCCTGCCCACGACACGGTGCATCAGGGGCGCGATCACCCGCCTGCACTTTGCCACCCATCGAACCAGGCGCGTTCAACGATGAACCGCGATAGCCAAGGTCGAGTTGACGTGCCTCGCGGTCGCGCCGCATGGTGCCCTGCTTTGCTTCCCCGAGCAGCCGCGTGGAGAGACGCAGCATGTTTGACGCGATCGGTCGGCGCTCCGCCTCATAGCTGTCGAGCAGCGCTTCCGGCGCACCCGCGAGTACGGCTGCCAACTTCCAGCCGAGATTATAGGCATCCTGAACGCTGGTATTAAGACCCTGACCACCGGTTGGCGGGTGAACATGCGCGGCGTCTCCTGCAATGAAGACGCGCCCGACCCGATAGCGATCAGCCAGACGGGCACTCATTGCATAGACCGAGGACCACGATACCGAGCAAACAGTAATATCCCTTCTGCCAGTTCGGTCTCCGATAAGCGCGGTTAGTCCGGCAGCAGACAAATCAATCTCTCCGTCAAGCGCCACGGGTGCCTGAACCTGAAACAGATCTGTGCCCGCCAGCGGGCAGATCATAATCTGTGTTGCTGGTGAACCGAGTTGGAAACGATGCCAAGCGGACCGATCAAGACCTTCCAGCCGCACATCGGCAACGATCGCACGCACACCCAGTGCTTCTCCCGGAAAATCAATCGCCAAAGCATGGCGCACAAAGCTCCGACCACCATCGGTTCCGACAAGAAACCGGGCGCGGATAACCTGTTGGCTGGCGTCCTGTTCTACCGTTGCCGTGACACCGTGAGGGTCCTGTTCAAATCCGGTCAGTCGTGTGCCAAAGCGAGGATAATGGCCCAGTTCGGCCAGCCGCTCCCGCATGACCGCTTCAGTTGCGAACTGCGGCAGCATTCGCGGCGCAGCATAGGGCTCTTCTGCTGTCGGGAAGACTTCTGCCTCTGTCAGAAGGGACAGCTTGTGGGCTCCATCAGGACGATACTGGCACAGCGGCGGATAGCGTCCGCCTGCTGCGGCTACACGATCGACAAAGCAGAGGTCCTCGAAAATCTCCATCGTCCGAGGCTGGATACCTTTTCCGCGAGATCCGCTGAAAGGCTGCATATTCTGCTCGATCAGTTGAAATGAAACCCCGCGTCGAGCAAGGTCAATGGCAAGTGTCAGGCCTGCGGCCCCCGCACCCGAGATCAGGACGTCTGTATCGAAAGACACTGGCAACTCCGCGAATCAATGTGTAATATTCACGTATATCGAAGAGACGTTAAAGGCAACAAGAAACGTGAATAATACACACGATCCGGAAATCCTGCGTGGGCTGCATGCCGCAATGATTGATCTGGTGGATGAAATTAACCGGCCACGGCGCGATGACCGTTTGATCGAAGAAGCGGGCATTCCACTGGATCGGGCCCTGTTTCCCCTCCTTGCGCGGGTATGGCGTTACGGTCCCATCGGCGTAGTTGATCTCGCGGACAGGACGGGGCGTGATCATACGACCATAAGCCGACAGATGAGCAAGCTGGAAGAACAAGGGCTTATCGAGCGCCACCCCTCTGCCACCGACAAACGCGTTCGCGAAGCGAGAATAACCGGGAAAGGGCAAGAAATGGTCCGTGTGCTGAATAGGGCCCGCGAAAGGCTGGCCAACCGTATACTTGTCGACTGGACAGACGAAGACCTCGACCAATTGCGGACGCTTCTGCGGCGCTTCGCTGATGATCTGATGCGGTAATGGTTG
The DNA here is from genome assembly GCF_000963925.1 of Acetobacter cibinongensis. Classification (GTDB taxonomy): domain Bacteria; phylum Pseudomonadota; class Alphaproteobacteria; order Acetobacterales; family Acetobacteraceae; genus Acetobacter; species Acetobacter cibinongensis. Next base: position 157,422 of record NZ_BAMV01000001.1, read on the forward strand.
GCAACAAGCGGAGGTGCCACGGTTTAGTGTCAGACCATGGGGTATATATTATCGGTGGTCAGAGCAATGACTAAAGGATTAAAACAATCCCTCATTAGCGATGAGAGGTTAATACCAGACTATTTCTTGGGTTTTTCTAATCGCGGCAGTGCTTTGGGCAATTTTCAATATAATTGCTAAAACTTACGTAGGACTTAACCATTTCCATCTCGATCACTTTGATCTCCGCCCACGATTTTTCAAACTGATAGGCTGCCAAAAAACTTGGAGCACTCCCCTCTCAAGTTACATCTGTTTTATCGTGATATACAAAACGCCAAAAAATCGGATCTAGCTTGGGACTTTTGTCTGTAAAAATCGCGCCATTGCCCATAAAGTTAAAAAAACCGCCAAAATAAATCCGCCTACGGCTGAGAAATGTTCGCTTATAAAGTCGATGCTTTTAGAGACAGCTCCCAAAGAGCCATCGCCCCAGATAAGCGGCCCCAGTTCCACCACAGCGACTGCTGCTGCGGCCATTAGCGAGATAAGCGTAATACCTAAATTATAAATAGCCCGCCTGCCCTCAGCCTGTCCACGCCACGCATACACACGACACATGACCACTGTGTCTAACGTATCAACCAAAGCCATGGCAGACGTAAACAAAAGTGGCAGACTTAAAACACCAAGTACTCCTACCCCTTGAGCTGCCTGTAATGTTGTCATGCCTAGCAGGCTGATTTCACTGGCCGTATCAAAACCAAGGCCAAATACAAACCCTAGGGGATACATGTGCCATGCACGCCCTATGAGACTAAAAAAGGGACGCACTACCCATCCAACAGGGGAACACACTGTACCTACCGTTCCCAAGGCCGGGGATTTCTGGTGTTGCTTAAGCGCACGCCATTGTTGCGCAGCCATTCCGATATTGGCAATGACTGTAAGCCCCATAAATGCGCCAGAAACGACAGTTCCTAGCACCCCACCAATAAGGTGCCACTGCTCCAACACACCCCGCACCGGCAGCAATGCCAGAAGCAGGGTCGCGGCTATGACCACGCTGGAGTGCCCGAGCGAAAAAAATAGCCCTACGCGTGATGCGGGCCGACCAGAGAGCATAAGTTTGCGGGTTACTGTATCAATCGCAACAATATGGTCTGCATCTAGCCCGTGCCGTAGCCCGAAAACCCACGCCAACCCCGCTGTGCCCAATAAAAGTGGAGATGTGCCCAGCAGGCAGGCCGCCCAAACCCATGCCCCGATATTAGCAAGCAGTACCACGCCACATAGGAGCTGCTCGGGTTTAGCAGCAAAGTGGCTGCTCGCTTTTTGTGAAAACCTGCTTAATGGGGGCATTGCTACTCTGGTGGCGGCCTGATGCTACACTTAAGCCGCATTAAATGGTGATATGGGCGTGAACATCCTCTGCCGCAAAGTCACATGCTTGCCCGCTTAACACAACCCGCCCACGATCAAGCACGGCAATGCTATCTGCCAGTTCAAATGCAAAATCAAAATATTGCTCAACCAACAAAATGGCCATGTCCCCTTTGTCGCGCAGCATGGCAATAATAGCGCCAATGTCTTTGATGATACTGGGCTGAATACCCTCTGTGGGTTCATCAAGTACCAACAAGCGCGGCTTGATAACCAAAGCACGTGCAATAGCGAGTTGCTGCTGCTGGCCACCAGACAAGTCCCCCCCACGCCGGTCCAGCATTTTTGCCAGAACCGGAAAGAGGTCAAATATTTCATCAGGCACTTTCCGTTGGCTACGGGGCAGCAAGCCAAAACCCGTTTCCAAATTTTCGCGCACACTCAAAAGCGGGAAAATATCACGGCCTTGTGGCACAGTTGCTATGCCTCGCTTGGCGCGGTCATAGGCGGGCAGTTTGGTAATATCCTCCCCTTCCCACTCAATCCGACCATCACTAACTGCGTGCATGCCGGTAACAGCACGTATCAGGCTGGTTTTGCCTACCCCGTTACGGCCCAGCAAGCAGGTTACCGCACCCGGCTTTGCTTCTAACGAAACCCCACGCAGAGCGATTGCCGCACCATAGTGCAGATGCACGTCCTTAACCGTGAGCATGCACATGTCCCCTTTTTCTGCCAGCACAGGAAATTTTAACGCCCAAGGTAGACCTCAATAACGCGAGGGTCTGCACTCACATCATCTAATGTGCCTTCTGCCAATACAGAGCCTTCATGCAGCACAGTAACCGGCACGCCCAAAGCACGTACAAAATCCATATCGTGCTCGACCACCACAACGCTGCGGGTTTTGTTAATTTCCCGCAGTAGGTCAGCCGTTGCCATGGTTTCTGCATCAGTCATGCCTGCTACAGGCTCATCAACCAGCAACAGGTCTGGCTCTTGGCCCATAAGCATACCAATTTCGAGCCACTGCTTCTGCCCGTGGCTCATGTCTCCTGCCGTAGAGTTAGCAACATTCTCCAAACGGGTCAGACTTAAAAGCTCCGCCAAACGCGCACGTTCGCGGCTACTTTGGCGGGCAAATAATACTGCAAAAGGCGAACGAATACCTTTAAGCGAGAGCAACAGGTTTTCTGTGACCGTCAGGGCTTCAAACACGGTGGGTTTTTGAAATTTACGACCAATACCCAAACGCGCAATGGCAGGTTCGTCCAACCGGGTTAAGTCATGCCCTTTAAAAGTGGCTGTGCCGCTATCTGGCCGGGTTTTGCCGGTAATAATATCCATCATGGTGGTTTTACCGGCACCATTTGGGCCAACAATGGCCCGCATTTCTCCGGGTTTAAGTGCCAAACTCAGAGAGTTAATGGCGCGGAAACCATCAAAGGTTACACTTACATCGCGCACATCAAGCAACAGAGCTTCTGTCATGGGTGCTCCCCTTCTGGTGCGCTGACTTCGGGTGTAATGTCTTCAGGGTCATTTTTCCTGGTTGGGCGCCACAAGCCCATAATGCCGTTAGGCAGGAAAAGCGTTGTGCAGATAAACAACAAGCCAAGCCCGTACAGCCAGAATTCAGGCAGCCATGCAGTAAACAGCGTTTTGCCAAAATTGACCAATATGGCACCCAAAACGGCACCACTTAACGTGCCACGCCCCCCAACAGCCACCCAGATAACAGACTCAATAGAGTTAGCGGGTGCAAATTCTCCGGGGTTAATAATACCAACCTGGGTTACGTACAGTGCACCGCCAACAGCAGCCAGCATGGCAGAAAAAATCCATACCAACAGCTTAACCTGGTCTGGCCTGTAGCCTAAAAACCGTGTTCGGTTTTCAGAATCTCTTACAGCAACAAGTAAGTTGCCGAAGCGGCTCCCTACAATAAAGCGTGCAGCAAGCAAGGAAGCAGCCAGCGCAATACCCGTTGCAACCAGCAACGCCGCACGCGTAGCAGGTGCGTGCAGGTCTGCCCCAAGAATATCCTTAAAGTCTGTCAGGCCATTATTCCCACCAAAACCGAAGCCGTTTTGGAAAAAAGCCAGCATGAGGGCATAAGTAAGGGCTTGGGTAATAATGGAGAGATAAACCCCAGACACCCGGGAGCGGAACGCGAGCCACCCAAAAACCCCAGCCAATAAGGCTGGCACAACCAAAACCAACATCATCGCCCATGCAAAATGGTCCGTGCCACACCAATACCAAGGCAGGCTTTTCCATGACAGAAAGACCATAAAATCTGGCAGGTTGGCATCACCATAGGCACCACGGGCACCAATCTCACGCATGAGATACATGCCCATGGCGTAGCCGCCCAAGCCAAAGAAGGCAGCGTGGCCAAGAGTAAGAATGCCAGCAAACCCCCACACCAGATCAACTGAAAGGGCCAGCATGGCATAAGCCAGATACTTCCCGGCCAAAGACACAACAAAGGCAGAAGCGTGCAGCGGGCTGCTTTCAGGCAGTAAGCTGGCCACCGCCAGCACTATAGCGGCAAGGAGCACCAAACCCGCTGTCCAAATAACACTTTTAAAAGACCGTGCAGACTGGCAAGAAAAAGCATTCATGATTCAATACCCCGGCCACGCACAGGAAACATGCCACGCGGGTGCCGCTGTATGTAGGCAATAACCAGCACGAGAATGGCAATTTTAGCAGATACAGCGCCAATAGTTGGCTCCAGCACTTTGCCGCCCATTCCCAGTGCCATGGCCGCAGCCAATGTGCCCCACAGGTTGCCTACACCGCCAAACACAACCACCATAAAGCTGTCTATAATATAAGACTGACCCAAGTTCGGGCTTACGTTATCTATCTGGCTTACTGCCACACCCGCCAAGCCTGCCAAACCGGCACCCAGGCCAAATGCCAGAGCATCTACTTTAGGGGTACGGATACCCATAAGCGCCGCCATACGGCGGTTTTGCGTAACAGCGCGCATTTGCAGGCCCAAGGGCGTGCGGCGCAGCACAAGCATAAGGCCGCCCAGCACAAGCCCGGCAAATACCAGAATAGCTAAACGGTTCAGCGTTATGTCCAACCCGCCCAAGGCCAGAGAGCCAGACAACCAGGCTGGCGTTTGCACAGCAATGTTGGTCGGCCCAAAAAGAGAGCGAGTAACCTGCTGCAATACCAGAGAAAGGCCCCATGTGGCCAAAAGCGTTTCAAGCGGGCGACCATACAAAAAGCGGATCAAGCAGCGTTCTATCACCACCCCAAGACCGCCGCACACCACAAATGCTGCGGGGATGGCAATAAGAAGTGCGAAGGGTTCCAGCGCAGGCACGGTCATTTGAATACCCTGCTGCACAAGCCATGTGACATAGGCTCCAATCATCATCATTTCGCCATGCGCCATGTTGATAACGCCCATAACCCCGAAGGTAATGGCAAGCCCCGTTGCCGCCAGCAACAGCACAGAGCCGTAGCTGAGGCCGTAAAACGCATTTTGCAGCACGCTCCAGATACGCAGGTGCCAATCAATGCGTGAGACAGCACTTTGTGCCGCATGGCGTACTTCTGGTGCTTCACCCACATTGGCGGCAACGCCAGCCAGGAGGCCGCGCGCTTCAAGCCCACCCACGTCTGCCAGAAAACCAACCGCTTTAAGCCTTGCAGCCTGTGCGCCCTCCGCTGGAGGTTGCGCAAGAACTGTCGCGGCATGAGCCTGCATCAGTTTCTCACGCACAGCAGGTATTTTTTCACTGCTTAAAGCGCGGTCTAACGCGGGGAGGAAGGCTGCATCGTGACGGGCATAAAAAGTCTCGGCTGCTTTTATACGTTCTGCAGGCTGCTGAGCACTGAGTTCCCTGACGGCTTGCACGCCTGCCAAAGCCTTACGAATACGGTTATTAACCCTTACAGGCTTTAACCCCTCTTCAGGGCAGGTCGTGGCCTCACCCGTGCGGGCATTTTGGCACACCTCGCCTGCGCGAATAAACAACGCGCCATCTGCACCACTAAAAAGATGGTGCGTCTCAAGCGCCTGCAACGCCGCATCTGCCTGTGCGCTACCATTTGCGGCAAGGGCCGTAATGCTGGCAGACACATCGTCAAATTGCGGGCTTGCCAGACCAGAGAAGTCATCTGCTCTAGCAGATGCCCCTCCTAGCCCGCCGCCCATACACAGAGCGGCAAGCAGGCAAGCAAGGCCCAGCTTACGCATGCTTGTGGCTTAGGCAGGTTTTGGTAGCGCTATTGTAATTGCCGCACGCAATAGGCTGCCGCCAATCCCCTATCAGGTCTTTTGTCTGCGCCACCCAAGGCGACCATGCCTGCCCCGGCACCAGTGCAGGGGTTTTCCAGACGACTGAAAACTGCCCATCATCCTGAATTTCGCCAATAAACACAGGTTTCGTCAGATGGTGGTCCGGCAGCATTTCTGCCACGCCGCCAGTCAGGTTAGGCTGGCGAATACCAACCATGGCATCAATCACCTTGTCGTGGTCGGTTGTGCCTGCTTTAGTGACGGCCTGTACCCACATGTTAAAGCCAATATAGTGGGCTTCCATGGGGTCGTTAGTGGTGCGCTTGGGCTGTTTTGTGTAAGTATGCCACTGTTTGATGAACGCTGCATTTGCAGGCGTTTCAATGCTTTCAAAGTAGTTCCATGCGGCAAGCTGGCCAACCAATGGCTTGGTGTCCATGCCCGCCAGTTCTTCTTCACCCACGCTGAAAGCCATAACCGGCAGGTCGGTTGCAGAAATACCCTGATTGCCCAACTCTTTGTAAAATGGCACGTTGGCATCGCCGTTGATGGTAGACACAACAGCCGTTTTTTTACCCGCAGCACCAAAGGCTTTAATTTGGGAAACAATAGTCTGCCAGTCAGACTGCCCAAACGGCGTATAGTTGACCATGATATCTTCATCAGCAATGCCCTTTGACTTCAGGTAGCTGACAAGAATTTGGTTGGTTGTGCGGGGGTAAATATAGTCTGTGCCCACCAAGGCAAAGCGTTTGGCCCCACCCCCATCTTCGCTCAGCAGGTAATCCACTGCGGGAATAGCCTGCTGGTTGGGTGCCGCACCGGTATAGAAAATATTGCGGCTGCACTCCTGCCCCTCATACTGCACGGGGTAGAACAGAATGCCATTCAGTTCCTCAAACACCGGCAAGACAGATTTACGAGACACGCTCGTCCAGCAGCCAAACACGGCAGAAGCTTTATCAACAGACAAAAGCTGGCGTGCTTTTTCTGCAAATAACGGCCAGTTGGATGCCGGGTCTACCACAACAGGCTCAAGCGGGCGGCCTAACAGTCCGCCTTTACGGTTCTGTTCGGCAATCAGCATCAACATGACATCTTTTAGCGTTGTTTCGCTAATAGCCATGGTGCCAGAGAGCGAATGCAGAATACCAACCTTAATAGGGTCTCCTTTAGGCGTGGCAGCGCGCGCATAACCAGACCCCAGAGCACCACCGAATGCGGCGGCAGACGAAGCAAGAGCCAAACGGCCAAAAGCACGACGGGAAAGATTTGGCATGGTGCGGGGCATGATCAACGGTCCTTTTGCTGCTATGACCATTCTCCTCTGCGGCACGCTATCTTCCCATACGCATTCCTGCGTATCGGCTTATCTGGACTGCCGTAACAAGATTAGTTTTTGCCCACCCGCTACCATGGAAGCCAGTTGCTGTGCCGCATTCCATACGCCGCCTGCGTATTGTACGCCCCCGCCGGGCTTATAGCCGCTGGGCCGCCAACCAAACGTTTGAAGATTACGCCCTGCGCTTTACCGCACAGCGTGCACGCACTGCCACACCAATGCGGGCGGCCCTTACTGCGCTTGGCTCCATTTCCTTTCTGGCACTGGAAGCTATGGGCGGCACACTTACGCTCGCCTTTGGCTTTGCCAATACCGCCGCCGCCATTGCGTTTGTTACCCTTGTTATTTTTTGCGTAAGCCTGCCCCTGTGCCTGTCTGCCGCCCGTTCAGGGCTTGATATAGACCTGCTTACCCGTGGTTGTGGCTTCGGCTATATTGGCTCCACCATTACATCACTACTTTATGCCAGTTTCACTTTTATTTTCTTTGGGCTGGAGGCCGCCATCTTGGCCGGCACGTTACGCAGCCTGCTGGGTGTACCGCTGTGGTTGGCATACCTGGTGTGTGCCGTAGTGGTCATACCGCTGGTTATGTGGGGCATTACGTTTATTGCCCGCTTTCAAATAGCCACACTTCCCATCTGGTTTGCGCTCAACGTCATCCCTCTTGCTGTACTGGCCAGCACGCAATACCCACATTTTGCCGCATGGACACAGTTTGGCGGCTTGTTAAGCCAAGCAGGCCCTCTAAACCCGATCGCTATTGGGTCTGCTGCCTCTCTCATTATTGTGCTTATTTGCCAAAGTGCTGAACAAATAGATTTTTTGCGCTTTCTTCCAAGCCCTACCCCACAAAATCGCAAACAATGGTGGGTGGCCCTTGTTCTAGGTGGCCCCGGCTGGGTGATATTTGATGCCTTTAAGCTCTTTGCGGGCTCGTTTTTAGCATGGTTGCTCCTCAAAGTCGGTTTTTCAGCCATACAGGCCGTGCAGCCGGGACTTATGTATTATTACGCGTGGCGTAGTTTTACGTCCGCACCACTTGCCGTCATACTGACCGTGGCACTCGTGGCGTTGGCACAAATAAAGGTCAATATTACCAATGCCTATGCAGGCTCGCTTGCATGGTCAAACTTCTTTTCACGTTTGACCCATACTCACCCCGGCCGCGTATTTTATGTGATTTTCAACATCACCATTTCCTTTTTATTAATGGAAGCTGGGCTGGTTAGCACCATTGAAACCGGCATAACCATTTATGGAGTTTTGGCCTGTGCATGGATAGGTGCCATTTTAGGCGATATTGTTTTGTGCAAACCCCTTGGCCTTAGCCCGCCCTTTGTTGAGTTCAAGCGTGCTTTTCTACCAGATTTTAATTGTGTAGGGCTTGGGGCCTGGGCCGTATCTGCCTGCTTGGGCATAATAGCGTTCTGTGGGTTTTTAGGCGCCTTGGCCAGCGCCTACGCTCCCTTTTTAACGCTCTTTACCGCCTGCTTAAGCGCCCCGGCGCTGGCATGGCTTACGGGCGGGCGTACCTATCTGGCCCGCACCCAACCTTCTGGCTGGGCCACAAAACCAGCCATGCAATGCGTTATTTGCGAACATCATTTTGAAGCGCAGGATATGGCATCCTGCCCGGCTTATGGCGGCACCATCTGCTCCCTCTGCTGCTCGCTTGATGCCCGCTGCCATGACCGCTGCAAGCCGGTCTCCATGCGTATGAAAACCCAACTTCTGACCCCGCTACGCATTGTTCCTGCACGCTTGCGCCGTTGGCTTCTGGCCCCCGCCGGGCGCTTTGTCGGTATGCTCGCAGGCTCGGCACTCATGTTAGGCGGGTTGGCATGGCAGGCTGGTGGCCCGTGGCATCATGTGCTGCTGCTAGCCTTTTTAGCCAGTGCTATAGGGGCATGGCTTTTGGTCATGACCCAGGAAGGCCGCCGTACCGCCACGCGCGAGACCCTGCATCAGACACGGCTGCTCATGAATGAAATACGGGCACGCCGCCGCACAGACGAGGCCTTGAAGCTTGCGCGAGAAAAAGCAGAATCAGCAAGCCTTGCCAAAACTCGTTACATCAGCGGCATCAGCCACGAGATCCGCTCTCCGCTTAACGCCATTATGGGCTATATTCAGCTTTTGCAGCATGATAAACGCATACCTACGGAGCGCCAGAAAACCCTTGGTATTATGCGAGAAAGTGGGGAGCATATTACCAGTATTCTCTCTGGCCTGCTTGATATCTCACGCATTGAAGCCGGACGTATTGAACTGCATAATGACACCATTGCGCTGCCTGCATTTTTAGAATCTGTCGCACAGATGATGCGCCTGCAAGCTCAGGCAAAAGGCCTGAAACTCAATTGGGAGCCCGGCTTTCTGCCCGCTGTCGTAACGTGTGATGAACACCGCTTGCGGCAAATTCTGCTTAATCTGCTTTCAAACGCTATCAAGTTCACGCACCGTGGCAGTGTGACGTTTTCTGCCAAATGGTATGGCCAAATTGCAGAATTCGTTATTACCGACACCGGCCCCGGCATTGCCGAAGCAGATTATACCCGCATTTTTGAACCCTTTGAACGGGGCAGTACCACAGCAGACATGCCGGGCACAGGTTTAGGGCTGACCATAACCAAACTGCTGACGGAAATTTTGGGCGGTGAACTTACGTTTACAAGCACGCTAGGTGTTGGCTCGCGCTTTAGGGTCCGGCTTATGCTCCCTGACCGCGATGTTGAACTGCCCCCCCAACTATCCGCCTTCCCTGTTGGATATGATGGCCCACGCCGCACCGTGATGGTGGTGGATGACAACCCAGACCACCGTCTGATTATGCGTGAAATTTTAGAACATTGCGGTTTTGATTTTGAAGAAGCTGAAAGTGGTGTGGAATGCCTCGACCGCCTCCCCATAGTGCAGCCTGACCTCTTGTTGTTAGATCTTTCCATGCCGGGGATGGATGGCCGAGACCTTGCGCTACGCCTTCGTCAAACTGAATATGCCGCAACGCCCCTTATTTTTCTGACAGGCAATTTGGTAGAAAGTACCAACCGGCATGTCTCTTCGCTGGATGACTGCCCAGTTTTGGGAAAACCCGTAAATCTGTCCGCCCTCATCACCGAAATAGGACAAATGCTCTCCCTGACATGGCATCTGCCACAACCAGAGTTAACAAGAGCAGACCTTGTAGCAGCCAAAGACATACCCACAGACACACACCAGCCTTTGTCAGACACCCAAAGGACTGCGTTGCTTGCGCTCCTAAACAGTGGCAACCTCAAGCGCCTACGAGAACAGTTAACAACATTGCAGGCCGAGCAACCGGCGCTTCAAACGGCCCTTGCTCCTTTGTTCGATCTGGTATCCTCTTACCAGCTTGAAGCCTTACGCCATCATCTGGAACAGCCTGCACCATGACCGGACCCGCCGTTAACCGCAAAACCATTCTTGTGATAGATGATGACTCCGCCGTGCTGGGCCTGATGGACGAGAAACTGGCTGAAGGCGGCTATAGCGTGCTGCTTGCACAATCTGGCAACGCTGCGCTTGAAGTGATTAGCCACACCGCGCCAGATCTTATTCTGGTTGATGCCCTTATGCCCGGCATGACCGGGTGGGATGTGTGCGAGGCCCTGCGCTCCGATAGCCGCGTAGCCGGTGTGCCCATTATTTTCATGACCGGCTTGACCGAGACGGAACACGTAATCCGTGCGTTTGAAGCCGGTGCCGCAGATTACGTAACCAAGCCTCTGCGGTTAGATGAAGTGATGGCCCGTATTGGCGTACGCCTCGAGGCCGCAAGCCGCATACGCTCTGCCCATGGCGCACTTGACCGCGCAGGCCGCTATTTGTTTGCCACAACCCGCATGGGTGAAGTTCTCTGGGCAACCCCTCAGGCCAGCCTGATCCTGGAAGCCATGCCCCAAAGCCAGGCGGCACTTCAAAAACTGCCCACCCCGCTCCCTCAGCCAGGTACCGTGGTCATGCAACAGGAAAGTGGAGACGTATGCGTGTCTCTCACACTTGTGGGCGCCACCGGACCAGATGAGTTGCTATTGCGCGTTGCCAAGCAGGCTATTTTTCCAGAAAACATATTACGCACCAAGCTCAACCTCAGCGCCCGGGAAGCAGAAGTCTTGCTCTGGATTTCACGCGGCAAAACCAGCCGCGATATTGCTGATATCCTAGAGGTCAGCCACCGCACGGTCGATAAACATATAGAGCAAATTTATAACAAAACCGGCCTAAGCTCGCGAGCGGCCGCCGCAGCCACCGCGTCACGCCTTTTGCAAGACACTTAATTTTTACGGCGTTGCACGCGGTGCTTCATCCGACAAACGATCACGATCTCTGACAAAGCCGCCTTCTTTCAAGCATACCTTGTCTTGCTCGTAATGGCGCACCACAGCCAACTCTTGCCTGACATGGTCAAGATTATGTTCCGTGCTGTCTTGTTTAATGGGTCGGCCAGCGGGTGAGAGGGTTACCCCTTTCATAATGCCAAAGCCCGGTATAGGGTCTAGCCTTACAAAAAACTGGCTTTCTGCCGGAGCTGTATCTTGCGCAATATGTTTTTGTTCCTGCTTGCTCAAGGTCTCCAATTCGTCAGACAGTAATACATCTTCTGCAAACAAATGGCGGCAATCCAGTTTGTCAAATGCCGGTTCTGCTGCATGTACGGCCTTATTCCCAAACATGCAGGAAAGTACCAGAAGTGTAGAAACAGTTATTTTTTTTAAACCAATCATTGCGACCCCCTGCGTGATTCTCGCTCCAACCCGCCTGATAAATGGGCATAACAAACCAACCATTTTAGTACTGAAACTGCATACCAAGCAGGAAAGCCCCTTGCGCCCGCGCACTGGCTGCTTTGTAGCGCACATAATCAAACGTAAACCGCAAGTTATGAGCATCCATCACGTAGTTTGCGCCCGCATCAAACTGTGTGGTTTTAGGATGGCCCGGACCATATAAATTCTCTTTAAACCGGAACTCCTGATAGCGCACCAACGGCTGCACACGCCCCCACCCAAGTTTGTAAGGAATAAGGTAGGCGGTGCTGGCCAAAAAGGCGGTGCCTGCATTAATGCCACCCACGTTGCCATAAGAGGGCGTACGCTGCTTATACCCTGCCTGAATATCTTTTACGCCATCAGTATAATACTGGTAATAGGCACCTTCTAAGGTATAAACACCATATTTGGCATTTTTTCCTATTCTTTTTTCAAACAGGCCATCAACGTTCCAGGCCTTATAGGTCCCTTTTACTTCGGCACTTCCTACGCCATCAGTTTGGTACTGGCCTGCAAGACCAATGGCCAGAATATCGGCCTTGCCGTAATAAGTGCTGGCTGTGTAATAAGCAGGTGATGGCTCAGGGTCGAGAAAATTATATTCCATACGGCCCGCAAAAAGCGGATGTTCACCATAGTTAGAACCGCCCTGTACCCAGTTATGACCACGGTAAATACCAGTAACATACCTAAAATGGTCTTTGGCCAGCTTGCCCCAAATTGCAATGCCGTCATCTCGGCCGGACCAGGCACCCGGATACTGCGCAACCATAGGAAACGCATAAGTGCTTAGAAAATACGGGCCATCAAGGTTGGAACGGTCACTGGGGGTAAGCATCCGCCCACCCCAAATATTAAAGGCTTTCCACGGCTCTACCTGCAAAATGCCATCAAGCACGTTCCAGTTACCATCACGCAGACGTTCAAGGTTGAGGGTCGTTTTGACATATTTATGGAATTGCGCGCCCATATAAATACGCAGGTCATCTGCGCTGGCTGAGTGCTTATTACCCGGCACAGTTGAATCATGGCTTAAATACTGCGCACGGACCCCAACCCCAAGGGTAAAAAACTGATCTTTTCCCAAATTAACCGTTACTACCGCGTGCGCTTGTGAAGAGAGCATGCCCCCCAGCACCACACCAACTGATACAATGCTGCCGTAGTGCAACAGTTCTTTTTTCCGGCCTCTCATAAACCGGGACACAAGCGCAATCATGGCTACCCCCTTGTGGCTGCGGTCACCCGCTGGCGACAAGGGAAATATTACGAAAACGAATTGGAAAGATGGGATGCGTAGAATTACTTACTATTGGGTTTATTGGTCATTTTTTGCCTCAAGCGCCCCAATAAGACACAGTTTTTAAAGGCCTCCCTGCTCAATAATAAACGCGGCAATGCCCTCTACCCCCTCACCTGCGCGAATATTGGCAAAAATGAACGGTCTTTGCCCACGCATACGCTTACTATCGCGCTCCATCACGCCAAGGTCTGCCCCTACATGCGGAGCAAGATCTATCTTGTTAATCACCAGCAAGTCGCTTCTGGTAATACCGGGGCCACCCTTACGTGGAATTTTATCTCCGGCTGAAACGTCAATAACGTAAATGGTCAGATCTGCCAGTTCTGGGCTAAACGTTGCGGCCAGATTATCCCCACCACTTTCAACCAATACCAAATCAAGCCCTTCAAACCGCTCTGTCAGTTCCGCAATACCGGCAAGGTTAATACTGGCATCTTCCCGAATGGCTGTATGCGGGCAACCCCCAGTTTCAATGCCCATAATGCGCTCTGGCGGCAAAGAGCCTGCACGGGTTAAAAACTCTGCGTCTTCGCGCGTGTAAATATCGTTGGTTATGGCTGCAATATTATAGTGCTCTCTAAAACGGCGGCACAATGCATCCATCAAAGCTGTTTTGCCGGTACCCACGGGGCCACCAATACCAACCCGTAGCGGACCATGTTTTGCTTTTATCATGTTCTAAATAACCTTGTTTCTTGAGTTTCGTGGTGCATGGCGGCGAGGTCAGACATAAAACAAGCGCTGCCTATATCATCTAAGGTCTGTTTTTGTGCTTTTTCAGCCGCAGCAATCAAAGCAAGTTCTAGGCCTTCCAAGGCCCGCAGTCCGTCCGTCTGGCCAAGTGGCACAAGCCTTACCGCTGCAGAAACCAGTGCAGCAATGGCAGCATATCCTCCGGCTAACAGAGCTTGGCTCTGCGCCACGCCTCCTTTGTAAAACACCATGCCTTGCGCCACAGGGAGCGGCCAGCGCGTGCCATCAAACTCGTCTTTAGAGGGCATGGCCTGCCACACATGGGCTGCCTTTAAAAAAGCCTCGCCTTGATAAACAGTTTCCTCGTACCGCTCGCGTGATGAGGCACAGGCGCAGGTAAACTCGGCAATTTCAGCTAACCGCGTTGTGTCATCGCCTGCCAGCCATGCCGCGTTGAGCAGAATAAGGTCATTCCCCAAGCTGCCATGCTGGAGCAGTGTCTCAACCCACGCCGTAAGCGAGGCCACATTATGCACATAGCCCTGCTCCACCGCCCACTCCAAGCCGTGGCTGTAAGCATACCCCCCGGTCGGAAAAGCGGGCGACACCCAGGACAGCAGCCGTAAAAATGCCACCCCTTGCACGCCCGACCCATCCTTAGCCATGGGAGTGGCTATGCCCACCATGGTGATGGTGTCCTTCAGGCCCGTGTTCGTGCCCATGCGTATGGTCATGGTCATGGTCATGGTCATGGTCATGGTCATGGTGGGTATGCCCATGTTCACGCGCTGCATAGGCCCCACTTTCCGGGTCAAATGCAGCCTGTACCCGGTGTACGTGGCCGCCAAGGCCTTTCACCATATATGCAATGACGTGGTCATACCGTATTAAAATACGGTCCGGCTCAATGGCCGCAGGCAAGTGCCGATTACCCAAGTGCCATGCAAGCTGCACCAAATGCAGCGGGTTTTGTGCCCGCACTTCCATTAACTCTTCTGGTAAGGCCTCTACTTTTATAATGCGTCCATCTTCAAGGTACAGCCCCTCTCCTGCTTGCAACAGGCGGGCATGTTCAAGCTCAAGCAGCACTTTTTCACCAGACTGCAACGGCAACACCATGCGCCGCCGGTGCCGTCCTTCATAATCCGCGCAAAACACGTCAGTCGCTTGCTCAGAAGACCAACTGCCTACAGGCAGAATTTTTGCAACACGTTTCATCAGAACAAAAAATACCTTTGTGCCATGGGGAGAATATCGGCTGGTTCGCAAGTGAGCAGCACGCCATCGGCACGCACTTCATAGGTTTCTGCATCAACCTCAATATGCGGCATGGCATTGTTATGGATCATGCTCCGTTTACCAATCCCGCCCCGGGTGTTTGAAACAGCAGAAAGCCGTTTGCGCAGCCCCAATTTGTGGCCAATATCGTCTTCCAACGCTGCGTTAGACACAAAAGTCAGGCTGGTGTGCGTAAGTGCTCCACCATATCCGCCAAACATCATGCGCCCATGCACTGGCTGCGGGGTGGGAATAGACGCATTAGGGTCGCCCATCATGGCGTAAACAATGGCTCCGCCCTTTACCACCATATCGGGTTTTACCCCAAAAAAAGCTGGGCTCCATAAGACAAGGTCAGCGAGTTTTCCAACCTCGACAGACCCCACCTCGTGCGACAACCCGTGAGCTATGGCTGGGTTAATCGTATATTTGGCAATGTAGCGTTTAACGCGATTATTATCTGCCCGACCATCTCCGGGTAGAGCACCACGCTGGCATTTCATTTTATGCGCGGTTTGCCACGTCCGCAGTGGCACCTCACCCACACGACCCATCGCCTGACTGTCGGACGACATCATGGAAAGCACCCCCATGTCATGAAAAATGTCTTCCGCTGCTATGGTCTCCCGACGAATACGGCTTTCAGCAAATGCAATATCCTCTGGCACCTGAGGGTCAAGGTGGTGGCAAACCATGAGCATATCCAAATGCTCATCCAGCGTATTGCGGGTGTAGGGGCGTGTCGGGTTGGTAGAAGATGGTAACACATTAGGCAGCCCCGCTACCCGAATAATATCTGGGGCATGCCCACCACCAGCCCCTTCGGTATGAAACGCATGAATAGTGCGGCCCTGAAACGCGGCAATCGTATCTTCTACAAAACCGCTTTCGTTCAACGTGTCCGTATGGATCATTACCTGCACGTCCATACGGTCTGCCACACTCAGGCAGCAATCAATGGCGGCGGGAGTAGAGCCCCAGTCTTCATGCAGTTTCAGGCAACATGCGCCTGCACGCACCATTTCTTCCAAACCGTCCGGGCGCGACGCATTGCCTTTACCAGCAAACGCCAAATTAACCGGAAAAGCTTCTGCTGCCTGCAACATGCGAGCCATATGCCATGGCCCCGGTGTGCAGGTTGTTGCCGCGGTACCCGTAGCAGGCCCTGTGCCGCCACCCAGCATAGTGGTCACACCTGAAGAAAGGGCTTCTTCTATTTGTTGGGGGCAAATGTAGTGAATATGGCTGTCTATACCGCCAGCGGTCAGAATTTTGCCTTCGCCTGCAATAATTTCCGTACCCGGCCCAATTATAATATCCACACCGGGCTGAATGTCAGGGTTGCCAGCCTTGCCAATACCCGCAATGCGCCCATCACGCAGGGCAACGTCTGCTTTAATAATACCCCAATGGTCTATAATAAGTGCATTGGTAATAACAGTATCTGCAGCGCCCTCGGCCCGCGTAACCTGAGACTGTGCCATACCGTCTCGTATGGTTTTACCCCCGCCAAACCGCGCCTCTTCACCGTAAATGGTCAGGTCTCTTTCAACCTCTACCAGCAAGGCGGTATCTGCCAGCCGCACACGGTCACCTGTGGTGGGGCCAAATTGTGCTGCGTAATCATGCCGGGTCAGGCGTGTCATACATCCAGGCTCCCCATTACGTCACCTCTAAAACCAATAACCACGCGCTGGCCACGCAGTGGTATTAACGTAACCTCACGCTCCTGCCCCGGCTCGAAGCGTACAGCCCCGCCCGATGGCACGTCCAGCCGCCAACCGCGTGCGCTTTCACGCTCAAAGTGCAAAGCCGGGTTTACTTCGTAAAAATGGTAGTGGCTGCCAACCTGTACCGGGCGGTCACCCGTGTTGATGACCATCACAACCTTACGGGGTTGGCCTGCATTGAGGGCGATATCCCCCTCACCAACCAGTATTTCACCGGGTATAGCATCTTGGGGCCAAGGGTCAGCGTATTGGGTCATGAACAGTCACCAGCTTTGTGCCATCGGGGAAAGTTGCTTCTACCTGCACATCATGAATCATTTCGGCAACACCGTGCATCACCTGCTCACGTGTTAAAACATGCCCCCCACTTGCCATAAGAACGGCCACATCTACGCCGTCGCGCGCACCTTCAATCACATGGTCTGTAATCAGGGCTATGGCCTCGGGGTAGTTCAATTTTACCCCTCGCTCCAGCCTGCGCCGGGCTACCATGGCTGCCATGGAAATAAGCAGCTTGTCTTTTTCCCTTGGGGTTAAATACATCTTCTGGCTAATCCCTTGCCTCAGTTAAGCTCTATTTACGAACGCCATGTAGAGGGCATAGGCCGGTTTTGACGCAGCAATGCCAAAATGCCCCGTAGCGCTTTTTCCAAAAGCCACCCGCTCCCGGCCAGTCCCCTTACCACCAGCATGCCATTCCAGGCTGAAGCGGCAAAACCGGCAGACTCTGGCGCCTGCAAATGCACTCTAAGTTTTTCTAACAAGCCCATGGCGTTTGGGCTCACCAAGACAACGGTTGCCACACTGCCCTGCCCACCACTTACGGCTGCCTGCGCCAACAGTTTAGCGACAGTCTGGCTTTCCAGACGCAAAGCTTCTTCAAGCACTAATTTGCCATCACGCTTGATAGAAAGACGGTCCGTTATATTGAGAGCAGATAGGACCTCACCCGACCCTTTACGACCAAATATACGGCTTTCCAGAAACAGAAATTCAGCAGATCCAGCCATGTTTACCTGCATGTGCCGGTTAAAACTGCTGCCATCAAAAAAAATGGTGCCATGCGGCAGCCATTCCAAGCGGGATCTTGGCTCAAGCTGACAGGTAAGAGTCATGGTCGCCGGGTCATCGTGTGGGCGGGCGCGGTACACTCTTTCTGCCGCTTGCGAGGTCAGAAGCAAGTCTGAGCCTTCGCCACATATCAGCCAGCCCTCAATTCTGTCACCCGCGGCAATACCACCAGAGATATTGACCGTAGCAGCTTCTAACCCAGTTCCAGCAATACGCGGAAAAAGCAGACGGCAGCATCCTCCCTGTTCGAGATCGGCCATACGGGTCAACTCCCCCCGCCGCCGGACCTCCAACCCAAACCGCCCTCGCGCACGTTGAAGCGAAGCTACCACACACCTAACCTTACATTCCGAACATTGATCCACACTAACACCCAACCACAGGCGGGTCATTGCGTAATATTACATAGGATAGCAGGTCTCTGTCCCGACTGTGTTTGTAACCTCGCCTAACCCAAAGCCGGTTGTCGACGTACGCTTTTAGTATCGAGTATAGTTTTACCCACGGGATATTCGGATAAGGGCCCAAGGCGTCGTCTGTGGCGCGCCTTACATCCGCCGCAAAATCACTAACTGCTCTGTTTTCTGCTCTATAGTGTCACCTTTTCTGGATGTAGGTGCTACTATGAAATACTACTAACTCTATGCGACGCATTGCTAGATAGTAGTAGCCCTCGAACCTGCACTCTAATCCACAATCCCACCAGCAACAGGAGTATGTCCGCTGGTTGCTGCCAGGAAAGCGTAGAGGACTGTCAGTTACCACACTCTGTTTTAAGAGATTTTATCCGGTAGTGTGCACCATCCAGAATAAATGCAGATTAGGTTATGGTTCCCACAGACGCCCTGCCATTTAACAGGGCATCTTGCTGGGCCGTGCATCGTTTATATAGAATAGCGGCATCGAAATTCAAATATAAGCAAGAATTAATTTCTATCTCAAAGAATTACTCACAGTCAGAAATTTCCTTCATTAAAACTATATTTATACCGAAACTGGCATATTGGTCTTGCGACTACTATATCAATATTCGACCACAGTACGAATGCTTTCCCCTCGTGCCATCAGCTCGAATCCTTCGTTGATCTGTTCAAGCGGCATTTTATGGGTAATAAGATCATCAATATTAATCTTGTTTTCCATGTACCAATCTACAATTTTTGGCACATCGGTCCTGCCGCGTGCGCCACCAAAAGCAGAGCCGATCCAGCGGCGACCTGTCACAAGCTGAAACGGACGAGTGCTGATTTCCTGCCCAGCACTGGCAACACCAATAATGGTAGATACCCCCCATCCACGATGAGCACTTTCCAGCGCCTGACGCATAAGGCTTGGGTTACCCACGCATTCAAAGGTGTAGTCTGCACCGCCCTCGGTCAGTTCAATCAAATGGCCGACAATATCACCATTCGGACCAAGGTCTTTTGGATTTACAAAATCGGTCATACCAAATTTGCGGGCGATTGCTTCACGGTCCGGGTTGATATCAATCCCGATAATCCGATCGGCCCCTACCATTTTGGCACCCTGAATCACATTCAGTCCAATACCTCCCAGCCCGAATACGGCCACGGTTGAACCCGGTTCAACTTTTGCAGTGAACAGCACGGCACCAATACCGGTGGTAACACCGCAACCAATGTAACAGATCTTATCAAACGGGGCATCTGAACGAATTTTAGCCAATGCAATTTCAGGCAGAACCGTATAGTTCGCAAAGGTTGAGCAACCCATATAGTGATGAATAGGTTGTCCTTTGAACGAAAAGCGCGATGTGCCGTCTGGCATAAGCCCTTTTCCCTGTGTAGCTCGAATAGACGTGCACAGGTTGGTCTTGCGTGAAAGGCAGGATTTACATTCCCGACATTCAGGCGTGTAGAGCGGAATAACATGATCACCGGGTTTCAGATGGCTCACACCTGGACCAACTTCACGCACAATACCAGCGCCTTCATGCCCCAGAATGGCCGGAAACAAGCCTTCCGGGTCTGCGCCAGAAAGGGTGTATTTGTCCGTATGGCATAGACCTGTCGCCTTGATTTCAACCAGAACTTCACCAGCCTTCGGCCCTTCAAGCTGAACCGTCTCAATCTCCAATGGCTTGCCTGCTTCAAACGCAACCGCAGCTCTTACTTCCATGATACTGTTCCCTTTATACAGGATTATCTGAACTCTTCTGTCAGCTGAGGCACAACCTCAAAGAGGTCTCCCTCAATGCCGTAATCTGCAATCT